>JAJEAL010000134.1 GCA_022822785.1 Candidatus Poribacteria bacterium
TTGTGGAGAGTTCCCGTTGTAATCGTTCAGATTCTGTTTGGTACTGAATCCGACTTTCTTGTTGAGTTTGAAGATTCTCCTCTAGGTGATTAACCTGATTTTGTTTTTCTCTGAGTTCTGCTTGGGTTGTATTCAACTCACGCTGTAATTGTTCAGATTCTGTAATCCAACTTTCTCGTTCAGCTTCGAGATTCTCTTCTAACTGGTTGACCTGATTTTGTTTTTGTCTGAGTTCTGTTTGAGTTTCTTCCAGTTCTACTTGAGTTGTGTTTAATTCCCGTTGCAGTTGTTCAGACATCGTTTGGTACTGAATCTTACTTGCTTGTGTTGCTTCAAACTTATCCTGTAAGCGATTGATCTTATTTTGGTTTTCTTCAAGTTCCGCTCGGGTTTTGGTTAATTCATGCTGCAGTTGTTCGGACTCTGTTTCGGACTTAATCCGGTTTGCCTGCTCCGTTTCAAAATTACGCTTAAATTTGAAAATGTAATAGCCCATGATGTTGGCAAGAAGTAAGATTCCAGCAATGCTGCTAATGAAAAATAGTTGTTGTTCCATTCGTCTCTTTCTCCTCTAGCCCAGCTTTCGATTTCTGTTTTACGCGACAGAAGGGCTTAATTAGCGATATGGTTACAAATGGAGTCTAGGTAGGTTCTGCTGATATTATTCGCGCATGTTAAAAATCATCCAAAGAAACCGAGTTTTTCTGAAAAACTCGGTTTCTCTGAGAGCTTTGTATTGTCTTTTGGGACAAGCCAAAATCTTTTCTCACGGCCCCTTAAATTTCCCCGCGATACTCCCGTTCAAGGGTGTCGGTGAAATCGATTACCCGATCCAACGCCTCGCTTGCGCGGTCACGGGCTGCACTCGTGATTTCGTCTTCGGCGAGCCATTTCTGTCGTTCTGGGATCCAACCCTCCTTGAGATAGGTCAACTGGTTCATGAAATGTGGATCTTCGCTGTCGCTGACGAAGTATTCAATGACACCAAGCAATCCGTATTTTCGATTCGTCTCTATATCTCCGACTTCCGCTGCAATTTGATCTGTCAATGCCTTGTTTCGATCCTGCCGGGCCTGCCCGACCTCCTTCGCCGATTCCGTCAACAGATGTTCGACGAAAGCCTGCTTGGAATTGACCCAGCGGGGTAGGCTTTGGGCATACTCCTCAAGGTCGAATCTGCCGTTACGCCGAATAGCAGAATGACAGTGGATGTGGACATTGCGGAAGAATGCGGTATATCCTACATTCGGGTCCATTGTGTCTGCGTCGTAAAGGATTTGGTTTTCGACGTTTCCGTAGAGAAAATCGAACCGTTCCTCTGTGAGGTTCATCGGCTTCAGATGCGCTAGGACTATGGCACTAACGGCGTCAACAAAATCCTGATCAAAATCGTACATTGCCAATATCTTCTCGGCGATGACCGCTCCGGACTCATGGTGAACGGTGCCGGCGAGGTTGTGTTCGTCGTAGAGCTGGGTGACGAGATTTTCTCGAGTCGGCATGAGTTGTTCGTTTAGCCAGAGTCCGTCGTGATTAAGGACCCGCTTACCGTTCTCATCCGACAAAATTTCACCATCATACCGCTTGGTGATGTCGTGTAGGGTTCCCGCGACTTCGAGTTTGGCAACGTCGCCGCCCTCGCGCCTACCGAGCTCCATACTCATAGCACGAACCCGCATCGTGTGGTTCCAGTTATAGTGTCGCCATTGGAATCCGACACGATTATGATCCCATAAGCTATTGGTTTCAGCGAGGAGATCTTCAAGTTCTTTTAATACTTGGGCGTAGTTCATAAAGCCTCCTGTTTAGTTCAGTGGATCATTAGGCTCACTAGTTCATTGAACGAACCAATATACCGATGAATCAGTGAACCAATTGTTTGCACACTTCACGTTCTTATCATTCTGCACTTTCTTGTTACATGAACCGTTTTGTTCTACCCTGATGTTTTGGCAAATTGAACACTAATCTGTACGAGTGTTGTGCTTGGGTTGAATTCAAATTCATAGATCTGTTTGTCCCAACGAAAGTGGTAATCTGCCCCGTAACACGCGATTGCAGCAGGAGCGTAATCTTGAGGCACATGAATGAACAAGGTTGCTTTGCTGCGCCTAGGGGGCCTGCAGACCGCTAGGAAACTCTGACTTCGCTTATCCCATCCAGCAGACAGGACCTCCACGCTGCCCTGTGTGATGTGCATATCGGTGGCAAGTAGTTGTGGGACGCTCTGCGCTGCGCGTAGACACAGCAGTTTGACAGAGCGGGCTGGAATATCGAACAGTGCTGTCCGTTCTCGGACCTGTCCGAGGAATTCACGGTTCCAAAAATCGTGCACGAGGTAGTATTGAGAACGATTCAGGCCGAGTGCTTCCAGCGTAAAATCGACATCTACCTTTATATCTGTCCAATTAAAGATTCCAACAACATTGTAGGATTCGTAGGAGGATGTCACAGGTAGGTTCCAGATTTGGGAGAATTTATTTTCATAGAGGTCGACAGGAATTGCAGCATCACCGATTAGTGGAAAAATCTTGGCGAGTAGCTCTGCACGCTCCGGCTTGAGTGTAGTAAGGTCATCGCCGCAAGTAACCACCCCGCCACTCAAGCCTGCCATTGTCATTGCAATGAGTGCTTCGTTCAGAGGGAGCGGTTCGTTGATGGTAAGCGTTCCAAACTCATTTGTCCACGCGTTGCCATACATTGGAAGATACGCGGTATAAGCATTGGCAATCGATCTTAAGCCTTGCGGCCCTTCCCACGACTTTTCGCCGATATAGTCTCCATAACCTGAAGCTGTCTCATTCAGTGCAAAGCGTCCAATACTTGGGCCCCGGCATGTATTACACGCTGCAAGCACGACCTCCTTATCGGCTTTTTTAATAACCTGATTTAGTAGTTGAGCCCCAAGTTGATAGAGTTCAACAGTGGTGAGTGACGCGTCGTGCGCTACAAAATTATTCAGTTCTGTCAGTGGTCCTATGGCGTATGCGAGTAGATCTGCTTTGACCAGATCGTATCCCCACTCATTAACCAGTTTTCGGGTGTTTTCACGAATGTGGGTTTGTGCCCCCGGATGCGATACATCGAGTAGGGCGACCTCCCTCCCGTCTTCCGGCAAGATAATGGAAGCTGGTTTCTGGTTGCCATTTTCTCGCAGGAAATATTCAGGGTGCGTTCTCAAGAGGCCTGACTGGACTTCCACACAAAACGGCGTGAATTGGATTCCTGCTTTTAGCCCTTTGGCGTGAATCTGTTCAACAACCGATTTCATCCCATCTGGGAACTTCTGCACATCTGCTTGGTAGCTGCCGATCGATTCTTCCCATCCCGTTCCAACCTGAATATACTCAAAACTGCCGGGAAGTGATGGGTCAGCTAGGCGGTTTTGGGTAATTTGTTCAACCTGTTTGGAGATTTGTGCGGCGTTTGTCGGTCGTTCTTCGGTATCTTGAGCATGCCAGCCCGAAAAAACACGATTTAGCGATTTTGGCTTTACACGGTGTCCAACTGTCTCGGCGTAGTGATGGTATGCTTCCCAGCCTTGGTGTGCAAAGTTCAAGTAGACAGGTTCAGCGTACACCTCTTCCCCTTGACGGCAGATATGATTTTCACATTTATGGTAGAGCGCCCAGTGGTTTACGCTGTGATTTTCTTCCTTCCCGCGTTGTGTTCGTCCATCGTATCCCATTTGAATCGCAGGCCACCACTTTTGAAAACTCAGGAAGCCAAAGACGAGAGATCGCTTGGTATTTGTATCGTAAAGGACTCCGTTGTAACATGATGTGGTGGTATCTTGATTGATGTGAAAACCGTCGTGGATCTCTGTAAGACCGGAGGCTATCGGGGTATTCATGTCCACGAAGGTGTGGTAGCCCGATGGTGCACCACCTAAGTAGATACCACCTCTGGCTTTACCGTTGTGAGGGGAGACGTCAATGGTAGAGATTTGTTCTATAGTAATTGGCTCTTCATGGGTATTTTGTACGCCGACAGTTAATACAATATAGGGCGTTCTGAAATAACATTTCAGATAGAGATGGGTTCGCACTCCGTGACCTTCGGGTTGGTGCGAAAATGTGATTGGTTGATAGATGCCGAATTCATCTTCCGTAGTCGGACTTGTAATAAACTCCGAAATTCCCCGATCCAATGTTGTCAGGCGTGTTCCATCTTGTAGAATAACTTTCGCATATGCATCCCTGATGATATTATAGCCTGTTTTATCAATGTAGTTCCAAGTTCCTTTTGAAAGGTCAAAGTTGATTTGGAATAGATTATTTTTCGCGATGACCCGACTGCCTTGTCTAGAAACGTTCAGATCACCCGCTTCTGCTTTCATGTATAATATGTCTCCATGCGTAAAACGTGAAACGTGATTGCATATGTTTGATAGGCGCTAAGGCGAATTGTTGTGTCTCCAGATTATACGCGTGCCTTTTAATCTTTCACCTTGGCGATGCCCAACAATGAAGTAGGGTCGTCGGTTCGCTGTCAACCTGTGATAGCGAGAAGGTATCGTCAGGCTTGAGGAAGAGGACGTCCCTTGAGCCGAGTGTTGATGTTGCTCCATTCGTTTTTACTACTGCATTTCCCTCAACCAACACATAAATTGATTCTGTCCCAGTGGGGTCATGGGTAAAGGTTTCACCGGCATTGAGTTGGACGTAATCGAGTGATAGATGTTGACTCCCTTTCTGCGGCGAGATAACACTCCGCCAGTCTCCCGATTTACCGAACACCGGCCCCGCTTTTGGCATCGAAATCACTTGTACACCGCTTCGGTGGCCTAGCTCCGGGGTGGGTGCATCGTTGGGCTGATCTCGTTCACCACGGTACAGTGCCATATCTGGTGGGGATTGGAAGCTGATGAGCCGTGCCGGTTGGTCTGTTGTATTGACGGTGCCATGAACCTCTCGCGCCGGCACAAAGATACCATCGCCCGCAGTAATTGGGGTGTACACATCTCCCTGCCGGATATGACCGCCGCCCTCAAGTACCACAATCATATCCTCCGATTCGTCGTGTAGATGTTGTGTGAACTCCTGACCGGGGGCATGTTGACCATGGTTGAGGGTTATCTGTGTCGCTCCCATATCGGGATGGACGACCCGCCAATTTTTTCCCTTTCCCATCTGGAAAGGCGTTCCTGATTCGAGATTCAGAATTTGCATAAGGGCTCTCCTATTTTAATTCTTCTCACGAGTACTAGTCTCGAGACACCGGGATTTCAAGTGGTGGAGTGGGCAAGGCTCGTTATTTTACCAAACTTCATTGGCTATCTCATAATCCTGCGTGGTGTCGATTTCGTAATACCCGCCCGCAATGTCCACCTTGTGAATTGCCACGCCCTGCTCAATCATCTCCTGAAAGAGCTGAATCAGGTACGCTTTCTGTACAGAGGCTGCCCCCTGAAAAGGTGTCCCGTTATATTCATGACAAACCCGGTGGAAATGTTCACGTAGCAGACTTGCACCGTGCTCGCTAAATTTTGCGACGCCGATATACTCTCCGTGTGCAGCTTCGGGTGCTATTTCACGACTGATTTTTGCGACTCGCGCACCGTCTGCGAGGACTTTTTCTCCATCATCTTCGGGGTGGAGTGTACGTGCCGCATAGCGCTCTCGCCAATCCGTATCGACGACAAGCGTGATGTCATAAGGGCTATCCATCAATCTCTGCGTTACCCAAGGGCGATAGATAATATCCGCGTAGGTGCAGGCAAACGGTTCGTTCATTTCGGCTTCGGCGCGAAAAAGCGAGACTAAGATATTATTCTGCTGCCAATCGGTGTTGTGGTAAAAGCGGAAGGTAGGGTAATCACTCTGGATACGTTGGATTTGATACCCACCGACGAAGACAATATCCGTTACATCTGCTGCACGCCACGCCTCAAGTATCCAATCGAGGATGCGTTTACCTTTAACCGCTGCGAAACACTTGGGCGTATCCTCTGTCAGCGGCATGAGGCGTCTGCCACGTCCTGCACCGATAATAATCGTCTTCATTTCTGCCAATCTCCTTGACTATATTTTACACGACTGTCCCCCGATCGTAAATCTTTTTTTGGGAGATTTTGAATTGTTTTTCCATTTTCGTTTTGAAAGCGGTGTGTTAAAATACAACAACCCAACCAAACTATTGAGACCAATAAGGAGGCTTTTTATGTCAAACGTTAACCCCTTCAAACAGTCCGGGCAATGGTATCGCGGCAATACCCACAGCCATAGCACCGAGTCGGACGGGAGGCTGCCGATGGCAGATCGCTTCGCAGCTTACCGGGAAGCAGGCTACGACTTCTTGGTGTTGACTGACCACCGAACGGTCAACGATGTTTCTACCCACAGTCGAGATGGGTTCTTGGCGATTTCTGGTAGTGAAGTCCATCCCAACAACCCTTATGGTGGCGACACATATCATATTGTTGGTATAAACCTTCACGAGCGCATCAACTGTGCTGAATTGCATCCCAACGCCGTAATCGAGGAGATTAAGCGGCAGGGCGGCGAGGCGGTACTCTGTCACCCCTATTGGTGCGGACATACGTTATTGGACTATCTACCGCTGAGTGGATACTTTGCGGTTGAGGTCTATAACGATACCTGCATGGGCATCGGCAAGGGCTTTTCCGAGCAGGCTTGGGACGATTTATTGGACAAAGCGGGTCGTCCTGTATTCGGGATTGCTGCCGATGACGCACACGGTACGGAGCATGATTGTTTTCACGGTTGGGTCATGGTGAAGGCACCTGAGCTTACCACCGATGCGATTATGACAGCGTTTCGCACCGGGGCTTTCTATTCAACCCTTGGACCGGAGCTAATCGACTTCGATTTGGCGGACGAAGGAGGAGGGAAGAAGAGCGTTTCCGTCAAATGTTCACCTGCACAGTCTATTGTGTTCAAAGCCCAGCGCAGTCGTGGAAAGCGTATCGTTACCTCCGAAGGGGAGGCATTGACTGAGGCAACATATGAATTGCCGAGCGGCATCAAGTACGTCCGAGTCGAGGTTACTGATGAGAGCGGAAAGAAGGCGTGGTCAAATCCGTTTTTCTTTTAAATTCGGTTTGTGATGTTTAACGCGTACCGACGATTGCCTCTCGCTCCCAAAACGGGTGTGGGTAGGCAGTCGCCTTTTTGCCTACTGTTAGTATTGTAGAGCAGGCCCCTATGTCTGTTCACTTGTTGTCTGGCGATGTCCTGTCTTGTAGGAGAATTGGCAATATGAAATCCTATAGTAAGACGATGCTCATTATTTTAAGTGTGGTGATTATCTCAAGTGTGGTGTCAGTGGGAAGTACTAATTTAACACCAGAAGAAGAACAACTATTGCACAAACATTTCGTGGAGGGGTATACTAGCCCCCAAGATTTGCCGCTTATATTGGAACGGTATCGTCGGGAGCTTCGTATTGATCCGGAGAATGCACTCAAACGGTCATTTGATGACAGCCTGAAGCGCCGAATGGCACGAGAGGTACACGAAATTTTGGAATTTCTCGAAAATCCTGCGATGGCACGAGTGGAAGGGAAGGCGGTAATTGTTACGACAGACTTTTTCTACGGGGCTAATATACTCCGTGGGCAATTGGGTGAGCGACCGTTGCGGACATTAGCCGCTACTGTTTTGGGAATACTGATCGTGCTCAGTCTAGTGGCCATCCTTGCCACACGTTTGGCACCCATTATTGTGCAGCGTTCAAAAGTAAATTGCTATAGTGAGCGAAGGCTTACTATCTCAAGTGTGGTGTCAGTGGGAGTTTTCCTCCTAGTTTCTCTGGTTTCCCAGAACGGCGTCTTTGGAATTCTCGCGGCATTTTTCTCCTTCGTTATCCTCATTCCAAAAGTTATCCTGCAAATTCCAAAAGTTTTGTGGCAATTCACACTGAATAGAATCGGGGAACTGTCAAAGGCAATACAAAGTAAAGAGTAATTTCTCTTTGCAGGAATAGGTTTCAAACCTGCATGACCTTACGCACAAATGGACAGGTAGGTGGAGGGGTGCCAAATCCACAAAAACAGGTCCGTCCAATAGAGTGAAGCATGTGCAAACTCCTCTTCAAATCTGGAAAATATATCTTGATACTTGTTGTTTGAATCGTCCTTTTAACGATCAGACACAAGCGCGGATTCGCCGCGAAACTGAAGCCATTCAGGCAATTCTCGCTCGGTTTTTCACGAGTGACTGGCAGTGGATTACTAGCACGGTTCTGGTGAATGAAATCAGCAAAACCCCTGATACAACACTACGCGATGATATGGAAGCCTTACTCAGTCTTGCACATCAAAATGTCTCAGTTGGTGCACCGGAAAGAACACGATGTGCACAGCTTAAATCGTTAGGATTTAAATGGTTGGATGCTTTGCATATTGCCTGCGCAGAAAGTGGTGGAACGGATATCCTTCTAACCACAGACGATCGGATGCTTAGAAGGGCAAAACACTTCCACTCGCAACTTCGCGTTCGTGTTGAAAACCCTTATACGTGGTTAGAGGAGATCGCTGAAGATGAACATACAAGATCTGCTAGAAGCTGAGATGAATAAACTCCGTCGCCTGAATCCAGAGGTTCATGCGCTTTTGGAGAGAATTTTTCAGTATAAAGATGGCAGAGGCGATTATTCCGTGGATCGACATAGATGGTTGGAGAGGCTCGATGAGGAGACATTTCTAGACGAGATTCACCAAATCGAAACACGCGAGAAAGTTATAGCTATAGCACATGCTCAAATCACGCAGCAGATTGCCAAAGAAACCTTAGCCTCTACGGTAGTATTGGAGATGAAAGATACCACCGACCAGCTCCTCGGAATTGGTGGTGGATTCTTCATACAAGGCAACCAAATTGTGACCAGTTTTCACGTTATTGAGGGAGCCAAGCGTGGTGCTGTTAAGTTGTTGGGAAAGTCAACTACATATAACATTGAAGGAATCACCGCAAAGGATGAGAAACACGATTTGGTAATTTTACAAGTGCCAAATTTTAGAATTCCGCCTCTTCCCCTTGGTAATAGTGATACGGTCGAGATTGGCGAAATTGTGTATGTCGCAGATAATCCCGAAAAATCGACAGAAACTTTCTCCTACGGTATCATCAGTAGTATTATCCGAGGAGGTTCCACTGATAAACGGTTCCAGATTACAGCAGCGACTCCTCCGTGGGGCAGTGGAATACCGGTGCTAAACGAAAAGGGGGAAGTCATAGGTATTTCGGCGAGGAGCGTTGCAGATGAGCAGAATCCCAACTTTATTGTTCCAGCAAATTATCTCAAAACATTGCTCACTTGGTCGAAGCCAGCGCGGTCTTTATCCCAAGGGAAACCGTTGGTATCTGCTGAGGCTTACTTTAGGTGGGGTTATACAAAATCCGAGTTGGGTCAGTATGAATCTGCTATTGCAGATTATGATATGGCAATTCAACTCAGACCCAATTATGCAATAGCCTATAATGATCGGGGGGTTGTCAAGGGTAAGTTGGGTGAATATAAGGCTGCGATTGAAGACTATGACGAAGCAGTTCGTATCAAACCAGATTGTGTCGTAGCCTACTACAATCGAGGGCGTACCAAAGATCAACTAGCGCAAGGTTCTGCGGCAATTAAAGACTACAACATAGCAATTAACCTTGAACCGGGTTACACTGATGCCTACTATAATCGGGGGGTTGTCAAAGGTAAATTGGGTGAATATGATGCTGCAATAACCGACTATGACAAAGCGATTGACCTTAAACCCGACTATGCTATTGCCTATAACAATCGAGGAATGGCGAAGTCTGCCTTGAAGCAACATAAGGCTGCGATAGCCGACTATAACGAGGCAATTGGCCTCAAACCCAACTATGCTGATGCTTATTATAATCGAGGGAATGCTAAATCTGCTCTGAAGCAATATGATGCTGCAATAGCCGACTATGACGAAGCAATTCACCTTGCCCCTGATTTTGTCATCGCTTATAACAATCGGGGAAGTGCGAAGTTCACTTTGAAGCAACATAAGGCTGCGATAGATGACTATAACGAGGCAATTCGTCTCAAGCCGGATTATGCCATGGCCTACTACAATCGAGGAAATGCGAAGACGAATCTAGGTCGTGTCTCAGAAGCGGCACAGGATTTCCAAACTGCATTGGCACTCGCGGAACAGGCCGGTGATGAGGGGCTCAAAGCTATGATTAGCAGCCCTATAGAAATTCACGTTGGATAAAATTTAGCAAACCAGGAGGAAATTGTACAATGGCGGATCTGAAAGTCGGTGTTATCGGTTGCGGTGGGCACGCGCAGGGTCACTTTGCGATGATTAAAGGTGAACCTCGGATGCAGCTCATCTCGGTCGCGGAAATTGACGACCAACGCTTGGAGCAGGCAAAACTGGACCATGAACCTGAATCTGCGTTCAACGATTGCCGGGAGATGCTGGATCAGGTGGATCTAGATGTCGTCTATGTCGTTACCATGCCAGGGCATCTGCTGCCGATTGTGGTGGAGTGCTTGGGACGGGATCTACATACATCAGTCGAGAAATCACCGGGGATGAGCGTTGATGAAACGCAGCAGATGCTTGACGCCGCCCGTAAGAGTAAGGGCAAAGCGATTCTGTCCGTCAATCGCCGTTACAAACCGGAGGTATTGGCGGTGAGAAGGTTACTACAGGAACGTGGTGGCGCGGTACAGGTCGCGGCAAATTATCATAAACCGCCCTCGGGTTTGCAGCGGCCGGGGCGCGGGGACTTTGCGCCGCCAGAGATTATCTGCGATGCGATCCACCATGTCGATCTGCTACGCTGGATGGCAGGACGCACACCGACTGAAGCGGCAACCGCCGTAGAGGTTTATGGTCATTCGTGGCATGGCAAGCGTGCAGGCACACCGCGCTACAACGCGGTCATCGGGTTTGATAATGGTTGCCACGGCACAATGATGAGTCACTATGGGGTTGGCTACCGGATTCAGTCGGCAGAGGTCCACGCAGAGGATATGTCGGCATACCTCGACTTGACACGTACACCGGAAATCACGCTTTACTTGAATGGAACACTATGCGAAGATCCGCTTGACCTTGACGCTGTTGGTGGTCCCGATTTCAACGAAACGCGCCATTTCGCCGATTGTATCCTGAACGACACTACGCCGTGGAGCCCGCTAGAGGAAGCGGTGAAGACGATGGAGCTGTGTGAAGCGATTCAGCGGGGGCATCGGGGTAGACTGTAACTCCGACTTAGCTTAGCGCGATAACCGATCAAGCACATTTTGTGTAATGCGTTCCACAGCCGGATCTCCGCCCTGCAATCCGTGCGCCCAATCGGTTGTGGCGGCGGTGAAGACTGTTCCGCCACGGGTATAAATCCCCATCGTTGCAGCGCCGGTGCGCCCTCTTTCCCAACGTTCATACCATTCGCTATCGTCTGGATGCCAGCGCACTGGAGCAGTGCAGAGGATAAGGAAGCTGTCGGGCGTACCATCCTGATACGTTGGGACAGGAAGTCCGTCCTGAATTTTTAGCTCACAGCCATCGCACTCGTAGCCCACGACGGTATGTTTACCGCCGAAGGTGTCGTCTCGCTTGAGATCGGTTCCCTCAAAGATCCAGTGATCCGGACGGTGCACTGTGTACTCGCCGGCGCCATCCATGAACTGACCGTGGCTGAGGTGGTATCCGCCGTAAAGGAACCCGACGCCGGTCAGTTCGTTTTCAGGTCTGCCGACGAGGTAGTGGCTCCACAATGTACTCAAAGTTCGGTAATCGTCCGTCTTGTAGATGGGGTCGTGATTGTACCACTGCTTCCAGCAGGTCAGGGCGCGTCCGTTATCTTCGCTACGGACCTGCCAACAGACGGAATTTCCGCTAAAGAACGCTGCATTGCCACCGTCAGCGATAAACGCCTCTAGGTTATCTCGCATTCCTGCGGACCAGTATTCATCGTGCCCCACGCTTAACACCAGTCGATAATCCTTCAAAAGTTCTGGTCGAAACTCAAGGTCACTGTTGGCGGCGTAGTCAAGTGTATAGCCGTTCCGTTCCGCCCATTCCACAAAGAACAGTTCCCACCTGCTAAAGAGGCCCGCCATCGGTCGATCAAAGGAAACGCGGTGCCCCTGTAAGTTGCTATGACCATGGTAACTGTAGAGACTATATCCGCCCCAATTATTATAGGCGTTATAGGTGTTTGTCGCCAGCTGCAGCAAAATCTTTGTGTCATGTCCCGGCTGGCCGGAGCGCACAACAAAGTGCAGCACGCCTTCGGCGGTCCGACGGTTTCTGTATGTGAATTCACCGCCGTTATCTTTTGCCTGCATTGATACTTCGTAGTATCCGCTCCGCCATGTATCCGGCACCCGCAGCCTGAAGCTGGGGGGCCAACGGCATCCGTGCGACGATGCATCCTCGGGGACTGGATACGCAGATCCGGGAATATCTTGTTCGTTCCACACTACTTCACGGGTTGGACCGATACGCGCAATCTGAAGTGAATATTCCGATGCACTCGTAGAAATATGAAACGCAACCTCGTCACCCGGTGCGTAGCTGAGTTGGTCGGTATATCCTTCGATGTAGAGTGGGCGCAACTGCGCCTCCGAAAGCGCTAGCTGTGCGTTGTAGGCTTCCATACAAATCTCCTTCTTCGCTGAAAAGGTTGATTTTACCGATAAAAAGCGATTAATAACACCTCGGCTGCGTCGTCAACTTATTGAACGCGGTCGTGCTGCTTCCGTTGGTGAATGAACGGTCTGTAGTATCTTTATGCAACGGCGCGATTTACCGTATAGCGGCAGATACTTGGGAGCGGAAAATAAAAAAAGCAGCCAAATGAATGACTGCTTTTTTACTCGATTGATTTGAAAGGTATTCGATCCAACGGATTCTATTTAACTGCTCCAATTTTTGCGGCTTCTGGCGCTTCGGTCGGCAGCTTCTTTGCTGCCATCCTATCTTCTGGCACATAACCAGAATAGTCTGAAATCGAGCCGTGGGTCAGGGCATAAACCGCAACGTTGGTCATGAAACGATACACACCGGGCGAGTATTTGACGGAACGGGTCGGTAAACTGACCGACTCCATCGCGCACATATAGTCACGGCGAACTAGGATGACCGTGATTTTGTCGCCGACGGAAATGCCTTCAAGGAAGTTCCGCCTGCCTGGTCGAGAGCCCCACCAGAAAATGTCGAATCCGGTCGGCGGTCCCCCCATCTCATAGAAGTTATCGTAGATTTCGTGGTCGTTAGGTATACGCTGTACCTGATATTCAGGCATAACAAAACGCATCTGTGCTAAAAATAGGCGCGGCATCGCTTGTGCTGCTGCGTCTACACCGCAATCATCAAAAACGAGTAAACCGCCTTTTTCGACGAGATACCGCCGTAATGCGGCCATCTCCGTTTCGGAGAATCGACTATCCATCTTGCCGCCGCCATATTGACGCCCCATCAGATTCTTGGATCGGACGTGTGCCGGATCATGTCCGGTCATAAAGACTAACGGACATTTCATCAGATTGGCGTCGTTTAGCTTCAACGCACCGCCCTCGACGTTCATATCGGTTTTAATTTTGGTGCGTTCATTGAGCCATTTGGTAAAGGCGTTCAGCGAGGAGGCATCTGCCCACCAATCAGCGAGACTGTGACGGACACGCGTGAACCGGAAGACACCGCGGATATCGCTGCCTTTACCGACAACGCGCCCACCGGGTTCGCCGCGCGGCAGTGGGGGAACTTCAACGTTACCAAGAGTAATGTTCTCAACGATATCATTCAAGGCATCGTGAGCGGCCCCGACATGATCAACCATAGCAAGGCCAGCCGGACGTGTAAAGGCGACTTTCACCTGCACAACACCCCCCACTCCACGGCCGATGCTAGCGGGTGCAGCACTTGGCGCCGTTGCGACGGGTGCAGAAAATGCCAATGCCCCTGGCGCATCAGAAACGGGCAAGTCGGCATGGGTCACAACTTGTGGTACGGGCTGATTTGGGCTTGCTACTTTTGGGACATTAGGATTAAGAGGCGCATCTAACTTCACCACTTTATTTGAAAACTCTAAAACGGTTTGCGGCTGCACCGAGGTCGGACGGACGACCGCTGCTGTTGTTACTCGAGGCTGGACCTGGACTTGCTCAACTACCACTGTGTTTGTGGTTGGAACGGTTGGTTTTACCACCGGCTTGATGACCGGTTTACGGACTTGTGGTTTCGGGGGTTCTTTTGCCTGCAGAATTTCGGTGCCCACTAAATCTTTGAACTGTTGGGTTTGGGTAACGAGATAGATACCCGTGATAAAGAAGGCGACGCCGTGAACAATCAACGAGGTCATTAAAGCCCCTGAGGTTTTCTTGGCACTCATTTGTTACCTCCAAAAATGGTTTGCGTCAACAGTTAAATCACCCGTGATGTTCCTTTACTTAGGATGCGAAAGCAGGCTTGTTTTTCTCTGACAGGCATTTCGCGGATTGATGAATTGGTACTTGATAGATGCTCACGCAATACATTTCCTAAACGGAAGGTATGCTGTGGCATAAATCTATCATCCACCGGCTATTCACGTAACAAACTACGCGAAAAATTGAAGTACTCGTGTCCCTAGCCTTGCTTTTACTGCTGAGACGCAGAAATCACCGAACGATTTAGAGATTTCTCTATTTTACCAACGCGTCATTAATTGTATGCGAAATGGTTCAATGGGGTCAAGCAAAAAACGAACCTGTTTTTATGGTGAATTATAAATCATTGTTTTCGTTTCCGATCTCAATCCACCTTTTTTGCTCGGCAGAATCAACGACAGCATCAATGGCTAACTGTGCCTTCCAACCATCGAAGAAGGAGGGATCTCGATCTGAATTAAGTTGTCCGGCGAGAATTCCGTCGACGAAGCAGCCCATCATTCGTCCCAAGGCGTGTGGTTTCCCTTCAGCGGCTTCGGGCGGCAAAGCTATGGTTTCCCAATCATCGTCCCGATGGCGAAACCGCAGCCCCTCCTCTTGACCTCGACTTAAATAAGCAAATAATGCCCCTTCCTCACCGACAATTTCAATGTATTTATTTTCTGGACGTGGTGGCGTAACGCTGCTGACAAAGAACTGACCTTTCAAACCAGATTCGGTCTCGAACCAAGCGGCAGCAAGATCGTCGGTGTCGATTAAGGTCGGTTCACTTGTGCTAGCGTGTGGGCGAACACGCGGCACGTTATGCAATACACCGCACACCTGTATAATATCGCCGCACACCCATCGGATGGCATCAAAAAAGTGGGATCCCATATCGCCAAGCATACCGGTTCCAGAAAAGCTTCTTTGGTTACGCCATGCTGCTTTCGCCGATGAATGGAGCGCGCTCCAACCATCGCATTGAATACGAACATAAAGCGGCTTGCCAATCTTGCCCTTCTTAAACATGTGGCGCAATTTATGGAGGCAATGCGTATAGCGGAACGTGAAGGCGACCTGATGGATCTTACCACTCGCTTCGGCGGCGTCGTACATCTCACGTGCCTCTGTAGCATTCATAGCTAAGGGTTTCTCGCAGAAAACGTGTTTCCCCGCTTGAATTGCTTGCACCGCAATAGGGTGATGGAAGACATTTGGTGTTACGATTGTCACTGCATCGATTGTGTCATCGGCGATTACGTCAGTGTAATCTGTATAGACTTTCGGGACGCCAAATTTAAGTGCAGTTTGCTCGCACAGATCACGGTTGCGTCTGCAGAGTGCAACAACTTCTGCGTTGGGGTGACGCTGCAAGCCAGGGATTTGACACTCTTCTGCAAATCTACCAGCCCCAACCACTGCGAAACGGAGTTTATGGTCCATGTAGTTTCTCCTTGCTTCTACTTTATCAGTCCTTTATGAATGAGCATAGAGACAAACCGCGCGAAAGTTCGGGTGTATGCGTTGGGTAGAGTTAATTCAGTTTGGCAATCTCTTGGGTCAGGACACGAATGTTCCTAGAAATTTCCTCCTGATCCGGTGGATCAGGCGATAAATCGAGATAGGTATTGAAGGCATCGAGAGACTTACCGTATGCCTTAACTTGATAATACAGGTAGCCGAGATCTTGATAATCCTGTGCGGATTGGGGGGCAAGCCATATAATCTGCTCGGCGGTTCTAACCGCTTTCTGATACTCCCCTATCCTAAAGTGGATCTGTCTCAAATTCCGCAGCACCCGCGCGAGAATCTCCTTATTGGTAACCGTTTGCAGAAACCGTGGATGCATCTGCACAGGTTCACGGAAAATCTGCCTTAATCTTTCGGAGAGGTCTGCATTGGATAAAATTTGCCCTTTCTCAAAAGGGTCTATCACGGTGTCTAAAGTGCTATGCTTGACGATAAAATGTCCGGGAAAGCCAACCCCTACCAACGGCAGTCCAATCCGTTTGGCGATGTCCATGTACACGATTGAAAGGGTGATCGGAATACCAATTTTGCGTTCAAGGACTTCGTTGAGATAGCTATTCCGGGCATCGTAATAGTGTTCTTGGCTGCTACCCGCGAATCCTTGCGCTTCAAATAGGTAACGGTTTAGGTAGTTAATCTGTTCGCTTGTATCTGCTTCTGGGTCAATCTGTAATTGCAGTTCTTCAGCCATCCGATTCAGCTGTTGCAGATATACTTCAATTTCCAGATCCGCATAGGCATCTTTAGCAATGAGGAGGGCGCCCTTAGCCAGGTCAATCTGTTCATTTTCTAGCTGCGCGAGTTCAAATAGAGCGTCTTCATCCACATTTTTCATATCTATTGATGGAGCTTGTGTCCTCCACCTTCTCCTTTTTTATATTTTCAGATGAGCTTGTTTTGACTGTGGTTATGTGAAAACATTGTGCAACGGAAACCGGGGCTATACCAAGTAGTATGTTGCACATTCTTTTTTTTGGGGTTTCGTGTGTCTGGTATTGATAGACTAGTAAACAGGAGATTTTCATATTCTCAACGCGATTGCGATCTGTGTAAGTCTCAGATTTTGTAGAAGAGGGTTGAAAATCTCTGAAGAATGAGATATGATGGGCATCCGATTCACCTGTTTTGGGCAGTCTTCGTGTGCTGTAATATATTGTCCTGCTGAAACTCAAGTTATTAGGTCAGCAGATATTCTACCACAGCTGACCTAACTTTCCTACATCCATTCTTAAAAAACCGTTGGTAATAGGAGAAAAGCGCATCATGACTGAAAATGTACAGGAACGTCAAGGGTTGAGAACGCTTCAACCGGAGGATATTGTCGAGATGAGGGGGCTCAGTGGATTAACGATTTCCCCTGATGGCAAATGGGCGATATTTGTCCGAACTGTTCCGGTTCTTGAAGCTGAGAAAAGTGAACACCGGGGTCATATCTGGCTGGTTTCAACCGATGGTGGTGAACCGTTCCAGTTGACGAATGGTCCCCATGGAGACGGCAATCCGCAATGGTCACCGGACAGTAGGCGACTTGCCTTCGTCTCAAGGCGTGGAGATGGTAAAGCACAAATCTGGATTATTCCGGTCGCGGGGGGTGAGGCAAAACAGCTGACTTATGCAGAAAACGGTGCCTCCAATCCGCAGTGGTCATCTGACGGGAAACGTATTGCATTTCTCAGGACAGAGCAGGATAGCGAGGCGGATGAGAAGCGGAAGAAAGCCAAGGATGACCGGGTGATCATGGGTGTAGATGACTTCAAGCAGCAGCATCTGTGGGTTATCGACGCCGAAACATTGCACGATGAGCCTGCGCCTCTTTTTAGCTTGCCGGAGGAAGGCTCAGATGAGAACGTTAATTTGGACAAATCTCAGAGACTGACGTCGGGCGATTTCCACGTCAGTGAACCGCGTTGGTCGCCGGATGGGAAACAGATTACTTTTGTCTCGTCACCTTCCCCAAAGGCGGACGATATGATGTTTAGTGGGACTGTTCAGGTCATCGACGTTGAAACCAAGAACGTCCGGAAATTGACAGCGCACACCGGCGGCGAAAGTGCACCGCGCTGGTCGCCGGGTGGGGAGCAGATTGCATACTTGCATAGTCCAGAACGTTATGGTCAGAAAGATTTGCATCTCATCTCGGCGGAAGGGGGCACATCAACAAATCTAACTGCCGTGCGGCTTGATCGTAATGCCGAGGCACCGGTCTGGTCCCCGGAGGGCGAGGCAATCTACTTTATCGCAATGGATCGGGTGCGCTGGCAGCTTTATTCTGCTTCAAAGGTGGATGGCGAAATTCGTCAGATTACTCATGGCGATTGGGTCATTGGCGGGATCTCCATCGCTGATGACAGTGATACATTCGTGTGCACTCGTAGCGAGGCATACGCCCCACCGGATATTTGGATCGGCTCTCTCCGTACAGGGGAGATGGAGCAGCTTACGAAACTCAATCCACAACTAGAAAATATCACACTCGGTGAGGTGCGTGTTATTCAGTGGCGAAGCAGCGATGGGCTTGAGATTGAGGGTTTACTCTGTTTGCCTGTTGGGTATGAAACGGGTAGAAGCTATCCACTCATTGTCGAGCCACACGGTGGGCCCCGGAGTTCACGCGATTTGGGGTTCAAACCGACATGGCACTATTTTAGTGGGGAAGGGTTTGCTTACTTTGCTCCTAATTTTCGTGGCGGGGATGGATACGGAAACGACTTTGCCACTGCGAACTATAATGACTGGGGCGGCGGCGACTATCAGGACATCATGACAGGAGTTGATTTTCTGATTGAAGAGGGAATTGCCGATCCTGACCGGCTAATCGTTGGCGGTTCAAGCTATGGTGGGTACATGACAGGTTGGATTGTTACCCACACCAATCGCTTCAAAGCTGCCTGTAACGTTTGTGGCGTCAACAACTTGGTCAGTTTTTACGCACAGACTGATATTCCGCACTTTATGTCGCTCTACTTTTCAGGGCCGCCATCACAACAGTTAGCATTGTATCGTGAGCGATCGCCGATTAGTCATGTGGACCGGGCTCAGACCCCAACCCTTGTCTTGCACGGTGAGGAAGATATCCGGGTTCCTTTACCACAATCAGAGGAATTCTACGCTGGACTCAAGGCTAGCGGTGTCGAAACGGCGTTCGTCAAATATCCACGCGAGGGGCATAGCATTGGAGAGCCGCGGCATCAGTTGGATATGCTCAAGCGTCAGTTGGCGTGGTACAACAAGTACCTACCATGATGCGAAAGGGAACTGACGAGAGGGGAGCGAGTGACTTCTTTGCTCTATTTTGAAGTTTATATGTTTTCGGGTTGACCGCTTTCTCTAAGTGGGGTTATAATGCTCGTAAGCGCAAAAGATGGTTGACAAGCGCTGTGAGCGTTGAAGTTCGTTTAGTAGCCGAGACAGGTGAAGGATAGTTACGGAAACATTTTCCAGATTCTCCATAATCCGAATATGAGGAGGTCGATCATGGACAAAATAACAATCAACCAGATGGTACAAAATACCATCCGGCAACACGGCTCCAAGCCTGCGTTATCTTACAAAGTTGACAAGCAGTATCAGGACATCTCTTATGCGACACTTGCAGATCGGATTAAGCATTTTTGCTTAGGATTGGCTGAACTTGGTATGCAGAAAGGCGATCGGGTTGCCCTGCTATCAGAGAACCGTCCAGAGTGGGCGATAACCGACCTAGCCGTGCTTGCTGGAGGTGGGGTGACTGTACCTATGTTTTCGACGCTGACGTCCGCACAGGTGGAGTACATCGTCAGGGATTCGGGTGCAAAAATCCTCTGTTTATCCAGTGAAAGCCAGTTGGAGAAAGTCAAAGCCTTTGATACAAATGTCCCGACGAGCCTTCAGCATGTTATTATTTTTGATGACATGCAGGAGGACTCAGTCCGCGCATTCGATGAGGTATGCACGCTCGGGCAGGAGGTGGAGAACGGGGATGAGATTTACCAACAAGCGCGTGAGGCGGTTGATCCTGACGACCTCGCCTCGATCATTTATACTTCCGGCACAACAGGCGACCCGAAGGGCGCAATGCTGACCCACGGCAATTTTATGTCAAACGTGCAGGCGGCGACAGGGATTGTGTCAATCACTCCTGATGACATTTTTCTCTCCTTCCTTCCATTATCGCATGTATTTGAACGGATGGGTGGGCACTATCTACCACTTAGCGGTGGTGCGAACATTGCGTATGCTGAAAGTTTGTTCACTATTCGCCAAGATATGCAGGATGTTCGCCCAACAATTATGATGAGTGTGCCCCGTCTTTATGAAGGGATGCACGAAAGAATCCTCCGCTCCGTCAAAGAAGGTTCTGGTCTCAAACAGAAGATTTTCCACTGGAGTGTCGGTGTCGGCGGGAGGGTGAGTCAAGCTATTCAGCAGAAGAGGAAGCCATCCTCCATCCTATCGTTGAAGGCGGGTCTTGCCGATAAGCTGGTCTTCCAGAAACTTAAGGCAGCAACCGGTGGACGTCTACGCTTCTTTGTCTCCGGTGGGGCTCCCTTATCGCAAGCGATTGCGGAGTTCTTCCATGCAGCGGGGATCCTTATCCTTGAGGGGTATGGTTTGACCGAAACCTCACCTGTCATCAGTGTGAACCGTCCGAATCAGTGGAAGTTTGGCACTGTGGGCCCCATCGTGCCGGGGGTGGAGGTGAAGATTGCTGAAGATGGCGAGATTCTGTCACGGGGACCGCACATCATGCAGGGCTATTTCAACAAGCCGGGGGACACAGCGGAAGCTATCGACTCAGAGGGTTGGTTCCACACAGGTGATATTGGAGAGATTGATGAGGAAGGGTTTCTAAAGATAACCGATCGGAAGAAAAATATCCTCGTTCTCTCTAACGGGAAAAACGTTGCCCCACAACCCATTGAGAATCAACTGAAGCAGAGCCCCTACATCAGCGAAATCATGCTGCTTGGCGATCAGCGTAGCACTGTCACTGCGCTCATCGTGCCAAGCTTTGATGAGCTTAAGGAGTACGCGACGGAACAGCAGCTTGAGGCGGGGGACATTGCGGCACTCGTCCAAACACCAGAGATTCAGCGGTTGATTCGGGCTGAAATCAACCAATATTCTGCCGATTTTGCTGACTTTGAGCGGGTACGGCGGTTCACTTTACTGGCAGAGGAATTTTCGCAGGAAGCGGGGGATATAACGCCGACGCTCAAACTGAAGCGACAGGTCATTATGGAGAAGCATAAGGCAGCGATTGACCAGATGTATGGCGATGATGGTTAGAAATCTGCTATAGCTTCTCTATGTGTGATGTAACCACGAAGGTCTAACTGGGATGGCGAGTGAGGGGCGTTCCTTCGCGCGCAGCCATCCGCTCAAATGCGCTGGGGGATTGGCGCGATTTCCAAGCATCGACTAGCACGTTTACATTGGTCTGGTTCGGCTGCATTGAGTCGATTTCCAGATCGTATTCAGCGAAACTGTGTATTACTTGATAGTCCTGCCGAGCTTCCCCAACTCGTCGATCCCCTCTTTCACGCTCTCTGTGCTCAAGCTCAGGAAGTGGACAGTGCACGCCGACAAAGAATACATCCAAGCCGGTGAGTAATGTTACCAGCTCAGACATCCACGTCTCATTTTCAATAATGTGATCGACGATGAGATTGTTGCCTGCTTCTGCCAAAACTGGCAAACACCGATGAAACCCATCGAAAACAGCAGGTCGCATAGTTGACCAATCAATTTCACCGCTGCGAATACGCGCCATCGGTAGGGCGTTTGAATCGCGGAGGTGGTCAAACGAAAAGTGCCAGAATGGCATTGACAGCGTTTGTTGCAATTCGCGTGCAAGCGTTGACTTCCCAGAGCTTGACGCACCGTTGATGAGAATGATTTTCCCTAATTCGCGCCTGGTGTCCATAAGGTTTCTGGTATCAAGAGGATTATACTCCTATCTGAATTCTATTTATCTACTTGTTCGATGCGCCCGAAATCTCTCAACGTTTTTAACGTATCGACTGTGAACTTGGATTGCCATTCCTTTTTGGCTATTTGCCACGTTTCTGGATGTTGATCTCCCCAAGAAAAATTCGGAGACCAAGAGCCGTCCCCGCCTTGCTGCTCGATCTCGAAATCCAAGTTCATCTCCACCTCCTCCTTGAATTCAGCGGCGAGGGGTGATTCTGGAGAGGAAACCAACCACAGAGGTTTGAGCACGTAGCCAGTCAGCTGCTCTGGACTTTGGGCGATACGAGGTGCCGCTGCTTGGGCGAGTTTTTCCCAAACCTTCTCGCTATTCGGTAGAGTCTCCGTCTCTGCGAGTTTAACGAAACAGAGGATATCGTGCATCTCCATTTTGTCGGATAGGGAATCCAGATATTCCAGAAGGGTTGCGGCTAATGGCTTCAGCAATTCTGTCGGCACTCCATCGCTGAATTCGTGCAGGTATCCGACAATCTCAGCACGCGGATTGATCAAAAACTGACCGAAATTTTCAGGGCTGTCTTCATAATTCCACCAAGGGGCGTGAGGTGCCTCCTCCACTTCAGGTGGAATGATTTGCCATACCCTCCGGGACTTGTCGTAGGTCGAGACAAAATACTCGATTCCTTTCCGTACCAGCGGGTGCTCCGCAGGTGCCCGAATTTCCCTGAGAACTTGAAAACCTACCGTGGTCGCGATCGCAGACGAAGCCGATGTCCTGATATCAGGTTCCAGACTGTTGCCAAAACCCCCGTCATCGTTTTGATAAGATGCGAGTGCGGTAAGGACAGCATCGGCAGATCCACCCTCAAAGTGAAATTCAAAACGTCTTTGGTCCAACTCCCGTCCTTGATCCATTATGAAGTTCTTCGCGCTCTGAAATGCAGCTTGCGTCAGTTTTTTCATTTTTCCCCCTAATCATTGTAGTAAGTGAGATGATAGAGGTAATTATAACATAACATGTGTTAAGTATCAAGAGAAAATTCCAGATTACGTGTCGAGTATGGAAACTCGACCTACGGGCTGTCTAGCAACCTGTCCTTAGCCTGTCCGAAGAAGTTTCTTAGCTGATTTAGACCAATCTTTCTTGAGTTCCTGAGGTATTCGAAGGCGTTCACTCGCATGAGGGAATACGCGCGTATAACCGAGATCAAGCATTGGGCGGTTCGTGTCGGTTCTGTTCGGCATCCCCGCGTGCCACAGTCGCATATCACGAAGGATCAGAGAGCCCATCGGCATTGTCGCCTGTAGGGAGGGGAGGTGCTTTCCTCGTTCTCCTAGATTTTGGACATCTGATGGTGGACAGTCCATAATTAGATGCGAGGTGGGCCAGATCTTGGTGGCTCCATTTTCCTCTGAAAAATCGATTAGCGGGATGTCTACATAAATACCTGAAACAGGAAGTACGCAGAGCAGTTCAGGAAATAGGTGGTTACCATCACGATGGGGGATGCTGTCTACCTCGTTTTCGTCTGCGTTTGGGGGGCTGTCATGGATCCAAGAGAGGAACAGGGCTACCTTCTTGCCCATGGCGGCTTCAATGACTTGGAGGGCGAACGGATTGGCGATAAACTGGTGATGCAGGTACGGCATTTCGTTTGCATGACGAACCTTACGCCTCCTGCCGCGTCGGATTGCATCAAAATAGGCGGTTTGTGCCTCTTTGACAATATCGAGCGGCACAGCATTCTCAAGGATTACCGCTCCAACTTCTCGCAGCAACCGGAGAGCCAAATCCAAGTTAGCCTCATTCATTTTTCCGTCCTTTTTCTCTGCATCAGTAATCTGTATCCGCATTTTTCCCCTCATATATTCGATTGTATGGGACTCAGTCATCTGATTTTTGGCCCACATAGAGTATGTGTCTGGACGAAGCTACGATGCTTTGTTCTGCACTGATTTTGAATAGGAGATCCAACCAAAGGTCTCTCTGCTTCTCTTCAAGTGTGTTGTAGCTCTCATCGTCTGCAGAGATAGCCGGCTCGACACCTGCAATCTTGAGGGTGCGGAATCCCACATTCTCGTGCATAGGGGCAATCTCATCCAACCGGGCAAAATAGCCGCGGAAGCCACCCCTTGGGGCATCAGCAGGGCGGTGACCATCTCTAACTAGTGACCAAACCTCTTTCTGGTTCTCAATCCACGAAGAGTGCTCCTTGATGAGGTTCCCGAGAATACCGAATCTGGAAATGAGCGCAGAAAAGATTACTCCCCCCGGCTTTAGACAGGCGTAGGCTGACCGCAGTGCTGCTGTTCGATCGGTTTCAAGCAGCAGATGGTACAGAGGGCCCATAAGCAGAACGGCCTCGAACTCGCCGCGCGGAATCCCATCTAGCTTGCGTGCATCGCCAATCCGGAAATCAATCTGATCGGCAAGGTCAAGTTCTTCTGATCTCGTCTTGCACCGGGTCACGTATTCATCGGCAAGGTCGACAGCTGTGATCTGGTAGCCTCGTTGTGCTAGAGGAAAGGTGTAAAACCCCGTGCCGAAACCAACTTCGAGGAGTCTGCCGTGCGTTGGCAGGTACAGATTCAAATAGCACCAAGTAATATCAGCTTCAAGTTGGTGTCGCTCCAATCTGTTTGCCTCAACATCCCAGCCAGCATTGTACATTTCGCGTATGTCGGTTAGGTCATCCATAATAATCGGTGATTTTTCTTTATTTTTCGATTCAGTTCAATCATGTCAAAAATTGTCGAAAGGCGACTTCCGCTCAGACGCAGCTTTTAGGTTGAGTTGAGGGCGATCAATTTACAGCACTACCTGTTCATCCGAGATGAACCCACCAATCGAGATTCGTCATCTCTTTTACTTGTTTGTTACGTATCTTCCTTTTGATTGCGTGTGCATACATGGACAAATCGGTGCTCTGTCCACATCTGACTGAGAAAATAGATCGCAATACACTTTTAATTTCAGACTCGATAAATCCCGCAATAGATAGAATCTCTTCCACGTCTTTCACTTCAACTAATCTTGCAATCGCGGTCTTGACATCTTTTGGGAAGACTGAGATTCGTTGGAAATGGGCGGATCGCCACTTGAAGGGAGGTGTGAACTGGTCGCTCAAAGTGAACCCTAATTCCATTACCTCATCGACGAACCGACTCGTACAGAGAAGAACTCCTATCGGATCCCTGCGAGCGATTAATCGATTGAGATTGTAGGTTGGTCCTGCATTCCAAACTCGAAATACAGAACGACTGATTAAAGCTAACTTGACATTTATTGGAACGAATTTTGTCCAGTCCCGCCACATCTCCTCAAACCATGTCCCATGAAAAACTGCACCTTGACCTGCGTCAAAAAGCTGTTCTGTCCAGCGACGCCCTAGAAAGCCATTGCGCTCGATGAGCGGAATCCAATCCTCTTCTCTATCTACGGGTCCCTCAAGACCTGTTATCAAACGAAGAAGCGAATGTGCTTCTTGGACGCCGGTCCTACGTGGCTCAGGTCCATCGTAGCCAATCCAGGGCACACCATCAATTTCATCGGGCATCTTTGCGATGGCTTTTTCTAGCGCGGAAACATGTTCGTTATAGGCTTCGCCCTTTAAGACAAAGGTGAGATACGGACCCCACATGTGATCACGAGACCAATCGTCATCAAGCTGGACGTTCTGTGAGGTGCCTCCAAAACAACCCACTGCACATACATTGAGCAGGTCAAGTTGCTGAAGTAAGGGGCGTCCGCGTTCCTCAAACAACCGACGTGAAAGTTCAAGGGCTTTGATACGAGTTGTCAATTTCGCGGTCTCCTTGTGCGAGGCGATCTTGGATAGTCGATATTGCTGACAGTCTCAGACAGCAAGCGTGCTTAGATGTTACCGGAGCAACATTGGTGATGGGTTTGTGTATCGACTCACGTTCCGACTTATGGTAGATTTTAGAATTACTTGGACACTATGAACGATTAGGTCAGAAACTTGTTGGCAGAGTTATGGTACACGGTGCACGGCTCCGATGTAAAGGGCAATTTGCCATAAGTCGCGTTTGCGGGGTAAGATCACAATCTAACAGATCGTGGTACAAAAAAACTTAGGAGTTACGTAGTTGAGTGTTCAACCCCTCCGTTCCGAGGAGTCTTTGACTTGTAGTTCGGCGATTTATCGCCGATGGACACCGTTCTCCACGCCCGATAAATCGGGCAACTACAATAGACGCGCCACCAAGAAGTTCGTAGGGAACAACGATCCTCCGTTCCGACTGTCCCCTGGTCTCGATTTATCGGACGATGTAATCGGGGAGAGTCCGAGAGTTGTTCCCTACTGAAGTGCGTAAGCCCTAAAAACTATTTACTTTGAATGTCTACTTATTTCTATAATTCACCATAGTTACTCCTGCGCTCTATCAGAATCATATGCTTGGTATTCCTTTAACATATCATCCCTGCTCTGAAACGGTTTCCAGATCACGCGTAGTGGGAGCTCCCAAGTCTGTCCTGGAACTGGATCGGGAATGACCCAAAAGAAATCCCACGCGGGACCACCAAATGCTTCAGCGAGCGGGTTGACCGTAAACCTTACATTTTCCCTGTCCTTACTTGGGAACATTAGACCGAACACCATACCATCGATCGTTCCAAAGAACAGAGGTCGATTAAATCTGATAGAACTATCGTCGTAGTAATATCCGCCACGATCGCTTTCTCGCCTCTCAAGTTCTGGCTGATTAACATTTGCTGGATGAGCTGTCCTACCTGAATCTCTTCCGTAGCCATTGAAGAACACCCACGGATTTTCCCGCGTCAATTCAGCCTGCTCATCAAATCCATTGATGGTAACACCAGTATAAACTGGAGCATCAACGATTGTTGCAAAGAACAGAGCAAGATAGCCTAGTGGCCAACTTTCACGCTTTGTTTGGACTCTTACTCGCATGTCTATATAGTGTGGAGGCACCATGCGATACGAGATCGAACACGCTACTTCGCTGCACGGCAGCGGTGAGTAGTGCAGTGTGCAGCCATCTTCAACGATATCGCTAAGACGCTTCGGACTCTCACAAGGTTCATATTGAATATGCTCTGGGGACTCAGAAGGAATACCTAAGTAGTGCTCAAGCGTTAGAGCTGGAGCAAGTAGCCAACTGATAGGTCGATCGGCGTGAGATAACTTATCTAATCCACACCATCCGAATTTCCCCTTGGAGCTAACAGTCGCTGATAGTGCTCCTCCACTCATGGGAGTCTGAGTCATACTGGACCTCGCAAAAGACTGTCCACTTGTATGCAATGCTGCTACTGCCCCTGCGGTGCCAACAAGAAACTTCCTACGGTTTATGTACATGGTCTACCTTGTGTAAATTAGATGTTTGTCCTATAACGGTCCGCCCCGAACCATTTAGCGGACTTGATAAACAGATAACTCTCAATCATTATAGATATCGGTAAGGCACCGAGATCTGTGGGCACTACTCAGGACATCCGTACTGTCCACAAACTGATCGATGCTGCCTACAAGCGGTTGCTTTCTCAACCACTTGTCTTGGATGGCTACTAGGCACGCTTCAGCAAATCGATCTCCTCCGAGCACCCGAAAGGGACGTTTGTAGAACAGGCGGGTTTCAGGATCAACGGGAGGGGCGAGGTTAAGTTGATTGTGGCAACGCCCGACATATTCGTATGCGGAACAGAGTGCAGCTTCTCTGGCGGGGTAGTCCGTCGCGTTGAGCGCTGCATCCAAATGTGGGGTGAGGTCGGAGGCAATGCGGAGGTCACGGAATGCGCTGCCCAGCCACTTGCTATACGGGGCATATCGCCGCTCTATGAGGAAGCAGAGCCTCATGAGATCGCGTACGATTCGGGCTGTCAGGATTCGTGAACCGAGTTCATCGCCGACTTCAGCCGTGCGGCCAACAAATGCCTCTTCTTGAGCGATTCGACGCCACTGACACGCCAAGAGCCATAGCCAAATATCGTTTGGATACCACTCCAGTTTATTGCGAACGCGTCTCAAATCTCCGTCGGGATCATGAAAGACCGCACCCGCTGTCACCTCAAGGAGTAGTTGTTGTGGTATCGTAAGCCAGTCTTGGACCGTGATATCCACTTGCGGATCGAATCCCAGATGCGATTCAAGCCATTCTCCAAGAGGGACAACGTGCACATGGTGCTGAACGGCGACCTCATCCCAACCGAAGCGCACGGGCCAGCCGTGAAACTCCTCTGGTAGACTGGAATCAATAATCGTGCGGAGGGTATCTACCTCATAGGCTGCCACAAAAAGGTGTAGTTGTGGTCCCCAGCCGTGATCAGTTGATCGATGGGTATCAAAACCGAGGACATCCGACCCTGAGCCTAGCCTCGCTGCACTGTGGACTCGCCCTTCTATGAGTGGACGCACAACTTCAATATAGAACATCCGAGCTAAATCAGCGCCGCTTACAAAATCGGTGTCATCGTTGGGTGTCTTGTTGGTTTTAGTTGAGGCCATTTCTGATCTTGCTATTTTGAATAAATTTTCACGATTCACGAACGCCGAATAACGTGTATGGTAGATTTTAGAATTACTTAGGTATTTCCAATGCACAGTCAACCCTCTAAATCCCCCTTATCAGGGGGACTTTTGGAAACTTCGTGCAGGTAGGAGTTATTGATAAATGTCTACTTATTTCTCTAATTCATCATAAATATTGATTGCTGGACTTCATCAATGATTTTCGTGTACGGTTGCCACTTGCTCAAATGTACGCCCGATCTGCGGCAGGTACTCAATCTCGCGGCTCAAACGTGCTACTGCCTTACACCGACGTGCTAACTCATCGGATACTTCGGTCATATCTTCACGCGTTCGGGGAATGGGTCCAAGACGTAGTAGCCAATATATCCACGCTATCAGTAGTCCTTTGTAGTAGATAGCATCGTCTAGTGCTCCGCGAAAACCGGAGGATAGTTCCGTCCGATAAATACCCTCGATCTCTTGCGTAAGAACTTCATCACATTCCCAGCGCACCGGAAAAGGAAACGGACCTAAAGGAGCATCAAGTAGAGAATACCCGTAACTACTGTACTCGAAATCGACAAGTTTCACACCGTCGTCTACCAACAGATAGTTCTGGGGAGCAATATCCACATGCCTAAAAGCAGAAAATGGTTCAGCGTTTGAAAGAATCTCCTGTAATTCAGACAGTTCGCTCTCAACAGCGATAGATTCTGGTTGCCCAACTAATGTTGCGAATCTACGAAAAGTCCGGAGGATTCCATCGAATGAATCTGTCTCTGCTTGGTAATGGGTGCTCAGACTTGTTCGTAGACTGAGCCATTCGTTTTTCCTCCCATAGGTGCTTCCGTGCATACGTCCCATTGCTTGAGCGTGAGCAAGTAGAGCGTGTGCTCGCTCGGCTGCATTGGATTTACGCAATATATCCCTGAACGAGCGCGCTTTTGACACATACTCAAATGCGATTAACCCTTGTGTAGCATCGCCAGCGATGAACTTGGGAGTAATCATCTTGTCACCGTTGATTTTACCCAAGAATTGGAGCGCAGCCCATTCATTGAAGAGTTTCCAAGCCGAGCTCCCGATACAATCCCGTTGGCGATTGTACGGTTCGCGCTTAGTCTGTCTAGCCATCTTGACAAGCAACACTTCTGGCAGGTAACTCGGTCCGTCAGCTACCCAACAGCGAAGGATACGATTCTTCTTGAACTTCGTGCATTTTGCAAACCGAGTCTCATATTCGAGAGCATTTGAAAGGCTTTCCTCTATAAGTGATAACGGGACATCCATATTTGATTGCTCTGTTCATATAAACACCAAGCGATTCAAATCATCCTCGCTTGCAGCAGACTGAGATGATGCTAGGGCTATTAGCGGTCAACGGCTCTAGATTCCAATCGCCATACTGCCGTTCGATACTGAAGCCGTTATAGTGCAGCAGCGCTGCAAGTTCCTGTGGAAAGGTGTAGCGCAACGCAGTACGTGTGATTTTGGTATGCTCTTCTCCACCTTCATGCCAGCGTTTGTAGGTTGTCCAGTGGTGGATCTGAGCCACGTGATCATATACGTAGGTTCTTGAAACACGCACTTCGCGCCCACTTGTATCAATAAAGGGGGACCAATCTTGTTCCTCTTCATTTGTTTCAAGGGGCACAAATAGTCCTTTTGGGGGTTGGGAGTGTGGAAAAATTGGGTTACGCGTCTCAAAAGCGAATAATCCCTTGTCGTGTAAATGTGCATACACACGTTGTAACAGTGCTCCTTGATCGGCGTTTGTCAAAAAAGCTTGGAAAGCGTTGCCGGTCAAGAAGATAAGCCGAAATTGTTCGCTGAGGTCAAATGTCCGGGCGTCCCCCACAATCCAACGCATAGGCAAGCCGACAGATTTGCTACGCGCTCGCTCTATCATTCCCGGTACGATATCTAAACCGGTTACAGAAAAATCCAATAGCACAATCGGGATACTGACACGACCTGTGCCACAGGCAATTTCGAGCACCGGACCGCCGATCTCTTGTGCTAGGGCAGTGTAGAAGGCGATGCCTGTATCGCTAGCATCCTCCATATCATAGTTGGCTGGATCGGAGAACTCCTCAAGATTATCGTGATCGATCAATATGCCTCTCCAAGATGTTACAAATGACTATACTATTATGATTATTTATGGTAGATTTTAGAATTACTTATACACTGCCAATCGGCGCAGTTGGAAACAGCGCCTACCAAACATGGGGAGCGAAAGTGTCTATTTATTTTTTGGTTTGTCAGTTTCAGTGACCGATTATCCTGTAGATGGATTTCTCAGCAACCACACTCCTTGAATTCTGGTGAATACCGCACGGTGCCGCTGACTTTATCAAGGGCGCCATGCTTCAGTTCTATTGCCATGAAATGCTCGTCGGCATCATATTCGTTACCCAAGCCGTAAAGACTGGCGCGGGAGAAACCGAATCGTAGGTAATAGTGATGGCTTCCCAATACGACTGCCGCCTCAAATCCGATCGCCGCGCATTTTTTTAGCCCTTCACGTGCCAACATAGAGCCAATGCCCTGCCGTTGGAACTCTGGCAGGACAGATAGGGGTGCCAGTCCAACAGCACGGAATGTTTTGGGCGCGGGTGTTATCGTCACCGGCGAAAACATGATATGGCCCACAATCTTATTGTCACTGACTGCCACGAGCGCGACCGGTGCCCTGTTTCTGTCTCGAAGCAATTCAACGAGGTTGGCTTCGGTGTCACCACCGAATGCAGCGACGATAACCTGACGGATCTTCTGACACTCCCCCTGCTGTTCTTCCCGTATCTGTATCATCGTGTGGATTCCTATCGTAAAGTAACTTGGACAACTTGCTATTGGGCGCTAACCGTACCTCAATCAATTCTGGCGGCAGCGATCGTTAGCCAAACAGGCAATCCAGCACGGGGATTCTGCCTCCAATCAAGTAGTGATTCATCAATCTCAGACGCATCACCGCTGCCCTTCCAAAATCGGGGATCTTGCGCTGGGTTTTCGACAACTTTTTTAACTTCAATCCTGCTTGTGCCAGCGGATTCAGCAAATCCGCTAGGGTCCAGTTAAACTCGTATGATCCGTCCGCTGACTCTTGAAAGGGACCGATGTCCCAATAAGATTTCTCCATTTCAGTAGACGTTACCTGCTCTTTCCACGGACGCATGTATGGATGGATGTCGTAGAAAACGTATGCGCCCCCCGGCTTCAAGATTCTTGATACCTCACGAAAAACCGCACCGAGGTCAGCAATCCACACAAAGAAGCCATTTGTGGAACAGACCAGATCGAAGGTTGAATCGCCCGCGAATCCAAGATCGGCGGCATCGGAACGAACAAAATCAATCGACATACCGAGGATTTCTGCACGATCTGCTGCCAGTTTCAATCGTTCCTCTGAAATATCTGTGGAGGTCACGACTGCCCCTAATCCTGAAAGCGCGTAGGCTGCCATATTATCACCGCTACCAATGATACACACCTGTTTGTCACGAAGATCGCCTACCATCTCTCGGATTGTGGCAAGTGCTTCACCCTCAAATGCCAATTCAGGCTCTTGATGACACCGGCGCCAACGCCCATCACGATTCAAGCGTTCCTCCCATGTTGGTGCCTGATTATTCCAGTGCCGACGATTGGCTTCATGAATTTTACTCATAGATAATTCGATCTCCCAAACATCAATATGTTGCTTAAAGTTTTCGAGTCTTGAGCGTCCACCTATTGAGCCATTCGATAACCATCACCAACATAGAGTCGTTGTCGTGTGAGCCAACGAACTTACTCGGAACAGAGGAAAGTTGATGTCCTTTTTGAATTTCTGGATTGTTTGGAATTATTTCTCGAAGTGCTTGTTGTTGATGTTTTCGCTCGGCTTTAATTTTGGTGAGTGTAGCTGGTTTCCTGCCTTTTGTTGAAATCCAGTATAACATAGTACATTGTGGAAAGGTTATCAATTTCAAACGTTCCCTGACCAGTGTCGAAAAGTAAAGTGTCCGACTATTGACAAAAAATTGACTTCTGCAAAACCTTTTGCTATAATGCGTTTAGAGTTAGATTGCAGTGTTGAGTCGTCTTTCGCAGCGGAGAAAAACCGATAAAATCAAAATGTAGCGTCTCAATTCTGCTCTGCCTCGTGTTTGCTCCGCGGTACTTTTAGGTTGAACAGAAACCGCATCCATAGTCTACTCTGTATCACTGTAAAAATAACCTTCAATTTTCAGAGGAGGCGAATCAATGGACAAGCTCAAAATTGCACATATCGGCACAGGGAATCGTGGAACGGGCACGTACCTTCCGCTCATTGCGAAGTTGAAGGACGACCTTGAACTCGTCGCCGTTTGCGATCTACACGAAGATTCTGTCAAAGCGCAGGGCGAAAAGTATAACGTTGCCACATACACAGACACCGCTGAGATGCTGGAAAAAGAGAAGCCAGATATCTGCTCTATCGTAATTACGCCGAGTAACAATCACATCCCGGGGCTGCTGTGCTCTGAACATGGGGTGAGCTACTGTACCGAGACGCCGATCGACACAGACCTCGGCTGGTCGGACAAGATGATTGAATCTGCAAAGCAGCACGGAACGAAGATTGAGGTCAACGAAAACTATTATCGTGTGCCCTCGGAACGGATTAAACGTGAGATGCTTCTAGCGGGTGTATTCGGCAAAGTCAACGTCGCCTACAACGAATTTCGCGGGCACGGGTATCACGGGATCGGCTTGATTCGCAGTTACGTCGGATTTGATAACGAACCCGTTCGCGTATTCGGGTTCCGAAAGAGCTTCGCAGTGCAGGAGCACGTCTGGCGGCAAGGTCAACCGGTACGCGACTCAGAAGATTGGCAGCACGGCATCATCGAATTTGCCGATGGTGCGGTTGGGGTATTCAATTTCAGCAGCTTGTCTTACGGTTCGCCGCTTCGCGGTTTCAACGGTACGAAGTTCTACGCCGAACGCGGGATGTGTTTCCGCGATGAAGCGGTCATTCTGAACGACACTGCGGATGGGCAACGCGAAATCACAGTCACCCGCAAAACTAACGATGTCGATGGGGTTGAGACCGTCGCCGCACTCGTAGCGGATACAACGCCGGAAGTGGTGTGGGAAAATCCGTTGCGAAATTACCCGCTCAGTGATGGTGAAATTCCCGTCGCTTCTGAACTGATGAGTATCACAAACGCTGTTCGCAACGACACCGAGCCAGAGTATGGGGCTTACAACGGCCGTAAGGACCGGGAGATTGACGTGGCGATGGCGACATCGTGGGCGAACGATGGTGAACCGGTGACATTCCCATTTGAATATGAGCGGCGATAAAGTCAGCCGTCCACAACCTCTCGATTGGGAGGGGCAAATCCCAATCGCCTCGCAAAGATCCGTTGGTTGGATAATGGCCGGAAAAAGCCCGGTGAGAATTTTTCTCATCGGGCTTTTTTTATGTCTACCCTCCTTGTATATTCTATGTGCTTATACTCTCTATCCAAGCTTCGTCAATCTCAAGACCGAACCCGGGCGCGTCCGATGGTACGAGATAACCGTCTTTGATGACTGGAGTGCCGGGCAACTTCACCATCTCCTCAAGCGGTACACCGGGTGCAGAAACACCCTCGGACCGTTCGCCCCATGTGATAGCAGGCATGGCAAATGACAGATGTTGACCGTAGGGATAATTCATTCCACCGTGTGCAATCACAGAGATGCCGTTTGCTTCAGCGATGTGACAGATTTTGGCTGCAGCGGTGATACCGCCACACCACAAAACGTCTGGCTGAAAGATGTCGACTAACCGCCGACCTGCTGCTGCGGCAAAGACGGTTGGCAGATACCAGTGTTCTCCTGTGGCGAGCGTTTGCCATGGGATGCGTTGGCGCACCGTTTCGTAACCCACAAAATCGTCGGCGGGAATGTAATCCTCCATCCACTTTAAGCCGTAAGGTTTCATGATCTCGCAGACACGTACGGTATGTTCAACGTCAAAGCCGGTCCAGGCATCCAACATTAACTCGACTTTATCGCCAATGACTTCTCGTGTGCTCGCCACCAATTCTTCGAGCTTGATTAAGCCCTCCTTTCCGTGCACCGGACCGTAAGGTGTGAATAGCTTCGTCGCTTTGAATCCGAGTTCCATATACCATTCTTGATCAAAGCCGGAGGCGTAGCAGAAAATTTTCTCCTTCTGTGGGCCTCCCAGCAATTCGTAAACAGGTCTCTTCAAGATTTTGCCTTTGAGATCCCATAGGGCGCAGTCAATTGCGCTGATTGCGTAACTGGTCAAGCCGGTGGCACCGAAGGCGGCGGATGAGCGCACCATCATATCCCACAATTTCTCAGTTGCCATGCAATTTTCGCCAACGAGACGTGGGGCAAAGTAATCCGTGATGATTCGGGTCACAGGACCGCCGTGAAGCGAGATACCGAACCCCCAGGTGCCATCTTCCGCTGTCACAATACATGCGGGCCTTTTCCATTCTAAGGAGGCATCCCCCTCTTTTTTGTCGAATGTTGGGTAACGGGAGATGGGTCGATTCATTGGATATGTACTGGCTCGACTTGGTGTCCGTGGGAATGTTGTCGGTTTCGGGTTTAACTCAATTTCTAAAACGCGAATTTCTTTAATCTTCATAGAATTTCCTTTCTGCATCGGGGAAAAGTATAAATATAGCAACTTCATTGACTATGGTAGCTTGACAACATTAAACGGACCATAGTCCTGAGAGCATTCAAGTCTAATTATACCATCTTCGGCGAAATGGCAGTGGGAAAGTTCATGGGCGGATAAGTTTCACTGCGTGTTGGTAGGCGCGCTGAATTGCAAAGAGGAGAAGCCCAAACTCAATTTTTGCTTCAAGCGCGGGATCGTCTGTTTGATAATACTTCAGAACCGCATCGACAATCTTTTTGGCTGCAATACCGTCAGGTGATAAATCTGAATACATTTCTATAGCAAACTCGGATAGGTCTACAGCGGGATCGTGCATCAACGCATCCGCGAAATCGATAATGGCGAGTTGTTCCAGGTTTCCTCTCACAAACAGTAGGTGGTTTATTTGGGGATCGCAGTGAACCACAGCCCACCGCTGATCTAAAGATTGCCGCAGGCTTTCTAGCTTTTCAGTCCATTGGATTGTCTCTGCTTCTGCAGTGCGTTTTTTTATAAAAGCGAGCTGTCGTCTTGCTTCGCAAAGTGCTACTTCAAAGGGATCATCTGCACGTGGGATAGTGTCCAAGATTTCAACTGGAAATTTGTGGTTGTGCAGAAAGGAGAGAAAGGTGCCGACAGATTTGCCGAAGGATTCCAACGCTTCGGGGGTAAATTCTTCAAATGCTTCTATCGGAAGTGAGGCACCATCAATCCTTGAAAATATGGCATAGAACCCCTTTTCATGCGCGAAGATTGGTTTCGCTACAACGAAGGGCAGTGGCTGTGTGTGCAGATATTCTATGATTTTAACTTCTTTTAGAAGTCCTGTGCGGGAGTCATTACGACGAGGAACCTTGAGGATACTGTCGTTACGATAGTAGAAGGTTAGGCTATCACCACCCCGGTGACGATTGGATACAGGTTTTAGGTCTGCTAGGGATATATCCGTGGCAAACCTTTTAAGAAAGTCGTATACGTTTTCTGTTCTAATTTCAGTCGTTTCAGCCATGGCAATATCGTTGTGTCCTGAATCTTTTGGTGAATTCTACAATTACTTATAGACCTTCGATGTACGACCAACCCCCTAAATCCCCCTTGTCAGGGGGACTTGGGAAACTTTTCAAAGGTCGGAGCTACTGGCGAATGTCCACTTATTTCTATAATTCACTATTTAATCGAAATGTTTCTCTAATTCGTAAGTCCAATCTACGACGCGATAGCCACAGTTGCTGTAAAATAGGAATGCACGGTAGTTCTCCCAGTCGGTGCTAATCGTCGCGTGGCGGTATCCGACTTTGTGCATCTCTTGAAGCGAGTATTGGAGCAGGTAATGCCCGATACCTTGCCCTTGATATGGGTCTTTGATGTTGAGGCCGATAGTGTGAAGCCAGTCTTGTGCATCGGGATGGCTTGAAAACTCGCCGCCGGAGACAGACTCACATCCTCCAATCCTTTCATCATCTAGGTAGGCATGCACGGTGCAATTGGGACGTTGCCCCCTTCCCTGCTCCCACTCAACAGAAAACGTTACCGGCACACTTGAAGGGAGTGGTGTGACAGAATAGTTCTCCCAATTTAAAAAGACTTCTCCTGAACAGTATTGATAACCGTTGAAACCGAGGAGTGCTTGAACATGGTCAAGTCCGTCCGATAAGCCAGCGTTTTCAAAATGATAGAAACGATACCGAGAGGCGCACGAAAAGGCATCAATGTGTGCGCGATTACACGCTTCCAGATAGGTTTCCGCTTTTTCAAGCACGGCTTGCCCGGCCCGCCGCGCACCGCGCTCGTATCCCAAAAACCGGATAACGCCGACAGGAATTTCCCTGTTATCTCCCACCTGACCGATACCGACGTGGATAAACGCCTGCACAGCCCGGTTCTCTATCGCAACGAAGGTTGTCTCAAAATCGAGGCCGCCCTCTTGTATATCCGCTTTACCAGTAGTAACCCCGACCATCGCAAGGGCGAACTCCTCCTCCTTGACCGGGTAGCAATGCGGAACATTGACGGTCTGACGATTATAAAATTCCGTTAAAGCACCTTGCAGCTTGGGTGTATATTGGACAATTTCCATCTCCACTCCTTTTCGATTTGTACCTTTCCGAACCCCTAGAAAACTACTGCTCTTTTATCGTTGTAGATGGTAATCAGAGCGACTTTGCCTTTTAACTGGATCTTAATCACCGTATTCCTCCGTGTCAGGAGAATAGAGTCAAAGTGCGATTCTAATCATAGTTGTTCTCCAAGCAGGACAGGACACCATACAGGTTTGAGATTGAGTAATCTGGTTGTTCGTCCTGGATGTTCGGTATTAATACATCTGATTTTCGGTTGATGAAAACGCTCGTTATGCCTGCACGGTTGGCACCAACGATGTCATTTTCAATGGAATCGCCAATAAACATCGCCTCTTTTGGTATAACACCAGCACGCTCGCAAGCCACCTCGAAGATTTTGATGTTCGGTTTTCTAACACCGACTTCGTCCGAAATTGTAAGCGACTGAGTACGTTCACTGAGCCCAAATTGTTTTATTTTAGAGAGTTGACTGTCTGTATGTTCATCGTGTGCACCGTTTGTGATAATGCCGATATGGTATCCTTGTAATTCTTCAAGTACCGCGACATCTTCGTAAAGGTGCAAACCCGCAAGGTAGCGCGAACTCAAAAAGTTGTTAAGTTCTTCTGTAATTTTACTTGTGGGCAAGTTTAGTTCTTTGAATACACACTGGAAACGTAAGTCTCTCACTTCTGCCATGGAACATTTCCCCGCATTGAGTTGCTGAAAGAGTTTCTGATGAACTGTGACCCATGCTTTTGTGAAAGTCTCTTCCGAAACATCCGGCGTATGCTTGCGTAAAAGCTGGAATGTTTCTCTTACCGCGATATGCCAAGCTGTATCTGAATCGCAGAGCGTATCGTCAAGGTCAAAAAATACTGCCTTAATCATCTTTCCCTCCTGTTAACAAATCGTGCAAAGAAACTGTAGAGAACAACTATTGTTGTTCCTCACTGCCAAAAACTCGATTTATCTTCACATTTTGCACTTTCCTTTTCAATGAAACCCGTCGGTCGGGTTTCCTAGCCCAACTGCACCAATGAACCCATGAACCGATGTTTTTCACGTTTTACGCATCACGTTTCACGCCTTCTTTTGATAGAAATGTGTCAACAACCTTAAAATACTCCTCCGGTTGATCAACCCAAGTCGCATGTCCACACTCGTTCAGAAAGGCAATTTCTGTTTGAGGGATCTTCTCCTTGATTAAGTATGCCTGTGTAATTGGTTCGTAGTCCTGATAGCCATATACAACTAATGTAGGAGCGATAATCCTATCAGCGTTTGCGAGTTGCATTTCATGCGTGAAGTTCGTGGGTGACTCAGCGTGTCTAAGGTAGCCTCCATTTTTTAGATAGAAGTCGATAAACTGCCCCGCAGTCTCACGCGAGTAGAATATGATGCGAGACCATACCTGTATCAGCGCTTTGTCAATTTCATGTGGGACTGCACCCTCGGACCTCGCTTCGTCGTATGACTGCCGAATCGCTGCAAACTCTTCAGGCGAGGTTGGGTATGCCATCCGATCTCTATTCGCACGATAACAAGCCCTCATTTCCGAATTGAGCGGTCCCGGACCCACTAAGATGAGATGTGACAAGCAGTCAGGATACGCTTGGGCATAGATTAACCCTAACGCACTGCCCCACGAATGCCCAAGTAGTGCCATCTGATCCAAACCCAAATGGTCACGAAGCACGTCAAGGTCTTGGGTGAATTTCTTGATATCCATTGCGTCCGCGCCGTTCTCAAGCAGTTTCGATTGACCGGATCCGCGCTGATCGTAGAGGACACATCTGTATTTTTGGGCGAATAGTTCTCCCATCGGACGGTAAAGCAGGTGATCCCAGCTGCCGTGAAGGCAAACTAAGGTCGGTCCTGTACCGATCTCAAACCATGCCATTTCGTGCCCGTTCACCTGCAAGGTATGTTCTTTCCAAGTGTGCATCGTTCTCCAATCTGTGTTTTCATCAAACATCTTCTTCGACGAAAGACTGCTCGCCCCTTTCCTGCTGTTTCCGCTTTATCTCTGCGATTTCTTGGTCTGTCAGACGTTCTTTGTCTGTCACAATAGTCTGTTCGATTAATTCTAGCTTCAATTCTCGATTGGTTAGCCACTCCCAGCGGGTAGCATTCACTGGATGGGGATGTGGATGCACGTCATCGGGACCAATCTCATCGGCAATGGTATAGAGATAACCGGGGGTCACGCCATCATGCTTCACCGTACCGCCCTCAGACTGGGTGAGCAGTGAAGGGTTGTGGGAAAATCCTTTCGCCACATTTCTGTTCTGTGTGATTGAACTTCCGACCCTAAGTGTGGTCAGCTTTTGCTGAGAGCCGTGATACCATGTCAGGGTATAGTCAAAATCTTGCATCGGTTATCTCCAGAACATACAGCGGTGGACACGATGTTCGGTTCGGTTTTAATCCGCTGAAAGCACGAAATCAAATGATAACGCATTCCCCAAAGGCACATATCCAATTTTGGCGTAGATACTATTGGACGTTGGATTTGATAAATCGGTATATAGATTACAGAATGAGTAGCAACCTGAGAGCAGTTTCTTTGTCAACGACCAAACACATGAGGTCGCATATCCTTTATTGCGATGCTCCGGCAGCGTGTACACCGCATTGATTGTTGTACCATTTTTCGTCGGTCGGAACTCCTTGGCGATGGAGACCGGCCCACCGTCATCCCAAATATATAGTTGCCGATTCTTGATGTACTGCTCGACGTTGCTTTTGGCAGAGTCAACATCCACAGGCTCACCTACTGTCTCCGAAAAAGCGACAATCCATTGCGTCATGAGTGGATGGTCGCTTATACCTGCCAAGCGTAACTTCCCCGGAGACAACGGTACATCAGCTACTGTTTTGGCTTCAAACACACGCATTCGCATAGCTACTTTGGATGAGACACCAGCCATCCCTTCAGTCCAACGCTCAGAAAAGGCTTGGGCTTCGGCTGCCGGGCCCACAACGCCCGGTATTGACATATCAATTTCACGTAGGTAGCGTGTCAGATGAACCATAGCTACTTCAACGTTTATATCAATTCTGCTCAGGATGAGTCTCCTAGGTGGTGTCACGATTGCCACGCCCACCGCTCTATCTCGATCCAAGATACTCAACAGCAGCGGTGCATCAGGTCCGTCACAGGGTGGTTCTTGGCAAAGTGTGTGAGCCACTCCAATCGGTAAATTGTTTTCACTCTCATTCAATTCCAAGTAGGCACCTGAAAGGGAAATGAGCTCGTTTGCGTTGTTGTGAGATTGTATTTTGACCATTTTGCATCCTAAAAATTACTGTTTACGGGCGATAATAGAATTGAAGGTTACGGCCTCACGGGGGTTTAACCTACGATAGTGCCCCAACAATGAAAGAATAACTTTGTTGATGGCATTATGTTATACTGTAATCCCTTCGTGATGCAAATAATTCTGTCTTTCTACAAATTAATCTCTCTGTTCCGAGAGTTTTCAACCTGATAAGCTACCACTGACAAAAATGCCGATTATCACAGTTGAACATCTGAGCAAACATTTCAAAGTCTATAAACGCCGCACCGGGTTCTGGAGAAGTCTCAGCAGCACGGTTTCGCGCCGGCACGATATCATCAAAGCGGTTGATGACGTAAGCTTTTCTCTCGACCGTGGGGAATTGGTGGGATACATCGGTGCGAATGGGGCGGGGAAATCGACAACCATCAAGATGCTAACGGGGATTCTTGTGCCGAGTTCCGGCCACATTGACGTAATGGGGTTGACGCCGTATCGCCAGAGAAAGGAAAATACGCGTCGGATCGGGGTGGTGTTTGGGCAACGCACGCAACTCTGGTGGGATCTGCCCGTTATTGACTCCTTTGAATTGCTCAAGCAGATCTATGAAATACCGCAGAACCTATACAAACAGAATCTTGAATTTTTCAGCGAGATGTTACAGTTGCAGCCATTTCTGTCCACGCCGGTACGAAGATTGAGTCTTGGACAGCGGATGCGGTGCGATCTTACCGCGGCGCTGTTACATGACCCCGAAATCTTGTACTTAGATGAGCCAACTATCGGATTGGATGTCGTTGCTAAAGAACAGGTTCGTCAGTTTCTGAGGGAGGTCAACGCGGAACGCCAGGTCACGGTTATCCTGACGACGCATGATCTCAACGATGTTGAAAAGGTTTGCCAGCGATTGATTATTATCGACAGCGGCAAAATCATCTATGACGGCGGGATTAATGCCTTGAAAGAGCGTTACGGCAAAACCCGGATGCTCATCGTTGATCTTGCACAGGGGTATTCCGATATTCAACTTGAGGGGGTGGATCTAACTCGACGCGATGGAAATCGTATTTGGCTGGCATTTGATCGCGATACAATTTCTGCCTCTGAGGTCATTGTGCAATTGACGGGGCGTTATGAAATTCAAGATTTAACGATATCGGAACCGGAGATTGAGGAGATTGTTCGACGCATCTATGAGATGGGAGTGCATTAATACCCGCGGATCATATCATGATGAAGAAATATCTCATTTTCACAGTGAAAGCCTTTCAGCGGACACTGACATATCGATTTGAGCTATGGATGGAACTGGTTATCAACGTGCTGTTCATGCTGGTCTACGTTTATCTGTGGAAGGCGTTATACACCGGGCAGACATCGGTAGAAGGATATGACCTGAACAAGATTCTGACGTACATTGTCGTCTCACAGACCCTATTGACCTTCACGTTTACGCTTCGGGTGGCGCGTATTATTGAAGAGAAGGTACGCACCGGCGAGGTGGTCACCGATTTAATGAAACCGATTGATTTCCAGTTGATGACGCTTGCAACGGCTGCGGGGACTTCAAGCCACACAGCACTATTCAATATGCTCCCAAAATTCTTGCTGTTTTACGGTACGTTTGGTCTGTTGCTACCACCATCGCTTTTAACCCTTCTGCTTTTTATTACGAGTGTGGTCTTAGGATATATCATCCTGTTCAGTCTGGAATTCATAATCGGTATCTTCGCTTTTTGGCTCGTTGAAATTCGCGGGATTTACGCCTTGGTTATATGGGGACTGTCCATGTTGTTTTCCGGCTACTTTTTGCCGTTGGAATTTTATCCCACTTTCTTAGCCAAGATTGGAGAGGTCTTGCCGTTTCGTGCGATTATCTATTTTCCAACTGCGATTTACACGGGCCAATTAATGGGGGAGAGCCTCGTCACGGCGATGTTGATACAGTTGGCTTGGGTGGCTGCGTTGGTGGGGCTTGGACGGTTGGCATACCGGGCAGCCTTCCGTAAATTAGTGATTCAGGGCGGATAGAACAAGCACATTGAAATCGTAGGGAACGCAGATCTGCGTTCCCCACATTTGGGGTATGGAGGGATCGATGGTACGACGTTACTTCAAACTCTACTGTCTGCTCGCTGGGGCGTATGTGCGCTCTCGGCTTCAATACCGGCTCTCGTTTGGTCTCATGTGCTTCGGCATTGTTATCAGCGAAGTTTGCTTACTCGGCTTGTTGGGTGCGCTGCTCGTCAAGTTTCGTACCGTTAATGGCTGGACATGGGCAGAGGTGGTATTTCTGTACGGCTTAGGGAACTTGGCGTATTCATTCATGCGGATATTGGGGAGTCAATTGGACGATTTTGACCGGTACATTATCCGCGGCGAGTTGGACGGTGTGTTAATTAGACCTGTGCCGCCACTATTTTACATTCTTGCAAGCCGTATAGAATTAATTCATGTTTCGCGGGCGTTGACAAGTGTTGCTATCTTTGTTGTCGCGTTCCACTTGACCGAGATTCGTTGGACGCTGGAGGTCGCGCTGTTTACTCTCACAACAATTGTGAGTGGCACACTCATTATGTTTACACTCATGCTCATCAGTGCTACCGTTGCGCTATGGACGACGAAATCGGGTAAGTTGACGGATCTGCTTATTAGCGCGACCAAAGAGGCGACTGCTTTTCCCGTATCGATCTATCCGCTCGCTGTGCGGCTACTTTTGACGTTTATTCTCCCCGTCGCGTTTGTGACGTATTATCCTGCACAGCAGCTGCTTCAGAAGGGCGAATTTCTCGGTATGCCTGAGTCCTTCCAATTCGCAGCACCGGTCGTTGCGCTGATAATGCTCTGTGTTAGCTACCTATTCTGGTGCAGCGGACTACGACGCTACCACAGCACAGGTTCATGAAGGTTTCCAAACAGAGCTGATTTTTCCTTGCGCTTCGCCAGTTGGTATGTTAAAATAGAGTCGCTTAAGTGGGGCATTAGCTCAGTTGGGAGAGCACTTGCATGGCATGCAAGGGGTCATCGGTTCAAGTCCGATATGCTCCACCTTTTTTGTGCCCGCGGATCTCCTTCCCCTACTTATCGTTCGGTTTCTGTGTGCCCCCTTCTCTTTTCGGTGCAGCGCTTAGGTATCTAGGCATCAAACCGTTATCCAATACGCCTAAGATGGTTAGATGCAGCTGTGCACGGGGCGGCAAAGATTTGATAAGATTCTCTTCAGCCATCTTAACCCTTCCTTCCTGCGCTAAACGTTGCTGGTGAAATTTTTTTAGGACCTCTCGGACCTGATTATCTGATGCCATTTCATCTTTAACAAGCCGATTCAAAGGACGCAGATTCTCAATTGCTTGACGGTGTGTTTGACGCTTGAGCTCCCATAAGGCTTTGATTTGCGCCTTTTGTTCGGGTGTCACCCCAAGTGCTTCTAGCGTTACCCCTTCACTTTTAGTTCTATCGTCTGTTTTCTGTGCCGATGTCACGAAACCAAAAAATGTGGCAAATATCAACAGGGCAAATACAAAGCTGATATAGAATTTGGGCATATCTCACCTCTCTTGGATTCAACGTTCCCACGAATTGTAGCCAATCATCTTTACTACCATAAAAGAATACCACAATGTCTTTAGGCTGTCAAACGATGGATACCTGTTGGGGTGTCGGTTCCGCGTATGCCCGACTTGGATGGAGGTGCGGTTGCGCTTCCCAAAGATTTATCAATAATTGGTCTGCCTAATTTTGTAAAAAGATGTTATTATATTACAACTTCATTCACAATAGCACATCAACAGAAGCCGTCAGATCTTATACCGATAAATGAAAGGAAGGAAGAAGATGAAAGCGTTGCTGCTAAGCCCGGGACATGCTCATTTTGAAGCACATCTCGGTACATTACAGGAATTACCGGAGGTTGAAGGCATTTTTGTTTGGGGTGAAGATCAATCTGCGCTAGAAGACCTGCAAAAATCGGATGAGCGTAAGGTGGAAAGCATTACCACCGATTTGGATGAAATTCTGGCACGGGACGATGTCTTGTTTGCTATTGCCACCATGAGAACAGATTTGAAGCCCGAAGTCTTTATACGGATCTTGGAATCTGGCAAACACCTAATGGCAGAAAAGCCGGTCGGCAGAACTGCCCCAGATGTGCAGCGGGTTGTTGATGCAGCGGAGCGCGCAGGGATGCAGTTGGGCGTCTGCTATCAAAATCGCTATAATCCGATGATTCGTGAAGCACGAGATCTTATAGGACAAGGGTTGTTGGGACCGCTGATGTCGATTGAGATGCGTATGCTGACGACGCAGGTAAAATATCGCGATCCCCAAGGCTGGCTGTTTCGGCATGAATACGCCGGGAGTGGCATCCTTGCATGGCTGGGCTGTCACTATATTGATATGCTACGCTACATCACTCACGACGAGATTGTGTCGGTGTCTGCCGAGGTGGCAACGCGCAGCGGCGAGGATATTGATGTGGAAGATATTGCAACGCTCTCTTTTCGTTTGCGATCGGGGGCGATTGGTTCGCTCCATGCGGGATATACCCTTGCGTTGAGTGGATCGAAATATCCCAACCAGCCAAGTTACGATACCTATGTTGGCGTCAACGGTCAGAGCGGTCGGATTCACTGGGCCTCTCCCGGTGTTGCGGAGCACATGAGCGTTGAAACAACTCAGGATTCTTGGGCGGCTGCACCTCAACGGGAATTTGACTATACCTTGGGTCAATCTCCGGCGTATGGTGGGATTGCTGGCGAGGAGTTCATCCGTGACTTTATTCGTGCGGGACAGGGCGAAGGCGCTCCGCCGGCGTCGGGTCGCGATGCACTCCAAGCAGCCCGAATAATCGATGCAGCTTTGGAATCCAGTCAGACGGGTCGCCGGGTTGAAGTTGAGCAGCCTTAGCGGAGCTATCATAATGGAGGGATAAAATCTAACCTTGACATTATTTTTTGGTAGTGCTAGACTGTATAATAGAGTTAGGGAAATTCGGTTGAAGGATTAGGGATTTCTCTGATGGGGCTAGGCATTAAGTCTATGTTCCTGATTAAGAAGCTTATTTCTCTTTGAAATGTGCTTTGAACTTACTTTGTACTTGCTCACAGCTGGAGGCACAGATGGCGACTAAGGTAGTGAATAATCAGGAAAGGTTTGATTGGGTTGAGTACCCGGTGCAGGATAATGTTAGATTAGAAGTGTATTGGAGGTCTGACCGAGGGGGGCATGGTCCGGCAGCATCCCTATATTTCTATGATGACGAGGTGTTGCGGTTCGACTGTTTTGGTGGCGACGAGGGTCATTGTCACATGAATCTGAGCCAGACCCGAGGACAACGGTGGTATTACCCGGAAGGTCCTGTAAAAGAGAACATTAAGCAAGCAGGCTTTGATATTCGGAAAAACTACCAGTTTTGCATTCTGTCACACCAAGATGATAGGATTCGACGACTGAAAATTGATCAAGAAAAGCTTGACGCGGCAGCAAACCAGATGGAAAGTCGGTTGACCGAAATTGCTGCTCAACTCGATATGGTTTAGAGTGGCATCGTTAGCACACTATCAATTTTGTAATGACAGGACGCTAGGGGCAACTGGAACTGTTGTCCCTAGCTCCTCCCATCTGAACGTTCAAATTTATCCTATCCTTCGATTACTTCCATCCGAACACCACGAACAAACCCCGGGTATTCCCCTTCGCTGAAAGCGGGATAGTAGACATCCTCACCGGTAAAATCGTGGACGACCTCGCCGCCTTTGCCGTCGGGAATGTGCACACGACAGATCCGCTCTCTCTGTTTATAAAGTGTAGTGGGTGCAGGTGTGCCTGGCTCAACGCGGTAACGTTCTAGTGCATACTCATCAACTTCGACGCCTAGTCCCGGTGCTTCCGGTGGGGCAATTGTTCCGTCCACTACCTCCAACCGTTGCGTTAAAAGATTGTGTTCCCACAGCTCAAAACAGGTAATTGCCGGCAATTGGGCGTGGGATAGAACTGCGCCGATGTGCATGGCATACGCAGTTGTAATGCCGGTTCCGACCATCTGTAGCCAGAACGGTTTATCGAACGAGGCGCACAACGCATTAATGTTCCGCGTCCCTGTTGCCCCACCACTGACGACGAATCCGCCGCAGCAGCGGGCGTGTAAACACGCTTCATTAAAGTGTTCGACAATCCGTTTTTCTACTGCTTCCTGTAGACGTCCGGCGCCGTCGATATCTGTGCCGAGGTAGTATGGACTTTCGTAGTATGCGACGTTGGGGTGTTTATCCAGCTCCTGCAAAACGGGTTGTGCGCCCCCCGCTGTTAAGAGAAAACCGTTGAAGTCGATGTCCAATTTGTAGCCTTCTGGCACAACCTTTCCAACAGCTTCTACTTGCTCAAAGATGTCCCGCCACGGGCGGGCTTTCAGTTTGATTGATGTATAGCCACGTTTTATGGACTCCTCCGCCTCCTTTACCCAATCCTCTGGCGGCATGTCGATATCCCACCATGAAATCGGGCAGCGGTCCCGGACCTTTGCGCCTAACAGCTGGTAGACAGGGACACCGACCGATTTACCGACGGCATCGAATAGGGACATCTGAATGCCGAAACCGATGCTGTCGTCCTGCATGATTGCAAATGGATTTTGTCCAATAACCCGATCGATGTTTCCGGATTCGTCCGCCAGATTTTCGCCGTAGCCGATAACGCCGTTGTCCAACTCAACGCGGTATACGTGTACCTGCTCGCTGTGCGTCAATGCGCGTTGCATGTGTCGGGTGACATGATCTGCGTAAAAAGGGATGTGTAGCGTAAGCATTTCAAGAGAATTAATCTTCATTACTAAAACCTCCCAAGAGTTAAAAATCCGGCGTGTATTGTAGCACAGTTTTCGTTTGAGGGGGAAAATTTGTGGTTGGCATAGACCTTTTGCGCGTTTTCTGCTATCATGTATCCAACATACTTATGAGAGGAGACTCAATGAATTACGGAACAATCCCAGGAATAGATAAAGAGATTTCACAGCTGGTGCTCGGGTGTATGCTATTTACGCCTGATACGATGGAACATAGCTATTCGATGTTAGATGCGTTCTTTGATGCTGGTGGCAATGCCCTTGACAGTGCACATAGCTATGGCGGCGGTGACAGTGAGCGGTTGCTCGGCATGTGGATGAAAAATCGGAAGAATCGATCTGAGGTATTTTTGGTTGACAAGGGTGGGCATCCACATTCCGCAGTACCACGACCACGCTTGAGTCCGGAGGAGCTTGCACACGACATCCACGAAAGCCTTCTCCGTCTACAGACCGATTATATCGACCTGTTTTTGCTACATCGAGATGATCCGGAGATTCCAGCGGGTACAATCATAGAGCACCTGAATCGGGAGATTCGCGCGGGCAACCTTCGGGCGATTGGCGCATCGAATTGGGAGCTAGAACGTCTGCAAGAGGCGAATGCGTACGCCGCAGAACATGGGTTGCACGGATTCGTGGTCAGCAGCAACAATATCAGTTTGGCTGTCCCGATGGAACCGATGTGGAAAGGGGTTGTGTCCGTTTCGGAAGCGGCATGGGAATGGCATAATGAAACGCAATTTCCGCTGCTGCCGTGGTCCTCGCAGGCACGAGGGTTCTTCAGCGGGCGTTTCGCCCCTGAAAAGCGGGAAAACCGGGACATGGTGCGGGTCTATTATAACAATGCCAACTTTGAGCGGCTCAGACGGGCGCAGATAGTTGGGGAGAGGAAGGGCTATACGGCAATACAGATTTCGTTGGCGTATGTTTTGCACCAACCATTTCCGACGTTTCCGCTCGTTGGTCCCTTGACTCACGAGGAGTTAGCTTCATGTCTTGCGGCGTTAGCAATCCAACTGTCTCCCGATGAGATGCGTTGGTTGAATCTAGAAGCCGATGACATAGATCTGTGAACGATGTTCGGGGTGGTCACAAACAGATTGACACGACGCATCCGATTCCGTCGGGGGGACCAACGTTCTCATGCTTCTACGTTCATGCAACTCTATTTGCATGATTTCTTATCAAAGGAGAGGTCAAATGAGAGGGTTGACTTTGCTATTCTGGACACTGATTTTTACCGGCCTAAGTGTTGAATTGATGTAGGTACAGGCTGAAGATAAGTTCGCCTATGCTCGTAGGCCCCCAAATGGAAATGCGGACATTTATGTTGTTGATGGAGAGGAGGGTAAACCGATACAGTTGACCGACGATCAGGCACGGGACCAATGGCCCGCTTGGTCCCCTGATGGGAATCTTCTCGCCTTTATATCCGATGGAAGACTCGTTGTAATGGATGCTGACAGGAATCGAAGAAATATTACTGGCGGTGCGTTCTTTCGGCCGGCTTGGTCACCAAATGGACGTCAAATTGCTGTAATGAAGGGGCTATCTCTCTGGATCTTTGATGTAGAGACGCTCGAAGGGAAAGAAATCCATGGAACACAGGTTAGTATGTCACCTACTTGGTCCCCAGACGGCCGGCAGATTGCTTTCCGCTCTGACCTCTTTGCCGAAGGAAATTGGGATATCTACCTCATGGATATAAATATTGGTGCAAATCTACTGAACCCAAGGCGGCTTACCGTCCATCCGGGGGATGATCACTACCCCGCCTGGTCCCCCGATGGCACCGAGATAGCATTTAGTTCAGATCGAAGTGGACAGTCGCAGATTTACGTCATGGATATGATAAAGGGTGAAAAGATTCGGCAATTAACGGACTTACCTTTTTCAGGTCAAGGTCCTGTTTGGTCGCCGGCGGGAGATCAAATTGCCTTTGGGGGCTGGAAAGGTGATGACCTCGAATCTGTTGGGCTTTATGTTGTTGATGCCGAAGGTGGCGAACCGACCCTACGTATCCCTGGTCCAAGTGGTCCCCCTGCATGGGGGAAGGGACCGGTGCGCTTTACTGTCAATCCACGAGAAAAACTGGCAACCGCTTGGGGTGCGATTAAAACAGGTAATTGAATCAATAGATGAGTGGTTGCGTCGCCTTTGACGTTTGGAAGTGCGTCTGTATTGCCAGATCCAATTTAGGGCGCGTTGACATTTTGATGTTGCTAATTCGGTAAACGCTTAATCATCGGACAATCTGCCAAATGTAGTGCGAGCTGTTAGTTTGCGTTCTGGGATCACAATCTAAATGAAGATTAATTTATTAATTGGGTAATCTTCAAGCGATGTCCGGTGCGGTTGAAAACCGCACCTACCGTTCTCCCGTTTGGTAGGCGCTGTTTCTAACTGCGCCGTTTCAACCCACGCACCTACCGGGCCTGGGGAAATATAGAATTACCGAATTCTTTTCTGAAACCTCATACAGATTGTGGTACAAAAGAACACTCCAACCTACGCTATTGTTAAATGTCAACATAACCTAGCTAAACCTACCTGTTTCGGATATTTGGCAAGTCCAATCGGATAGGATATACTGCTGTTGGTTCACGTGAACGGACAGAAGGCAATATTATGACATTTCAAGAGGCGCTTTATGCTCTCGGTGTCCGGGAAAGCACCCTTTCCAACGAGGAGAAGTTCAGATTGGATCATGACGGCTTTCTCCCCTTTCCGAACCTCATCTCTGCCGAGTCGGTCGCTCGGATGCGCTCGGCAATGGAGGCGTTGTTCGCCCTCGAAAACACTGGCGAACCGGATATGCCGAAGGAGTGCACAAACATGCAAAACAGATCCGCTGCCTTTGATATCTGCTTCACGCACCCACGTTTACTTGCGGCGGTTGCTCATGTGCTGAGGGAAGATTTTAGATCTCTTGGAATCCATTCGCGGCCCAATCGGCCAGGGGGCGGCCACCAACCGCTTCATGTTGACTACGGCGGACCGCCAGCCAAACCGGGCGCATATTATGTCTGCAACTCAATGTGGATGCTGACCGACTTTACTGAAGAGAATGGACCCACTCGTGTTGTTCCCGGGTCGCATCGTAGCGGCAGACACCCACAGGATGTAATGGAAGCGCCGGAGGAAGCACACCCGGATGAGATAAAATTGATTGGCACTGCCGGCACGGTTGTGGTCTTCAATAGCCATCTGTGGCACGGGGCGACATTGAATCGCAGCCAGAACGATCGTCCAAACGTTACCAGTTTTTGGTGTCGCCGCCACGACCCGCATGTGGACAGATCGGCGTCAGATTGGGGCCTTCTCAATACAGAAACCTTTTCCCGTCTCGGTGAAGCGGCGCGATGCCTATTCGATTATAATTGTTGAACTTTGATAAGAGCAGAGACGCAAGGCGCTAGCGTGTCTGAAATTTTACATACTTATGTTTTGACCGTGGTGCATTTCCGAGTTTCTTAATTCCCGCCCGAGCTCGTGCAGACCAGTGTTGTCTGTATCTTGACCGGAAGCCTGCCTTGAGTCTGCCGAAGTCTCCGTGACTTTGGCACGAGAGGGAATCTTCGGACGGGCGGTCCGGGGCGTGGTGAATTTACCACCGTGACAGCAAGTTTGCACTAAAAGAAGGAGTAGTGTATGTCTACCAAACCAAATGTACTTTTGATAAGTACTGACCATTGGCCCGCTGCCCTGTTCGGCGCTGCGGGACATCCAGCCATCCAGACCCCAACGCTTGATGAGCTCTGCCGCAGCGGAGTCCGTTTCAGTAACGCCTATGCCGAATGTCCGGTCTGCATTCCCGCTCGTCGGACCCTTATGACGGGGACTACACCCCGCACCCACGGGGACCGGGTTTTCAAAGATAAGCTGACCATGCCCGACGTCCCAACGATGGCACAGACCTTTCGGGATGCGGGTTATCAGGCATATGCTGTCGGGAAACTGCACGTCTACCCGCAACGCGACCGTATCGGCTTCGACGATGTGATTTTGGACGAGGAGGGGCGCGTTCAATATGGGGTTTTAGATGATTATGAGCTTTTTCTCGGTGATCAAGGATATGCAGGACGACACTTTGAACACGGGATGAGTAACAACGAATACGGCAATCGCCCGTGGCATCTGCCGGAGGAGACCCATGCGACCAACTGGGCGACGGGTCAGATGGCACGTATCATTAAACGCCGCGACCCGACTCGATCCGCTTTCTGGTTCATTTCCTACCGTCACCCGCATCCACCAATTGTTCCCCTACAAACCTATCTCAATCTTTACCAAGATATTCCGATTGATGAACCGTATCGCGGCAGCTGGTCAACGCCACCGGATAATCTGTCTTTCAGTCTGCAAGCCAACATCGCGCGAGGTGCTAAGTTTACACCGCAGCAGATTACCGCTATTCGTCGCGCCTTCTATGCGCTCTGTACCCATATCGATCATCAGTTGCGCATTATTATTGGGACATTACGCGAGGAAGGTGTCCTCGATAATACGATTATCTGTTTCACGTCTGACCACGGCGATATGCTCGGTAACCACAGCATGTGGGCAAAACGACTGTTCTACGAATATTCTGCCAACATCCCGATGATTCTACTCGGCGTTGCTGGGGATGAACGGGTCGGTTACAACCGCGTTGATGATCGGTTAGTCGGTTGGGCGGATGTGATGCCAACGTTGTTGGACTTGGCGGGTATTGATATCCCTGACACGGTTGAAGGGATGTCAATGGTCGGTGCGGGGAGACGAGATTGGTTCTACGGCGAAGTTGGCGAAGATGATCATGCCACGCGCATGGTTCGTGATGAACGTTACAAGCTTATCTACTATCCGGTTGGCAACTGTCGGCAGCTTTTCGATTTACAGAACGATCCGGATGAGTTGATAGATCTTTCTAGTTCCGCTGAACATGCCGACACCCTCGCTGGTCTGACTGACAAGCTCATTAGTCAACTTTATGGTGGTGATGAGGCTTGGGCTGAAAATGGGGAGCTCGTAGGTTTGCCTGACCGGGACTTTATCCCTGGTCCGAACAGAGGACTCACCAGCCAACGTGGGTCGCATTGGCCCCCGCCGCCACGCACGAATATGACGCAGATTCAGTGGCACGCTGAGGGCAAAGATAAGTGAAGGGTGTTAATAACCTTCGTTAGTTTATTCATTTTTCTTACATTCTACCTTTTGGACACACATGTCGCCCCGCTGGGGCTTTAGGGTATTTGTTTATCCGTGTACTATAGACATGTCGCCCCTCTGGGGCTAAATGAATCAATAATTTTCACGTTTCACGCATCACGTTTCACGTATTGATTGGGAGGTTATCCTATGGCAGACTGGTGGCACAGTAAAATGTGGCGGTTCATTCAGACGAATCTGCGAGAGATTGACATGCTTGATATTGATGCTAAGCGTGTGGTCGCTGATATGCAGGCGTTCAAAGCAAATGTGCTGATGATTAATGCAGCGGGGATTATCGCGAGTTATCCCACGAAGCTGCCGTATCATTTTCAGAGCCCGTTTCTGAAGGGGGATAGCCTACAGACAATCATTGCCGCATGTCATCGCGCCGATATCCGCGTGATGGCACGTACCGACTTTTCTAAGGTGCGTTACCCAATTTATGAAGCCCACCCGGAATGGGCGTCCCTTACCGATACTGGTGAGATTATCGAATACAACGGAGATGTGCAGGTCTGCCTGAATGGAGGCTATCAGCAGGAGTACGCCTTACGGATTATTGAGGAGCTGCTGACAACGCACGATTTCGATGGGATTTTCTTTAACATGGGCGGCTACCAGACGAGGGACTATAGCGGTAACTATCACGGTATCTGCCATTGCACCAATTGTAAACGGCTTTTTTCAGAGATGTTTGGACTCTCTCTGCCGACCGCAGAGAATCACGACGATCCCACATTTCGGAAATACAACCTCTTCAAGCAGCGGACCTTACAGGCTCACCACAAGAAGGTCTACGATTTTATTCACAAGCTGCGCCCCGATATTTGTATCGCTAACCACCGAGAGATGCGTCGGGGGTTCAACCGGATGGAGGCAAACACTGCGGTAGATCGACCCCTACCCCACTGGCAGTACAGCGCGTCCGACAATACGAAATGGGCGGTGAGCAGTTATCCAGAGATGGTTTCTAGCAGCACGACTGTTGACTTTATCGACTTCCCTTACCGGCATGTCGCAGTATCACCCCATCAGCAGGCGTTACGTTTGGCGCAGAACTTAGCCAACGGTGGGGCATTGGATTATTACCTTATCGGACGGCTGGACAATCACGAGGACAGATCCGGGTTTGAACCTATCAAGGAGATCTACCACTACCACGCAGCGAACGAAACGGCATACACCGACAACCGATCGAAGGCTAATATTGCGCTGCTGAGGTCTGACCGAGTCAGTGCAGATGCGTTCAAGGGGTGGTTCCGTTTCTTGGTGGAGAACTACTTCCTTTTCGATACGTTGACGGCGGATGCGGCACTCAATTTCGCATGGGACAGGTATCGGGCAATTGTGTTGCCCGACGTTCGACCGATGAGCAATGAACTGGCAGCGCGGATTGACCGGTTTGTTGAGGAGGGTGGAACGGTGGTTGCTACTTCCCAGAGCGGGTTCCGGGATGCGGACGATGAGCCCAGATCGATACCGGCGCTAAAAAGCCTTGGGATTACGCAGATCCAGCGGATACGGACGGATATGCGGGGGTCGTATTTCAAGTTGGACGATAAGCGGGGGTTTGAACGGTTTGAAGACACTGAGCTTATCTATATGGACGGGACGTACGTCTATGCCGCGTATGCGTCGGATGTTCAGCCACGGTTCAAGCTGATTCCGCCACACAACTTTGGTCCACCGGAACGGTGCTATTACACGCAGGTTACCGGGCATCCGGCGTTCGCGGTGCGTCCCTTCGGTAACGGAAAGGCGATCTATATCCCGTGGGAGCCGGGACAGCTGTTCCACCGGCAGGGTTATCCCAATACCTTCGATTTTGTCGCCGACCTGCTGGAGGGAATTGCTGGACTGACGCCGATCGGGGGCAATTTGTCGCCGATGGTTGAGGTGACGTGGTTTGAGAAGGTGGACGGGAGTTCACAACTGGTGCATTTGGTGAACGGTTCGGGGCATTTCGGGGTGAGTTTTTACGAGCCGGTCAAAATGGTGGACCTGGAGATCGAGTTGCCGTCAGCGAAGCCACCGAAGTCCGTGCGAAGCCTCGTCTCGGGGGAAACATGTTCGCATGACTGGTCAGATGGTCTGCTGACGATTCAGATCCCTGAACTGGGATTGTTTGAAGCAATTGAGATTGTGTTGTAGATGCTTAGGGATGATTGAAAAATCGCCCCGATCCAATCGGGATTGGCACAGATTTATAGATTTCGTGGATTTTCTGCCGAGAGACCAATACGGTGTTGTGCACTCACACATTTGGGGTTAAATTGACCTTCGGTTTGCACGGTGTCGGGCAATCTCTAACCCATACACAGGCGAGATTTACCTCATTTCAGCCCGGTCTTACAGTTAAGTTGTTCAAGGCTCGTCAATGAGCCGGGTAGACTGTCAATCCATAACAATCCCCTCCGACAGCGTTCCTCCTTGAAATGTGCACCTGTTTGGCACAAAAGTTGCGCTTTGTTAATTCAATCTACAAATTCAGGGAGGAACCCTCCAATGAATCCCAAGAACATTTCAAGTGCAATACTCCTCCTTCTTGGGCTGCTGAATACCTTATTCCCATTAGCAAACATCGAAGCGGCTGCCGCTGCGGAGGGAGTCATTGCATTCGCATCAGCTAGAGATAGTAAACCACCGAATCGAGGTATCTCTACAACGATTTATCTGATAAATGCAGATGGCACTAACGAACGGAAATGGCTCGAAAACAAACGTTTTGGCTTCCCTACTCCTCCAACTTGGTCGCCTGATGGTCGGAAAATTGCCTTTTCTACATCTAAAGCCAATGATGGCTTGCATGTTTTTATTAAGAATCTCCGTAACGGCATACAAAAAAAGGTGACCGATAAATGGGAAGGAGACCATCTAGGATACGTGGTCTATTCTTGGTCTAGGGATGGCAAATCGTTAGCACTTTCATGTTGGGAACTTCCTCCGCTTGAGGCTTCAGATATCTGCATTATTGATGTTGAGGGCAGGCGATTAAAAAACCTGACACGGTTTGCCGGAGTTGAGGATAGTGCTCCAAGTTGGTCTCCAGATTCCTCTAAAATTGCGTTTATGTCGAACCGCAATGGAAATGACGAGATTTATGTCATGGATGCCGATGGCAGAAACCCTGTCAATTTGACCAATCATCCCAGTTGGGATTCCTCAGCAGACTGGTCACCGGATGGAGAAAAAATTGTGTTTTTTTCTCATCGAGGAGGACAATCTGATATCTACGTGATGGACGCCGACGGTGCCAATGTTGTCAACCTAACAAATCACCCCGCAGAGGACCGTGTTCCTTCGTGGTCCCCCAATGGACAGTGGATTGCCTTTCAGTCTACTCGTGATAGGAACTGGGAGATTTATGTCATGGATGCCGATGGCAACAATCAGACACGAGTTACCAATCATCCAGATAAAGATGTACGGCCGGTTTGGGTGATTCCCGATCGGTCTCTTCCTGTGGGGACGCGAGGCAACCATGTCACATTGTGGGGGCGGCTCAAATCAGAAAGGCAATGAGGGGGTAATTGCTGCTGAAGGAGAAATCAGAATGAAAAAAGTCCTGTTTGTTACATTCATTGCGGTGGGGTTTGGGTGCATCGGGGGATTCGGTTCTAAAGCGAATCTTGCGTGGGGGTCCAAAATTGCTTTTGTGTCAAAGGCATTTAACCCTGAGAGGAGAATTGTTATCATCAATGCGGATGGAACCGCTCCCCAACCCTTAAAAAGTAGGCCCATTCCAAATTGGCCAGCTTGGTCACCCGACGGGAAAAAAATTGCATTTATCGCCGATGTGCCTAGCCAACTTTTCCTGATAGATGCAGATGGTCGTAATCTCGAACGTTTAAGATGGAATATGCCTTTAGGAGCACGTCCTGCCTGGCACCCTGATGGGACGAAAATTCTCTTTACAAGATTCGAGGAACTGATAGTTTTTGATCTTGAAACGAAAGTAGAAACCCAAGTGTTCTTCAACGGGTGGGATAACGGTTTCCGGGACGCCGTTTGGTCGCCGGATGGAAAACAGATTGCATTCATAATCCAGCATGACCGGCAACACGACATCTACGTCATCGACGTTGATGGAGGCAAATTACGTCGGTTGACCGATAATGTGTCCAATGATGCCGCGCCAGCTTGGTCTCCTGATGGACGTCAAATTGCTTTCTACTCAGATCGAAATCTTAAACCGGGCATCTGCCTCATGGATGCAGCAGATGGGGCAAATTTCAAACGCATCAGCTCTCGTGGCGAACATTATCCGTCATGGTCGCCAACAGGTACACATATTGCCTTTTGGTTGTTTTTGGAGGGTAAAATCGGTGTGATTAGAGTCAATGGCGGGGAGCGGCGCGTCCTGTTTGATGGCGGGCAGCCATCTTGGCGGCCTGAGGGTCCAGCGTCGGTAGATCCCGTGCGGAAATTGCATGTAGCTTGGGGGCAGATCAAATTAGACTTATGATTCCAAGCGAGTGATGTGGAGGAAAAAGGAAATGAAGTGGAAGCGATTCTTATTGGTAACTCTGATTGTTATGGGGTTTGGCATCGGGGTCGTCATGTTCAGTTATCTGCAGCAAGACAATACTGTTACCCCTCAAGTTGAAGGGGAACAGGAGCGAATAGGTCGCGTTCCCTCAACGGCAACGGAGACAAGTGAACCTCATAAAGACTCGGAAGATATAACCCCCGTTGATATACCAGAGCAGGTCGAGAGCGAAATTAGCGGGTTTGTTGAGCAGCCCCAATCGCTTAGTGTGCCAGGACCGGTGGAAAAAGATGAAGAAAACCCGCTAACGCCGGAAAAACCATCAGATCCTGTAGCCACAGCATGGGCACGCCTTGACTATATTTCGCAAAATCTTCATGAGTGGGGAGAGCTCTCATCCGAAGCTACCGAGTTGATGGAACAATTGACACCTACATGGCGCGCAAAGACCAGAGGCGAGACGGAAGAAGTTATAGTATTGCTTGATGAACTTGGCAAACTTCACGACCCCCGTTCTGCGGAAATATTTGTGCATTATCTTGATGAAAATGGACTCTGGATAAGGTACATGGAAGCAACGTTAATAGCAATTGGTCCCCCATCTGTTCCTCCACTGGTTTCCGTTTTGGATGATAACGGTGGGTTCTTAAAGTCCGTCAAAAGGAAAAGAGCCACTAAATTATTGGGCATCATTGGTGCAGAATATCAACGAGAGCTAGGCGGCGCGGTGAAATACCTCCTCCTCCCCAAACTAGAGGAACTCGCCATGTTAGATCCAGATTACTATGGTATTCGGGCGGTCGCGAGTAAGGCGATTTCTCGTCTCAGTTCTCGAGAGCGAGACAGTACTGTTGCCTCTCAGATTGAAGGGAAACGACAGCGAGCAGATCGTGTGACCACAACGGTAGCTGAGACAAACGAACAGTCCCAAATCCCTCGTGTGCCGGAACCGGTAGAAGAAAATGGAGAAAATCTGCCAGCACCGGAGAAACCGGCAGACCCCGTAACCGTAGCATGGGCACGTCTTGACTATATTTCCCAGAATCCTCATGAGTGGGGTGAATTTTCGCCCGAAGCCGCCGAGTTGATGGCGCAATTGACGCCCACATGGGCGTTCGATGAAGCAGATGGCGAAGGACCGGCAGAAGACGCTTTCAAGCTGCTGAAAAAACTCGTATCCTTCCAGGACCCTCGTTCTGCTCAAGTAATTGCGAATTATATCAATGAAGGCTTCGGATTAAGTAATGAGGCTGTAATACCAATCGGGCTACCATTGGTTCCGCCGCTAATCCCTCTTTTGGATGCCAACACGAGGTTTGAGGGAAGATTGAAGAGTGTTAGGATATTAGGTATCCTTGCCGAAAAGCATCGCCATGAGCTGAATGGGGCGGTGGAACACATCATCCTCCCCAAACTGAAGAAACTCGCCACGTCAGATCCAAGTCCAATAATTCGGGAGATTGCGGGTGAAGCGATTTCCCGCTTCAGTTATCCGCCTCAAGACGATATCCTTGAGACCCCAGAGGTAGCCGATCACGAAATCAGTGAAATTATTGAGCCTCCTCAAGTTCTTCATACGCCGGAACCATCGGAAGAAGATAAAGGAAATTCGCCAGCGCCGGAGGAATTGCCAGACCCTGTAACCGCAGCGTGGACGCACCTCGAATATATTTCGCAAAACCCGCAGGAATGGGGAGTCCTCTCCCCCGAAGCCACAGTATTGATAGAACAATTGACACCAACATGGGTCATGAGGAGCGAGGGTGAAGGAGAGGAAGCTATAGAACTCTTGGATCAACTCACCAAACTTCACGATCCCCGTTCTGCGGAAATATTTGTAAATTATATGCGAGCGGGGATTGGGGGCAGGCCCATGGAAGCAGCCTTGATAACGATTGGTCCACCATCGGTCCTACCGTTAATCTCGCTTTTGGCTGATAATGAGGGCTTCTTAAACAGAAAAAGAGCAGCTAAATTATTAGGCATCATTGGTTTTGAATATCAAGAGGAGTTGGGCGGTGTGGTAGAATACATCGTCCTCCCCAAACTGAAGGAGCTAGCCACGTTAGATCCAAGTCCAAGAGTTCGAGAGGTCGCGGGTGAGGCGATTTCCCGCTTCAGTTATCCGCCTCAAGATAATGCTGCTGAAACGCCAGAAGCAGTCGATCGCGAAATCAGTGAGATTATTGAGCCTCCCCAAGTTCTTCATACGCTGGAACCATCGGAAGAAAATAAAGGAAATTCGCCAGCGCCGGAGGAACTGCCAGACCCTGTAGCCGCAGCGTGGGCACGCCTTAACTATATTTCGCAAAACCCGCAGGAGTGGGGAGTTTTCTCCCCTGAAGCCACGGTGTTGATAGAACAATTGACACCAACGCGGACCATAAGTGCCGAAGAGGAGATGGAAGAAGTTATAGTATTGCTTGAAAAACTTGGTAAACTTCGCGACCCCCGTTCTGCAGAAATAATTATGAACTACTTCCTTGGACTTGGACTCTGGGAAAAGCCTATGAAACAAGCTTTAATAGCAATCGGACCGCCATCTATCCCATTATTAATTCCACTTTTGGATGCCGACACTCGGCTTCTGGGAAGATTAATCGGTGCTAAATTACTGGGTATCATTGGCTCTGAACATCGACAGGAGCTAGGCGGTGCGGTGGAACACATCATACTACCCAAACTGGAAAAACTTGTCACGTCCGATCCAAGTTCAAGAGTTCGATGGTACGCCAGTGTGGCAATTTCTCGCATCCGTTATCAGCAGCAAGGCAGCACCGTTGAGATCCCAGAGCAGGTTGAGAGCGAAATTAACGAGATTATCGAACAGCCTCAAGTTCCTCATGCACTGGAACCGGCGGCAGAAGATGAAGAAGATCCAACGGAGCAGCCAGTAGACCCTGTAGCCACAGCGTGGGCACGCCTCGAATATATTTCCCAGAATCCTCATGAGTGGGGTGAATTCTCGCCCGAAGCCGCCGAGTTGATGGCGCAATTGACACCTACATGGGTATTCGATGAGGCGGATGGCGAAGGACCGGCAGAAGACGCTTTCAAGCTGCTGAAAAAACTCGCCGCCTTCCAAGACCCCCGTTCTGCTGAAGTCATTGCGAATTATATCGGTGAAGGCTTCGGGATAAATAATGAGGCAGTAGTACCAATCGGGCCGCCCTTAGTTCCGCCACTAATCCCTCTTTTGGATGCCAATACACGTTCTACGGGAAGAATGAAGAGTGTTAAACTATTGGGCATCCTTGGCGAAAAGCATCGCCATGAGCTGGGCGGGGCAGTGGAACATATCATCCTTCCTAGGTTGGAGCAGATGGCAACGTCAGATCCATCAGAAGTAGTTCAAAAAAACGCCCGTAAAGCGATTGCCCGCTTGAGATAAACCGTCATGCGTCCATAATAATAAACCGATTGTCGTCTTGGTGACTCTGACATGTTGATAGGCTGCGTTCTAAGTCAAACAGCACTGCTTGTACTTCTTGTCACTACCGCAGGGACAGGAGGAATTGCGACCGACCTTCCGTGTGGCTGCTACCGGCTTGGGACGTAGCAATGGCATAATGTTGTCGGCGGGGCGTCCGGCCTGTAGTGCTTCAGCCCTCATTTCCGTGAATTGGGCAAGTTAGCTATGTGTCAGGGTTTTTCTGGTTTTTTCAATTCCCCCCACGTTGTGATCCGTTTTCCGGCAGCCTCCACCGCATACACGAAACCGGGCCTGACCCAATCCGCCTGTCTCGCATCTTCCATCCATAGCGTCATGGTTTCGTTGACAGTATCAATTAGATAGAGCGAATTCTGGTGATCCTTCTCCATTACTGATAAGATGAGTTGCGACCCGTCTGGCCCCCAAACCAATCGAAGAAACCCCAAAGGTTTTTGGGCCGATACCGGTAATACGAATGCCTGTTTTTGTGAGGTATCAAGATTCATCAGTAACATTCTATATTCTAGGAGAAACAGTGGTTCTCTTGATTCTTTCGCACTAAAAAGGAGATTGGTCCCTCCCGGCGACCATACAGGACTTAACCAATTTACAAGTTCGCCGGTCTTTAACTGGGTTGGCATATCCCCATCAATCCCAATTTTCATTAAACCCTCCGAATTTTGCTCTTCGACAACGTAGATGAGATGTTGACTATCGGGCGACCAAGTCGGACGGTTCCAGACTGTCGTAGATAGATGGATTGGGATCGAGCGGACAACTAGATTTTCGTTGTTACCTTGTGGATCCGTGACATAAAATATCAGACCTTGATCGTCTCCAGATACAAAAGCAAGCCATCTGCCGTCAGGGGACCAAACTGGCGGTCCATCAAACTCACGCTGATTAGGCGCGATTTGTTGGACATTTTGTCCATTTGTATCCATAGTGTAGATTTTGTCTGTACCATTTCGATTTGAGAGGAAGGCAATTTTGTTTCCGTCTGGAGACCAAGAGGGTGCGTAGTTTAAGACGGGTTCAAACGTGAGTCGCTGCGGATTTTGACCGTTCGCCTCCACGATAAAGATTGCACTCTCGTCTTCCCCTAATCGGTCAAACACAATTTGTTCTCCGTCGGGCGACCAACCTGCATACATTTCGAATATCTCTGGCGTTTGTGTCAAATTTGTTATATTTTCACCGCTGCTATCCATGATGAAGATGTCACTCCCCATGAGAGATAGTGTGATAAATAGGATTTTCTGCCCATCTGGGTGCCACGCTAATGGAATCCTGTCCTCATCACCTCCAGATGTCAAAGCGGTTACATTCTCTTTGGTTAGATCCATCATGTAGATTTGTAGTGGATGGGACGATGGGTGTTTAGTTGTGATGCTATCAATATATCCGATTTGGTTGCGTTTCGGTGACCAAGCAGGGAGGAATACTGGGTCGCGATTTTGTGGGATATTAATAACGTTATTCCCATTATCGTCAATGATGAATATCTCTGAACTATCTCTGGCATCCTGATTATATAGGATATGGTTACTATCGGGGGCCCAGCTGGGATCGGAAATCCTTGTCGGCGGATCTGGTTGAAGGATATGTCGAATATGGCGTTGTTTAATATCCATCACACAAAGATCTGTGCTTGAATCTTCTGGTTTGTCTGTAACCATGATGAACAGAATTTTTCGCCCATCAGGTGACCAGTCTAGGTTTTTGTATCGAATATCCTGTTTGGCATTGTGGGTCAACTGCTCGATTTGGCGTTTCGCAATGTTCAGTTTGAGAATATTCGCTGCGTGTTCTGGGGGTGCAGAAACAAATACAACTTCAGTACCGTCGGGGGAGATTGAGGGCGAACCGGCAAACAGATTCTGGGTGAGTTGAACGGGACGTCCATCTAGGCCTTCGGCTAGAAAGACTTCAGGAACACCCCGGCGTGCGGAAACGAAGACGATTTTGTCTTCCAACTTCCTCGCCTGCACAAATATGTCAATTGAAATCAGAAGCGCGATACACGAAAAAGCGAAAAGTTTCCTTTTCATATCTGCTTCCTCATAAGGTCTTACAAGCGCACTTGCCCCTTAGAGGCACCTATGGTCTCGTCATACTGATAGGCTGCTGCCTCCCTAGATTAACCTATTTCAAACAGCACTGCTTATACTTCTTGCCGCTGCCACAGGGACAAGGCGAATTGCGGCCGACTTTCCGTGTGACTACTACCGTTTTGGGACGCAGCAATGGCATAATGCTGTCGGCGGGGCGTCCAGCCTGTAGTGCCTCCGCCATCATTTTCATCGGTCGGTCGATATGGTTGAAGAACTGCTTATAGCCAGCACAGAGATAGTTCAGACCGTCTTCGCCGCTCGGTGTCTTGATGAAACGGTTCTTTGGACAGCCGCCGTTACAGACGAAACGGACTTCACAGTCTAGGCAATACTGAGGCAAGGTGTCCCGCTTGTCGGTGCCGAACTTGCGCTGAAATGTCGATTCGACTAACGCTTCCATCGGCGAGTCCATGACGTTTCCGAGGAAGTATTCCGGGTCAACGTAGTGATCGCAGGAGTAGAGGTCGCCGTTATGCTCGATTGCCATGGCGTTCCCACAGGTCTCGTTGAAAATACACAGGCTCGGATTATAGCCCAACCACGCTTCTAACGCGACATCGAAAATTTGGACGAAGATCTTTCCAATATCGTTGACAACCCATTCATCGAAGATGGCACAGAGGAATTTACCGTATTGGGCTGCGCGGACCGTGCGGTCGGTTACACCTTTCTCATCCGTGTGCTCGACAGCGGGGATAAACTGCATAAATTGCGCGCCAAGTTCTTTGAAATAGCGGTACACGTCGAGCGGATAATCGGCGTTGTGGCTGTTCACGACACAGAGCACATTGTAATCTACCTGATGCTTCTGCAGGAATCGTAGGCCCCGAATGACATCATCGGAGGAGGGTCTGCCCCGTTTGTCGTAGCGATATTTATCGTGCAATTCAGGGGGTCCGTCAATGCTGATACCGATTAGGAATCTGTTCTGTTTGAAAAAGGTGCACCACTCATCGTTTAAGAGCGTTGCATTGGTCTGGAATGTATTTTGGATGCGCGTACCGACGCGTCGGTATGTCTCTTGGTATTCGACAGCGCGTCGAAAGAAGTCAACCCCCATCAGTGTTGGCTCGCCGCCTTGCCAAGCGAAGGTTATCTCGTTGACCTGCTGCGATTCGATATATTGACGTACATAATTTTCTAAGACTTCATCGGTCATCCGGAACGACCGTGTATCGGGATACAGGTTTTCTTTGTCCAGATAGAAGCAGTATTCACAATCCAAGTTACAGATTGCTCCAATCGGTTTTGTCATCACATGAAACGCACGCGGTGCCTTGTATTCGATCATTTTCTCACCTTCTTCTGGGTCGTCGTAATCATTGCTACGTTGAAAACAGGTCGCTCGTAGCCGCGCGATGGACGGTTTACAATACCGTCAAGCCCCCATAGTGCTGATGAACTGCCGCCATCAAAGTTGATTGCGTGTTTCGCTCCGAGATCTCGCAGAAAACCAGCCATTTCATAAAATGTCATTCCGAGACTATATCCGTATTGACGTCCATCCACTGCGATAAGGAACAGCTTATCATCATTAAACCCCAATGCACTCCGTGGGTTTAGTCGTGCACCATTGCGGTGCCGGTAGTTGGATCTTCCGCCTGACTCATGAAACTCTACAACCTCCGGTTCGATCTTGCCGTTCCGTAAGAGCCGGATATTTCCTCCGATGCCGTCAGGTACTTGCTGCCATTTAGAGGGTGAAAGTGCAATTTCGAGTGTTCCTGTCCCATCTGCCGTGAACATAGCGGACCATTCTTGTGCTGAGTAATAGTCGAGAGCCAACACAACCCCGTCGGGCGGAATTGTAGTATTACCGCGTTGATTGATCGCATCAATCTGGAAATGGCTCTGATATCTGCCTGTAAGAGGCAATTCGAGTCCTTTGAGGACGACTTCATAGCTTCTGCGTGTCAGGGTTTGCGCTCCGAATCGAGGGGTGTAAAGGACGGCGTCGCATCCGGACTCAGGAATCTGATTAATGCAATCAACTTCGAGCGATTGTCTGTTGATGTGGATAACCCCGTTTAATTCAACGGCATCGAGTAAAAACTCGCCTTCGGTTGTTACCCCAAAACTGGTTTCGCCCCAGGGAGATGGCGGTGGGAACCCCCACCAATCGCGTCGAGGTGGAATACTGACCAATTCCCAATCTTGGATATGGAGGTTGAAGATGACGCCGCCGCGTCCGATCCGATCTCCACGGATACCGAAGCTCCCATTGATGCCAGCTAAGAGGGGAATGTCGTATTGAGCGAGCCGGTTCGCCATGTCGCTGATTGTCTCCCTGCCTAGGAGACGGGTGTTGGCAAGTTCAACGCCGAAGCGCAGGTTTTTGGATTCACGTCGCATTTCGGCGACATAGACGGCTGCATCCCGCTCCCTCCACCAATCACGATAGATTCGGAATCCTTGGGGCCAGTCCGCTTTTTTTAGGTAGTCTCGCTTTTTGGCGGCGGGGTTTGGGCGATCTGGGGAGGGTTTGCTAATGAGCTTGGAGATAATCGAGGAAGCAGCGGAATTGGTGCTGGCACTCGGTGTTGTGGTTCGTAACGCACCGATTCCCAAGATTAGGAGGAGCGTTACCCCCCAAACGGTGGCGATTTTGATGAAGTGGGTGCGTTGATTGGCCTTTTGCATCTGTGATTTTCCATCCTTGTTGTCCGTTTGAAACTTGACCATCTCACTCTTTACAGGGTAGATACTATTTTTACAAATAGTGTGGCGATCTGTCAAGGATAAACACAATTTAGCTCTCTACCGGCTCCGTCAGTGGTCCATAATGGTACAGAAGTCCTTTGACTCCAATGGCATTTTCAATTAAAATAACCTAGATTGGTAATTCGTAAACCTGTGCCGACAAGCTATAAACAGGCCGTCCCGCTGGGGCTATGTTGGTCAAACTACCGAACGCTATGCATTGCGTTCTTCCCCGATAAGGTTAGCATTCAAAGCAGTTAGGATTTTGGGTCGGGCAGGTGTGAGGGGATGAGGGGATAATGGTTACTACTAGCAACTAGCGATAACTTGTACAATCAACAAATATCAGATTGATGGAGGGGTTTTAATGAAATATCGAACATTTGGACAGACGGGGCTCAAAGTTTCAGAGATTGGGATAGGTGCGTTTCCAATCTCTGGTGTACAACAACAAGCGGATGGCACGCGGACGGGATGGACAGGGACCGATAAGCGTCAGTCGATTGCACTCATCCATCGCGCGGAGGAACTTGGCGTAAACCTGATTGACTCCGCGGAGAGCTACGGCACCGGTCATAGCGAGGAGGTTGTCGGACAAGCATTGCAGGGAAGGCGGGATAAATGGATTATCGCTACGAAGGTCAGTCCAAACAACGGTTTAGACGCGAGCGATCCGGACCTGCCGACACAAGCGAAGAATCGAATCTTTGAAGCGGTTGAAGGGAGTCTGAAAAGGTTAGATACGGATTACATCGACGTCTATCAGCTTCATGCTATTCCGCTGGAAGGGGCAATGCCGGCTGTCATGGAGGCGTTAGCAAAGCTGCGGGACGAAGGCAAAATCCGTTGGTACGGCGTATCGACCAACAATCGGGAGGCGATTGATAAACTTCGGGGGTTAGGCGAGATTCACATGTTGCAAATTGGGTACAATCTGCTTGAACGCGATGCGGATGACCTACTTCATTTCGCTAAGCAGGAGGAGATTGGCACGCTCATCCGTGTGCCATTGGCGAAGGGGATGTTGACGGGCAAATATTTCCAGAGCAGTGAAATCCCGAAAGAGGATGTGCGCTATGAGCGTTTCAATCAGCCGGGGTCGATCGATGCCTTCAAGAAGTTACCGGCGCTCGGTTTTCTCGCAGAAGATACGGGACGTACGATGGTTCAGGCGGCACTGCGTTTCACGCTTGATCACCCTGGGACCTCTTGCGTCATCGCCGGTGCAAAGACCGCACAGCAGATTGAGCAGAATGTGGCAACAGTGGATGTACCGTCCCTCACTGAAGCTGAGCTTCAAAGGGCATTTGCTATTGTGGATACCATTCAAACGCCCAATTGGAGTGCGAACTAAATCGGCGGGACAATGTGACAGGGATCCGCTCACCGATCTATTTCTCAAAACGCCCTAACTGAAATGGGCTGATGTCAAAATCTGTTATCCCCTCAAGTGCCATTTCCGAAAGCATACGTCCGACAAGGCTGGCGAACTTAAAGCCGTGCCCGGAAAATCCGGTTGCTAAGACAAGGTTCGCACAATCCGGGTGGGTGTCAATGATGAAATCTTCGTCGGGGGTTTCCGTGTAGAGACATACCTGTGCAAAGAGCGCCTTGCCGGCAGCATCGGGGATGCGTTCACGCAGAAAAGAGCGGATATGCTCAATATACGCGGGGTCAGGGTTACGATTACACGTGTCGGGAGACACCGGCTGCCCCATACCGTGCCGCGCAATCTTCACGCCTTCACCCCCAAACACAGGAAATCCGTACAAAACCTCGTTCCACGTTACATCAAGGAAAATTGGGAATCTGCCTCGTTGAAATAGATTTGCATCCGTTGGCTGATAATAGACAACCTGTTGCCGTGTCACAGTCAACGGGAGGTTTAGTTCATTGAGCAGATATCCGGTCCACCCACCCGCGGTTACAATTACTTTTTTCGCTCGAAAGCGTTCTCCCTTTGTGATCACTTCGGATTGTGTTCCCTGCCAATCGATTTCTATTACCGGTGTATCTTCCCTCACCTCTGCTCCGTGGGTTTCGGCAAGTTTTAGGTAAGTTAAGACGCACGCTGAAGCGTGCAAGAGACCGGTGTCTTTCTGCCAGAGAACGTCTACTCCATCCCCAATCTTGAACTGTGGGAAGTGATCCGATAGTTGTTGCTGGTTCCACCATTCGGATTCAACTCCGGCGGCGTCAAGGCTCACACGCATATCGTGGAGATACTCGTGTCCTTCAGGCCCGATGATCACGCTGCCGGTTGTGAACAACAGATCTTTCCCCGCCTCCTTTTCCAGGTCCTGCCATTCTGCATAGGCGTACTTCATCAATTCTGTATAGAACTGCTTTTCGTAGATTAGGCGGATGATGCGACTGTCTCCGTGAGAGCTGCCGAAGGTATGTCCACGGGGGAACTGTTCCAACACCAGTGTGCTTGCCCCCGCTTTGGCGAGATAATATGCTGTCGCGCTGCCCATTATCCCTGCCCCGATAACAATGGCGTCATACATTTTTTTCGTCTCCTGATGCGGTTATACGCGGAGCGGAAATTGAGAACCTTAAATTGCAAACTCAGGACTTACGCAAATTTAACACGCAGCGTGAAATTTTTTTGCTTTTAACCCCCTAAACCCCGCCCCCGATTTTATCCCCGATAAATCGTCCGTTCCGAGACCAGGGGGACAAGCGGGAGGCACCACTTATCAGGGGGGCTTATGAATCAACTCCGTAAATCCTAAAACTGTTCCATTCAATTACTTCGTTGGGAATGGTTTGGGGAGCTCAGTAAAATTCTTCTCTCTATTTTCACCACGCAGCAAAATCGCTGACCAGTTACGCCCTAGCGAATTCCTATTAACTTGTTTGACCCACGGCGGCACGTAACGGATTGTCAATCCGCAGCGCCGCCGCGTAGATTGATTAGGCAAGCTTCCATGAATTAGTGTGCCGTGATGAATTGAGATTTCGCCCGCGTTCAAGACAAGGTCTACGGCGTTCTGTTCCTCTTCCTCACTGACCGGTACTTCCTGATCGATGCTTAATAGATTTCCGTCCTGCCCGGATTTGCCGTGATCCCGAATACCGGGGCGGTGGGTGCCCGGAATCACACGCATACAACCGTTCTCGTGGTCGCTATCATCAATTGCGTACCACGCGGTAATGGCTTCGGGCGGTTCAAGTCCCCAGTAGGTGACATCTTGATGCCATGCCACAAACTTCTTTTGATCGGGACCATATTTGCAAAAGAAATGGGTTGACAGCATCATGACATTGGGTCCTATCAGGGCTTCGATGCAATTGAGAATCTTCGGGTGAGTTGCAATTTCCCAGATGAACTCTTCGTCAAAATGCCTGTCGATTAATCCAATCAAGGCTTCCTCGCGTCCGACTTTGGCTTCTAATTTGTCAAACAATTCCCGATGCTGTGCGGCTTCGGTTTCGTCGGAAATTTGAACTTTTGGAACGAAGCCTTCAGTCTGGTAAGCCTTGATTTGTTCCTGAGTGAGGGACATTTGTCGCTCCTTTCACTATCTAGCCGCGATCTGGCACGCGCCATTGGGCGTACCATCGGGAATCCTGCGACGGCCCTTCCTCCTCGCCCCAGCGGTTTTGCATAGTTTCAAATTGCTTCAGTTGTGGACGAACATCCCGTTCCCAGATTTCTTCAATCTGATCGAAGGTGAGGGGCTGACGCTCGGAGGTTGATTCAGTGTAAGCGTTGAGGAGCTCTTTCGCTTTGGTTCCAAGCCACCGGACTTCGTCGGTGACCATTCGCTCACCAACTTGGCGATCCGAGTCGTGTGCGGTTGGTCCCATAGCGAAGTGAGGGCCCGGCGCATCCGGCGCTGGTAGGCGTGAGACATCAACGCAATCGGGTTCCAATGCCCATAGCAGCGAGGTCTCGACCTTACCGGCGTGATCGCCGCCGCTGTTGCCATCGCGATCGAAGCCGGGCTGATTCGCCTCAAAATCTGGGAGACCGTATAGTTGCATATTGAAATGGGGCTGTAGGATTTCAAGCAGAGTTTTGAGATCTTTCCAGTTAGGTCCGTAGTGTCCTGTCAAAAGGATAGCGGCATGAAATCCGAGGGCATCCGCTGCCCGGATATGGTAGCAGATGTTCTTGAAATGCATCCACGCCGGCATAGCCGTCAACCACGGACGGACCTCTCCGACGGTTCGATTTGCCCAGAGCGCATAACCGCCTTGTTCGTGGATGTGCCAGTAGTCGGGTGGGGCAACGATACCGCCGTGTTCATGGGCCGTCCGGCACGCTATCGCGTGCGCTTTCAGAGCGTCAAGCCCGACCGCATTATGGGGGCCGTGGGGTTCGCACAGACCGTAGCAGAAGTAGACGACGGGACACTCCTCAAGCGCGGTTTCTAGTTCATGGGGAAACATCCGTTCCCAGCGGACTTCTCTTTTCATTGCGATCTCCTTTTGTATTGTATAAATATGATTTTCTGTGGCACTTCCGATATAAGATTGTATCATTGTTGCCACAACCTTGTCGGATTCAATCTATGTTTACTGTCGTCAATGTAGACAATTTCGCAGGGATATAGCTCTACGTTGATGAAATTGGGTTATGGCATCTTAATTGCTTATCTCAAAGCAATCGTTGCCGAGAAAGATTTTATGCTAGCTTGGTCTATCTGTCAATCACAATCTATCGCGGACAGGCTATGGGCTTGACAGTGTGTATATCGTATGATATACTCGATACATCTTGCTGATCCAACCTAGAAACAGTGACGAAAGGAAGGATAACCATGAACCGACTTGTTCTCTCTGTTGCACTCTTGCTAGTGATGATGACCTTCGCAGGGTGTTACACGCAGATTGGTTATTATGAGCCACATTCTCCAGCCCGACGAACGGTCTCTCATCACCAGGATGAGCACCGGCACCGAGATGGAGACAAAAAGATAGAATCTGAACAGGAGGGGCACGGGGAAGTTGAAATGGAAGCCGAACTGTCCGAAGTGGAAGATGAAGGGTACTACGGACGGCGTAAACCGAGCTACATCGACTCTAGCCGTTATTATCGATCCTACTATTACGACTACCCTCCCGTTTATCCGTACTACGGTGGCTATCATCCCCTCTATCCTTATTACAGATATTCTTACTATCCGTATTATTCATATTATGGACATTACCATTATTATGGGGGTTATAGGTATCGTCCTTATCGCTATCGCTCCTCGATACCACGCTCCAAAATTGGTGACTTGAATTTTGGCAAACGGCGCCCGCAGAGCGATCGAGGGGTCAGATCCAGTCGATCATCTTCAAGTCGTCCAAGTAGATCAATGATGAGGGGTGAAGAGAGCAAGGCCCCCGCTCGTAGTTCGTCTGAATCACGTCGTGATAGATCTCGCAGATCCGGAAGGAGGTAGCAATCCAATGAGAAAATTGATGAGGACTACCGTTGTTTTTGCCATGATGTTTACCTGCTTTGTGCTTGGGAGCAGCGTCGGAATTGCACAGGTGGAGGAGATTGCCATAGGAAATACTTTTGGTCTTGGTGCAAGAACGATGGGAATGGGTGGGGCATTTCTTGCTGTGGCGGATGATTTCACGACGTTGTACTGGAACCCGGCAGGGCTCGCTCAAATTAGAAAGTTTGAATTATATGGCAGCTTGTCACACAGCGAGCGAAGCGCGGAGACAGGGTTCATTCGTGGTCGTACAGCAGAAGCAAACGGATCGAAGACTCGTCCCAATTCGATGGGTCTCGTCTACCCTTTATACGTAACTCGTGGCGGATTTGCGTTCGCGCTCGGATATAACCGTCCTCAGAATTTTGATTCGGAGATTGCGATTCGAGGGGTGGACCCATCTTCCGACTCGGTGTTTAGCGGACTTGATGTGGATGAAACGACCGCTAACAACGGCGGGATTGGTATATGGAGTTTGGGGGCAGGCGTTTTTATATCCGATAGTATCTTGCTTGGTGGCTCAATAGATTTTTGGCATGGATCAAGTTTTAACGAGTTAAATAGTGCTGCGGACGACATTAATAACATTGACGCGGATATAGACAATTTCATTTTTCACGATACTGTAGATCGAGAATATTCAGGGCTCAGTGGTAGGATAGGCGTGCTTGCTTTCGCCGGGGAAAATGTAACACTGGGTGGAACTGTTACGTTGCCGGTAGATCTTGAAGTCAGCGAAGTGTGGGAACAACAAACAACGGTGAGGTTTGACGATGGTGATGAGAGTTTTGAGAGCGAGGCGGGGTCACTCCTGTTTGATATTGAACGCCCCTTTGAGTTTGGTGGTGGGGTTGCTATCAAACTGTTAGAGAAACGTCTGACACTTGCCGGCGATGTTCAGTTTACGGACTGGACACAGACGGAATATAATCCGCTGCCCGCGGAAGATGTGTCCGAGAATAACTTTGATCGGTTCTATGACAGCACGATACAGATTCGGGCTGGTGCAGAATATCGTATCCCAGCAATCGAGACCAGTATACGTGTCGGTTACTTCCTTGATCCAATTCCATTTCAGGATAAAGAAATCGACAATAATAGGGATTTTCTGACGATTGGAATAGGCAAAATCTTCGACGAGATTATCAAATTCGATATTGCTTATATGCGAGGTTCATGGGAGCAGTCAAGTAATTCACTCACAGAAAATCAAACATCCAACCGGGTGTTTGCGTCTGTGGGGTATCGATATTGAGATTCGATACAGCGAAGGATAAGTGTAACTACTAAATTAAGATATTGAGTCTAAAATAAAAAAGGCGTTGATTTTTTAATCAACGCCTTTTTCTATGTTATCGGGACTAGTAGTTTGGTACTTGAGAAACGGGTATACTAATTGTCAACACAAAGAAGCCGTTGGCCTCGCCCCATCTCAATCGCGATTTTGATGTAATGCCTTCGCTCCCTCGAAATGGCGGACTGCGCTTTTGAACTGGCCGCGACATCCGGGATTGCAGAACCCTACAACATGACCGTCATATTCCGTGAGCGAATCTGCCTTCACTGACTTGCCGGACCATGGGTAGGTCTCACAAGAACACGCACCGTGTCTTTCTTTAACTTCGCATATCTGTATGGATATTCTGTACTACTCTACCAGTTGGATATATGCCATTTGAGCGGCATCGCTACGCCTCAGCTCGCCCCTGATAATGCGGGTATATCCACCATTGCGGTCTTGATAACGGGGACCGAGGTCGTCGAACAATTTTTGTAGAACCTCATGGTCGTGGATAACCTTAGCGACCTGACGACGCGCATGCAGATCGCCTCGCTTAGCCAGGGTAATCAATTTTTCAGCGACCCGTCTTAGCTCTTTGCACTTTGGCAGGGTTGTACGAATTTGTTCATGTTCAAATAGTGCGGTTGCTTGGTTACTAAACAGCGCCTTGCGGTGCCCGCTTGTTCTCCCAAGTTTTCTTCCCATTTTCCGGTGACGCATAACTCTTCATCCTCCCCGATAGATTGGGATTTTCAACATCATATTTCGGGCGACTCAATCGTCGTTGCCGAGGGTCATCCCTAGAGAGAGGCCCATCTCTGAAAGGATGTCCTTAATCTCGTTCAGGGATTTTCTGCCAAAATTTCGATATTTCAGCATCTCTTGTTCAGTTTTGACTACAAGTTCTCGGATGGTTGTAATCTCTGCGGCTTCCAAACAATTGGCGGATCGCACTGAAAGTTCGAGTTCCGCAACAGGCTTCGATAGCCATTTCTCGCGTTGGAGTTCTTCCTCATCGATTTCCTCGACTGGTTCCACGTAGGTTTCATCAAAATCGCTAAATAGCCTGAGCTGATCGAGGAGAATATCCGATGCCTGTGTAATTGCTTCCTTCGCTGTGATACTTGAGTCTGTCCACACCTCAAGGATAAGCCGGTCATAGTTCGTCATGTGTCCTACACGTGTTTCTTCAACTAGAAAATTGACTTTCCTAACCGGTGAAAACTTGGAATCAACCGGGATAACTCCAATCTGTTGATTGATTGCCAGGTGTTCTTCCCCGAATTCATATCCCCTGCCTCGACAAACTTGCATTTCCATATTCAAACCATCACACTGATCGAGTGTTGCAATATGTTGGTCTGGATTGATGACGTCAACTAGACTGTTAGGTTGAATATCTGCTGCAGTAACCTTAGCGGAGCCTTCTGCAGATAAAACCAACGTGACAATATCATCGGTGTGGACGCGGAATCGTATCTCTTTGAGGTTAAGGAGAACTTGCGTAACATCCTCTTTCATCCCGTCGAGCGTTGAAAACTCATGCTTTACTCCATCAATTGCGACAGAAATGATAGCAGCGCCTTGAATGGACGAAAGCAGGATCCGTCGGAGCGAGTTACCAATAGTAGTTCCAAATCCTCGCTCAAGCGGTTCAGCGATAAATTTCCCATAGTCAGGCTGCAAAGTATCAAGGTCGGCAACGAGACGTTGTGGTTTGGTGATTTCCCGCTTTGGCGTAATGATTTCCCTCCCTATCATATTTATCTTATCCTCCTACAAAGGGCTGGGTTATTTGGAGTAAAGTTCAACAATCAACTGTGTTTGGAGGTCTACGGTCAATTGCTCGACGTTTGGAAACATCCTAACGATTCCCTCTTGTTTTTCGAGATCTAACTCAAGCCAATCTGGTGTGCCCCGGTGTTGAGACCGTTCTAATGCTTCTTGAATAACGGCAACGTTACGACTCTTCTCTCGTGTTTGAATGACATCACCGAGCTGTATCAGGTAAGAGGGGATATTGACTTTTCTTCCGTTCACAAGGAAATGGTTATGCGAGACAAGTTGTCGTGCCTGCAAGCGTGAATTGGCAAAACCAAGACGGTAAACCACGTTATCCAATCGGCGCTCGAGTAATGTTAACAGATTCTCTCTTACAACCCCTTTCTGATGTGCGGCTTTTGTGTAGTAATTTTTAAATGGTTTTTCTAAAACGCTATAGATACGTTTCGATTTCTGTTTAGTGCGTAATTGACGTCCGTAATCGTTGACTTTGGGCAGTTTTTGGCCATGTTGACCGGGCGGATAACTACGACGCTCAAACGAACACTTGGGTGAATCGCAGCGTTGCCCCTTCAAAAAAAGCTTCTCACCTTCTCTTCGGCATAGCTTGCATACAGAACCTAAATATTTGCTCATACTTTTCTGGTTAACGTTGGACCATTTTCCCCTTTCTTAGAATCTCAATTTTCAAATATCAGACGCGCCGCCGTTTGGGCGGTCGGCAACCGTTATGAGGAATTGGGGTTACATCTTTCATTGAGGTAATTTCTAGGCCAGCCGCGGCGAGAGATCGAATCGCCGACTCTCTGCCAGATCCGGGCCCTTTGACCCTAACCTCAACCCGTTTCATCCCAAACTCCATTGCTCGCCGGGCACAAGTTTCCGCTGTCTGTTGGGCTGCAAATGGGGTAGATTTCCGAGACCCCCGAAAGCTGCTGCCCGCACTTGCCCATGCGATGGCGTTCCCGTTGAGATCGGTAATAGTTATAATTGTATTGTTAAAGGTTGCTTGGATATGGGCAATGCCTTCAGAGACATTCCTTCTCTCTCTCCTCCGCGGACGGCCAGCGGAACCTGAGTCTTGCAAAGTGGATCTCCTTTCTGAAACATAGTTTGCAAGCGGTATTAACCACCTTTGCGTGCTGCTTCTTTTGCTTTTCTGCCGACTGAGATGGTTTTTGCTTTCCCTTTGCGCGTCCGTGCATTGGTGCTCGTCCGCTGTCCCCGTGCCGGTAGTTGGCGACGGTGGCGTAATCCACGATAGCTGTTGATGTCCATTAACCGTTTGACATTCATCTCGACTTCGCGTCGCAGGTCTCCTTCGACCTTATAATCTTGGTTAATGGTCTCTCTTAATCGGCTAATTTCAGACTCGTCGAGGTCTTGGGACGTTTTGGCGGGATCGATTTGTAAATCTTCGGCCATCTTTGCAGCGGTGTGGCGTCCAATCCCGTAAATATAGGTCAGGGCAATATCGATTCTCTTGGTTCGGGGTAAATCAACACCAGCAATTCTTGCCATGTTTGTGTCCTCCTTACGCGCTAGGAAAATTACTTAACCTTGTCTTTGCTTATGCTTTGGATCTGCGGGGCAGACAACACGGACAACCCCTTTTCTTTTAATAATCTTACACTGATTACACATTTTTTTCACTGAAGCACGGACTTTCATCATTTCCCCTCTACTAGCAGTTGAGTTCTATCTTGAACGACGTCCTCTGACACGTCCGTCCTTGAGAAATCCTTCGTAATGTCTCATCGTCAAGTAGGATTCAATTTGCGATACTGTATCCAATACCACTCCAACAACAATTAGGACGGAGGCACCACTGATTAGTGCCCCAGTGCCTAGCCATCCTTGCAAAAGCAGCGGAAAGACCGCAATTGCGGCAAGAAATACCGCACCGGGTAAAGTGATTCTGGTTAAGGTATCGTTGATATAATCTGCGGTCCGCTTACCAGGGCGAATGCCCGGAATAAAGCCACCATACTTTCTCAAGTCGTCCGCCATTTGCACAGGATTAATTTGAACAGCTGTGTAGAAATATGTAAAACCGATAATTAGCAGGGCGTAAACCACCCAATATAAGGGACTGCTTGCGCTGAAAACGGCAATGAGGCCTCCAATCCACGCCCATGAGGGAAATTGACTTTGCAAAAGCCCCAGAACTGTTGAAGGGAATTGCATTAGGGTGACGGCGAAGATGATTGGAATCATGCCAGCTGCGTTGACCCGCAGCGGTATATGTGTTGCTTGTCCGCCCATTACCTTGCGTCCTACAACTCGCCGCGCGTATTGGACGGGAATTTTACGGACGCAGAAAGTGATAAACACGGTTCCCATAATCGCCACAACTCCCAAGGCGAGGAAGATGACTAGTTTCGGCAGGTCAATCTGACGATTAAGGAGTTGGTTGAATATTGTTTGAATTCCGCCTGGCATTCCTGAGAGGATACCAATCGTAATAATTATGGAGATACCGTTTCCAATCCCTCGTTCTGTGATTTGTTCGCCGAGCCACATGACGAAAGAGGTTCCAGCCATCAGGGTAATCATGGTTAGCAAAGTCCACCAGATACCTGGATTCGTCACGATTTCGATGTTTTCAGTGCTAATAATAGCGCCGGGTCTTTGCAGCATCACGCTAATCATAACGCCCTGAATTGCACTCAGGATAACGGTGCCATAGCGTGTATATTGGGTAATTTTTTTTCGACCATCCGGTTCTTTGGAAAGTTTTTCAAGAAACGGGATAACGACGGTAAGGAGCTGCATGACAATTGACGCACTGATATATGGTTGGATCCCGAGTGCAAAGATTGTCATCTGGGAGAACGCACCACCTGAAAAGAGGTCTACAAAGTCAAGTACGCTGCCCCCGGTCCGCCCTCTTAGCCCCTCAAAAAACTTTTCTAATGCGATATCATCGATACCGGGAAGCGTGATATGGGCGCCCAAGCGATAGACAATTAACAGTAGTCCTGTGAAGATCAGTCGTTGCCGCAGCTCTGGAATTTTGAAAGCGTTTTGAAATGCCTTAATCACTTAAATCACCTCAATGCTACCGCCGGTGGATTGTATCTTTTCAACAGCAGACTTTGAGAATCGGTGTCCTTTTACTGTTAATTGCTTTTCTAGAGCGCCTTCTCCAAGGATCTTAATTTTTCCGTTTTTCTTTTTTATAATTCCGGTTTCCCGCAAAAGCTCGGGGGTAATCGTGGTTCCATTATCAAAATAATTTAGTGTCTGGATATTCACGACTTCATACTCGACCCGTGTATGTGCGGTTCTTCGGGGACCACGCTTCGGTAAGCGTCTGACGAGTGGCATCTGTCCGCCTTCAAACCAAGCGGGGATGGAGGCACCGGATCGGGATTTCTGTCCTTTATGACCACGTCCACAAGTTTTACCCCAACCTGAGCTTTCGCCACGCCCCACTCGCTTCCGGGCACGAGTTGCATTTTTTGCGGGCTTGAGTTCGTTTAATTTCATCTAGATTCACTCCATTTTATGGATTGGTAATTACGCTTAGCATTCCTCGCTTTTCTTCGAGGGTGAACTCTCTGAACGAATTAGGAATGTCCCCAATCAGGATGCTGAGAAGGGGCTGTTAATCGAGGAGTTCCTCAACTGTCTTACCCCGCAGCCGCGCTACGTCGTTGATATCCTTTAGGCCTTTTAGGGCTTGCATGGTAGCTTCTGCGGTATTCTTAACGTTTCGAGAACCAAGCCGTTTGGTCAGTACATCTTGGACGCCAGCAAACTCCAAAATGGCTCTCGTTCCGGGACCGGCAATAATCCCCGTACCAGGACTAGCGGGTTTGAGTAGCACCTTTGCCCCACCGTGCTTCCCGATAATTTCATGAGGAATGGTATTTCCGGATAAAGGCACACGAATCAAGTTCTTCTTCGCATCAGCGATGCTTTTACCGATAGCTGATGGAATTTCATTTGCACTTCCAAAACCGAGTCCGACGACCCCCGATTGATCCCCGACGACCGAAAGCGCATTAAAGCTGGGCGTCCGTCCGCCCTTACGAACACGCATCACGCGGTTGATGTCAATTGGACGTTCTTCAAACTCAAATTCATTCGGGTTTATTCTTTCCCTCAAAAGTGACTCTCCTTTATTATGCAAGTGTCAGTTCATCTTGTGCACACGTTTATGGCATATTCTCTAAGAATACTCAGAATCGCAGCCCCTCTTCCCTAGCAGCGTCTGCAAGGGCTTTAATCCTGCCGTGATAGAGATTTCCGCCGCGGTCAAAGACGACGGATTCAATCTGACGCTCTTTCGCGCGACGAGCGATTAATGCCCCCACCTCTTTTGCAGCATTAACATTGCTTGGCACTGGCAGGTTGTTTTTCAGTTCTGGTGATAGGGTCGAGGCTGCAATGAGCGTGTTACCGGTTTCGTCATCAATAATTTGTGCGTAAATATGCTTCAAGCTGCGAAAAACCGCAAGCCTTGGCCTTTGTCTAGTCCCGATTATTTTTGTTCGCACCCGCTTCTGTCGTCTATGCCGGGCGAGATATTTTTCCTTTGACTGATTCAATGATTATCCCTCCAGTAGTGAGAAAAAAGGTCGGCAAAACCGGATATAATATTTTTAACTTGCCGACTTGGGAATTCTCTCGGGTTCAATCGCTGCGCTACACCCCAGTTTTCCCTTCCTTCATCCGAACGCGCTCGCCCTCGTAACGGATGCCTTTAGAAGGTTCGTAGACTTCCGGTTTCTTGATTTGGCGGATTGAAGCTGCCACTTGACCGACAAGAGCCTTATCAATACCACTCACTGTTATTGGTGTGTGCGGCTGCCCTCCTATATTTTCGGAGGCCTCAACACTCAGGGTAATACCGTCAGGGGGCTCATAGATTACCGGATGGGAATATCCGACATTTAAGACTAGACGTTTCTGGTTGTCTATTTCCGCACGATATCCGATGCCGACAAGGATGAGTTTTTTCTCAAAACCGTCGGTCACACCGGCTACCATATTAGCGATGAGGCTGCGGGTTAGTCCATGCAGCGATTTGTGTGACTTCAGATCGGTCGATCTCTCAACTGTGATTAATCCATCTGCCAAGCTAACTGCTATGCCTTCGGGAATTGTCCAATTAAGGCTGCCTTTGGGCCCTTCAACAGTAATATCGTTTTGGCCCAAAGCAATCTTAACCTTTGTATCCGTCTGAATTGGCATTTGTCCTATTCGTGACATTGTATTCGTCTCCGAACTTAAACTGAAAATTACCAGATATAACAGAGCACCTCACCCCCAATGCCGGTTTGCCTGCATTGGGAGGCGGTTTTAATACCTTGGGAGGTCGATAATATAGCAATTCCTAAATTTCCGTACACATTGGGCAGCCGATCTGCTTTCGCGTATACGCGCCGTCCCGGTTTACTAATTCTCTTGAGTCCCGTAATCACCTTTTCTTTTTCTTCGCCATACTTCAAGTAAATGCGCAAGATACCTTGTTTGCCGTCATCAATCCAACGATAATTACGAATGTACCCTTCCTCATGCAGCGTACGGGTAATCTCCATTTTGAGTTTTGATGCCGGTATTTCGACGCGCTCGTGTCCAGCCATATTTGCGTTGCGAATACGAGTTAGCATATCCGCGACTGGATCCGTCATTGACATGGGTTTTCTCCTTTATGTGCCGATAAATAAGGGGCTACCAACTTGCCTTTGTGACTCCTGGAATTTTACCTTCTCTTGCGAAGAGGCGGAAACAGATTCGGCACAGATCGAACTTTCTCAGATAACCGCGGGCACGCCCGCAGTGGCGACAACGATTATACTTTCGGACCCGAAACTTCGGGGTTCTTTTCTGTTTGGCAATAAGTGCTTTTGTTGCCAAATGAAGGCTCCTTTCCTTTACTACTATCAAAGGGCAGCGTACATGCGCTACGATTCTCTAAATGGCATGCCTAGCAGGCGTAACAACTCACGCCCCTCTTCATCGTTTGGGGCGGTTGTTCCAACTGTGATATTTAATCCACGTACTTCACTTATGGTGTCGTAGTCGATTTCTGGGAAAATGACCTGCTCTTGGAGTCCCAATGAGTAATTACCCCGTCCATCAAAGGAATCTGGGGAGAGACCCCGAAAATCGCGGATCTGCGGAAGGACGACGTTGACGAGTTTATTGAAAAATTCATACATGCTATCTCGTCGTAGGGTCGTTTTACAACCGATGGGCATCCCGGCGCGGACCTTGAAGGCGGATACAGATTTCTTCGCGCGGGTAATCACTGCCCGTTGGCCGCCTATTTGTGTCAGTTCTTCGACGGCATTATCCAAAAGTCTTGAATCTTCTATTGCAGCACCAACCCCCATATTTAGAGTAATCTTGTCGAGTTTTGGCACGCGCATAACATTTGAATAATTGAAGCGTTGTTGCAAGGCGGGGAAAACTTCCTCTTGATAAAAAGATTTAAATACACTCATTGGTTTTTACCTTATGGATTGCGGAACTCCGTTGAACCAGGTTTCATGTGAATTAGTCGCGCTCGGCATCACTGCCACATTTTCTGCATACGCGCACACGGTACTTTTTCATCCGTCCGCTAGTCTCCTTCTCAAGGGTGCGCCGTCTGGTTCGAGCGGGCTGGTTACATTTTGGACAAATCAGCTTTAAGTTAGCAAGGTTGATGGTTCCTTCTCTTTCGACAACACCACCTTGTGGGGCTTGAGGACTGGGACGGGTGTGCCTTTTAATCATGTGGATGCCTTCAACAGTGGCTCGACGTTTATGGGGAAGCACTTCTAGAACGACCCCCGTTTTGTCCTTATCCTTGCCGGTCAATACTAACACGTGATCGTTTTTCTTTATATGAAATTTGGTGTGCAACGGGGCTACCTCCTGGGGCATCTAAATGACCTCTGGCGCTAAAGAGACGATTCGTGCAAATGCTTTTTCTCTGAGTTCGCGAGCGACGGGACCAAAAATACGTGTTCCCCGCGGTTGGTCTTGGGCATCAATGAGCACGGCAGCATTCTTGTCGAATTTGATATAGGAACCGTCGAGTCTTCGGTGTTCCTTAGTCGCGCGGACTACGACTGCTCGCACGACCTCTCCTTTTGTAACTTGGCTATTTGGATTTGCTTCTTTCACACTTGCCACGATTACATCGCCAACGCGTGCATAACGCCTTTTGCTGCCGCCGAGCACACGAATACACATAAGCTGCTTTGCTCCTGTGTTATCCGCGCAATTTAACATGGTATACGCTTGAACCATTGTTATTACCTTCCTTAGTGTAGCTCCGTTTCCCCACTTCACGCATCAATGGATTCTGCCTGGGAAACGACTTGACGAACTTTCCAGCGTTTGCGACGACTGATTGGACGAACTTCAACAATCTGGACGAGATCGCCAACATGACATATATTCTGCTCGTCATGAGCCAAAATCTTTGTGGTTCTTCTGACAATTTTCTTATATAGGGGATGCTGAAAAGCACGAACAATTTCAACAGCAACCGTTTTATCCATCCGATCACTGGTTACAGTACCTGTTCTGAGCTTACGATTCCCGCGGCTATGCTTATCCACGCTTTTCCTCTCGTAGCTAAAGTTATGGTGACTCTTCAATCCCAAGTTCACGTAGACGAAGAATTGTACGGATACGTGCGATATCCTTCTTGACTTTTTTTAATTGGGATGTATCTTCAAGCTGTCCTAGTATTCTTCGAAACTTAATATTGAACGCAGTGTCTTTAAAATCTCGAAGTTCAGTTTCTAACTCCTCAGATGACTTGCTGCGCAATTCATTAGCAGTCATTGCTTGTTATTCTCCCGTTCGACTGACAAATTTTGTTTTAATCGGCAATTTGTGGGCGGCTCTGGTCATGGCTTCTTTTGCTTCTGCGACGGGGACCCCGCTAAGTTCATATAAAATGCGTCCCGGTTTAACGACAGCAACCCAGAACTCCGGGGCACCTTTTCCGCTTCCCATTCGAGTTTCAGCGGGTTTTTTTGTTACAGGCTTATGGGGAAACATTTTAATCCAAACTTTTCCACCACGGCGCACATGCCGTGTGATTGCAATTCGTGCGGATTCAATTTGACGACTCGTAATCCAACCTGGTTCCATTGCTTTCAAACCGTACTCGCCAAAATCAATTTTCGCACCTCGATGGGGTGTACCGCGCCGTTTTCCACGCTGCACTTTACGATGTAAAACCCGTTTGGGCATTAACATTTTATGTGCTCCTTCTGATGCATATTCTTGAACAAGATTTTACGATTCTGTATTCTCGCGATTACTTCTCCGCGGCCCTCGTCGCCGATCCTGATTTCTTCGCCGTCTGGGTCGATTGTCGGGACGCGTTGTTGAGCGTTCGTTTCTAGCAGGCGAAAATCGTGACTGGCGTCTTTGAGCGGTTTCAGTTGGAACTTGGGTAGCGCGACCGGACGGGGAAGTGACTCCTGGAAGCTCCGGTTTCCCGATAATCTCTCCCTTAAAAATCCATGTTTTAATACCAATCTTACCGTAAGTTGTATCCGCTTCAGCGAACCCGTAATCGATATTTGCTCTGAGCGTGTGTAGGGGCACTCTGCCTTCAATATTTGATTCTGAGCGTGCCATTTCGGCGCCGCCGAGCCGACCACCGATACTGATTTTAACGCCTTGGGCACCCGCTTTCATTGAAGCGATAATGCTTTTCTTCATCGCCTGTCTAAAATTCGATCGACGTACGATTTGGAGCGCGACTGCTTCAGCGACCAGTTGGGCATCTAACTCGGGACGCTTGATTTCAGTGACATTAATCCGAACGTTCCTTTCAGTCGTCGAGTTTGAATCTGCTTGCAGGATCTGCTCTAAATCTGCTTGTAGTTTTTCCGCTTCAACACCACGCCGTCCAATGACGATACCGGGACGAGCTGTGTGTATATGAATATTACACCTATCTCCGACCCGTTCAATTTCGATGCGGGAAATGCCGGCACGCGACAACCTTTCCTTAATGAAGGACTGGATTTTCAAATCCTCATGGAGCCATTGCGCGTACTCTTTTTCGTTGTACCATTTTGAGTCCCAATTCTCAATAATTCCTAGACGTAGTCCACGCGGGTGCGTTTTCTGTCCCACTAAAACCTCCTCATTAAAATCCAGTAGGGCAAAGGTTGCCGTGCAGAGGAGGTAAAGGAACGTACATCAGTCTATTCAGAAAGCTGATAGGATTTTCAATATCCATCTTCATCTTCCTCCTCGTCTATCACGACGGTAATATGACACCGACGATGTAAGATTCTGTTTGCCATACCCCTTGCCCGTGGGCGAAACCATCTTCGGGTGATGCCATCGTTGACAACAATCTGTTTGACAACTAGATTGCTTTCATCAATAGTAGCTCCCTGCTGTTGTGCGTTATATCGTGCATTGGCTGCAGCCGATTGAATCAGCTTGCGAATTACCGGAGAGGCTGCTTTATGCGTGAATGCTAATTGGTCTATTGCCTCTTCGACATATTGATCTTTAACTAAATCAGCAACGAGGCGTGCTTTTCGTGGTGCAATCGGCACGTTTCGGATGCTTGCTCGAGCCTCCATGTTAGCCATCTCCTAAATTAGCTTGAGCATTTGTAGTAACTTCCGCTCATAATCTTGATGATCGAGTTTACTTTCGCACTGGGGGTTTACTTTATCTTTCACCACTGCCATGCGCTCTGAATGTTCGCGTGGGCGAAAATTCACCAAGTTTATGGCCGACCATGTTTTCTGTGATATAAACAGGAAAGAATTTTTTACCATTATGAATGGCAAGTGTATGACCAATCAGGTCCGGTGTCACCATAGATCTGCGTGACCATGTGCGGATCACACGTTTAGTTCCAGCCCGATTCATTGCGTCAATTTTTTTTAGAAGTTTTGGATCTACGTAAGGTCCTTTTTTTACGGAACGGGGCATGATATCCCTCCTAAAAATGGAAAAACACACTAACTTTATGCCAATCGAGAGAACTTACTTCCGCCGACTCACAATATATCGTCCCGATCGCTTTTTAGGGTCTCTTGTTTTATACCCTTTGGTTGGGACGCCCCACGGTGTAACGGGGTGTCTTCCGCCTGCACTTTTCCCCTCACCACCTCCATGCGGGTGATCATGAGGATTCATTGCTACACCTCGCACTTTGGGACGGTGTCCTTTCCATCGGTTTCGTCCGGCTTTACCGATAGTTAGGTTTGCATGGTCAACATTGCCCACCTGCCCAATTGTTGCCATACATTGGATTGGAAGTAAACGCACTTCACCGGAGGGCATTTGGATCCGTGCCTGCTTTCCTTCACGATCTACTAGTTGCGCTTCAGTGCCCGCACTGCGTACGAGCTGACCGCCTTTACCCGGCTGCATTTCTATATTATGTATTGAGGTGCCGAGGGGGATCCGTTCAAGAGGCAAAGCGTTGCCAACTCTGATAGGCGCATCGGGGCCGGCATTTAAGACATCATCAACTTGGAGTCCGAGCGGTGCAATGATATACCGTTTTTCTCCATCAGCGTAATGGAGTAGGGCAATCCGTGCAGATCTACTGGGATCATACTCGATTGAGGCGACTTTGGCGGGGATACCGAATTTATCACGCTTGAATTCGATAGCGCGATAACGTCGTTTATGTCCACCACCGCGCCTCCGGACAGTCATTCGCCCGTGCGTGTTACGTCCTCCCTTTTTCTTTAGTCCCTTAGTTAATGATTTTTCGGATTTTCGCCGAGTCACATCTTCAAAGGTATCTCCGGTGACAAATCGGCGACTGGGTGTGACGGGTGAATATGTTTTAACTGCCACGCTAAATCCCTCCTAGTAAGCCTTCAAACGTGCGCTGCTATATATTTTCAAAAGCGTCGATGGTTGTTCCTTCAGTGACGGTAATGATGACCTTTTTCCAGTTTGGTCGCCGTCCTTGTCGATATCGCCAGAATTGCCCCTTGGTCTTGCCACGGACCTGTATCGTATTAATCTTCAAAATCTTATCCTTGAGATCGAACAGCTCTTCAGCTGCTTTACGGATTTCTGCTTTGCTAGCTTTTACATCAACAACAAAAGAGTACTTGTCCGCCTCTCTGAGGATGGTGCTTTTTTCTGTTATTAACGGTTCCTTGATAATTCGATATGGATCTTTCATTTATACTTCCTCGACTGGGACATCATCTGTTAGCTGAACGAATTTTGCTTCTATCTTCTCTGCTGCGCTTTCGGTAAAGACAATTTTGTCGTGCCACAGCACATCGTAGACATTTAAGGTATCCCAGACACAGCTATTTACGTTGGGAATATTCCGTACAGATAGATAGATATTCAATTCGGGCTGACCGAGGACAAAGAGGACTTTATCTGTGAGTCCTAAATTACCTAGAACTCGAACTATCTCCTTTGTTCTTGGGGAGCCTAACGTGAAATCTTCAATCAGGATGCAACCATCATTTTGAAATTTATCTGCCAAAGCCGAGTGTAATCCAAGTTGGCGCACCTTTTTCGGTGTCCGTTGGCGATAGCTGCGTGGCTTGGGGCCGAATATAACGCCACCATGTACCCGTATTGGGGATTGATTGTCTCCCGCTCGGGCGCGCCCTGTTCCTTTCTGACGATATAACTTTCTGCCGCTTCCCCGAACTTCTGAGCGTGTTTTGGTGGATGCTGTTCCTCGACGTTGGTTTGCTAGGTGTGCAACGACGCATTGATGTATGACGGCTTCATTGACGTCTACTTTTATGAATGCGTCAGAGAGCTCTCTTTGTCTCAGGGTATCTCCAGAACGATTGTATACATCTAAAGCTGCCATAAGCAATAATCCTCAACAGGGGTATATTTACTGTTTACCCTTCACTGCCTTCTTGATGATAAGTAAGCCGTTAGATGGACCGGGCACGGCACCTTTAACGACTAATAGATTCCTTTCAGCATCTGCTTGGACGACTTGCAGATGCTGAGTTGTTACCCGCTCTCCGCCATGCCGTCCTGGCATCTTTTTGCCTTTGAAAACACGCGACGGCCATGCACTATGACCAATCGATCCCGGTCTCCGATGGTTTTTCTCACTACCGTGGGTCTGTTTCATACCGGAAAACCCCCACCGCTTAATCACACCGGTGAATCCGCGACCTTTCGACGTTCCGGTTACATCCACAAAATCTCCAGGCGAGAAAATACCGACATCAATACTTGATCCCACGTCCAAACCTTCGGTGCTGTCAACGCGCATCTCTCGCAGAAATCGACGTGGTTCAACGTTTGCTTTTTGGAAGTGTCCGCTTTCGGGGCGATTGACTTTGTTTTCACGTCGGTAGCCGAAGCCTAATTGGACAGCATTATAACCCTCACGGTCTTGCGTTTTGACCTGTACTATCGGGCAGGGCCCCGCTTCGACGACCGTGACTGGAATGGCAGTTCCGGATTCATCAAAGATTTGTGTCATGCCAATTTTCTTACCTAATATTCCACTGCTCATATTACATCTCCGCAACGAGGGTGCTCAGGTGAAACGATATGTGGCTACAGGAGCGTGATTTTGACATCAACGCCAGCTGGTAGATCTAAGCGCATGAGCGCATTAACGGTCTTGGGTGTCGTTTGCAAAATATCGAGTAACCGTTTGTGAATTCGCATTGCGAACTGTTCGCGGGATTTCTTGTCTTTGAAGGTCGATCGCTGCACAGTATAAATGTGCTGTTTAATCGGCAGCGGGATGGGACCTGAGACTAATGCGCCTGTCCGCTTGGCGGTCTCCGCGATTTGACCTGCGGAGTGGTCTAACAAACGATAATCAAATGACTTTAGCCGAATCCGTATTTTCTGATTGTCCATCAGTACTCCAACCCAATTTGGTTCGTTAGTACATTGGCTCACTAGGCGACTAGTGAACCAATGTACCTCATGTAGCTATTACTCAATAACCTCTGAGACAACGCCGGCTCCGACAGTGTGTCCGCCTTCACGAATTGCAAATCTCAGCTCTTCTTCCAAAGCGATAGGTTTGGTAAGCTCAACAGTAATGCTGATATTATCTCCGGGCATTACCATCTCAACGCCTTCGGGAAGATTCATCACGCCCGTTACATCGGTTGTACGGAAGTAGAACTGTGGACGATAACCACTGAAGAAAGGTGTCCAGCGACCACCTTCGTCTTTGTTCAAAATATAGATTTCAGCTGCAAACTGTGTGTGTGGCGTAATACTGCTTGGTGCTGCGAGAACTTGCCCACGCTGGACCTCTTCACGCTCAGTACCACGGAGCAGTATACCTGCATTATCACCTGCGAGGCCTTCATCAAGCTGCTTACGGAACATCTCTACACCGGTTGCAACCGTACTGGTAGTCGGTGCGAGCCCAACAATTTCGACGGTGTCACCGACGTGAACAATCCCACGTTCGATACGGCCTGTCACAACCGTACCGCGTCCGGTAATTGAGAAGATATCTTCTACAGGCATGAGGAAGGGCCTATCAACATCTCGAACCGGTTCAGGTATCCAGTCGTCACACGCCTGCATTAGCTCTAAGATTGGTTGACATTCCTCTGCATTCGGATCTCCACCACTTTCCATAGCTTGGAGCGCGGATCCGCTAACGACTGGAATATCGTCACCGGGGAACTCATATTCGGTGAGCAGTTCTCGGACTTCAAGTTCTACTAACTCAAGGAGCTCTTCATCGTCAACCATGTCCGCCTTGTTGAGGAAGACAACGAGGCTTGGCACGTTTACCTGTCGTGCGAGAAGGACGTGCTCACGGGTTTGGGGCATAGGCCCGTCCGCGGCGGAAACGACAAGAATTGCGCCGTCCATCTGTGCTGCACCGGTAATCATGTTTTTGATATAGTCAGCGTGTCCGGGACAGTCTACGTGAGCGTAGTGTCGATTTTCCGTTTCATACTCAACGTGCGCGGTATTAATAGTAATCCCACGCTCTTTTTCTTCGGGAGCTGCATCAATCTCTTCGTAAGTTTTTACATACTCGCTCCCAGATAGATTTGACAGCACCATGGTAATCGCAGCTGTTAGCGTCGTTTTACCATGGTCGACGTGTCCAATTGTACCGACATTAACGTGTGGCTTGGTCCTTTCAAATTTTTCCTTTGCCATGTATACTTCTCCTCATATTCTAACTAAATGATACTCACCGTCCTACCTGTTGAACGTTGGCGACAAGCCATATCAACAGGGGGGGGGTGGTTAAACAGAAATTTCTTTTAACGAGATAATTTCTTGAGCAATGCTCTGGGGTACACAATTATAATTCGCAAACTCCATTGAGTAAGTTGCGCGTCCTTGTGTCAGGGAGCGGAGTGTTTTAACATAACCGAACATTTCAGCCAGCGGTACGTAGGCTTTAATGACCTGCGTTCCGGACTTAGGGTGCATATCTGTCTGGAGAATTTGTGCACGACGCGCATTTAAATCCCCCATTACTTTTCCCAAATAGTCATCCGGAGCGATGACTTCGATCTCCATGATAGGTTCAAGCAGCATCGGATCTGCGCGTTTTACCGCTTCTTTGAAGGCGATCCGAGCGGCGTTTGAAAATGCAATTTCTGAAGAATCAACAGGATGGTAAGAACCGTCATACAATCGCACACCTATGTCAACGAGGGGGTAACCTGCTAAAATTCCGGCGGTTATCCCTTCCTCAAGGCCCTTACGGACAGCGGGTATATATTCTTGAGGAATAGCGCCCCCTTTGATATCATTGACGAATTCAAAACCGGTTCCTTGTGCTAATGGATAAATTTCAATGACAACATGCCCGTATTGACCGCGTCCACCGGATTGGCGAACAAAACGCTCGTTGGCGTTTGCGGGGTGCTGGATAGTCTCACGATACGAAACCTGCGGTTGACCAATCTCTGCCGAGACCTTAAATTCACGAACCAAGCGATCTACGATTATTTCCAGATGTAACTCGCCCATGCCGGACAGGAGTGTTTGTGCTGTTTCTGGGTCCTGATGCATCTTGAAGGTTGGATCTTCTTCAGCCAACTTTGATAGTGCTAGGTTCATCTTTTCGATGTCCGACTTTGTTTGCGGCTCAATAGCAATGGACATTACTGGAGAGGGAAATGCCATTGACTCCAGAACAACCGGAGCATTCGGATCGCAAACGGTGTCGCCGGTCATCACGGATTTGAAGCCGATGATAGCGGCAATATCGCCCGCATAAATAGCTTGGCGTTCCTCACGCTTGTTCGCGTGTAGCTGCATCAATCGTCCGATTCGCTCAAATTTCCGTTGTGTGCTGTTGTATATAGTCGTCCCCTTAGCTAGGACACCGGAGTAGACTCGGAGGAATGTCAGCTTACCAACGTGCGGATCGGTTGCAATTTTGAAAGCGAGCGCCGAGAAAGGCTCATCATCATTTGCCGAACGCGTTTCTTCCGCTTCAACTTCCGGATTCAAGCCAATTACTGGCGGCACATCGATTGGAGATGGTAGATAGTCAACCACTGCATCTAATAGCGGCTGTACGCCTTTATTCTTGAGGGCAGTGCCGCACAAGACGGGAACAATTTTTCCGCTTAGCGTTGCGGTTCTCAAACCCATTTTAATTTCTTCTTCGGAGAACTCAATGCCATCGATATATTTAGCGAGGAGGTCATCGTCACACTCGGCAATTGCTTCCAACATCTGTTCCCGATATTCTAGCACACTTCCCATCATTTCATCTGGAATACTTGCTTCGTGCATTATAGATCCGAAACTAGCTTCATCCCATACAAGCCCTTTCAGTGAAATCAAATCAACGATGCCGCTAAAACTTTCTGCAGAACCGATAGGCAGTTGAATAGGTACCGCTACAGCACCAAGTCGCTCGACCATCATTTCGACTGTTCGGAAAAAGTCTGCCCCGGTTCGGTCCATTTTATTAATGAGTGCAATACGGGGTACCTGATATTTATCTGCTTGTCTCCATACCGTTTCTGACTGGGGTTCTACACCGCCGACTGCACAGAAAACAGCAATAGCTCCATCAAGGATTCGCAGCGATCTTTCAACTTCAACCGTAAAATCTATATGGCCGGGGGTATCAATAATGTTAATGCCGTGTTCATTCCATTGGCAGGTTGTTGCGGCAGCGGTGATGGTAATCCCTCGTTCCTGCTCCTGTGTCATCCAATCCATTGTCGTAGTGCCATCGTCAACTTCGCCTATACGGTGGACTCTGCCTGTATAGTACAACATCCGTTCGGTTACAGTTGTCTTGCCCGCATCAATATGCGCCATGATGCCGATATTGCGGGTATGCGTCAATGGAAATCGACGCTGCTCCATAGACCGTCGTTTTTCAGCGGTCATCCGATTTTGTTTTGTCGCTCTCATTTTTCCTAAAATTTCCCTATAGTACAACAAAAAGGTAAAAAATTACCGTTCCGATAAATCGCAATTTCGCTTAGCTTACCAACGATAATGTGCAAACGCGCGATTCGCCTCCGCCATCCGGTGTTGATCGAGTTTTCTGCGAATTGAAGCGCCGTCATTCCTAGCGGCATCTAATAGTTCTCCTGCTAGCCGCTCTGCCATTGTTTTTTCTCCACGATCTCTTGCAGATTGAATAATCCAGCGGAGCGCCAGTGTTGTACGGCGTTCCGCTTTCACGTCAACCGGCACTTGGTAGGTTGCCCCGCCCACACGCCGAGACCGAATTTCAAGAACGGGCTTAACGTTATTAATTGCTTCCTGAAAAACGGTAAGTCCCTCCTGGTTCGTGCGTTTCTCAACGATGTCTATGCTATCATATAGAATTGCTCGCGCGACACTCTTCTTTCCACGAATCATTAGGAAGTTAATAAATTTTGCAACTAGTTTACTGTCATATTTTGGATCTGGAAGTACGTCCCGTTTAACGACCTCTGCACGGCGTGGCATACCTTCCTCCTCTAGCTACCGCTCTTTGCACCATATTTTGATCTTGCCTGCCGTCGATTCTCGACCCCTGCTGTGTCGAGTGTGCCTCGGACAATATGATATCTGACATTGGGCAAATCCTTGACCCTTCCACCGCGCACCAGTACAACCGAGTGCTCCTGAAGATTATGATCTATGCCGGGGATATAGCAGGTAGCTTCCTGACCGTTGGTAAAACGGACGCGAGCAACCTTGCGCAGCGCTGAATTCGGTTTCTTGGGTGTTATTGTCCTGACCTGCAAACAGATACCCCGTCGTTGGGGACAGCTATCCAAGACTGGGGATTTGCTTTTCTTACTTGTTCTTTTACGAGATTTTCTGACTAACTGATTAATTGTTGGCATATGATTGACCTCGACTGACTAATAATGTGCAGGCATAAATAAAGCCCCACTGTGGGGGCTCACAAAGTTGTCCTCTATAACGAAGTAACTGTGAAAAACACACCAAAGTGTTTTGGAACTATACATTCCTCCCCGTTTTCCGCCCAATTTGCGGCGAAAATTCAAAGTTAGCGTCGAAGGACGAATTATACCAAACAGATTGCTGAATGTCAAGCACTTTTCTATTTTTTTATTATGTTTTTTTAGCCTGCCCCAAAATTAACGAAATATTGCAGATAATGTTTCGCACAATTGATTACATCTGCACCGCGGGCTCTTGGACAGTGTCCAACAGCTGGGTGATTACGGCATCGGAATCAACGCCCTCAGCTTCCGCATGAAAATTGGTGAGCACGCGATGTCGGAGCACAGCATGTGCCACTGATTTAACGTCTTCTATAGATGCGTTCACACGTCCCCGTAGAATGCCGCGTGCTTTCGCGCCAAGGATGAGGTACTGTCCCGCTCGAGGACCTGCCCCCCACCGGACCCACTGCTGGATGAAATCTGGGGTATCTTTACTGTTGGGACGGGTTGCCCGGGCGAGTTTAACTGCGTACCGTACAACGTTATCGGCGGCTGAAACCCGTCGGACAATCTGGTGCAGCATTATAATATCCTCACCGGAGAGCACCGTTTCCAGGTCGGGTTCATCAACGCTTGTCGTCGACGAAACAATCGTGACCTCCTCTTCCTCGCTCGGATAGTTAATTACGATTTTAAACATGAAACGGTCCAATTGTGCCTCTGGCAGTGGATAGGTCCCTTCCTGCTCAATCGGGTTTTGTGTTGCAAGGACAAAGAACGGTTGTTCCAAATTATACATAGTGCCCCCCGCCGTGACATGATACTCCTGCATCGCTTCGAGTAATGCGGCTTGGGTTTTGGGCGGGGTGCGGTTGATTTCATCAGCGAGTAGGATGTTAGCAAATATGGGCCCTTGGATGAAGCGAATCTCCCGGTGCCCGGTGGAACGTTCTTCTTCCAAAACGTCTGTGCCGGTGATATCGGCAGGCATCAGGTCCGGCGTAAACTGAATTCGCTTAAACTGGAGGTTAAGGATTTCGGCGAGCGTCTTAATCATGAGGGTTTTGGCGAGACCTGGAACGCCTTCGAGCAGGCAGTGACCGCCCGCAAAGAACGCCATGAGCATCTGATCAATGACGTCGTCTTGGCCGATAATTACTTTTTTGAGTTGCTCTGAGATGAGATCTCTACCTGTCATCAGTTTTTCGATTGCTTGAACTTCTTCTGTTGCTGGCATAGTATCCATAACTCCTTTTTAATCTCAATAGTGGCTATTTCTTCTGAATAATCTTCACGATTGGGGTGAGTTCGTCCAACTTGCTACAAAATCATCAATGTTAAACGGAGGTATCTCGTTAAAGATGTAGGGGGTTGGCTCCTTATCACTTTTTCTGAATCGCTGCTGTCTGCTTGGCAACCGTTTCAAGTTGGTCTTCATCCCACTGTTCTTGCTGCTGTAGTGCATACAACGATGTATAACCCCCCGACCAGTCTGGGGGTACGAGGCACGGACGGTCATCGTGGTGCGCCCAGCGGGCCGGTTTGCCCTTCACAATGGTGCCCTCATATCGACTGGGTAACGGATTGGCGGTGTAGGTGAAGGCGTCGGCTGACGAATAGATATTCAGCAATAAAGGGCGTCCTTGATCGGAGAGGTTCGGCTTGGACCCGTGAACCACGCGGCAATTGTGAATCGTAATGGATCCAGCGGGCCCCTTCAGATAGTGGGCGTTCTCTGTGTCAACACTTTTGGCATCTTTGTCGCTGAGGCAACCGACCCATTGATTGTCCTCATTGTATTGATTGAAAAGTTCGCCCTTGTGACTTCCGGGGAGGGCGCCAAGCGGACCCTGACCATCGCCTACGTCATGGAGATAAACACCGATTGTGAGCGGACTATAGTTGGTGTGGGGCCAATAGGTGATGTCTTGGTGCCACTTGACCTCTTCGCCGCCCTCTGCCCATTTGAAATTCAATTTTGAGTGATGGAATTTCACGTCCGGTCCTACCAGATCTGCCGCTACGTCAACGATGATTGACTGCGACGCAAACTCCCAATAGGTTGGGTGATGTTCAACCGGACTGGTCAAGCGGCGCAGACGCGGATTGTCCGCTGTGTGGCCTGGCTCCAGATCAAATATCATGTCGGACTTGTCCAAGGACCGGCTGCGCTGCACCATTTCGTCTGTAACGTCGATCAGCCGTTCGACCCAATCCTGCGGCACGATACTTTCAACGAGTAGGTATCCGTTATCAAAGTAAAATTGACGCTGCTCTTGAGTGAGTGTTTCAGGTTTGTGGGACAATATCTGCTCAGGTGTCATCGGATAACCTCCTTCTATGTGAGATCAACAGTAAAATCTACCTTTTCTTCTAATCGGACTTTCGCTGATACAGAACCCGTCCATACGGTTCAGCGTCACCGTCGTATTTTGGATTCAGGCGGCGAACCATCCTGGTAAAGGTTGAATTTTTGAACCCCATTGATTGCAACGCGTCAAGCGACAGCTGCCACGAAATCAGTTCCGCGAAAACCGGGTCCTCGTAAGTTCTGAACGCACTTCCTTGAGAGCGAAAATAGCTTTTATGCTCCTCTGTCATGTTTTCGCAGAGTTGGTCTGTCATGCTCCGAAGTTGGTCGAGTAGCGCATCGCTCAGGATATTCTCAAAGATACAGAACCCTTCGTTGAGGAGTTGGTTATATTTCTCTTTCGACATACAGCCCCTCACGTTATGGTTCGATACAGGTCATAGGTTAAAGGTGTAGTTATTGTAGTCGAACAGGAAATGTAAAGTCAAGAATAGAAATTTTCAAAGCGAAGACCGGCACATAAACCTCTATCTTTATTTGGTTGACTTTTCGTCAACGGTTCATGTATGATTAGACAGTTAAAATATACATTGGAAGGCGCGCTTTGTAAGCACGCTTTTCTTTGATAACCGAATTGATATGGATATGATTTCAGAACAAAAAGATAACTTCATGGAATCCCTCGCACACCGAATCTTAGTGTGTGATGGGCCTATCGGAACTGAACTCCGCAAACGGGTGCCGGCAGACTTGCGGTGCGTTGATGCTTGTAACCTCTCCGCCGAGTATGCTCAAGAAATTGAGGCGATTCACCGTGCGTACTGCGACGCGGGCGCCGATGTCATTCAGACCAACACCTATCAGGCGAATAGGGAAGCGCTGGCTGTTCACGGGTTAGCTGAACAGGTTGACGAGATTAACCGAACCGGTGTGCAGCTGGCACACACAGCGGCGCAGGGGACGCGCTACGTAGCCGGTTCCGTGGGACAGATTTCGTTCCAAACGTTGGAGGTGCCCACCGCCAAGGTGATACGTGGCGTCTTCAAAGAGCAGATGGATGCCCTTGTTGACGAAGGTGTTGACCTCCTTGTACTAGAGACTTTTGTTTCGCCCAAACAGGCACAGATAGCGACAAAGCAAGCGCTCACTTACGGATTACCTGTCATTGTCGAGATTAGCGGCGTTTCCGGAGGGACGTTGGGCACGGGGTTAGATGTACGGGTCTTCGCCCGAGAGCTGGAACAGCTTGGCGCACATGGAGTCGGCGTCAATTGTAGGGGCCCGCATGACTTGGTGGAGGCGATGGAGCTCCTCGCACCTATCATTAAAGTCCCGCTGGTTGTGCAACCTAATGCGGGAAATCCGAGGGTAGAACAGGGGGAAATTGCCGTTTCGTATACGGTGGGTGCGGAGGTTTTTGGCGATTACGTACGGAAGTTAGTTAAACTGGGTGCGAACATGATTGGCGGTTGTTGCGGTACGACACCGGCGTACACCCTCAAGATCCGAGAGGCGATTGCGGGGCAAGCGCCTATTAAACGGCGTTCGCGCATCTTCGTTCTGCCGAAGACGGCGTTTGTGTCCACGACCCCTACCGAGAACCCGGTTCAGCAGGTATTTGAAACGCGGGAACGCATTGTGAGTGTAGAAGCGCGCGCCAATACGTTCCCGCAATTACGGGCATTGATGAAGGAAGCAAAAGTGCTGGCTGCAAACGGTGTAGATCTGTTTGATGTAACCGATAATTCAGGGGCTGCGGTGAACATCGGCGCTGTCGGCACGGCGTATCGGCTGCAGCAAGCAACACAGATTCCAACGCTCATCCATTGGACAACACGGTCGCGTAACCTCATCAGTATGCAATCGCACCTACTGGAGGCGGAGGCACTTGGCATCCGGGGTATAGTTGCGTTGTCCGGCGACCATCCGAAAGCTGGTCCCTATGAGGCAGCAAGCCTCGTCCCTGATATTCGTGGTTCTGTGCAACTGATGAAGCTCATCGCTCGGTTAAATCGCGGTGAACTTGCAGACGGTTCGTCGATTGGAGAGCCGTGTGGCTTCTACTACGGCGGCGGGTTCACGATTACAGAGAATCTTCAACCGCATGTCAAGCATCTGACAAGTAAGATAGCGGAAGGCGCAAAGTTTGCTTACACACAACCGGTCTGGACCTATGAGGATATCGTACGAGCCCAGCGAGCAACGGAACATCTTGGTATAAAGATACTTTATGGGATCCTGCCGCTCACCAGTTTCCGGAGCGCCTCCTATCTGCGTGATAATTTGGGGCTTTACATTCCGCAGTTTATCATTGAAAAGTTCAGAGATCTTGGGGAGACAGCCGGTCAGGCGCTCGGAATGCAGTTGTGCTTGGAGCTGATACGAGACATCCGGAGTCAGGATGAATGCGCGGTAGATGGCATTTACCTCATCCCGCCTGCCCGCATGAATTGGAGAAACAGGCGGAAGGTCATCTCAGAAATAGTTAAAACCTATCGCTAGTCCTATATCCATCTTGAAATTAGAGGTCTACCTGCTTGTTGTCGTAGCGCAATTCATTGGACCTACAACTGTTGTCACTTCTCATGCTCTTGGCGTCTTGCACATTCTTTCTGTGGGATTAGGTAACCAACGGTCCGGTACAGTTACACACATAGCAACGCTGATAATGGGGGAGCGCTCATGATTAAACTCGGTTGCAATAGCTTGGTGAGGGACAGAGACAATCCCGGAAAGTGGATCGATATTGAGACGATGATCGATTTAATCCATACGTTGAGATTGGATATCATTGATTTTCAGCTCGATAGGGGGTTCCGTTCTCTCGAACCGGCGTATCTTCGTAAGGTCAAGATTTTGTGCCATAAGCATGGCTTACCGATAGGTTTCATAGGTGCTGGCAGCGGGTTTGTCAGTGCTGCTCAACTGCCGAACGGGGGTGTGGTTGGTGTGGGGCTATCGCCGGACGAGTTACAAGGGCGGATTGATGAGGTCAAGAGAGCGGTGGACGTTGCCGTGTTCATGGGTGCTCCACTGATTCGCCTGTTCGGTGGCGGAGTGCCTGAAGGGACCGAGAACCGTGAAACGGTGTGGTCAACGATGATTTCCGGGTTCCAAGCGGTCTCCGATTACGCGGCTGAGAAAGGCATCCTGATCGGTCTTCACAACCATCCGCCGGCTGTAGAACCGACGAGCGATGACATTTTCCGCATCCTGAACGATGTTGACCGTGAGAACTTCACCTTCATCTTGGATACAGGTCGGTGGCGCGGTGCACCGACAAGTAGGGAGAAAACTTCTGATTCAAGTGCGGATATCTACAGATACATGGAGGAAACCGCACCCTACGCTTCATACGTGCGCGCTAAGATCTATAAGGTCGATAGCGGTGAGGAGGAGCTACTCGATTATAGACGTATTATTGCTATCCTCAAGAAAGCAAACTACAACGGGAATATGTCGATTGTTTACGAGGACCAGGGCAATCAGTGTGGTTACGCCGAAGCTATTGAGTTAGCAGTCAAACATTTACGGGGGTTGCTTGCGGAGGAGTGAGAAGGGATGACCTCAACCGAAAAGCAGGAAATTCCGTGGGGCGACATAGGGGAACCGTTGGCAGATTTGCTTCGGTATGAACGCGAAATCGGCTGCTACGAGCACGCAAGCTACGCTCTGCTGTCAACGGTTGTCCATGAGATGGCGGATTCGGCGTGGCGGCAATTCCTGTTGGCGGGGGATAATTTTGCTGAAATAGTTGGGCAGGTCATCGCCATATCTGACAGGGAATCCAAAAATCCCAAGAAGGTTCTTGACGCAATTTGCGAATTGGTCAATGCCGCTTACACCCGCACGCCAGAAAGCGCACGACAGTTCCTGAAAACGTACCTAAAGTACAGACCAAGTTTCCCGTATTCTATCCGAGAGGAGTTGGATGCGCTCTCAAAACAGGGAAAACGTCGGGTAGCGCTACGTGCGGCTGCTTTCGCAGCGGAGATGGAGCGTTTTCAACCGTTCCAGCCGTATAGTGAGATGGAAGAAGCGGTATGTGAACATTGGTACGAGCAGATTCTTCGAGGCGACGTAACCGCGCGCCAAGGACGCAGGGTACCTGCACAGATGCTCACCGCGAAAAAATGTTTGCTCAAGCATTGGCGTGAGGCTGAAGGGGATAGCCAGATTGAGGAGGAGGCAATATTCAACAGATATGCGGATGTTTTTAAGTCAACCAATATTTCGGCATTGACGGACGTTATCGTTGGCATGCGGCGTTTCCATCTGATACACGGTTTTCATGTCAAGTTTGATGTGAAAGAGATTGAACTTTTCCTGAAAAACTTTCCGAAGGCGGAGGTGTTAAACCGGTTTGAGAAGTTAGAGCGGTGGCTGGATAAATACCACAAGACAAATCACGATGGCACGATATTAACTCCTCCGCTGATCGACTTTTTATCGAACGATTCGGACTTTGACTCCCTACTTGCTGAACTTGATCGATATAGAGCGGATACACGGAACGGGCGATTCGATATAAATAACATCTTGCAACGAGATCTTGAATTTAGACGCTTCGCTTATGAGTACACACGTGTTTTGGAGCCGCTCACCTATCAACTCCAGAATCGATACCCCGCCCCAAGATCTAACAAAGAGCTGTACCGATTATTCAACCAACTTGAACAACTACCGACGGTGGCCGCAGATCCACCCCGTTTGGGCGAGCAGCACCTCGCAGAAGTCCGTCGTACTGCATACGAAGCTGTGGAGTTTCTCAAGTTTTTGAGAGGGTTCCGAGCGCGTACTAGCAGGCATATTGTGGTAGTGGGGAATGATCGTTATGGACGGCAGTGGGTTGTCGAGCCTATTGAGGCGTATCTTAAAAAGCGCTTCACGCTTAGGTATGACCGCGTGCGTTCCGGCACTTCTACGAGACTGAGTGTGCCTTCGGCGTTCCCAAGGGAATTTGTCAAAGAGATCAGTGCACGGATGCCCCATATCGTGATTGTCGATGCCTCCCATGCGCCGCCGAGAAACAACGTGATGCAACTTTCCCGCGGCCTCCGAGGCTATGCCCACTGGTTCGCTGTATTCAACGACCTCCGCGCTGAAGGCAACCTTGCTGTATACCAAGATGAAAGTTCTCTGCCCACGTCGCATTTTCCCGAACTGATGAAATGGCACGAATACGTTGCGCGGAGAGAGCAGTTACGGGAATGGGTTTCGCCGGGCGAAACTTACCGGGTGACGACTTGGGCACCAGAGTTGAGGGACACTGTGATACTGGGTGATATGGAGGTGAAGCGTTATCCTCCGGTATCTCATGAGGAGATAGGGGGCGATTTACCAGCAGTGATTCTAGCAAATCCTATAATATACCGCACAGAGGGCGAGGACCTGCCAGATGCGCTTCGGGGGACCACACCGCGCCACTTCGATGACCCAGAAGCTCATGCAGTGGATAGGGTTGTGTTCGGATTTGGTTCCCACGGGTTTGAGACCCGACTTGAAGGGATGAGCACAGAGCAGTTTGTCCAGACAGCTCAGGGGCACATCAAGAGAGAGATTGATAGGCTGTTAGAGGAATCGTAATCTTAACAATGATTTGGAGGAACCGATTATGGCGAAAACAATTATCTCGGTAGCGGTGGTAGGATCGGGACCTACCAAGGAGATGAATCCGGCTGTACCGTATACACCTAAGGATATTGCACAAGCCGCGATTGAATCGAGTCGAGCGGGGGCATCGATCGCACACATCCATGTCCGTGACCCTGAAACGGGAATTGTGTGTTCAAGGTTGGAGCTCTTCGCAGAGGTTGTGGATCGGATTCGCCAAGAAAGTGACATCCTGATTAATCTCACAACGAGTGGGGGCAACATACCCGGAAAAAATATCATTGAGGAACGGCTTGAGCCTGTTACGTTAGAACCTGAAATCTGTTCCCTTGATGTCGGGTCACTGAACTTTGGAGAGCGCGTGTTTCTCAATCCGCCGGAGTGGGGACGAGCTGCGGCGCAACGGATGCGTGAGCGGGGGGTCAAGCCTGAAATTGAAGTCTTCGACGCGGGGCACATACGTCAGGCGATGCAGTTAATTGGCGAGGGACTGTTCGAGGATCCGCCGTTTATCCAATTGTGCATGGGCGCAGGTTGGGGTATCGAAGCGACGCCGGATAATATGCTGTTCATGAAGAACTTGTTGCCGCCCGATATCCCGTGGTCTGTTATGGGTGTTGGTCGAACCCAATTGCCGATGATTACGATGGGCATCATTCTAGGCGGTCATATCCGTGTCGGCTTTGAGGATAATATCTATCTTCGCAGAGGGGTACTGCTGAAAAGCAACGCTCAGATGGTCGAGGTCGCTGTGAATTTGGTTCAGCAGCTACAAGGCGAAGTTGCTACACCGAGCGATGCACGTCAAATCCTTGGGATATAGACTAAAACGTGAAGCGTGAGAAAGAAAAGAATCATTTGCGTCCATAGAAAGAGGTTTGTTCGTCTGATGTCACAGAAAAAGGGTTCACTGGATTTCCTAGAGGGGGTCACGGACGAGGTGGTTGAGTGGCGGATGCTCAACATGGACTCCGAGTTGGTCACAGCCAATCTGAGTCGCACAATCGGTCCTGGTATTCGTAGTACGCTCAGCCCTCACTGGACCTTTAACGCCAAACGCGGCGACGGTATTGTTCCGCTTAATAATATCCTGAGATTTGAGACCTTCGGTGTGCACTGTCCTTTGGGAACAAAGCTACAGCAGGAAACGCGGTTACGACTGGTGACGACGCGTGACGATAATGGGAAGTTGAAACGCGGTCACCTAGCGATGAACTGTGAATTGTTCAACAAAGACGCTGACTCTCGACTGCGAGTTGGACGTGCCGAATTTTGGATGGCGCTGACTCGTCCGCTAGCTCCACCGGGGCAACATAGACCGACCGACGTGCCGGAGGCGATCAGGTTCTTGGAGGAACATGAAGCGACCGAAAGTGATCTGGTCAGTCGGGGCATTGAGTCGTACCGTTGCCGGACAACTAACGGCGGACAAGCCTTCCATGACACAATGCCGCTGGTTTTCCATATGGATCGCTCGGATATCTACCGTCACATTAATACGGCTGTGTATATGAACCAAGCACAGGATTACTTAGCACTCCTGTATCACAAAGTCGGCGGAGATGCCGGGCGGCTGCGGTTCCGTGAAATCATGATCTATTTTCGCAAACCGTTCGTACCGGGACAGGCGGCAGAGGTGGAGTTGGACTTTGTCGAATACCCAGACCGTTTCCACGGTGCTGTCCGCTTCTACCATTCTGAGCGCGAAGGTGGTCGGAGTGAGCGGATTTCTATGGCAATGGAGACGCGGGGCCCCCTACAGTGACAACCGGCTAGCGGTTGGTTTTAGATTGAGGAGGAGTGAGGATGAAATACGACACAATTATCGTTGGAGCGGGTGCAGCTGGGGCAATACTTGCGACTCGACTCACGGAAGATTCGGGGCGATCTGTCCTGTTACTAGAGGCGGGTCCCGATTTCCCAGACTTTGAGCAACTTCCGGAAGAGATTAAGTACGGTTATGGACGAAACCGCAATATCTGGGCACGCGCTTTTGGTCGTCCGACCAAATTCGGTTGGGGTTACACCGCCCGCGCTACTGACAGTGTTCCCAACATGTTTGTCCCGCGCGGCAAGATAGTTGGTGGTTCAAGCGCGGTGAACGCGCAAATCTTCCTCCGTGGTGTGCCTGAAGACTACGACAGTTGGGCTGCTTTGGGCAACGACAAATGGAGTTACGAGGAGTTACTTCCTTGCTTTCGTAGAAATGAATCTGACCTCGACTATAGTGATTCCTATCACGGGAACACCGGACCTATCCGCGCTCGGCGGCATAGGTACGAGGAGTTGAACCCTGAACAGGCGGCTTTCTACGACGCTGCCCTGGCTGCTGGCTATCCGGATTGTCCTGACCACAACGACCCGGACTCTATGGGGGTGGGTCCACTTGCACTCAACAATCCGGATGGCATCCGCTGGAGCACGGCAATCGGCTACCTAAACCCGGCGCGTCATCGTTTGAACCTCAGGGTTAAAGCGGACTGTTTGGTGCATCGTCTGCTCTTTGAGGGTAAACGGGCTGTCGGCGTCCGGGTGGAGAGCGACGGCGAGATGTTCGATGTCTATGGCGAGGAGGTCGTTCTGTGTGGCGGATCTATCGGTTCACCGCACATCCTCATGCTTTCGGGTATCGGGCCCGCCGATCATCTCAAGGCAGTTGGTATTCCTGTGGTGGTTGATCTGCCGGGCGTTGGGCAGAACCTGAGAGACCATCCGCAGGTGTCGGTCACTTTGAGGGTAAAGGAGGCGTTCCTGCCCAGTGGCATAGAGCCGCGACTTCAGATCGGGCTCCGGTACACGGCGGACGGCTCTGACCTTCGCAATGACATGTTTCTCCTACCAACTGCTTTTGCTACGGAAGAGGGCTATCTTGTGGAATCGGACTCTGTGCCTTTAGGGTTTCTCATTGCTGCGTGTATATACCTCGCTGTCGGTTCGGGCGAAATCCGGCTCGCTTCTGCCGATCCGCATCAACAACCGGTCTTGGATTATAACTATCTAGCGGAATCCTTTGACCGTGAACGCCTGCGCGAATCTGTGCGTATCGCTATCGATCTGCTCGAACACGATGCGTTCAGGAAATTGGTTGCGGAACGGCTTGCGCCGACGGACGCTGATTTGGCGACGGACAAGACCTTGGACGATTGGTTGCTGCGCCAAGTGACCACTAGTCACCACATCTCATCGACCTGCAAGATGGGACCGGATTCGGACCCGATGGCGGTGGTTGATCAGTACGGTAGGGTCTACGGTGTTGAGGGGCTGCGGGTGGCGGACGCTTCGATTATGCCCGACTGCATCCGCGCCAATACTAACGTGACGACGATGGTCATTGGAGAGCGTATCTCGGACTTCATAATCGCGTGACAAACCACTTTCTTTTTTTGCTCATCTAAAAAGAAAGTGCAAAGTACGAAGAGAAACCGAGTTTTGAAGAAAAAACTCGGTTTCTTTGCACTAAATCTTAACATGAGCCCCATTTTTGATGCGTTAAGGAATTGAAGGGATTGGATAGCCTCCAATCCTTCGGTGGTTGTACGAGTTAGACTTAATTTCGCCCCAACGTGTTGGAACCACCCCTTGTGGTGTGACCGGCAACCGTGAATCCCATTCGTGGGGACCGAGATCGTCTTGGGGGTGATTGGTCAACTGGGTGAGCTGCCCGTCCTGAAGGCGGAAACGATATATCTCCCAGTTATTGCCATCCTTTCTAAAGGTTACCGCCCGATTTCTGCCGGCAAACAGAATCGACTCCCCATCGGTGGACCAGATTTCGCTTGTCATATCCCACCGTGGCAATCGTAACGGCTCACGCTTGACCACCTCCCGCCGCCCCGTTGGGTGGAGTGTGGCAATCACCGTCACCGACTTATTTGAATCAAAGCCGACGGTTTCTACATACACCACCTTTTTCCCATCCGGCGACCAGCCGCCCAAAAGCATTCCTGTATTCGGCTTCGGTTGAGAGACCCGCCACATGCCTCTGCCGTTGGGTTGGATCGCATAAATCTGACGACCTTGGTCAATATCTCCCTCAAAGAGAATCTGTTTCCCATCCGGCGACCATTGTGGGTTCGTGGCAAACTTCAGGCGTGTTATCTGCTTCACATTGCTCCCATCGGCGTCCATCACGAAAATATTGAGTCGATGATTTTCATCGGCGTTCCGATTGCTACGAAACGCAATCTGACTTCCGTCAGGCGACCAGTAGGGAACACCATCAGATGCGGGATGACGAGTCAGGTTGCGTTGATTGCTTCCATCGGCGTCCATCACATATACTTCCCAATTTCCATCACGTTTACTACGGAACGCAATCTGTTGTCCGTTGGGCGACCAAACAGGCGCGGAATCACTCGTCTCATTGAACGTCAGGCGCCTTTGGTTGCTCCCGTCGGAGTTCATCGTGTAGATTTCAGTATTTCCGTCCCGATGGGAATAAAAGACAATTTTGCCCTGAAGGGGGCTCGTGACGAGCCAAAGGCTCGCCACAAGCATAGCAATCCGCATCGTACCTCCTTTATTCTATTACAATGTCCAAAAACTCAGTGACTTTAAGTTCTGCTTTGCCCGGCACCTTGACCAGCTTACCACCTTTACGGATTTCAAGGCGTGTATACCCCTCAAGTTCATAATCGTTGTCCGGGTCCAAACCATAGACACTTGCACCGAGTCCTTGACTCTTGCCATCCCATTCGTACTGTTGTGTTATTTTCTTCCCTGTTTTTAGGACCTTAGTCTCTCTGACGATTGTGTGGTTAGGAATGCGTTGGCATTCCATTGGGTGAGAACCATCAACTCTGCAATTCGCATATCCGATGGATATGTGGTTCTCTTTTTTACCAAGTATTCACAGTATTGATAATTTGGTTGCGCCTTATTTATCGCAGCGCAAAACTCATGCCAACATTTTGAATTATGTCAACGCTTCAGGCGTGGCGCGGGTTTGAAGGCTGGGCTGATATTTCGAAATGCCGGCAAAAGTCGGAAGCAGAACCGCCAAAATTGGCATTTGGTCAAAAACAGCGATCTACCTCAATTTTCATCTGACAGTTTGTCGAAAACAGCGTTTTTTTGGGAAATAGCCTCGACATTTCGTCAAATTGAGACGTAATGTGCACTTCCTGCTGATTCAATAACGGTATGATACTCCAAACGTGGGAGTATGGGGCGGGCAAGTTGAGCGTAAGCGAAATCCCGATGGGGATGCCCAACCTACGGGGGCGTTATGCTTTGATACACCTCGGTTGTTCTAGCATTTCGTTTTCAGGTTATCCCGTTGCCGTGAGGTTTCCGGCACCAGCCATAGGAAAATCGCTACCGCCATATACCCAACTCCTGCTAGAGCCACAGCGGAAAGCCCCAATCCCGACACATCTGCAATCTCACCGACGATCCAAGGTCCCGTTGCGTGACCGACATCACCGATGAGTCGCCAGACTGCAAGGAACTCCCCCGTGCCTTCCCGTGGGGCAAGGTCTGCCCCCGTTGTCATCATTGTGCCGGAACCGAGTCCGTTGCCAAGTCCCATCACAATGCCTGCAATCAGTAGGGTTAGGTAACTGCCTGTGAAGGGCACCATTGCCATCCCCGTTGCGAAAATGAAGAAGCAGGGAACGATGGCGTATCTCCTGCCGAACCGATCCATAATGAATCCCGCCACCGGAAACATCACCATATCGATGAATGAGGAGAGGCTGAAGATTAATCCGACGGTCTGACGGTCTAGCCCGATAACATCGCGTCCATAGAGGATAATAATAATGCGCCGCCCCGCTCGGAGGGTTTGGACGCAGATTTGCCCCATTCCAGCCGTGAGTAATGCGCGATAGTGTGTCTTCAATATGTCGATAAACTGTTTCAGGTGTAACCGACGGGGACCGACTGCCGAAGAACGTCTTGTTTCGTGGATGAAGAAGAGGCAGAACAGGAAATTGACCCCCATAATCGCTGCACAGGCAAAAAATGGCGCACTCAAACCGTAATGTTTACCGATGAAGCCACCGATGGCGGGTCCCAAGAAAGTGCCAATTCGACTGACTCCGCCGAATAGTGCGAGCGATCTACCGCGTTCGGGGACTGGGACAGCATCCGTCAGATAGGTATATCGTGCAATGGTCCATAGGGCACTGCCGATGCCCGCGATCAGTTGGTAGATAAGCAGCTCAAGGACAGTATGGGCAAGTCCAACGCCGAGGGTAGATAGTCCCACCACAGCGGCGCCGATTAACATTGACGATTTACGGCCTGTCCGTTCAATCAAGATGCCAGCAGGCACATCCGCAATCAAGACGCCAACGCCTTGCATACCGAGGGCTAACCCCATCAAGCTGTAAGAGGGATTAAAAGATTTTGCGTATTCGGGTAAGATTGGGATGAGGATACCGCTACCGACGGAGAGCAGAAAAGCAGGAAAATAGATTGGCAGGATGAGCGATCGCCGCGTGAACGGTTGCTCTGGTAAGTTCTGCATGGTCGCGTTTTCGCTATCCGTACCTTTCGCGAAGAATTTCCGCTGCTTTTGCTTCGTTTTTGAGTTTCTGATATGCTTCGTCGATAGGGATTTCGGCGGCGCTGCCGGGCGCAAATCCACAATCTGGGTTCAGGGTGATACGTTCGGGAGGCAGATGCCGAAGCGCACGTTCAACCCGGGCGACAATCTCTTCAGGTGTGTCAATGTGTTCGGCCCGACAATCGACGCAGCCGAGTCCAACGCTTTTATCTTCGGGGATCTCCTTCAACACCGCAAGATCGCCGGCAACTGGAATGGTGAACTCCATCAGGTATTGATCGACTTTGAGCCGCTTTAGGTGGGGCAAGATTGGCTCATATCCCCCTTCGCCGATCCAGCCGTCACGCCCTTTATTACGTCGGCAGAGGTGAATGGCAATCTGAATTCCGTTGACACCATCAATAATCTGGTTCAACAGATCGACGCACACATCCATCTCGCGTTCAGGATTTTCATAACCTGCTCTAACAGACTCATCGACAAAGAGACACAGATGGGGATCATCAAACTGGGCAACTGCCGCCCCTGCCTCCCTGATGGCGATAAGTTCATTCCGCAAAATATCGACGAGATCGTACATGAACTCCTCGCGTGTCGGGTAGGCATCGCGCGATTTTTCTGGGTCCCACATCCGTTGTCCCAATAGATATGGGGAGGGGAGACACACCTTTGTCAGTCGATCGGTGTGCTGCCTCAGAAATGCGGTCTCTGCTGCGATAACCCCCGGCTGCTTGAGGCGTATTTTATCGACAGCGGTTGTCCAGTGCAGCCCGTCGCGCATACTCAGCTCGAATCCGCTTGCGATGTCTGCAATCACACCGATATAGGAGCGTCGCCGCCATTCGCCATCGGAGATGATGTCGATCCCAGCGGCTTCCTGCACGGCGATGATATATTGCACAGCGGCGTCCATTTCTTTTTGCATTTCGGCTTCGGAGTGTTGAGGCTCATTTTCTAGTGCAAGCAGATCGCGGACGAAATCAGACCGTGGCATACTGCCCACGACGGTGGTTGGGAATAGCGGAAGTTTTTGATTTGACATAGAAGATAGAACCCACTACAGAGACGCGGAGACGCAGAGTTGATGGATGGAAGATTCGAAGCAGGGAAGATTGGGGGAGCGTGCGTCTGTCGGAGCGAGTGTTTGATTCGCCTCCACACCCCCACGCCTCCTCACTCCCTTGCCCCCTCGCTTCTTCCTCTCTTTTCTCTGTGTCTCTGCGTTAAGATAGAATTAATATAACATGCTTTGTGCCGTCATGAGAGCGCATTCTCATAGCCGGCGTAGGTTGCATCGTCAAAGAGAACGAAACGCACCTCTTCGATCCCATCGTGTCCTTCTAGGAATTCTTTCACCGCATTAAGAGCGGTGCCGGCTGCTTTGTCAATCGGGTAGCCGTAGATACCCGTGCTGATCGATGGGAACGCAATCGTCTTGATACGGTGTTCTAGCGCTAGACTTAAACTCTCCCGATAACAACTAGCGAGGAGTCTAGGTTCGCCGGCATTTCCGCCCCGCCAGATCGGTCCGACGGTATGGATAACATGGTTTGCGGCGAGATTACCCCCTGTTGTGATTACCGCACTCCCCGTGGGGCACCCGCCCTGTTCGGCGCGGATTTCATTGCATTCTTCCATAATCGCCGGTCCGCCGGCGCGGTGAATTGCGCCGTCAACACCGCCGCCGCCCATGAGTTGCTCATTTGCAGCGTTGACAATCGCATCAACTTGTTCCTTTGTAATATCTCCTTGTACGAGGGTAAGTGTCCCTTGGCTAATTTTAATTTGCATAGATACCTCCGTTAACTCTCGTTTTCTCCTCGTTTCTGTATCACTCAGTTATGGGACTCATTAGAATATTTCCGTCGCTATCCAGATGCCCACGGTAGTCGGGTGGGACGACGATGGTCGAATCGTATTCGTCGATAAGCAAGGGACCGGTTGTGCCTGCCTCGCCGAGCTCGTGACGTGAAATGACGGGGGTCTCAATTGTCCCCCATGATGCGCCGAAATACGCCTCTCTATTCAGTGCACGTGCTCCAAGCTGCTCCGCCGGGTTGAGCACACCTTGTTGTCCGCGTATGCCCGCTTGCCCAATCAACCGGACTGCTACAACTTCGATTGGGTTATCGGGATCGGATCGGTGCCCATAGAGTCGTTCGTGTTCTGTTTCAAAGGTAGTGTATAGCGTTTGCATCGTTGTTTCGGTGAAGTTTTCGTCTGTCATTCCAATGCGTATCTCCGAGGCTTGTCCCTTAAACCGGATATCAACGCTGCAACTGAGCGTTACTTGGTCGGCGGGGTAGCCTTCGGTCTGGAACTGTGCGAGCATATTGCGCTGCATCTCTGTTTTAATCTGCTGTAAAGCCTTTGCATTGAGCGTTTCGCTAGCGAGCAGACAGCTGCGGACATCGTGATGCTCAACACCGGAGAAGAGTAAGCCCAAAGTGCTGAATAGACCGGGCAGCGGCGGCACAATCACTTGACGGATCAGAAGTTCTTTTGCCAATCCCGCGGCGTGAATTGGGCCAGCCCCACCGAAAGCCATTAGGACAAACTCCCGCGGATCGCGTCCACGTTCGGTGGAGACAGCGCGCAGCGCTCGCATGGTGCGGGCGTTGGCAATTCGATGGATCCCCTCCGCGGCTTGAAGCAGGTCCATTTCGAGGGGGACGGCGATGCGGTCGTGTATCGATTGTCGGGCGGCTTCAATGTCAATGCTGACCTCTCCATCAGCCAATTCACCGGGTCGAATATAGCCCAATACCACATTGGCATCGGTGACAGTCGGTTCTGTCCCTCCGCGTTGGTAGCACGCGGGTCCCGGTACCGCACCTGCGCTACGGGGACCGACGCGCAAGCCACCAGCACCATCTAGATATGCAATGCTTCCGCCGCCGGATCCGACTTCGGCAATGTCGATGCTCGGAGCCCGAATGAGCTCGCCGCCCCCGCCGACCAATCGGTTTCCCATCGAAATCGAAGCACCAACTTCGTATTCCGGACTGTAAGCCACGGCACCGTTTTCAATGATGGATGCTTTAGCGGTGGTGCCTCCCATGTCGAGTGTAATGAGGTTAGTCGTTCCTAGCCGTTGCGCTGTGAATCCAGCTGCTAACACGCCGGCAGCGGGTCCCGATTCCAAGACAAAAACCGGCAGCCGTGCGGCGTCAGCTTCTGGCGTTAATCCACCGGCTGATTGCATCATCAGTAACGGTGCCTCAATTCCCATCTCCCCTAAGCCGCTACGCATCGCGTTCAAATAACGCTGCATAACGGGACGGACGTAAGCGTTGACAACAGTGGTAGCGGTGCGTTCATACTCTTTGCGTTCCGGGAGAACCTCAGATGAAAGGGAGACCGGGGTGTCTGGTAGGTGCGATCTCAGAAAATCACCGATAGCGTTTTCGTGTTGTGGAAAAGCGTAGGCGTGGAGGGTGCAGACCGCTATAGATTCGACCTCTTCTCTCTCTAGCTCCTCCTTGAGGCGCCACAGTTCTGGCTCCGAGAGTGGGGTCAGCACCTCTCCGGAGCCAGAGATACGTTCTGTGATTTCAAAGCGCAGGTATCGTTCAACGAGTGCTTCGGGCTTTTCAAAGAATAGGTCGTACATCTGGGGCGCACGAATGCGCCGCAGTTCGAGAACATCCCGGAAGCCTTTAGTGGTGATCAGTGCGGTTTTCGCGCCGCGTTTCTCCAGAACGGCGTTGGTTGCCACCGTGGTGCCGTGTGCGACTTCGCTGACGCTTGTTCCGGCGGCGTCGGTTGTGCGCAGCAGATGCTCGATTGCGTTTAGCACCGCTCGCTCAAAGTTGGGAGGTGTGGAGGGGACTTTATGGGTCCAGAGATTTCCGTTGGCGTCGATTAGGACGACATCGGTGAAGGTGCCGCCGACATCCGCACCGATGCGCAATGTATTTTGGTTGGTCATCGTCATCTCGTCCCGTTCCGAGGACTCCGATGGATCGGAGGGATTACCGGTAATGTGATGTGAGAAGGGTATTGTGTGTTATGATAGATTGTCTGATGCGCTGATTCTATTTCGGCGTCCAGTCCCGGTGTGCTGCCGGTGTTTTGGTTCCGGTCGAAGCGCGGGAAATTGCTACTGGAGACTTCGACGCGAATTTGGTGTCCCGCCTTGAAGAGATTGCTTGTTTCCCAGAGTATAACCTTGTAAGCGCAGATGGTTTCGGGTTCGATTAGTGTTGGTTCTTCATAAGAATTGCGGAATCGTGCACGCACAATGCCTTCGCAGATGTTAATGGCTTTCCCGCCCGGATGGACATCAACGAGCGTTGCGGTGAAGTCAGTATCCGGTGCACTGGAGGCGGCGTAGAGCGTTAGTTCAATCTGTCCTGTGACTTCTAGATCCTCGGTGAGCGGGGGTGTGGAATAGACCAACACATCGTCTCTGCGTTCCACAGATCGCCGATCCTTTGGACCGGTGTTATCAATAAACATGCTCTGGCCGCCCACAGTGGGGACAGGGTTTTCGGGATCATAAATGAAAGAATCGACAGGTTCGTTTTGTGGCGGTTGAGTTGTAAGCTCGCCGTCTCCGTGGAGGGAGTTGGCACGTCCGCCGCTGTGCAGATAAAACTTGGTATATTGCGTCCGTGCGGGGGGCCACTCATGCTCGTGGCGCCAGACGTTCTCTCCCATGACGAAGATTCGGATGGGCGGTTCGTCGTCTATGCCGGTACCAATCCCTTTTAAGCGTTGATCGTACCAACGGATGTGCGCGTCCGGAATATCCACCATTGCGTTTGAACCGAAGTCGATGTCACCGAACGGTTCGGCGCTGCCGATCGCGGTATGCGTCCACGGACCCACGAGGAGTTTTGTTTTTGATCGAGTTTCTGGGCTTCGAGCTTGTGTCGTCCACCCATTAAAACATTTGAAGCCTTCGTGCACGAGGTTATCGTACCACCCGGTGATAAAATATGCAGGGGTATCGACTTCTGCGTACCTATACTTCATGCTGTAGGATTTCCAGAAATCGTCAAAGGTATTGTGTCTAATCACCTCTCGATAGAACGGTCGATCGCCGATGCTGTCAAGCGCGGAAATCAGCGGCAACCGCCGGTAGACCTCCTCCCAATCGATCAGATCTCTCGGCGCGTTCTGGTTTGTGCGATCCCCAAGCCAGATGAAGTTCATGGCGTTCTGGAGCTGCAGGACGCCGTTATAGCGCATGTGCCCGTAGTTGTCCTCTTGGTTGGCGATTGGGACAAGCCCCTTGACGTAGAGGCTGCGGAGCGCTGCTGGTAAAATCTGTGTGAATCCGGGATAAGAGATGCCGAAAGTTCCGATGTTCCCATCGCACCACGGTTGGGCGCCCAGCCACTGTTGCGTGTCGTAGCCGTCGTTGGTCTCGTCGATGTAGGGCCGCCACACCCCCTCCGAGTCGTAGCGTCCACGGGAGTCCTGCATCACCACGGCGTAACCGCTTTGCGCGAAGCGTACCGCCCAATCCACGTACCGCGGGTGCTGGGTGCTGTAGGGAGATCGGATGAGCAGCACGGGAAACTTATCGCCTACAGCCGGACGGTACAAGGCACCGTAGAGTTGGACACCATCGCGCATGGGAATTTTGAGATCTAACTGGATGCGGAGATCGTGGTTTGGCATAGAATATTCTTTTCACCTCCTTAAAGGATTTTTATTTTAACGCAAAGTCGCAAGGACGCTAAGAAATATCAATATAGGACTTACGCAGCTCGAAATTGGGCAGGCACAAGGCCTGCCCCTACAATGGATTGATTCCCCGTAGGGGCAACCCTTGTAGTTGCCCTTGCTACTGAAAATTCTTCTATCCTGAAAATCCTGATTCGGTTTTCGCTAGTTGTTCAACAAATACTGCATGAACGGTGGTTTGTAGCCCTGCCCTCAATTCTGATGAGACCTGTGTCATATCTCCTGCCAACAGTGCTGCCACCGCCAAGCGTAAACCGGGAAAGACTTGACTCTCAATGACTCCCTCCGCATTGGGGGTAAACGCTACATATTCTTCACTCACGAGCTGAAACCAATCAAGTTGTCCATCCTGCGTTTGCCATACAATGTATTCCTGCACACCGCACCGCTGGTAGACCTCAAGTTTTTCGTGTAGATCGTAGTCCGCGCTGGTGCCTGCAACTTCGACGATTAACTCTGGTGCACCCTCTACATACCCTTCGTCAATGATTCGTGACCGTCCTCCCTGTGCAGGTTCTATCCGTAACAGTGCATCGGGTTGGTGTTCGTTGTTGGCATCGAGATAGACTGTGCTGTTATCCGCCAAGTCAACACCGGGGGTTGCTATCCAATACGCCCCTAACCATGCCATAATTTGAGCGTGGGGTCTGCCATGAAAATCTATTCGTACAGGTGATGGCATGTACACAACTTCTTCAATTAATTCTGCTTTTTTCAGATGGGGCATCCCCTCATAGCGCCGTTCAAACTCCTCCCGCGTCAGCCGTTCACCGTGCTTCAGTGGTGGAACATTCTCACTGCGCATTGTCGGTTGTGCACGAACTTCCTTCTCTGTCGTTCTTTCGACACTCATGATAAGCTGTCCTCCTTTCATTACTTCAGTATCGTAGGTTGGGTTGAACGGTTAAGGCTAAGTCCCTATCAACGACAGTAGGTGTGCTGCCTTTCAACACCACCGTCTTGTAGATAGAAGGAGTGAAACCCAACATCTTGATCCGTCACCGGTCAAATAAGATTTCTCCATCGGCATTGTGCACGCTTCGGTGTATGGATTAGACATTGCGCCCCGCTGGAGCGCGGGAATTGGACCTCCCATCAACTATAGACATATCGCTCCTCTGGAGCGAAAACGGTTCACCTGTCAACCTGCTGGGGCTTTCGGATATTTGTTTATCCGTGTACTATAGACATGTCGAAAATACCCACAGCGTTGCATAAAGTGCTAGGCTCAATGAGCCAGGAATAGACGGACAACATACCGGGTATTCGGGGCTAAATAAACCGATGAACCAATGATTTTCACAGGTCACGCATCACGTTATTAACAGCTGCAAACTAGCACCATTGGTTTATATCATAAGGCTAAAGTAGGGTAAATTTTACTTGAGTATCAGCATCTTCCTCGTTGCTGTGAACTCTCCTGCTGTCAATGTATAGAAATAGAGTCCACTGGCGAGGGACTCTCCAAGTTGATTCCGTCCGTCCCAATATACCGCACGGCTGCGGCTTCGATAGATACCCGCTGCCTGATGCCCCACCGCCAACCGTCGTAATAGCTGCCCAGCCCCATCATAAATTGTCAGCGTGACTTCTGCTGGTTCCGCTAACTGATACGGAATCCATGTCTCCGGGTTAAATGGGTTTGGATAGTTACGGAGCAATGCAGTCTCATCGGGAATCAGTGAGGCTAGCAGTTTTTCGAGATTTTCGATGCCCTGCTTGAAGGCGAGTGAACCGTCATTCTCCAACCGTGCCTGTGCGATCCACGCTTCTATCATTTCCGCATCTATGTTGTCTGTCCCAACCGGCGGTGCTGCAGGAGCGGTGGTGCTACCGATTGCCTGTGCAACGACAGCCAGATCAAGGATGTTGACAACACCATCACCGTTGACATCCGCAGGATCGTCAGCAGAAACCGTTTGATTCAGTTTCTGTGCAACAAGCACCAGATCTACAATGGTGACAACCCCATCTCGATTTATGTCTCCCATAGTAAGTTCTTCCTCGACAGTGATGCGGATGCCGTGGGCGATTGCATCAATCGTAGCACCGCCAAGCGAGACGAACTGGAGGTTACGCAGTGTTACCTCCGATTCTCCACTCGCTTTCGCCTTAAATCGCGCCTTCACCAGGGTGCCGGTGCCACTGACACCTTGAGTAGATAGCCGCGCAGCGGCGAGTCCAGTGATTTGACCGCTACTATTATCAATGCTCCCACCCTGAAAGAAGGTTGCTGCGCCTGTTTTTAGGAAATCACCTTCGGTTACATCAACGGCTTCAAGTATGTTGGGATCAAACACAATATCAAACTGCCAACCCATCAAGTCCGAGACATTTCGGGCGTGAATATTGAGGGTAAACGTCTCGTCGCGATGAATGGTTGCGGGGGTGACCGTGTATTCAACGCCGATATTTGTGACGGTATATTCCGTCCCCGGTTCAAAGCCGAAAAAGGCGTTGTTATCTCGATATCTGATGTGCATCGCGACCAACAAGACATTTATCCCTTCCTGAAGTGTGACCGGGAAAAAATCTTGGTAATCAGGATGCTCATGCCAACTCTTACGGAGACCCTCGTGAATCAAAGTCCCGTTGAGCCAGACCTTAAGCTCGTCATCGCTGCCGGCGTACATCGCCGTTTCCTGTTCCCGCGGTGAATAGAGAGACACAGTGCCATAGATGACTCCATCACCGAGGGAGCGTTGAAACATATCTCCAATGTTGTCATCGCCTATAGGCAAGAGTCTACGAGAGGTCCACACCGCATCCCCGACCGACTTCCCTTCTGTTACCCCATGTGTCGCAATCTCCACCTCTGTCACCATCCCTCCACTCGCGCCTGATAGTAAATCCTTGCTGCCATCTATTTCTGTATCCGGTAACACGACCCATAGCCACGGTCCCTCTATCTTCGGTCCGCCTTTTGGAAACCCTGGATTGTTGTACCATGTAAGTTTTGTGTTCTCGCGTAACCCTGCAAGCGGAGATATGTCTGATATGTTATTGTTATCAAGTGTGGTCCATCGCAGGTTAGTTAACCCTGCAAGCGGAGATACATCGGATATATTATTGTTGTCAAGTGTGATCCATCGCAAGTTAGTTAAACCGGCAAGTGGAGATATATCCGATATTTTGTTAACTTGGAGATCCAATTGTTCCAAGTTAGTTAACCCTGCAAGCGGAGATATATCCGATATTGCATTATTGTCAAGTACGAGCCATCGCAAGTTAGTTAAACCGGCAAGCAGAGATATATCGGATATTGGTATTCTGTTACTTCCGAGATTCAGTATTGTTAAGCCGGTAAAACTCGCCAAAAGTGTTAGGTCCGATATTTCTGCACTAGGGATATATAGAATCTCCAGTTTTGGTAAACCAACAATGGGGGATAGATCGGATAGAGGGAGGCCGGCCGCGTGAATTTTTTTTAGATTGATTAATCCCGCAAGTGGGGACAGATCGGAGATCGGCATGTCATCAATTTCTATATTAGTGAGATTCGTTAAGCCCCGTACAGGAGATAGATCAGATAAGAGATTTTCTTGAATCAAGAGTACGCGCAGGTTGATTAATGTAGCAATTGGCGATAGGTCAGAAATCTGATTGCGGTCAAGGGCTAAAAATTCCAGATTTTTTGCAAATTGCATACCCGTCAAATCTTGGATATCCTTGTCCTTTGCGTCAAGTTCTTCCAACCTTTCCATCTCCCTCACAGTGATTAGGGCGTTAGGATTCTTGCCGAGAGTCTCTGCAATTGCAGCACGGAGGTTGGGGTCAGGAATACGAACAACGGTTCCCGGCGGCTGGTCAGGCTGCGAGGGACTGTCTACCTGTTCGTCAGGGAAGTCCAACGCGTAAATGATCGCAGGAAAATTAGATGTCCATGCGTCCCGTTTCATGCTGCCATTGGGACTGTCCAATACCAATAATCCCGCGTTCTGTAGCCCTATATTCTCACGTATCTTCTCTTGGAAGGTTTCCATCTCTAACCCAACTGATGCAGCGGCGTATGCAGCGTCCACAGCCCCTTGAAACACCTCATGGAAGCGGGAGATTGGCTCTATATCATCAACCGCACCGCCTGTCGCTTCCAACGCCTCTTTGTACGTATCCATATCCTCCTGTAAGAGTGCGTCCATCTCTGATCGTTCCACGTAGAGGCGTAACGCCTGCGCCTTGTCATACGCTGGATTGGTATTTGCCTCAATCACCGAACGCACCTCATCCTCAAAGGTGTTCATACCCTCTATATGGCAGCCGAGACAGGATAACCCATTCCGCACCGTCGGGTCACTCGCTGCGGGATTGGAAACAATACTTATCGGTGCCTCGTTTAACCGAGAACCGGACGCATTGGTAATGTAGTAACCTTGTAGCCCGTTGGGCAGGTTGAAGATAACCTCCCCACCATCATGGGTGAAAGCGAGGGGGTGGGTGAAGATGTTCTGTGTGCCGACACTGCCAGCGAAGTCGTAACTTTTCCAATACGCGCCGTAGCGAGAGGTATGCCGCTCCAACATCCGGTTATTCGCGGAGACCCCCGAATTGTTCGTGCCTGCTCGCCAGACACGCACACCCGGTGCATTTTGGAGGTTGCGGACGACATCGACCTCCAGTCGGGTCTCTAACTCCCTGTCGGTTAATGGTAGAGACAGTAGGTCGTGGTATAACGGGGGTAGAGATGCATTTGCCAGAAACCAGTCAATATGAATCGATGGTATATCACACGCCATCTCCGTCTGTAACCGCGTCAGTTGTGCCTTCAGTGCGGTCTGTGTGGGTGCATCATACGAGATATGATAGGGATATTCTGCTTCTATCTGCGTCCAGGCGTCATTGACATCCCACTCGTAGTGTCTGAGGTCGATGTAGAAAATCGTCCCCTGAGTGTCTATCGGCTCTGGGTTGGTAACGGCACTTCCCCATGAGAGACTGTTGACTAACTTGTTAAGTCCCTTACGGTATTCTTGGAGGATGCTCGGTGGCTCGCCTGCGTTGTAGAGATGTGTCATTGTGAAGTAACGGGCAAAAGCACGGTCAAATGACGAAAGTGACATCAGGTGTGTCTCAATGGTGGTGAGTACTTCACTAGGCGAGATAAAGTTACCATTGGTTGTGGTGGTCGCTGCCCAGTCAGGGGCACCGGCTAAAATCCAATTCCGAATGGTGTTAATTTCTTGATCGGATAGGGGAGGCTGATTGAGTGGCATCCGTTTGGCGGTGTCAGTGGTTATGAGTCGGTTATAGAGTTCGGAGGTCTGCGGGTTTCCGGGGACGACGGTGCCATTTTCGATGAGTGCGTTGTGTTCAATTAGGAGTGCATCTTTAAAGGATCCTGTGGGACCGTGGCAGACGAAGCATTTCTGTTCAAGGATAGCGTGGGCATCGAGTGCTACCCCCTGTTGAGCGGTTACGGTTTGAGAACCGACCATGAGAATTAATAAACTGATGAGTACGATGCGATACTGCTGCTTACAAACCACTGAATAACGCTTAAACATAGAGAGTAACTCCTGAAATGCAAGTTTGTAAAGGTTACGGCACACGGCGTCCCGACAAATTGGGACGATAATCTGTGCCCTCTGTGTCCTCCGTTGAATCCGCGATTCAGACAAATGCCACATGTCGCCCCGCTGGGGCTTGGAAGGAAGAGCCTATCGCCTGGCTATAAACATATCGCCCCTCTGGGGCTAAATGCCCCCAAATTATAGCATAATTCCCCCATAGAACGGATAAAAAAGTGCTGAACGCCCATGGTAACACTTGATACGAGACGCGCAATGAATCCCCGATAAATCGGGATTACGAAATGCGCTACTACGAACTGAAGTGTGTAACTCCTATTTCATGCAATCTTGTCCAATTCTTGACGCAAGGCCGATGGTAAGGGTCCCATTTCTGACGCTTGGGCGACATCCTCAAGTTCGGAGATGTTCGCTGCGCCGCTGGAAACCGTGGTTACCCTTGAATCAGCGAGGATGTATTGGAAGGCATTTTGTGCGTGTGTGCCCGGCAGGTCCTGAAGTCGTCCGAGGACACGCTGGACCCGTTTCCGTTCCGCTTCATCCTCTATCGCTGCGACCGCCTCTGATCGCCGGGGTTCGTCGGCGAACAGCAGCCCCGCCAACGGTGTGGCGATAACGATCCCCATATTGTGAGCGGCGGCAGCAGGAATAACCGCTTTCGCTGCCTTTTGCGAGCAGGGGTGGTAGTCGTGATATACTAGCACTGTGTCAAACTCCCCGGTGTCGGCGAGTTTGGCTAAGAGTGGAATGGCTCTGCCCGTGATTCCGATTTTTTCGCAAAGTCCGCGCTTTTTCGCTTCCTTCAAGCCGTCGAGCGTTCCGCCCGGTTCTGTGATCCGTTCCCAACCCGCCATGTTGACCTCATGGATCTGGGCGATGGAAAGTTTTGGGATGCGCAGCCGTTGCAAGCTCCGTTCGATGCTCCAAACGACGTTGTCTCCGCGGTAGTCGAAGTTTGGAGGATCGTAACCGACTTTGGTGGCGACGTAAAAGTGTTCCGCTACGCCTTCGAGGGCACCGCCCAACAGTTCCTCGCTCTTGCCGTAGAGCGGGGCGGTGTCGATATAGTTGATCCCTAATTTGAGTGCACGCCTCACCACTTCATCGGTACTCTCTTGGGCACGTTCGGGATCGGTTCCCATCAGGTACGCGCCGCCGAGGCTAACCTCGCTGATCTGCCAACCTGTGCTTCCCATCGTTCGATAGTTCATTTGTCACCTCACAGTTTTCGCTCATGTTAAGAAATGGTCAGAACTTACGTAAGGTCAGCGTACCTTTCCGTGCCATGTGGTACGGAGAGTAGCCCACCGGACAGGGTGGAGCGACGGTGACTTGGGGGTAGAGCTGCAAGGCGGCTTGCTGAGAGATGAACGTAGAGAGGACAATATCTAGGTCTAGGCTCAGGTGTTCGTTGTGCTGCTCAACTGCGCCGATGGGGATGATAGCGGCTTTCAGCCTGCCGCTCTGCAACGCTTCCCGAATCTCTTTCCGGGTGCACTCGCCTAGCATGACTCGGTAGGGGTTGACGTATCGGTTCGCCATGATTTAGGCTCCTTTATCCTTCCAATCGTCGGACGGTGCTGCCGCCCTGCACGGCATCATAGATTTCCTTGAATCCATCGCTTCCATCGTCGGGCACGGCTTCCAGATTAGATCCTGCCTCGCAGGTCGGCATGGCGTCGTTCGGATAGACTGCGTGGAGGTCCTGTTTGTTGCAACCGTAGTAGGTGACTTCTCCGCTTGCGCGAGAATAGCGGTAGATGTGACGGGGAGTGTCTACAAAGGAGTAATCCACCTTGTATTTCTGCACCGCTTCTTCGTCAACCTCCACGCCGATGCCGGGCTTCTCTGGGACACGGTAGAAACCGCCGCGCAACTCGATCGGTTCGGTGATGAGTTGGCTCTCCCAGATGTTCATGCAGGTGATCGCGGGCCACTTGGCTTGAGCGCATACGACACCGAGGTGGGCTGCCCATGTGGTGGTGATACCGGTGCCGACAAGTTGTAACCAGAAGGGTTTGTTCGCTTCTTCACAGACGGTTGCCTGTTTCAACAGACGGTGTGCACCCGCGCAGATGACAAAGCCATCCGCTACATCTTCCTGCAGCGTAGTCAGGATAGGCGGGGAGCCGTAGTGCATTGCCACGGGCCTGTTGATACGTTGGCGGATCTGTTTGTTCCCGGCGACATCGCCTTGTGGAATTGGACTTTCGATCATGGCGACCCGTTCGTACTGTTCGAGGGTCTTGAGGAACTCGACAGCGTTGGCTGCGTTTGCCAAGGTTGCATTGAAGTCCAGATCCAGCTTGAACTGTGGGGGCACATCTTCGATGATGGCTCCGATGGCTGCGTGTAAGTCGTACCAGGTCCGCGCCTTGAGTTTAGAGGACATATACCCTTGTTCGGCTGCATCAGCGCATTGTTGCGCCCAATCTTTCGGGGGCATATCCATCGCCCACCAAGAGAGCGGGCACCACTCTCGGACCTTCGTCCCCAGAAGGCGATAGGCAGGCGTATTCAAGGTTTTACCGACTGCGTCGAAGAGTGCGATTTGGACGCCGGCACCCAAACCGTCCTCCCACAGCAGATCTCCAGCCTCGCGTCCCACGATCTGTTCTTGGATATCATCGGACACCCTTGCCCAAGTGTAGTTGGGGATGGTCTCGCCCCAGCCGACCACACCGTTATCGAGGGTGATTTTGCAGATTTGGACAATATGCCAGTGCGGCAGCCAATACTGCATATGTTCGTTTGTATGTGGCGTGAAGGGAACGTCTAAATAGGTAAGTTCAACATCGGTGATTTTCATGGTAGTATCCTTCCGTTGAGATGTTATGTACTTCCTTGATAGTCAAAATAGATTGCATCTGTATCGTAAAAACTACTGATTCTCTTAGCAAAAACCTCGGCTGCGTCAAACCTCAACCGGCGGGGAATTTGGAAAAATTTTTCCTTCTGACCTGTCTTAACGGTTAAAGAAGAAATCTTCCGCTGTCTTGAAAAGGATTTGTTCTTTATCCGAATCACTCAGAAAATCAGCGTGGTCGTTGATAAGCGCGATGGCAGCGGGAAAATCGGTGTGTGGGTTGTTCATTACTACGGGACCGCCGCTGTCGCTTTCCCACATACAGCGCTCCGGACCGAAGGCGTCGACTACCCGACGGATCAGCGGCAGGAGATCCAGATACGGTGCCTTCCCATCCCCTAACGCCTGAAAGGGCCCCAGCTTGACCATCACACGCTTGTGCTTTGCCATATCGCAGAGCGTTTTGAGGTCATCTTCGGGGAAGATGCCGTCTCGTATCCGCACCCCGCAGATGTGATCCAGAATCACAGGGGTGTCGGGGAAGCGGGTGCACATTCGATCCAGATCTGGCAGATCGTCGAGTCCCATGAGGAAACTCAAGGCGAGGTTATGCGCTGCCCCTGCTGCAAACATCGCCTCATACCCCGGATAGTCGAGCCACCGGGAGACATCACCAATCGGCATACGCGCGGTTTTGCCGCCACGCACACGGAAGGCATAGATGCCTTGACGGGATAGGGCAATCATCGTTTTATCCGGACTGGCGAGCGATACATCCGTCACCGCTGGCACGATGCCTGTGCCCACAAAGGTGTCCGGAGCGTTGGCGATAAGGTCTATGATGTAGCTGTGATCGAGACCGTACCACGTCATCTGGACAAGGTTTATCCGGACTTTGCCGACCAAGCGACTGTACTCGAAATGTTGTTCTGGGGTAAAGGAGGGCAGCCATAGGTCACTTGGATTGAAACCGGGTGCTAACGGATAGGTTTCAAAGTCGTCTGTCCACACGTGGATATGTGCGTCGATGACTCTATCTTGTATATTTATCCCCATTTGCTTTTCGTTCCCTTTGCCTTAGAGTTGGAAGAGTGGAAGAAGGTCCCCTAATCTCCCATGCTTTCACCCATCTAGTATGTTTCTTGAGATATTATCACAAATGCCAATGGGAATCCATGAGAAACTTCGGAAGAAAAGCGGTTTTCCAGTGAACCTTTTCAGTTCGCCCAACACTAAAGGGGGTAGGAGGGCATTGTGGCAAGGGATATCGGAGAATATCACCCCCAGATTGCACAGTTCGTTGATCAACTCTGTCGTGTCTACTATAAGCACAGTCAGCCTGAAGACCGCAGGGATATCAGCAGCGAGGTTGCCTTAATCGCGCATCAGAACCGCGAGCAGATTGCGGACGAATCCGAACGGGCATTTCTGGGATGGCTCCATCAAATTGCACAAAATGTGGTTCGGAACTGGTCACGCCGTGAAGGAACTGCTGCCAGACGTGCGCTTGGCAGTCTTGACGACGAAAATTTTGGGACTGGGCAGATACTATCGGATGCACATACACCAGAGACAGATCTTCTCTTTCAAGAGAGAATGACAGTTGTTCGGAACGCAATCTCGGAATTGCCTTTGATTCATCAACAGGTGATTTGGTTATTCTACATTGAAGGACTTTCGGTGAAGGAGATCGCAGGGAAGCTCGGCATTAGGAAAGGAACGGTTAAAAGCCGTCTATATCATGCAAGAGAACAACTCGCGACACGCTTGGCATCCTATTTTGCCGAGAGTTAATAATAAGAGGAAAGGAAACTATGAAGCATCAAGCACTACTTCTTGTCATCTCTTGTATGACACTCTCGATCGTTCTTGGTGGGTGCCATGTAGAAATAAATGTAAAAGAAGAAGAAGAGGGTTTTTTGACAGTCAAGAACCGTTCAAATGTAACAATCACGAGTATTTTTATCGCTGCTGCTGAAGATGATTCTTGGGGGGCAGATCAACTCAAATCCGATATTCTACTACCTGGTGCTATAGTAACTTTTACTATTGAACCTGGCGCCTATGATGTCAGGGTTGTATCTGAACATCATCGAGATTTCATATATGAAGCTGACATCTCGAGTGGGTGGACGACAACCGTGGCAATCAGATTCAGATAAGAAAGCTGCAAGAACGACCTTCCTGCAAAGAAACCACGTTGAGAGCGAGGGTAATTCGGCGGATGATCCGATCGCGGATTGGGTTACGCTACTTTCTGTCAACTGCGTAACGCTTAAACAAGTTGAGCGTAGCGAAATTCTAATCTTATCAGGGTTGTTCTGAATCCCGATGTCCACGTCGGGGGCTTTGACGGTTCAGTTGTGTAAGTCCTATTGATACTAAAATAAAACGGAAGGAATAAGGTAATAGTGAAACATCTCTTGTCGATATGGGAGGCGAATTTGTATCTGTTCTTCGCCCTTGTGATGCTCATTCTCGTAATGCCGCTCGCGGCTCTGTCCCAAACCGGGACGATTGAAGGCACTGTTTATGATGGGAACACCAACGCCCCGGTCGTCGGCGCAGATGTTCATATCCTCGGGACCGATGAACGCCAAACAACCGATACGGAAGGGAAGTTCTGGTTTATAGAAATGGTTCCAGGCACCTACACCGTGTCAATTATTCACAAAATGTACGACACCCCTACAGAAACCGATGTAGAGGTCACCGCAGGTCATACCACTCAAGTAACGCTGTACCTAGGCGAGGTACTCATGCTAGAAGAGGTTATTGTTGAAGGGGAACGCCTCCCGCCAACAATCAGTCGAAAGGACATCCGCGGGAGCGAATTGATACGTATCCCCGGCGTTGGTAATGATGCGCTCAAGGGGTTGACAACGCTTCCGGGCATCGGTGTTCCCAATGATTACTTCGGCATTCTCTATATCCGTGGAAGTGAGCCGGGATCTAACCTCTACTATTTTGACCGGACACCGCTTGGATATCCGTTTCACTGGGGCGGTCTACTCTCGACTGTCAGCTCGGAAGTCATTGATAAAATTGATATCTATGCCGGTGGATACGGCGGGGAATTTGGGTTGGATTCGCAGGCGGTGTTGGACATCCACTCACGTGATAGCATAGAAGAACGGATAAGCGGTAAATTTAACCTGAACATCCTCTACTCCGAAGGGCTGCTTGAGCGCAGACTTGGGGATGAGGGATATGTGTCTATTGCCGGACGACGGAGCTACATCGATCTCATTGTTGGACGGTTCATTGATGAACAGCAGTTTCCCTACTTTTCGGACTATCAACTCAAATTTGCCTATCCTCTTGGTGAAAGGCATTGCTTGACACTCAACAGCTTTGCTGCAACCGATCATTTCCACGTTGAGGAGGCGACATCTGTAGAAGTTACAGAAGTGGAGAGCGGTCAGATGGAAGAAGAAACGCAGACATTTGAAGGTGCACGCGCCTCTGCTTTTTTCAAAAATGGGTTTAACGCACAAGGCCTCCATCTCCATTCCAATTTCACTGAAAATCTTACCTCCCAGTTCTCGCTCACCCGTTCGTTCAATTTCCTCACTATCAACTTTGAAGCGCCCATCACGGAGTCGTATGAATTCGGTTCGGACGGTGAACTTGTGTCTGAAGTGGACTACGGTCACTACGACATAAATATCAAGGTTCCGGTCTATACGTTGAGAGAAGACGTGTCCTACCGATTAAATCTACGTCCTGACGATACTAGTCATCAAAGTGAGTCTACCGCATTGGAAACAGGATTCCTTCTTTCCTTCAGTCCTGCCAACAGTTTCGAGGACAGCAGGATTCCACAATTTGAAGAGCGCGATGACCGCGAAGAAACGGTTACCCTAGTTGTTGATGAAAATGGGGAGGCGGTCGAAGAAACTATCGTGGGTGGAGAAGGATTGGAGTTAGTTAGTATTGAAGAGAATCACTACGAATTCGGGCACGATTTCCGGCGCGCTGAGGGTTACCTACAGGGGCGATATGACCCGTTGCCGTTTCTCTCTGCTGCGCTAGGGATTCGGTTGGATTATCTGGACGTGACAGGGCAGACCTCCATACAGCCGAGGGGGAGCTTAAGTTTTGCGTTGCCGGGCGGTTCTAACCTCCGGTTCGCGTATGGACATTATGAACAGAGTCCACAACCGCATCAGATACTGTCGGAGAACGGGAATTCTGCGTTGGAATCAAGCCTTGCGCGACACTATATCATGGAACTTGAAGGCGAACTTTCATCTCGCACGGAATTGAAGTTCGCTACTTACTACAAAGATATGCAGAAGTTGGTCACAGCGGATGAGATAGCGAATTATCTTAATCAGGGAACTGCGTATGTTAGCGGGGCAGAGGCGTTCCTGCGGCACCGTGTGCCAGATAAGTTCTTCGGCTGGATCTCGTATGCTTATACGCACGCTGAACGGCGCGAGAATCCGGGGGATTTCTACCGACCTTATTTTTTTGATAACACGAATATTGTTAGCGTTGTTGCCAACTACAACTTCACGCCTAAGTTTGAGATTGGCGCGAAGTGGCAATATTTGAACGGAACCGCTGAAGTGCCAATCAGCTCCGTTGTTCTCGTTCAAGACCCGCTGACACGCGGGTTGAACCCGCTTTTGGCGGATATTGATGAATCCGTTACTGCTGAACTGACCCCGTACCATAAGTTGGATCTCCGGGTGAGTTACAAATTCGACTTTATGGGCTTACGGATAGGTGCGTTTCTCGATATTCTGAACGTCTACAACCGGAAAAACAGTGTGAAATTTGTCTTTACCCCGGATGAGCTGCTTGAGGTTCAAGGTGAAGAGGTGGAAATCGAAGAGCCTGAAATCTTTGAGGCGCAGCAATTCCCGCGCATTCCCTATTTTGGTCTGACTGTTGAATTTTAACGGTTCGCAAAATAGGTTTGAAGCATTAAATATTGAAGGGAGGTTGAACAAAGATGAAATGTAATCAAGTACAGGAAAAGCTACTTCACTCTATTGACAAGGAGTTGTCTCCACAGATTCGAGAGCATCTGCTTGGCTGTAAAGAATGCGAGCAGAAATATCGAATCTTACAGACGACGCAGAAATCGCTAGAAGATTTTGGCCGTGCTGTTCGAGATGGTTCTATTTCAATGGAGGCACCGCCATTTCCGCCGGTTCGACGCCGTTCCTTCTGGATCGAAATACGCGATAGCCTGAAAACGCCGGTGCCGGTGTGGATACCATCTGCTATCGGTGTGGTTGGGTTGCTGCTGTTCGTTGTGTCGATTTTTTCGCCGCTCACGCCGTCGGTGGAATGGGGTACACAAAAAGGGAGTGAAAATGCAGGTCGCATCGCTCCACCACTCTCAGCGGAGGGGATGTTGGAGTTTCTCATTATGCCTGAACCAACGGATGCAGCACAACTCGCCGCCTCAATCGAAACAGTTGAAACGTTCCTGAAGATGCATCCCGACGATCTCGCGATGCATGCCAAACTGGTTGATCTGTATCAATCTCGACTCAAGTTGGGGGAACTGTCCGCCGGCGAGCGCGACGCCATGGCAGAGAAATTATCACTTGAACGACAACGTTTTTCAGCGCTGCTGGAAAATTTTACGAAAGGGGTAGAGAATGATTCAGAATAGCTTGGGACAAACAGGTGGATGGAAGGAGGGAAAGATGGAAGGATGGAACCAATCTTCCATCTTCGCTTCCGCTTGCATCTTGATTCGATGGGCGCTTTCGGTCTGTAGTTTATTTGTAATTTTTTCACAGCCCATCCACGCTGAACAATATGCCATCCTCGTGGGCGTTTGGGACTATGAAAATCCAAACTTACAGCTTGATGCGCCGCCAAACGATTTGAAGCTGATGGAAGCGGTGCTCTCGGCACAGGGTGTCACACAGGAACAGATGCACATCCTCCCCAATCCGAACAAGGCACAGATTCAACGTAAATTTCGGGAACTCAGCCGCCGCCTGACCCCTTCCGATAGCCTGCTTTTTTATTTTAGTGGGCATGGCACGCAGATTATTGACAAACTCGGAACTTTTCCGGGGGATGAAGCGAAAGGGCGATACCCGGACAGGAACGATGAAGCACTGTTGCCTGTGGACGCGGATCTGGCATCGCCCAAGACGTACCTGTTGGATGACGAACTCAATACCCTGCTCCAAGAACTGCCGACGCAGCAGGTCTCCTGCATTATTGACACATGCTACTCCGGCGACATACTTCGAGAGATTCGTCTGGGACGGCCCAAAGGCTCGCCGGTGGCGGATACCCCAACGGGGATCGCTCAACCTACCCAGATTGTAAGCCATACGGAGGACATCTTGGATGAGTCCGCCGATTTTGCGCTGCTGTTAGCGGCTTCTGCATACAATCAGGTCGTCCATGAACTGCGCATCCCGATTGGCGAGACCTATCTACCTGTCAGTGCGATGACCTATTCTCTCTATCGAGGGGTGTTTGCGCGCTCGCAACCTCCTGCAGATCAGATGGACGCGAGACAATGGGACGGCAAACTGACGTACCGCCAAATTATTCAGCATATCCAGAACGACCATAGGCAGTGGAATCTAGCGTGGCAGCCTGTCCTTGAGGGACCAGGAAATCGCTTCAATGAGGTGTTTCTCCCTACTGACTTGATGCCGCAATTAAACGACACATTAACCCTGACAACAATAAAGGGGCAGTCGATATCGGTGAGTCGGCGGGCGTTGGCGCTTGCCGGTGGTGGCAATTTTCAGCTTGGCGCTGCGAGTGGTATCAACACCCGACATTGGGCGGTTGTTATCGGCGTGGATGCGTATCCGTCACCCTTTCAGTCGCTCAAGTATGCTGCCGATGATGCCAAAGCGGTCGCGCAGGTGTTCCAAGATGCAGGCGCCAATGTGACGCTGATGACGCCTGATAGCCTGATTCAGCCGACGAAGGCGAATATAATTGAACAGCTCCAACGACACGCTCAACTTGAAGGGGTAGATCTGCTGACCGTTTATCTCTCTGGGCATGGCGAGGATGTCAATGGAACAGGTTACTTTCTACCGATGGATGTCGCCGATCCACTCGTGGACGGTGGACTGAGTCTTGAAAATCTGTTTGCGATTCTCAACCGCGCAAACGCCAAGCATCGGTTCGTCATCGTTGATGCGTGTCGAGTGGCACCGAAGGCCCACTTCGTTGCGGCGCTGTCGCGCTATAGTGAGGAGAGCAATATCATCTTCACAGCGTGTGATAGCAACCAGTGGGCACCGGAAGTTCCACGCCTGAAACATGGACTGTTCACCTACTTCCTGCTCAAAGGGCTGCGCGGCGGCTCCCAGGACCGGGGCGCAGCAGGTGCCGATGGGACCGTCACGGTATTGGGGTTATTGGATTATGTGACACGCGGCATTGAGGAGTGGCATTCCCACCTGTCCGAGGAGCAACACTATCCGCAGCAGATTACGCCCCGCGTCTTTTATAACGGGAAATATATCTCACTGTTGAACAACCAAGGGATTGACCCGGCGGTGATCAACAATGAAGGGCTGCTTCCCCAAATTACCAATACGTTCCGACATCAACTCGCCCGTAGCTTGGAATTAGCACCTTCTTCAGAAAGAAATGATGGTGTTACACCGTCAACCCCAAAAGGTAACGATTTACATCTGCCTGTGACCATTTCACTAATTCCGTGGATTAGTAGTGTTGGCGTCCATGACTTCAACCGTAATATCACAACGAACCTGTCACTCAATATTATTGCAGGTTATCATACCAAGTTGGATGGCATCGAATTGGGTGGGGTTTTGAACATAAAGGGGCTTGAGGCGAAGGGCTTACAATTCGCTGGGGTTGGGAATATCGTCGGTGGGGATGTAGACGGTTTCCAAGTTTCAAGTGCACTTAACGCTGTGGGCAGAAATATGGAGGGTTTCCAAACGTCGGGTGGAGTCAATGCTAGTGGTCGCGACGTTAACGGGTTCCAAGTCGCGGGTGGTGCCAACATCGCCGGCAAAAACGTGGAAGGTTTCCAAGCGTCAGGTGGAGTCAACGTTAGCGGTGGTAATCTCGATGGTTTCCAAGCAGCGGTGGGCGGCAATGTGGTTGGCAGAGATGTGGTCGGTGTCCAAGCCACAGTCGGGGCGAATCTGGGTGGGCGTGACCTTCGAGGTTTGCAGGCAGCTGGCGGCGCGAACTTCGTCGGTGGGAAAGTGGGAGGTCGAAGTCTACAGGCCGCGGTCGGACCCAACATCGCTGGGCGTTTAGAGGGGACACAGCTCAGCGTGTCTGCTAATATCGCGCTTGATCGGTATCAAGAGACAAATCTCTCGTACGCAGGTACACAGATTGGGATGGTCAATATTGCGCCCGGTGATATTGGGACACAGATTGGGCTTCTCAATATTGCTGGTCATGTGGGTACGTCGCAGGTGGGCCTGCTTAACGTCTCCGGACGGATGTCGGGCGTCCCGATCGGATTGATCAGTTTCGTCAAGGATAATCCACTACACCTGCAACTGTGGAGTAGCGATACGGAGGTTGCAAACCTTGGGATTCGACTCGGTAGCCGACACGTTTACAGTCTGTTGATGATCGGCAGTTACCCACACGGCGATTTGGGCAGATGGTCGTCCGGGTTTGGTATCGGTGGGCACATTCCGCTCGGCAGGCAACTCTTTCTGAACGTTGACTTTATTACGCGCCAGGTGGGTTATACCGACGAATGGGCGGAGGAGACTTGGCGGTATGATGAACACACCGTCTTGAACAAACTGCGCCTTGGGTTTGGCTGGGAGCAGCACAAATGGTTCAGCTTCTTTGGTGGTGTTTCGCTCAACTTCCTCGTCTCGGATAGAGGGGACACTTCGGATTTTGGGTACGGATTTGATCATGTATACCGAAGGGATGATACGACCGTTCGTATTTGGCCCGGGTTCTTTGCGGGGGTTCAGTTTTGAACACAATATGCCAGATGCCCTTTTTATGTATGTGGGTTGGGCTTCCTAGCCCAACATCAAAGGCATCGGGGCAAGATGCCCCTCCCACTGGCCCGAACGGATTTTTCGGCGTTAATTTAGACCAATGCTGCGCTGCAAATAATCTTTGGAACGGTTTCATTTTCAAGTTGTGCGGCTTGCTGCCTCGATTCCCATTCCCGCATGTTGTGTTGACGATACAGGTCTCTCAGATTTTTCAGCAAGGCATCTCCGGTCACGCCGTTTCGACGCAGTAAATTGAGTTCTCGATTCACCGCGGTTGTAATTGTCCCACGAAACGCCTTTTCCAGTGTGCTGACTTGAGCGGAGACATCTTCATCACCACCCCCCGCCCCCCCGCCGCTAGCGGGGGGGAGAGAGGGGGTAATGATTTTCAATTCCCTTAACACATACCGTTGCCCCTGTGTCAGGGAGAGGGTGTGCTTGCGTTCCGATTGCAGGTCTTTGATTTCTTGGATGAATAACCGCTTGACCCCCATGATAGTCGCATTGTAATCCGTAGGCAACTCGCCCCCGGGAAGTTCCGGTTCGCACTCAATCTGATTGAGGATGCGGGAGATGTCTCTGGAGGTAATATCGCCTTTTTCATCCAAAAGGAACAGTTGTTGATAACGTCCCGCTTGACAGAACAGATAGGTGCCTTCTGAGCCTTTTGGGATTGCTGTGCGAATCCCGTCTCTCAGATTCGCGATTCGCTCATACTCCTCCGGATCCTCACGCCGCAGCTGTCTCAGAATTTCTTCGGCTTCGTTGAGATCGATTACCTTTTCATCTTCGCTTTCTTCAAACAGACTCAACTGCTCGCCTTCCTCCTCATAGATAGCATACATCGCCGCTTCGTTAAGTTGTTCGGAGTTATCGAGGATAGCTGCGTCCTCACCAATCGTATCGTGAATTTCTTGGATACGGCGTTGAAGGATTTGTTGCAATCCCAAATTTTGTTCGATGCCGGTTTCTGGCAGAAAGTTAAAGCCGTAAATCACATCGTGCTCGCTACCGATACGGTCGATACGCCCGAATCGCTGGATCAGTCGCACAGGATTCCAGTGGAGATCGTAGTTAATGATTTTGTCGCCGTCCTGTAGGTTAAGTCCTTCCGCCAATACGTCGGTAGCGATAAGGGTGGACAGTTCCGATTCTCCACGCTGAAAACGGTACTCTGAATTTGCTTTCGGCGCAAAACGCCCCACGACCCGTTCTTTGCTTTTATCACCGCTATAGATCACGTCAATATCAGTCCGTTTGCTGTTGGGGTTAATATTGTCAAACAGATAACGCGCTGTATCCGCATATTGGGTGAAGATTAGGCACTTTCCCTCGTTAAGAGGCGGTTCTGCCAACCGTTTTTTGAGGATTTGCAGCTTCGCATCTTGCTCAGCGGTGATTGGTGATACAAGGTCTGACATCGCTCGTAGCAGCTGGAGGTCATGCTCAATATCCCCACGTAGCTCGTCGATTTTGAAATCTGCAATGTTGTATCGCGCTGAAGCTTGCCTCAACGCATCCATCAGGTCCTGTTCCTCTGCTTCGTTCGGTTCGTAGAGGAGGTCTTGTGCTTGGTCACCGGCGGGAACAATGCCTTCTTCTATAGCTTTGAGAAAGCGTTCGTGAATCTTCAACAATCGACGCACTGATATCTTAAAGGCGTACACACTGGATTCAAATCGCTTGAACAGGAGTATCCGCATCAGCCCACGAAGGTTGACCCCTGAACGTTGCAGGTTGGTGTAGGGCTCCTGTTTCTGCTTTGACTTAATTACGTAATTCCAGAGCCCATAGCGGGCATAGGTTAGTGTGCTAACTGAAGAGGAAGGTGATCGGCTGCCTCGCGGTTTTCCCAGATGTTCCCGCAGCTGAAGGTAAAGCCCCTGATAGGTGTCTTCAATATTGTAGGAGATGGTTTCCAAGACACGATTGGGGAAGAACTGCTTGTTTCCACCGACAACGACGTAAGCCTTTCGATGTCCGTCAAGATACTCCTGAAATTGGGACGGATCAACGGGTTGGTCGGTCTCTCCGTCGAAGCCGTACCAACGCAAGATATGATTGCGGGTGCGTCGGATGAGGATATTTCCTAACAGGTCGGGGAGATTTTTTTCTCGCTTCTCAATCTGGCGAAAGTATGTCCGCAGGTTGGGGGGATCTATTGGTAAGTCAGTGATGTCTTCGGGGTGAAAGAGTTTAATCTGGTGGTATACGTCCCAAGCACTCTTGTTGCGTGGTGTCGCGGTGAGAAAACAGCATTGTCGCCCGGTGGCTAAAAAGGCCTGCAGCACTCTGTAACGTTGCGTGTCACGATGGCGGAAATTATGACTCTCATCAACCAGTACAAAGTTCCGGTCGCGGTATATCACATCATCAAGAATTGTCGAAGTGAGATCGTACCCCTGTTCATCCGGTCGATCCTCACCTTCTCGTAAATGTCCCATAGAAAGGACGCGGGCGTTGAGTTGATAGACTTCGTTGTAGCGTTCCCACATTTGGACCAACGGGGCGGGGCAGACAATTAGTGGACGTGCATTTTCCGCCCATTCAAAATACTTGACAATTGCTGCACCGATGTAGCTTTTACCGAGACCGACGACATCTGCGACAAAGGCACCGCCGTAATCCCGAATAATCTGCACCGCTTGCTGGACCGCAACTTTCTGAAAATCCGCTAACTGTTTGGTAATGTCCTCCTCCCAGAGTATGTCCCCCTCGTCGCCCCCTTCAAGTCGATCTTTAACCAACTCATAGAGTGTCTTCATGTAAATGTCGTAGGGGGACACGGGGGCGATTGCCCACGATGATTTCATTACCTCCATTAGGGATTCATCGAAATTTTGCGCTTCATCCCAGAGTTCGTCGAACCAGCGACATAGTTCGGCGTGGTTTGCGTTCCCTTGCACCACAACGTTTAGCTCGGTATTGTGGCTTACACCGGCTAGTGTGAGGTTAGATGATCCGACAACGGCGATGCCTTTTTCATAGCGTCCTTCGTCGTTATAATCGAAGATGTAGGCTTTGGCGTGTAGTCTGCCTTTGGTGTAGACGCGGACCCGCAGCCGCTTTTCTTTTATCATCTCGACCAACGTTTTGATCAACAATTCACCGTCGTCGGTCTGATCCATTAACTCCACAGACTCTATGATGTTCTCTGCGGTTTCTGCCCCCATCTGTTGACTTTCGATGCGTTTGGGGTAGGTCTGGGCTTCGGCGACATCGGCGACCTGTTCTAACCTGGGATACCCTTCGGCGAGCTGCTCCAACGTCTCACGATTGGTGGTATTACCGATCAGCAAGCGGAGTTCTTTGACGCCCTGTAGTTCTTTCGCAATGCTTTGAAATCCCGACAGAAAAAAATACCCTACCGCGAATCTCGCTTTTTCGGTGGAGTCGAGGATGAGGTTGATGTGTTCTGCCAACTTTTCGCTTCGGTTGTCAATGATGTCGTGTTGCATTTCGGTTGCTTGCCCTAGTTTTTTGCCGTTCAATCCTGTGAGGATTCTGTTCGCAATGCTTGTCCAATATATTCGTCGTGTCGTTCGCTGAGATCTGTGGAATCACATTCCAATGTACCTGCCAAGGCTAGTAGTGGATCGGGGTTGCCAGACATCATTTTCCGTAAGTGACTGTCGTTTTCTACTATCCCGTCTAGGGCACTTTCGGCAGATAAATTTGTCTGCTCACGTTCAAACCGTTCAACCATAGCCGCAACCCATTGAGCGGTCATTTCTTCGGGAGTTTTCCCGAATTGTTGGGCGATATGTTTTAAGGAACGATACAAACTGTTCTCAAGTTTGATTGTTAATGTTTGCATTGACTTGTATCTCCTACGGATTGTTTTGATGGGCGGGGCAAGATGCCCCGCCTACGGGATATGGTGTTATTACTCCCTTGCCCAACCTATCAGTGCTTTATCGGGGGAGGCAATGTCGTTGATGGATGTATAATAGTAGCGTTCCCATCCGAGACGAGGCAGACCGGTGAAAATCATCAGGTTGAGTGGATATACATCACTATCGACAGCACGTCGAAAGTCGTCCCGAAATAGGAAGGTGGGCTTACCGAGTGCTATCGCTATTCCTAGCTCGATCATGACCCCTTCATCTGGGGGCACTCCGTTTATGACCGCAAAAATTGCGTCCGCATCGAATACGTCCTGTTTGTCCTTCTGTCCAATTCGGTACGCCCAGTCGGAGGATAACCTGTCCTGGTTATTGCGTTCAAACGGCTCCCATACTTCTAACCCAACCGCTTCCAATGCCTTAACGAGAGCGGGTAAAGCGGTCTCTCGCAGTTGCTCTGAGAAGCCGTAGGGATTTGCCAGATATATTGTCTTTTTTTTTGTTACGGTCATCGGTTCTACGATTCGCTCTCTTCTTGCAGAGATTTTGCCGCAAAAATTGTTAAGCGTAATTCTTCGCCGAACAGTTCGTATACAGGGATTTTGCCGCTAAGCTGCTCACTCTCGTTCAGGATGATACCAACCCCCTCACCCCGACGTTCTAAAAAGTGTCGCCGAACTACCTGTGAACCCATATCATCGTCGAGCGTAATTTCCGAAAGTAGGCGAGCGAGGAGTTCGTTACGGGTTGCCTGATTATAGCGCAAATCGTCCACTGTTAAGGTATTTGCCAATGCACCCGGCGAATAGAGCTCTAGCCGGTCCGTGAACATAAATAGACGAATCTTCGATCCGGCTTTTGAATAATCTCTATGTACCACGGCGTTAACCACTGCCTCAAAAACCGCTCTCATACTGTATTGTGATCGCTCTATTCTGCCGATTTCCTTGCGAGCCGAGACTTGGTTATATCTCTCAACAAATTTGAAGGCATCCACAATCTGTTGATCCAACGGTCCTCTAAAATCTTTACCATCAATCTGGTAGTTCGCATCCCTTTCCACGCCATTATAGAAAACAGCTTGAATGAAACTGTTGTAGAGGTAATCGTCGGGTCTATCATGACACATCAACAGACCAGCCACCGAGGCGCGATCCTCCTGCCCCTCTTTGACCAGCAAACGCCTTTTCAATAGCAGGTCTTCTACCTTCTCACGTTCAGTCGCTTCTTCTGTGATAAATCGTTGATACAGTGTTTCCCTTAATATGTCTTTGTGAGTGCTCGGCACAAACTGTTCGTCAAAAGCGATGATACGTGCCTGTGAGCGGCTTTGTAGCAATCGCCCTAACTGCTCGGTGGTCATCCTGCTCTTGCTGCTGCCTTGACGAATGAAGTAACGGCCGGATGATTCGTGGACAAACAAGCTACGGGGCACCTCTATTTTTAACAGGTTTTTGTCATCAATCCGCAGTTTTTCGGTAAGGATGTGAACCATGGGGTCAATGTTATCCCGGCATACTTCAACCATTGTTCTCTCTATCCTGTCCAGATCTTGGCGATCCATACCGACAATTTCACTATCGTCGTCAACACCGATCAGTATCACCCCACCGTTAGCGTTGGCAAAAGCAGCGACTTCCTCGGCAAGACTCTCTCTGTGAGGTAACTCTCTTTTGAATTCAATCGTTGAGTCTTTCCCTAGGTATATTTTTTCGGTGAGCTCGGTCAAACTGTCAAACATCGCTTATTCCTTAGATGAATATGCTATTGTCTGAATCGTGGATTGTCGTGGATTAACGCATGACACGGATTAAATCCCCGGTTTCCCATTGCTGGAAATTGTTACTTCCCTTGCGGTCAAGTGGGTTCTCCCACAGATATGAGCGAAAGATCTTCAAGAAATGAACGTACATTTTCAATCTGCGAATCGTCAATATCCCAATCATACTCTTTAGCAACTTCTTGGATCTGTTCGGTTGTGGTTCTGCCTTGCCGGTTGACAATATAGTAGTGCGGACCGAAACCAAGATCAGTTTCCTCTAATACCGAAAGAAAATAAAGTTTCTTTTGGAGGGTGGTTCGCCCCCGGAGACTTTTATTGTTTTCGCTTCCAATGACAAGCAAAATCAGGTCTTGAATGTGCATAGAACCTCTTTTCTTTTCGGGACAATGTCCTTTGACTCCCTCTTGTCAGGAAGCTAGCAAAATATCTTACTTATTTTTACTTCATTTTGGCATTGATCATAGGAGGGCGATTTACTACGACGAGGTAGTCCAGCAGATTTACGTCTTGACGATGACAAATACACCGATGATGAAGGCAATCTCTATTATGTAAAAAATAATGAGGGTGAGGGAAAAGATAGCGGAAAGCCAGCTACATTTCGGTTTATCTCTGTGCTTTAGGGAACTCATCTCAAAATCGGTATCGGATTGAACCCTGATTTCGTTGTATACTTGTCGAAACAATCTTTCTTGCCAGAGAAAGTATCCGTCCAGAATCCAAAACCCAAGGGCGGGCAGGATAAGCACTAGGACAAAGTACGGGTTTTGTATTTCAGGTTTGGCGATTAAAACCATCGCTGCGACAATAATAGTCATACTCCAACTTTTGACTAAGAAACTATTGCTCCCCAAACGGTTGATAACAGCTTGGGTCATTTCCAAGTGCTTTACGACCTTTTCCGTACCATTCATGGTTTTATCCTCCTGTGCCGCATTTTGAAATTTGGTGATGTAATCATAAGGTTAATTTTTTATTAAGGATTTTCTCTACAATGCAGATTTCCTCGCTTATTCTTGCACCATTTTCGTTATGTTGTAATCATCTATTTTTTCTTTTATGTCTTCAGCCGTTTGAAGGTATGTTTCTTTATCTGCTATAAAATCGCACCATTTAACTGAATGAATGTACGAGGACGCCCCTGTGTAAACAGGATAGTTGCTTGGATGGTTTGCACAGTTATTAAATGCAGGTTCCTTTATATTGAACATATTATCTTTCAGTATCTGAAACAGTCTATCAATATATAGAGATCTACAATGGCAAATGATACATGTGTCATCTGCAAGAAAGTAGCTATATGATAAATATTCATCTGGCAAAACAACTGCTAACATTGCATTTGTTCGGCTTGTACGTCCATTCCGTGTAATTTCTTTCAGAGAGTATGAAACTTCCCACGGAATCCATTGGTCAGATTCCTTTTGCTCAGAATCTTTCATTTCTGGTGAAATTAGGACAAGCGTTAAACTACTGTCGTATATTTTGTCTTTTAGATGAGATTCGATGGTTTCATCCTTAAAATCACTTAAATCTTCATCACCCTCCCCTTTGTAGATTTCATCATCTTCAAATAAATCAATTAGCTCATCAACATAAGCACGGGCAGTTGTTTCACCGTTAATAGGTTGAACACTATCATCAGCATGTTTATAGGAAACAAAAATTTTTCTTGCCATTTAGTTGTTGCTCCTTATCAATTTCCCAATTCCTATCAAAATATTTGCTTTCTGCATCCGTGCCCCCACAAGATAAACAACCCCTTAATGCATACCATCCCGTTCTCCTCGCGTGACGTTGAGGACGTTTGAAAATGAGCGTTTTACCACGATTAGAGTGGGCAAATTCCATCTACTTGGATAGTAGAAGGTTCAACATTTGTATACTGCTGGGGGCGACGCCCTTTGAATCTGACTTGTAACCGCTTTGAGTCTAGAAGCCTTAAATCCAATTGAAGTACATCTCCGACTGTGTTTGACAGTTTCAAATAAAGCACCGAAATTAAACGGGCGAATTTCTTGAACCTCCCGGCCGGTTGTCCAAAAGACTGATAGAGCTGTGGGATAGGGGATTCGAGAATTTGTAGACCGGTTTCATGGTATGATGAACTTCCGCCCCCAATAAAAGCCTCTAACATTCTTTGATTTATTAGATCAGATTGATCGAACCAAGGACTGACAGTCTCTAGCTTTTCATCAAGAAGAATCCTTCTTGCTCGCATTTTGGCAATCTGATCTGGTGAGATGTTGTTGAACGCCATATCATCAAGGGGATTGCTCTGTTGTCTACGACTATCTTCCTCCAAAACAACTTTCCAAACGGTTTGAGAGCTAGACGTAGCTTGAGAGATCTCCCGTGGACTTACCCAGGCGGCCTCCTCCCATAGCGCAAAAGCAAGTCTGTTACGAATAGGCACTATGCCACCACGATTGTTCCGCAATGAACGAAGAAAGGCAACTTCGTCGGGCGATGCTGGAAGCAATTCAAGAGAGATTTCTGTTGCCCCCCAATGCATATTTTGAAATGGGATAAAATACGGTTTCCCATCTTCTGTGTGGAACAGTACAAATTCACCAGGATCGCTCTCTGCGGCAGTCAAGGTTGATATATTAGCGTTCACTGGCTGTGATGCAGTGCCCGACAGTTTCTCCACTAAAGCTTGGTAAATTTCTTCCATGTTCGTCGGATCTAAATCAAGATATCCGACTGTTGGCAAAATTCCCGGAATCTCTGTGTCATCAATACGAATTGGAAGAATATACTCCTCGTTTTCCTGAAATGCCCTTGCTTGAGCATTTTGGAGTTCGTGTTGCGCCCATAATTTCTGTGCATAGTGTTCAGACAGGAATATGACACAGTAACGCGCTTGATCCTTGTAAACCGATGAAAAGTGAACGTAGAGATCTTTACCCCAAAGTTGCGCCCGTTCAAATTCGTCATAAAAGACGGAATACCCCTCTGCTTGGAGACGGTTGGCTAGCTGTTCAGCGTAGGGACGATCTTCTCCAGCAAAGGACAAGGCAACATCGTATTGTTTTTCTGTCATTTTTTACCCTTCCTCAACATATTTTGATTTTTGATTTACTATTCCTGATAATATACCATATAATGTTAAGTATACCCTACAGATGTTAAGTTTGCAATTGTCGCGGGTTAACGGAGAACATGGGTTCAAAAAAACAGCATCGGCAACACTTAATCCTCGCAATTGTCTGACTACCCACGAATACCAAAGAATCCCTCAATCACATTGCCCCACTTCGACCAAATTTCAGCCAAGCCTCCACCTGCACTGAGAGTCGCAGCAAGTGCTGATAAGGTAGGCTTGATGAGCCCTGCTTTTCTGCCGGGTGGTGCTAATGTGGCTTGTGCACTGAGTAACTCCAACTGTTCTAGGATTTCAAGCTGTTGTTGTGATGAGATATCTTGGCTCGCTGTTATGGCTTCAATTAAATTCTTGAATGCTTCTGCTATCTGATGTTGATTAAAATCAACTAGAGTGGAAACGTTTACAGCAATTGATTCGACTTGCTTTATCTCTCCTGCGTTCAACATTCCTACTGTGCTGTTGGATATTTCGACTTTCATTTCAGTTCCTCCTTTCTGGATTAGTTGTTTAATGTTGAACGTAATGTTGCTCGCAGTTTCCTTCTCGTTTGCAGAAAAAACTAGTCCTTCTCCAAGAATGCCGTTTTCCTCTAATTTCAAAGCCCATTCTAAAATTATGTTTCTGACAGCCTCTTGGATTTTACGAAATTGAGACTTAGGAACATGGCATTCAGGTTCAGAATTAATATCTCCAAGATGTTCGCAAAGTTTAAGTTTTAGATCATCGGGAAAGGTTATCTTAACAAGAGAGGAACTTTTGTTGTCAAGTATAGTTTCTATTACTCCAATTGGATCGAGGACTGACCTTCTTGATAATCGTTTGCCTTCTTCAGGTGATTCAAATGTCCATGGTACCAACCTCTGATTAAGAAGAAGCCTAACCTTTAATTCCCCATCTACCCAGCGGTATTTAGGCAGCTTTTCCAATCTGTTTTCAGGACAATCCCAATCTAACTCTGCTAGATGATAATAACCGTTCAATTCTAACTCAATCCACTTTTCAAACTCTTGAATTTTCAGTTTTTTAGCTGCTACGAGTGCTTTTCTCAGTAAGTTGGAAATACTAATATCTGCATTGAGTGCATCACGTTGTAGTTCTATAATTAATGAGTCCATGAAAGAATCCCTACCTTTCAAAATTATACCGCTCAATCTCTCAAATAATAGTATCAGAGACTATACTGAATTATAGCAGCTACAATTTGGGAAGGCAAGTTAAAAATTGCTCTTGTCACTATATATTGTATATTAATTAGCATTTATACACAATATATGGAAAAATTTACCATGTTGATTGTCCTATTTCAAAACTTAACTGCTTAGGTTTTCAGGCTTTTTTCTTTACCGAGCCTGTCAGTAACATGTACTATGAAATCGTCCAAAATTTGCTCATAACAATCTACAAGTCCAAGAGGTTTTAAGATTAGCATATCGAAGATTTTCCTATCGGAGGCATTTATCTCCTGATCAATTGGCATTACCTCTCTCTTAGATAGAATGTTAAATGCCTCTATGATTTCGGCAGCTTCTCTATCGGAGAAATTTGAGGGATTGGGAATTAGAAGTGGTTTTATTTCAGGCCCGTATATGTTAATTCGACCACTTACATTGATACGTCCCATAAGTTCAAGCAGAAAGTACGCTAAAGTTGAGTTGAGCAACGCCGCGGCAAGTTCGCTTGTTTTACGATTCCGAAATTTGCCATGAAAAAACATGTCACCTATACGGAAATGATTTTTGTTCAGTGGCACAAAAAATCTCGATCGGATAAGTCTAGGAATTATAAAATCTCCACCCTCTTGATCCGGAACAGCATACCAAATACTTCTATTACGAATTGTGCTGGCTTGGGGTAAGGGAACGCCCCCGACTGTATGAGACGCTTTTTTGCTAGTCTTTAAATTTTCACCATATTTGATATATGCTAAGGTTCCCTTTGCAGCCCGCTTTCTTAGTTCCGTTTTAGACAGATCACAAAGGAATATACGTTTTTGAATATGAGGAGTTTCAATGACAAGCCGCTCTATCTCGTGCATTGAAGTTATAACAGGCTTGAGAAACTCCTCCTCAATCCTCTGCTCCTGAACCTTTTGATCATCAAGGTAGAAAAACTCATTTGCCCCCGTTGTAAAACCGCGCCGCACGTCTGCAACATCTCCCAAACGAACCAACTTATCCTTCCCCTTTTCTATAATTGTCCAGTAGATGTCCGGGGCGCGGAGATACTTTCCGCCCCACTTGTCGCCTGTATACTTTGGGTTGGGAGCGGTATCATCGCTGCCCGTTTTCAAAAGGTCCCTTTGTGAGATTGGAAAAATACGGTGTTCAGGTGTAGTGTGTCGTTTATCTGCCTCCTCGACTTCCTCGAAGATGACCGCGTCCAGAACGCCCTCAAACGGAGTTTTGAAGGTGACAAACCGTGTCGTTTGTTCCAACCCCCATTGGCGCGTTTCATCGGGGGCGGAGAAGAGACAGATGACTGTGTTTACATCGGCAGAAGCGAAGGAGCGCCGCGCCTGATTGTCGATAATCTGCTTGATGTGGCAGTGCTTGAGGGCGAACTCTTGAAGGTCTTTTCCGTAGCCGACATCGAGCCATGAGTTAGAGGTGATAAAGCAGAACGCACCTTTCGGATTGAGGAGGGAAAGGCCGTGGAAATAGAAGTAGATGTATAGGTCGCTTTTGGCATCTAATTTATGAGAGACCGCGGCGGCTGGATTGTCAATGTCGTTTGCACGTTTGTAGCGAAAGAAACCCGGAAAGGCTTGATACACCGAGCGGGCAAGTTTCGCCTTGTACGCCTTTTTGTTTTCGGTTGTAACCCGTTCACGTGGGAGATTCGGATCGGCGATGTTCTCGTGTCGGACATACGGCGGGTTGCCGATTACGATATCAAACCCCTCCTTTTCACCTGTGAAGATTTCGACAAAGGCGATGTCCCAGACAAAAGGCACGTCCCTCGCGCTCCTAAGCGCGCTGCGAGCTGCTTTGAGACTGTCGAGGTCTTCGGTCAACGTTTCGATCTGCTTTCGCCACTCCATTACTTGCAGCTCAAGTTGGTGATCGGTTCTCTCTTCAACAGTGTTATCAATCAATATCTGTCGTTCTTGGGGACCGTCAATTTGTTGTTGAAGTCTTTCAATTTGTTCTTCGATGTCTTGGGCACGGGCATCAATTAGTGCACGGAAAAGCCGCAATTCTTCATGTTGTAGCTCTTCTTCAGACCGGTAGGGACAATCGGGGTCGTTGTTGAAAAACTGTAGTTTGGCGTTTTGCAGGCGGGTGATGCGAGCTCTTAACGCTCTTGATACACCGATAGACGCATCGCGGAGCGAGGCGAGGTTCATGCCACCAATCTCTTGGACGAGGCTATCGCCGCATCGGATATTGAACGAAAAGTGGGGTAGCAAGGGTTCATCCCGCACGTGAAGTTCTGCGGAGGAAAATTCTGCGTCGATGACCAGAGCGAGCCAGAGCCGTAACTCCGCCACATGACACGCCCACTCCATCACATCCACACCGTAGAGATTTTGACCGATGATCCCCTTCTTGCGTTCAAAGCTGGATTCGTTCCGTCCAAGCCCTTGATTTACTCTATCGTGCAGGTCATTGAGGATGTGCAACATCCCGACGAGAAAAGAACCGGAACCGCAGGCGGGATCAACAACCGCGAGCTTTTTAAGGCTTGTGTCGAGGGATTCCCAAAGCTGTGCCTCTGCAAGTTTCCCATCCGCTTCTACTTTATCGTCCGGGCTAAAGGCGAAGATTAACTCGTAAAGGAGATTTTTATGGTCTTCTCCCAGATGGTTTGTCAGGTTGTCCACTAAGGCGAGACGGCACATCAGATCGATCTCTGTGCGTTGGGTGTAGAAGATACCCGCATCTCCACGCTCGTCCGTTTCATCAGAGACATTAACAAGGCTTTCATAGACCTTGCCAATCATCTCTGGATCGACAGCGACCTCCTGATCAAGCGGACTATCCTCAGCGATGGTGAAGTTGTAGTCTTCGAGAAATTCAAAAATTCCGCTGAAAAGCCAATCAGAAATCTGAAAATCATATTCCCTATCAAGGTCATTCTCTGTGAACAGGCCACCGTTGAGATAAGGGGCTAGCTGCATTGCTTCTCGGAGGTTGTCGGGGAAATGACGGTGTCCGCCGTGGAACGTGTTATTGAATGCCTCAAAGAATAGGACGTTGAGCCAGCGGTCAACAAACGAATCAGCCTGTTCGTCTGTCCTTTGGTAACTCTCCCAAAATGACCGGAGAAAATCGGTATCCTCACCGAGCCAACGTTTGCGCTGAATGAAGTAGAGGAACATGCAACGGTTGAGAAACTGCAACGCATAATCGTGTGCCCACCGGTCGTCCCGGATTTGACTTGCCAAATCCTCCTGAAGGGTTTTGAAAACGGATTTGTAATCTTCAAAGAATCGCCTTGTGACCGCTTCGACATCGAAGGCTTCTTCATGACGGGTCTGAATGTCGAGTGGCGACAACGCTTCTGGATCAGGAACGTCAATGGATGCCAAGTCAAGCATCGCAATCCGTTCGGATGCCGTGCGGAGTTTCTCGTAAGGGGTAACTGTGATGCGGCGGAATAGGCGGCGTTTTTTGGAGTCCTCTGTATCGTATTTGACATTGACAAAGTGCCAGTCGGTTTGTTCTCGGTTGCTGAAGATGAATAGCGCGTAGGGATGGTCTTGTAGGAGACGGGAGATGACCGGACGTTCAGCGGTCAGCAGCAGGCGGTCTGCGTCGAGACGGGCATAGATGACATGGAAAGCGTCATCTGTTCCGCCCGTTGCAAACAGCACGGGATCCTCGGCGAGGGCATTTTTAGCGGTGTCCGTCCAGTTCCGGCGGGAAAGTCCATCATTTTTACGGTCATAATTTAGCTCTGTCCAGAATAGTTGCTTGAGGGGTTCTATTCCACGAAGGTTCTGGAGAATGTCGAGGATGTTTTCTTGGTGGTCGTGGTCTTGGGGCATAAGGTGTCTCCATGCGTGGGTTCATAATATTAGTGAGTGTTGGTCGAGGTAGGGCTACTGTGAGAGGGAAATCCTTTTCCCGATGGTCGAGGCAAGGATGCCTCTCTCACAGGTTCCCGATGGTCGAGGCAGGGATGCTCCTCTTACAGGAGTATATCCTCTCTATTCCCACTTAGTCTGGACAGAGGTGCTGGTGTGCTCATTGTACTGGTCGATATAGTCCTCCCGCGGTGGGGTGAAGATATCGAGGACGCGTGCGGGCCCCTTCGTAACCACGCCTGAATGCACCACATTTGGCGGAACAATGAATGCTTCCCCCGGTTTTAGGATTCTTTCCTCTGAACCGATTCTGAACTGCAATTCCCCGGACAATACCAAGCCTGCTTGTTCGTGTGGGTGGCTGTGTTCCGGAACTTCGCTGCCTTCCGCCATCTCCAGAAAGGAGAGCATGAGGTTCTCTCCGGCGACGATACCACTGAGCGCGCCCGGAAATAGTTCCATTTTTGGCAGTTCTTCGGCGGCGATAAACGGCATATTTTTTCTCCTTAACATACAAAGTGATTATATCATAGTGGTGGAAACAGTAACAACGAAAACTTCCTCAGCCTAGTTCTGCTAGTTCAACGATGGTGCCGCTGCGGTGCCGGAAAGCGCTACTTCCCTCGGCAAAGGCGAAGCGTGGTGATGCACCATCTTCCAATCTTCTCCCTCGTACTTGAAAACATTCGTCGCTTGTGCGAAGGATATGCCCATCCTACCGCCGGCGAAGGTGTGGATAGATTCCACGCACGTTACCCACGCGAACTGGCTATCGGTATGGACCACGACCTCGCTGGGTTGGATGTGCATTCGATGTGTGTTCTGGAAGATATTTACCCAACTCGCGCGAATCTCCTCCCAGCCGGTGATTGTTTCCCAATTTGGGTGAACACATTGCACCCAATCCGCTTGTAGCCATACGTTGTCCATCATGTCGATGCTCAGGTTTTGCATTGCCTGATAAAAGTTAAGGTTTGCGTCCTCAACTCGTTCTTGCGGTGTCATTTCTATCTCCGTCCGAGCCAACCATCGACGACTGCAAATCCCCAAAAGAGCATGAGTTGAATGAGTCCGGTAATCTTGAACTGCCAACGGGGTCGAAATCGCCATTGTGCGGTACTATAAATGTCTAGCCCATATTCGCTTTTCCGCACCGAATATGTTTGGTAGTGGTCGCTTATCAGCCACCAACTGCCCTCCTTTTCGGTTGAAATTGTTGCTCCTTTATAAATTAGGACTTTATGCTCCTTAAATTGTTGTATGAATTCTGCTGAGAGCTCTGCGTTGTCTATTAGATGATTCTCCAAATCTGCGGTAATCCGAAACATGAATTTCCTGTCAGAGGTGTACAAGGGGTAGCCGCGCCACTGTTTCTGCTCCTCATCTGCCACGGTAGGGTCATCCGTATCTGAATATGTGTCCATTTGTCCTGCGGCAGGTTGTTCATCTAACGATGTTTCAGGTCGATCGAGCCGGACCAGATCACGCCAACTGGTGACGGGTAATGAATTTGCGTAGATTAACAGTAGTGCGGAGATAACCCCTATAATTAGAATGATGCCCTTCAGCAGCTTACGCAGGTAGATCTGTCCGAGGCCGGGGATGATCATTGATAACAACATGGCACAGTAAGACCGCTCTGTTTTTGCCATTGTGGTTTGTCTCCTTCTTACAAGTACGTGTTAAGGAACACAGGTTTGCGTTCCCTAGACTATTACACGTTCATTTTTTGGTTTTGTCCAAATATTCCCGGATGCGCTGTTCATCCCCAATGTCGGTGGGTTCATAGTATCGCACCCCGCACAAGGCGTCGGGGAGGTGGTCCTGTTGGACGATGTGGTCTTCAAAATCGTGAGCGTATTTGTATTCTGTCCCGTAGCCGAGTTCTTTCATTAGCTGCGTGGACGCATTTCGCAGGTGGAGCGGTACAGGATAGGCGGGTTTTTCGCGCACATCTTCCTGTGCTGCAAGTAGGGCTAGATAGGCAGCGTTACTTTTTGGGGCGCAAGCGAGATAGACGGCGGCGTGTGCCAAATTCAGTTGTGCTTCTGGCAGCCCGACAAACTCCACCGCACGAGCGGCTGCATCTGCGATTAGCAATCCCTGTGGATCTGCGTTTCCGATGTCTTCGGATGCGAGGACCACCATCCGCCGTGCGATGAAACGGGCATCCTCACCCGCCTCCAACAGCCGTGCCAACCAATAGACGGTGGCATCGGGGTCAGACCCGCGCATACTCTTGATGAAGGCAGAAATCAGATTATAATGTTCGTCGCCCGATTTGTCGTGGCGCAGCATCCGTTTCTGTACCGCGTTATGAATGGTTTCGGCATCGAGGTGGCGTACCTGTTCCTCATCGGGCTTGCGGGTCTGTACGGCGAGTTCCAGGGCGTTGAGGGCGAGACGCACGTCACCATCAGCTACCCGGATTAGAGCGTCTATGGCGTCTTCCGAAAGGGCAATTCGGTATTTTCCGAGACCATGTTCGGCATCGGTGAGGGCACGGTCTAGCAACTGACGGATATGAGATGACTCTAGGGGCTGGAATGGATACACCTGCATCCGGGAGAGGAGTGGGGCATTAACTTCAAAGGAGGGATTTTCGGTCGTTGCGCCGATTAACACAAGCGTTCCATCTTCCACGAAGGAGAGTAAGAAATCCTGTTGCGCTTTATTGAAGCGGTGGATTTCGTCTAAGAACAGGATGGTACGTTGACTGTGGAATTTAAGACGTTCTTCGGCTTGGGCGATTTGCGTGCGTAGCTCCGGCACCCCGGTTGTGCTGGCGTTGACATGCTCAAAGTGTGCCTTGGTGTGGTGAGCGATAATTCGCGCTAGGGTAGTTTTCCCACAGCCCGGTGGTCCCCAGAAGATGCAGGACATCACTGTATCCTCTGCAATGGCAAGATAGAGGGGCTGCTCGGGGGCTAATAGATGCTCCTGCCCCACAAACTCTTCGAGCGTGTCGGGACGCAGCCGGTGCGCTAGGGGACCAGATTGTTTCCGGTTCTGCTGCAGATTCTGGTCAAAAAGGTCCATGACTCTCTGCCTCCTCGCAATAAATTGGGGTTTCGCTACCGTCAACCTGATGCACGTTAGCGGATAAATCTATCCGGCAATTTGACGACTATTCTGCCAGCTGATGGACAACGCTGTTGATTTTGTCGTCCATTGTTTGCGATCGGTCGGTGCGGGTGCCGAATTTAAGGGTCGTACTTATCCGAGGGGCGCCCATCTCATGAACAACCTGATGACACTGTTTAATTGCGGCAAAAACTGTATCCCAATCCCCTTCGATGTTGGTGCCGTAGGCGTGTAGTTTGATTTTCAGGCCAGCGTCCTTGAGAATACGTTCGCACTCAGCAACATACTTGGAGACCGACACGCCGACGCCAATCGGTACGACACATAAATCTGCGATAACATTCATGTTGGGCAGCTCCTTTCGTCTAAAGTTACCAGTTTTTCTATTCCTGACCTAGGTTGCTAGGTTCTGTTGATATTTCATCGTAACCAGATAATAGAGAGACATAAATCAGTTCACTGACGTAAAATCCCAGAAAAGAAACCGAGTTTTGAAGAAAAAACTCGGTTTCTGGCAGCTTTTCCAGTGGCTTGAACGTTTCTCGCGACAGCAAAAGCAAAATGTCAGCACGCCCTAGCAACTTGCATTATTCCTATAAAATCTCATCCCCATAGGCGAACAGGGCAGGCGTACCGCCTGTGTGTACAAACACCACCGTTTGATCCGCCGTAAATTGCCCTTGTCGGATATGGTCGATTAACCCGCCAAACGTCTTGCCGGTGTAGACGGGATCCAACACTAACGCCTCTGTTTGTGCGGCTAAGACGACTACTTCTTTGCTAGCTGGTGTTACCACGCCGTAGGCTTCGCCGGCATAGTCCCCGTAGCTCTCAAAATCGGCTCCTGAAAAATCCAGATCCAGATCGAGTATCTGAGATACCTCGTTGGCGACCTTTGCGAGGTTGGCGTTCGCTGCTATGTTATCTTGTGGGCTAGGACTGATCCCTACAATCCTCAGTGGGATCCCCAACGCCCTTGCCCCGACCACTAGTCCGACGTGGGTGTGCACCCCTGAGCAGACATAGAGTGCATCGGGACGAATGTCTCGTTCTTGAAGCTGATCCCATAGTTCGAGGAAGCCGTCCACATAGGAGACACTTCGTAGGTAGTATCCGTCGCTGCTGGTGTTGTATACCCGGCGCCCTTCCGATCTTAGGCGTTCAAGAATTGCTTCCCTCTCTTCGGCGGTTTCCACGAGATTAACTTCCGCCCCAAACAGGTGGCTCAGCAGCAGGTTTCCGTTCACCGGCTCGGCGCGAGCATCCTTTTTGCCTACCATCACCGCTTTCAGTCCTAGCCGTGCGGCGACCGCCGCCGTCAATCGTGACTGGTTGGACTGCGACGCGGCACCGTGCAGCAGGACATCGTATCCGCCCTCCACGGCGGGGGCAACGGAATACTCAAACTCTCGGACCTTATTTCCGCCAAATGCCATGCCGGTCTGATCCTCCCGTTTCACGAGGATATGGGGACCGTCTAAGACTTTGGATAGGCGTGGACAGTCGAGCAGCGGTGTTGGCAGGTCTGCCAAAGACAACCTCGGCAACCGGTCGAGCCGCGCTCGTAGTTCGTTAGCAGTAACAACAGTTTTGATATTCGACATAGGTATTCTCCTTCAAAAAGATATAAGACATACGCGGTAGGAGAGAATTCCGATTTCCAACAAGTTATTGCGGGGCAAGATGCCCCGCCTACGGCTGGTTTGGTAGAAAGGAATTCCGATTCCCGACTGAAGTGCGTAAGTCCCAAAGATGTATAGAAATTGAGATTTCAATCGTCCGCACGTTCTGCGATGAGAGGTGCATTTTCAAATGCGGGTTGGGTCACCCGCTCGCGCTTGATGAACAGTTCACGTATATCCGCGGTTATGGCATATAGTGCGGGCATGACGAACAACGTCAACAAGGTTGCTGCGAAGAGGCCGAAGATAATTGTGTACGCGATTGGCATCCAGATTGGGGATTTACCTCCCAAACCGATTGCCATTGGAATCAAGCCGCAGATTGTGGTGACGGAGGTCAAGATAATGGGGCGTAATCGAACGCTTCCGCCTTTTAAGATTGCTCGCCACTTGTTATAACCGCGTGTCCGGTACTGGTTTATGAAGTCTATCATCACGATAGAGTCGTTAACAACGATTCCCGCCAATGCAACAGTACCGAACAGCGCGACCATGCTCAGCGGCGCACCGATGATTAACAATCCAATCATTGACCCCATGAACCCAAAAGGTACGGCAAAGAGGATAATGACCGGCTGAATAAACGACTTAAACTGTGCGCCTAATATAACATACATCATTAAGATCCCAACGACGAACAATCTGCTCAATTGACCAAATGATTCATTGATCTCATCGAAGACACCTCGGAAATCGAGACGATAACCGGGATACAGCGATTCAATATCTTTGAAAGCTTGGATCAATACCTGGTTGACCGCGAAGGCACTGGTTTTATCGTTGTCTACAGCGGCGGACACAGTAATTGCCCGCTCATTCTCAAATCGACGGATTTCCGAGTAACCGCCCTCCTCGTGCGCTTCAGCGACCTCTCTGAGTGGCACCATCGTTCCGTTTAGGGTCGGAATTAGCAGCTCCTCGAGACTAGCAATTGATTGCAGATCATCAGAGTTATATTTCACAATAACATCAACCGATTCATCGGCATCGCGGTAGGTTGTCGTTATATTTCCTTCGAGGGCGTTGCGGACATTGTAAGCGATTTGGAAGATATTCAAGCCGTACTGATGTGCCCTATCTTCCTTAACACGCAGGCGGATTTCCGATTTCCCTGTTACAAAATCGTCCCGTATATCGTAGACACCGTCCATCTGATGTAATTTTTCTTTGAGCGAATTGGCAATTTTTTCTAACGGGCCGAACTCTTCCCCTTTCACTTTTACTTCCACATCGGCTCCCTGTGGCGGTCCCCCTTGTTGTGCATCAAATGTGATTTTTTCGATGCCGCTGATTGCCTCGATCTGCCCACGGAGCCCATCGACAATTTCATCTGTACTTCGGGCGCGTTGATCTTTCGGGGTCAGCTCGACGAGCACTTCACCGACATTGGAGCGGACGCTTGAGCCTTCTTGCAGAGAGGTCGGCGTAATCAAGCCGATGTTTGTGACGACAGCGATGCGTTCATCAGCCGGCAGGGACATGGCAACTTCCTCGACCTTCGCTAAAGCGGCGGAGGTCTCTTTTAGCCCAAACGAAGGTGGCATTTCTGCTTTGATGTAAAATTGTGGAAAATCTTCGCCGGGAAACAGCTGTCTTTCTAACTGGGAAAATGCGCCGATACTGACCAATATGCCAACGGCGAAGACCCCACAGACGACTGCGTAACGGCGCCGAATCGTACCTTTAAGCACATGGACATAACGTCTTCGGACTTGATCGAACCACACATGTCGGCGTTGCTGTCGACTTTGTGCTTTTCCCCATTCGGCGATATGGGATGGCAAAATCATAAACACCTCAAACAGCGATGCGAGTATCACCAAGATGGCGGTGATTGGCACGATTCGCATAAACTGCCCCGGGGTGCCGGACATAAACATGAGGGGGCCAAACGCAGCAATCGTGGTTAGACTTGCCGCTAGAACGGGCCAACCTACCTCTTGGGCGCCAGTGATAGCGGCTTCTTTGGGGGGCAGCCCCTCCTGAATCCGACGGAACACATTTTCAATGACAACGATTGCATCATCCACAACGATGCCAACAACGAGGATTAAACCGAATAATGTGACACCGCTGAGGGAATATCCGGACCAATGCAGAAAGAAGAAAGTCGCCATAAATGCAACGGGGATGCCCAATGCGGCAAAGAACGCATTACGCCAGCCCATAAATAGGTAGAGTAGAATAACGACCAAAATTAGTCCAAAAATGGCATTGTTTTCTAAGATTCCTAACCGTTCTTTTAGGATGACGGAATAGTCATTCACCGCGGAGAGCTCAGCTCCGTCTGGCAGGTCACTTTTGCGCTGTTCGACCAGTTCTCGAAGCTGCTCGACCAGTTTGATAGTATTGCCCTCCGTCTTCTTTTGGACGGATAGGCTGATCGATGGCTTGCCGTTGATGTGTGATAGGGTGCGCGGTTTTTCATAGGTATCGGAGACGGTCGCCACATCGTGTACCCGCAGCGGTGTTCCGGCGGGTCGAGCACGTATAATTGTATTTTCAATCTCTTGTAGGTTGCGAAACTCGCCCATTGTGCGCACTAGATACTCCGATGTACCCATCTCTAATGTGCCCGCAGGGAGGTTCAGATTATGCGTTCTCAACGCGTTGATGACCGCTTCGATGGGAAGATTATACGCCTTTAACTGATCCGGATCGACTTCGACCCAAATTTCCCGTTCACGCACTCCCGCTAGTCGAACGGCAGAGACGTTTCTAATTTCAAGGATCTCATCTTTCAGATTCTCAGCAATTTCCTTCATCTGGTCTTCCGAAATCTCTCCCCCGACGACAATGGTCAGCATCGGAAAACCGGTCGATATATCAACCTCCTGCACCTGGGGGTCGTCCAGAATCTCGGTCGGGAGATCGTTGACTCTATCCACAGCGGTCCGCAGGTTCTGGAATTCTTTGTCAAATTCGCGTTCACTAATTTCCTCGAACTGGACAGTGATTAATGACCTGCCTTCGGATGAGACTGATAGAACGATATCGATTTTGTTTACGTTCTCTTCGATCGCCTCCTCAATCGGTGCAGTGACCAATTTTTCAACATCCTCGGAGGATGCACCGGGATAGAATGTGGTTACTGTCGCGGAATTGAAAGAGATTTCGGGGGTCAATTCTCTGGGCAGGACGATCCAGGCGTAGACACCGAAGATGATGATAATGATCATGAGTAAATTCGCTAGGACAGGATTACCCACAGATAGTTTCGGGATAGACATGGAAGGTAAATCTCCTTATTGTTGCAGGTTAGATGTGTTCGTCTCCATATTCCGCGAGGGCGTTCACACATTCCTCATGTATCCGACCGTTGGTTGAGAGAAAAGGGATGTCATGTCCTTGATAGGCGGGGGCGTCCGGCGATAATGGAAACAGGGGGGCACCCGATGGATGGGTTGTGCAGCCACTAGCTTCTTGTAGAATGACTACCGGCGCAGCGATGTCCCAGAGCTTTGTGTAGAAGTCTAGACTTCCATCAAAGCAACCGGTAGCGACTGAGCAGATATGGAGAGCCGCAGCGCCGAGGCTACGTGCTTTGCCACACTTCTGTATAAATGGATGAAGTGTTTCGAGGACCGGTGATCCAAATCCGAATAGGCCCACAGGGTCTAATTTTTCGTGGTCGTTGACATGAATAGGTTCCCCGTTTAACGTTGCGCTGCTGTCCTCGGCCGCGCTAAACATCCGATCGGCGTTAGGGTCAAAAACCACGCCGAGGACCGGTGCACCGTTATGCAGCAGCGCAATCACCACCGCAAAGATTGGACAACGCACCGCGTAATTTGCTGTGCCATCGAGTGGATCTATGACCCAGCAGTAATCCGATGTTACTGCTGATGCCGACGGGTCAGGCATCCTCGCCTTGCGGGACATACCAAATTCTTCGCCGAGGACAGCGTGGTCTGGAAAATAGGATTCTAGCCGTTCTGTGATGAGTTTTTCGGACGCTTTGTCCGCTTCTGTTACAATGTCACCAATACCTTTATAATCAATATGGTGAATCTCTCCGTAATAGTGCATTAAAATATCACCGGCCTCTCGAGCGATGCTCTCGACCGATTGTAAGGTTTCCGCGGGTTCAGGCATTCAGGCTGCTATTCCTTTCGTACATTACCTTATCTATGGCATCGGCATTTATCCCGATACAAAATTAAAATTAAGAAACATGCGTTGAGTCCAACAGGGCGGGTTTCTAATTCGAGGTCCCTGTCGCTTCAATCTGCTGTTTTAACATGCCCAACCGTTGACGCACGACACGATTACGGGAGTTATTCTTAAGGAATTCGGTCCACAGTGTCTCCGCATCATCGATATATCCTTGTGAGATATAGTATTCACCGAGGGCGATGGGTGCCGCATGAAACATCGGATCCTTTTCCATTGATGCTTTGAACTCCGCGATAGCGGTATCGGCATCGCTTTTGAGGAGAGCTAGCTGCCCATTTCCGTAGGGTATCAATGGATGATCGGGGAATTCGACAGCAAGGGTGTCGAGTATCTCCTGTGCTTCATCTTCCATTCCATTTTTGTAAGATGCCATCGCCATATGCACCTGTGCGTAAACAATTTGGTTATCAGCGAGACGGTTTTCTAGTGGTGACACTGCCTCTGTTTTTTGACGTTCTGCGAAACGTATAGCGGCTCGATACTTAGTCCTTGCCCAGGTATAGTTTTCGTATTTGTAGCAAATTCGCCCTAGCTCTATTTCACTGTCGTAACTATTGCCTTGCCCTTTAGCGAGGTCATCAAAAATTGCTGCGCGATGTTTATCGTTCAGATGGCGGAAAAGCACATAAGCAAGGCTCTGGAGCGCGTCAACGTAGTCCGTTTTGGAAGCGATGGCGCGTTCACAAAATTCTGCCTCTTTTTGGTAGTTCCCCATCTTTTGGTAGACAAGCCCCAATTTCCAATAAATCTCCGGATCCTTGCTCCGGTTCATTCCCACAATAGAGCTGTAGGTCTCAATCGCTCGCTCGTACTCTTGATCGAGGTACTGGTTATCACCTGTGATCATGACAGCCTCAAGGACGCGTATATCCCTCCTGACCGCTTCTCTGAGCACCTCCGCTGCGCGTTGGTACAGACCAACTTTCCGGTAGCAGATGGATAAGCGGAGGAAGCTATATGGGTCTACCCGTGCCCTCTTACGTTTGGCGAGTTCGATGCCGTAAAAGAATAGGGCACCGGCATCTCTATATTCTTGAAACTGTAACTTCAAGACGGCAATTTTAAGCACGGTATCGTAATAAACTGTGTCCTCTAACCCCTCCCCGGCGCCTACCTGGTTGATTGTTTGTTTGTAGGGCCCCATAATCTCTTCGGGATTTACACCAAAGCCAGAGTCTGGAAAGTCACTCGGCAATCCTGTTGCTGGGCTAGGCTCGAATCCTGCTGCATCACGTTCCGCACGGCGTCGCTCTTGATAGTTAAGTCTGCGGCTAAATTCTGAGGACAGCTCCTGCGCGTCCGGCTCGTCTGGTTTGGGGATGGTTGCGCCCATCGATTGGAGTGCCTTTTTCGCTTCCTCAACCGATTCTTCCGTGCCCTCGGCTGCCCCATACTGTTTAACGAGAGACTGATAGGTTTGCTTGGCGGCATTTTGGTCTTTGAGGTATTCTTGCTCAATTCTGGCTTTGCTAACTAACGCTTGTGTCGCACGTTTACCCTCCGGATGGCGATTTGCGACGTTGTCGTAAATTTCTGCGGCTTTCTCATAATTGCTGGCTTCTTCGTAGCTTTTTGCCAACATCAGTTGGGCGTTATGGCTGCGCTCTGAAGACGGGAATTTATTGACGATGGTATCAAAAGATTGTTGCGCCGATTGATAGTCTTTCGACTTGAATGCCTGGACCCCTAGGTGCCAGTGTGCTTCCACCGCTTCGTCGCTGTCAGGCGCTGCAGCGAGGATCTCTTGATACACTTTAACGCCCTGTTCAGGTTGGCTCATTTTTTCGAGATATAGCTTGGCGAGCCCCAATTGCGCCTGACGCGCGTCCGGTGTTCCGGGCTTGGTATCGACGACCGACTGATAGACATCGACCGCGCCGCGATAGTCCTTTTCTGCGATGAGTTGGTTTACCTGTGAGTCCATGCTCTTTGAGACGCAGCTGTATTGGGTTATCACTAGGGCGATAAGTAATAAAAAGAGGATACTATATCTAATGGATTTCATATCTCTGCTCCTTTTCGGTGCTAACAGCGTGATTTTATTTTAGACTGATGTTAAAGGGGAGGTCCCGATCGATTACTAAAAGCTCCATGATGCGATAGTCTTTCAGTTTTGGCTTGTATTTATTGATGGACTGTTCTGATTTGCGTTCTTCGGCTGGATAGGTTGTGAACACTGTCGCTATCCAGCGTTCCGAATCGAGTTCCCAAACTATCTGTGCTTTTTGAACGATAAGGAAGTACTTGTTTGTATCAACAATTTCCTCATTGATAATGTGGCACAGCATTGAACTCAGTTCTTGCGGAATTTTACTGGTTAACGTGGGATACTCAACTGGACTGCCGACCACCGCGTTGATATCCCCGGAATAGATTTTACGGAATCCGAGCACTCCTTCTTCACCGAGAATGAACTCTGCGCCTTCACTGGTAGCGACATGCACGACGTTGTCTATCGGATCGCCGTAGGCAAATCGTTTTGTCGAATTTGGGAGGCTGACAAGAGCAGGCAGAATTTGGTTAGGTTCTCCGTGTTCATCTGTGACTTGGCTCTCACTCAATCCGACGAAAAACGCGGACGGTAGTTGTGATTTGGGGATGCGATTTCTTGGATAGAGTGTCCGTCGTTTGACAGGCAAAGTCCCACCTTTCGGCGAGGCAGACGCTGTCGTACTGTTGCTTTGAGACAGGCTTGCTGGTTTTGTAATCTCTTTTTTTGAATCGTCGGATCTGGAGCCAACCTGCTTTGTCAATTCGTGGAGCCGGTGACGTACTACACGATTCAGCGGATTGACTCTGAGTGATTTTTTCCACAACGCAATCGCTTCATCGATACGTCCTTGTGATAGGTGGTATTCACCAAGTGCGATGGATGCGGCGTAAAAGCTCGGATCTTGCTCTATCGACGCTTTGAAGGCGGCAATTGCAGTATCCGTGTCACCTTTGAGGGCAGTGAGTTGACCATGTCCGTAAGGTATCAGCGGATGGTTGGGATATTCGGCAGCAAGTGCCTCGATTATCTCTTGTGCATTATCTTCCATTCCGCCCTTGTAAGCAGCCATCGCTGCATGTACCCTTGCGTAGATAACCCGGTTATCTATCCCTCTTCTCTGGAACGGGGTGGTTTCCGCGGTCTTTTCTGCCTTGGCAATTCGTGCTGCGATTTCATATTTCGATTTTGCCCACCCGTAGTTGCCGTATTTGTAGCATAGCTTTGCCAATTCTTTTTCACCGTCATAGGTCTTGCCTTTCTGATCGACAAGGTCTTGGAAAATCGCGGCTCTGTCGGTGTTTTTCAGTTGGTAATGGAGCACTTCAGCGAGGCTTTGGAGTGCTTCACTATACTCAGTTTTGATGGCTACCGCCTGTTCGAAGGACTCAACGGCTTTGTGTGGATCACCCATCTTCTTGTATGCCAACCCCATTTTCCAGTAGATTTCCGGGTCTCTGGTTCGATTCAAACCCAAGATGGTGTTATAGGTATCAATGGCTTGTTCGTAATCCGCGTCAATGTATTGATTGGCAGCGGTACTAATGACGGCATCAAGCACATCTCCATCTTTTTTGATTGCCTTTCTAATCATTTCTCTAGCGTGTTGGTGCATACCTAGCTTTCGATAACAGAAGGAGAGGCGGAGGTAGCTATATGGATCAATCTGTGCTTGGCTGCGTTCCGCAAGTCCAATTGCGTGAAAGAACAGTGCTCCCGCATCACGATAATTTCTAGAGTCCAAATTCAGTTGTGCAATTTTAAGGACTGTGTCGTGATAAACTGCCCCTTGAAGACCTTCCCCGCCCATTTCTTGGATGGTTGTCTTAAAGGGTCTCATAATCTCTTCGGGGTCTACACCGAAACCGGAGGCCGAATAGTCGGGCGCCTCTCCCATTGCGGGACTACGTTCCACCCTTCCCCGTGGACGGTCTCTTTCACGGCGCTGCCGTTGACGCTCTAGTGCACGCTCTACTCGTGTGAGTGACTGATCGTCCGATTCGGGAATACTGGCTCCCATCATGCGGAGTTCTTGTTTTGCAGTATTGACTGATTCTTCCGTGCCTTCGATGTTTCCATACCGCTCGACAATGGATTGGTAGGTCCGCTTGGCAGCGGTTTCATCGCGGAGGCGCTCGTTCTGAATTCTGGCTTTACTAACCAACGCTTGCGTCGCGCGTTTGCCCTCCGGGTGGCGATTTGCCACATTGTCGTAGATTTCTACCGCTTTCCGATACTCACTAATTTCCTCATAGCATTTTGCTAGCATCAGCTGGGCGTTATGGCTGCGTTCCGACGACGGAAACTTGTTGACGATGGTGTCAAAGGATTGTTGCGCCGATTGGTAGTCTTTCGACTTGAATGCCTCTAGCCCCAAGTTCCAATGTGCTTCCGCAGCTTCGTCGCTATCGGGTGCTGCAGCGATAAGATCTTGATAGATCTGGATGCCCTGTTGAGGTTGATTCATTTTGTCGATGTATAATCTAGCGATACTTAGTTGTGCTTGGTGAGCCTCTGGTGTGCCGGGGCTAGAATCGACTACCGTCTGATATACTTCGACCGCACCACGATAGTCCTTTTCTTGTATATGTTTTCCGGCAGCTTGCTGCGGACTTGATGCAACGCAAGCGTATTGGGTCATGGCTATCCCGACGATAAGCGTCAAGATATTGTACCTAACGGCCTTCATAGGCTACCCCTTTGGGTTTTGTAAGGAATAGATCTGGGTGAAGATTGCGATCGGTCACTAACAGTTCCATGATGCGATAGTCGTTGAGTTTCGGTTTGTAGTTTTTTATTGACTTGTCTGACGTAAAATCCCGTGCTGGAAAGGTTGCATGCACCGTCGCCCACCATCTTTCATCGTTAAGTTCCCATACAACCTGCGCTTTTTGGACGATTAGATTATACTTCTTTGCTTCAAAAACCTCTTCGTTAATGATATCACAGAGTGTTGATGTCAACTCCTCAGGGATTTCATCGAGCAGCGCGGGGTACTCGCTGCCGCCGCCCACGAGTGCATTGACATCCCCAAAATAGACTTTGCGGTATCCAAGAATACCGTCTTCACCGAAGACGAACTCCGAGCCTTCTACACTGAAGGTGCTGGATATACCCGGCACAAGTGCTCCGTAGGCGAACCGTTCTGTAGCGTTAGGAAGGTTCGGCGGCGGCACAAGGATTTCGATGGGCTCTCCATATTTTTCAATGACTCGATCTTTATTTAATCCGACGAAGAATGCAGATGGTAGCTCTGATTTTCGGATACGGTTTCTCGGATAGATTGTCCGCCTCTTCGCAGGTAAGAACCGTTGTGGTTTTTTAGTCGCTACTGTAGCGGCTTGTTTCGATTGATTGGGGTTTGCATCTGCATCGACTGTTTGCTGCTGATTGGACCGCTTTTGTGCTTCACGCTGCTGTTGCAGCGCTCTGAGATGACGACGTACCCCACGGTTTTGCGGGTGAGTCTTGAGCAGCCCGTCCCATACTGCTATCGCCGCATCGGGATTTCCTTGTGAGAGGTAGTATTCACCGAGTGCAATGGGGGCAACATCAGAGGTCGGGTCCTTTTCTATTGCTATTTTAAAAGCGTCAATTGCAGTGTCAACATCTCCCTTAATCAACGCTATTTGTCCATAACCGTAGAATATCAGCGGATGGTTGGGGTGTTCGGTTGCAAGCGCATCTATCTGCTCTTGCGCTCGGACGACGTTGCCATTCTGATAATCTGCCATTACTGCATGTATCTTTGCGTATAAGATCTGGTTATCGAGCTTTAGTCTTTCAGATGAGGTAATATCACTGTTCTCTTTTTCTTGTTGAGCAATGCGGACCACTGTTTCATATTTTGATTTTGCGCGGAGGTAGTTACCGTATTTATAGCATATATCACCCAGCTCTTTCTCACCGATCCAGGTGTGACCTTGGGTATCGATGATGTCCTGAAAGATGATAGCCCTCTCCCTATCTCTAATTTGGTAGTTAAGCACTTCGGCGAGGCTTTGGATTGAATTGGTATAATCTGTATCACTGGCGATACTACGCTCAAAGGACTCAACAGTCTTGGGTAGATTTTCCATCTGTCTGTAGGTTAATCCGAGCCGCCAGTAGATTTCCGGGTCTTTGGTCCGGTTCAGTCCTGCGATAGGGTGGAGTGTTTCAAGTACTCTTTCGTATTCTCCGTCTGCATATAGATTTGTGGACGAAGTAATAACGGCTTCCAACACTACTATATTTTTGCTCGCGCCTTCCTTCAGTATCTCCACCGCTCGTTGATGCATTCCCACTTTGCGATAGCAGACCGATAGACGGACATAGTCATACGGATCGATTTTTTTACCGCTTTCTTTCGCCACTTCAATGGCGCGGAAGTACAGTGCCCCTGCATTCCGATATTTCTGGATAAGAAAATTGATGTCTGCGACTACTTTGATTATCGTCTGTGTTTCATCGTCTTTCTGCCCCGATCGGCCGTGTCCTGAACCTTCCCAAGGGTTTCCGAACTCCCTTATGACCTCTTCGGGGGTTATACCGAAGCCGGCATCTTTGTATACGTCATAACCCATCGCAGGACTGAGTTCAGCACCACCGCGCGGTCGATCGCGCTCGCGGCGTTGCATCCGTCGCTCGTATGCGCGATCGTAGGCTGTTCCTGAGTCAATTTCGATCTTAGGAATGCGTGCCCCCATTGATTGAAGCGCTTGTATCGCGTCATCAACGGTTTCCTCTGCACCTTCGACATCGTTATACTGCGTGATGAGGGATTGGTAAGTTTGTTCTGCTGCGATTCTGTCTTTCAGATGTTCTTTTTGGATTCTCGCTTTGCTAGTTAAGGCTTGAGCGGCGCGGTCACTCTCCGGATGACGGTTCACCACATTGTCGTAGGTGGTGACCGCTTTCTGATAGGCGCCAGCTTCCTCATAACTTCTTGCTAACATCAGCTGGGCATTGTGGCTCAGGTTCGTGAGGTTAGGAAATTTGTTAACGATGGCGTCAAAAGACTGTTGTGCCACTTCATAATCCTTCATTTTGAAGTGGTGGATTCCGAGGCGGTAGTGTGCTTCAGCGGCTTCGCCGCTATCAGGCGCAGCGGCGATGAGGTCTTGATACGCTTTAACACCGAGCTGGGGTTGATTCATTTTGTCGATGTATAGTCTAGCGATGCCTAATTGGGCGCGGTACGCTTCTAGCGTCCCAGGTTTAGAATTGATAACCTCCTGATAGGTATCAATTGCACCTTGATAATTCTGTTCATGGGCGAGTTTTTCTGCCTGTCTCTGCGTACTTGTTGAAATACACGCGTATTGGAGCAGTGTTGTGATGATAGTCATCATCACGAAAATGATTATGCGAATAATGGGTGAAGCGGCAATATAAAATTTAACAGTTTTCATAGCCTATCCTCTTCCTCATTATAACGTGAAACTGAGATTTTTACTGACAAAGAGCAACCGTCATCGGTGTATTATCAGCGCTGATGTAAATTTCCCGTTTTCCCTCAGATAATTATCTAGTACATCCGTTTTGAAGCGCATTCATCAATGAGGTCTAACACAAACTGACGGTTATATCCCTCTTTTTCAAGAATCGTATCGCAGCTAATCAAGCGACCTTCTTCTAGCTGCTTTCCCGCTTCAAGAATTGAGTTGGTCAGCCAACTGGTACGGATGCCGTTGATTCCGGAGGTATAGTTTATGTCATATTCCCCCTTGACTAAACCGACAAGCTGATCGACTTTGCTTTGTGGATAGCCTTCGGGACGCTGGAATTCTAATGGTTGAGGCTCGCCCCCTTTTGGTGTGAATTGGATGCCGCCTTTAATTTCCAACCTTCCCTCATCACCTTCCAGAATAACCCATTCTTCAAAGCCTGTACGCGTATTGCCGCGGATGGTCACTGTGCCACTTGCGCCGTTGTCCATTGAGACATCGGTGTTAGAATTAATTTCGACAGACTTCAGCACAAGTTGACCTGTTTCATCCTCAAAATTCATATCCGTTGTGCCGTGTGCTTCCTTTGGCAATAGACCTGTCATCCAGAGGAAGATATCCTGTAGATGACTGCCGGAATCGTTAGGTTGACCGCCCCCGGAGAACCGTGGATCGCCCCGCCAACCAGCCCCGCCCCAGCGTTGGGCGAGATAGACATCAAACTTCTGGATGGTTCCAATTAAGCCTTGGGAGATTGCCTGTTTTCCAGCCATGTAGGTGTTTTCATAATGTCGCTGGTAGCCACCAACCAGATGCAAACCGCGGCCCATTGCAATCTTGGTGATTGCGATGGCATCGCCAACGAGGTTTGCCATCGGCTTCTCTACCAGCACATGGCATCCTGATCGCAGCGCATACTTAACATGAATATCGTGGAGAGAATGTGGTGAGAACACCCCAACAATGTCGAGGTCTTCTCGATTCAACATCTCGATGAATTCATATTCACCGATGTAGCGTTTGAAACTGTCTTCATGATAACCTTCTACCCGCTCTCGTAATCCCTTTTCTAAAGCGTTGAGACTTTGCTCGCTGTTATCGGCTGCAGCAACAATCTCAACATCGTCTCGCGTGGCAAAGGCGAGCGTGTTTCCACGTCCCGCGCCGCCTGGTCCTATAACACCAACTCTGACAACGCTGTTTTTGTCTGCCATGATTTTCAGATATCTCCTTGATTCGACAATTTATCTATTCATTCATGTGGATGATGACTCGTAATCTCTAGGTAGGGTTTAGTTGTCTATCCAAAAAATGGGGAAACGGTGTATTCCGTCTACTCTTTTTTTTATTCTCCACCTGTAATTATCGATTGTTCTATAATCCCAATTATGGTGAATTTTAGAATTACTTGGACACTCTATACCGGCGCAGTTGGAAACAGCGCCTACCAAATGGGAGACTGGACGGCGCAGTTGGAAACAGCGCCTACCAAACATGTGAATCGAAAGTGTCTACATATTTATATTGTTCACCATAATTTGCCGTCTACATGAGTAGAAATGTCGGCTCTTTGTCCAAAAAATATCTCGCAGTAGGAAGATCCGCACATTCTGTCCTCGCAATCTACAAAACCCATGCGAGTGTATATATGGCTGACCGTAACTGATTCCAAAGCGAGTTAGTCAGAAATCCAAATTCTAGGATAGAGAGGAATTGAGAGATGTTCGATCCAAATCGGTGAAACAATAGATTCATTTTACCATAGTTGGTAAGACCTTGCAACCGGGAAATCCCGGCGTTGTCTAGGTTTTGTTGCGAGGCGTTTTGATGTGGGGTATAGGTTACCGGTAGCTGCGCTATTACATCTGCGGAAGAAGGAAATGCCTATCATTGGAGTGGCGAGGGAATTACATACGGTTCGTGCCCAAAAATTATTTGTCCGTTCAACATCACCGGTTGGTTTTTTGAAGCGTCCTTGGTAATCTGCCAGAGTTGACCGTTGGTCTCGTAAAGGAGTGCTGAACCGTTAGGGAGCCAAACCGGTTTTTCGCCGCCGTAGTGGGTCAGTTGTCTTGTATGTGGGTCCCCCTCTGGGCTCAGCTCAACGAGCCAAAGCTGGCGATGCTGCCCTTCTGCCCGGGAAAAAGCGAGGAGATTCGGATCTGACGGGGACCACACAGGCTCTGCATCGTCTTCGGGCCCAACACTGATAGGCTCAACACGTCCGTTTATGTGGGTGTAGCTATAGATATTTCTGTCCGTGCCGGCTTCTGGGTTTTCGATACTTCCCCGTGTGCTATACGCCAACAGTTCTCCGGTCAAATTCCATGCGGGCGTAAACATTTCTAGGGCTGTCGAGGGTATTGGGATTTCTTCTCCACTTGCGATATGTTGGATATAGATGTGCTGCCGTCCCATCTCCTGTCTTGCAAACGCGAGGTATGCTCCATCCGGCGAGATGGTTACATCTGTTGCAAGCTCACGGTTATCAAGCAGTAACCTGCCCTGTGAAGCCTCTGAATCGTGAAGGATGACATTGCCCTCAAAGTCTATATAGGTCAATCTGCCATCTAGCGAAGCGGTCGGCCGGCTGCCGGCTGCCAACGGTTGTTGGATGCCAGCTGCCGGCATACATTGCCAGATGATGTCGTCGAAAGTGTAGTAGAGTAGCGCGTTTAGCGGCGTTGTTTCGGGTGCATTGGGGCTCGTTTGTTGCGACTGCTCCAGCTGTTTCAGTTGTGCGAGTGCTTCAGTGGTCGGCTCAAAATCTTTCCGTGTTTGCAATTTCCAACCGGCACCAACAGCTTCAAAGCGGAAGCGCACTCCTTGGGTCCAATAGCACCATTCCTCGATTTGGCGCCCGAAGCGGGTAAATTGAAAAACATCTTCAGGGGTCCCATATTGGAGCTTGATTTCGGACCGACCGCCATCTTCGATCTCAGCGATATTTCCTTCGGTGTCGATGTACATAGCAAGGATTTCGATGTCGATATGTGGCGTGATGTAATCTGAAAATACAGAGACCCGCTGTAGTGTTTTGCTGCGGACCGGGTGGCGTGTGCCGTAAATACCAACGCCATCCCGCAAGCCCGATTTCCGATCTCCATCCAGATCGACAACTGCCATGACATAGTAATCGCCCGGTGGTATCGAAACTTCATAGCGCGCATTGTCCTCTAGGTTTAAGGAGATTGCGACGGGCGATCGGAAGTCAGGCGTTTCTGAAATCGAGAGAATCCCTTCCTTAAATGCTTTCCCATCCCACCGAATTTGACCAGAAATGCCGCCGCTGTTATTTCGACTCAAGTCAATGGCACCTTTAGCGATCGCTTCAAGTTGTCCATCCGCGTTATATTGAGCGCTCACAAAAATTGTGATTTCAGGGTTGGTTCCCGTCACCAAGGTCAACGCAGATGGCGGCGCGGTTGTAATATCCGCAGTGCCGTACCCGCCAAGTCCATCTCCGGCACTATATTTGCCATTGTTGTCTGCATCAACGTTGACGATGAGATAATAATCCCCCGGCAGAAGTTGAAGACTGAAATTGCCCGCCTCGTCTACCTCGACCTGATGTATCTCTTTGAGCAGTATCGGTTCTCGGAAAACTTGAATAACCGCTCCTTTTAGCGGCTTCCCGGTCCATCTTACCTTACCTGCGGCCTGCGCCGTTACAATATCCGCTAAATCTACCTGCGCTGCGGATTCAAGGGTCGGAATGATTTTTCCACTCTCTATCTGCTGTCCTGTGATTGTAATCCGGAGGTCCGGGACAAATTGGTTAGAGCGGACTAATACGGGTTGGGGAGACACTTGGGATTCGTGTAAATCTTGAATGCCGTAGATTCCGAGCGCATCTCCGGAATCAAAGAGATTGGTGTTATTTTTATCAATAATTGCCATTAAATAATACTTCCCCGGCGGTAGGTTGAGTGTAAAACTGCCATCCGCTGCAACCTGTGTTTCTCCCACACGATATTTCCATGAGAGGTCGGTATAGGCAAAGACGAGTGCGTTTGTCAATGGTTCTTGTCCCTCATGGATTAGCTGCCCCTGAATACCGGACGCAATCGTCTCTAACGCCGATTTAAATTGTTCAAACGGATCTTCTTGGTAGTCAGATAAGGAGACGATTTGTGCTTGTCCGTTCATCTCTTGCATTCTTGCCGTGATAGCTATATCAATCCCTCTAATCATCTGCTGACCTGCAACCTTGACAATCTGCTTCCGTTGGTTGGCGTCATTCCAATTGGTGATGCCGAAAATCCCCATGCCATCGCCGGCATCAAATTTGCCGGAACGGTTCAAATCCACAAAAGCAACGAGGTAGTAGCTACCCGGCTCAACACGAACTTCAAATTCACCGCTGTTTAACTGTGTGACACCGGTATAGAGGTTCTGTAGGGTTTGATCCTTATAAACCTGTACGGTTGTCTGTGATAGGTCTTGTCCGTCCCAAATTACCTTTCCTTTCAACCCGCTCGTTGCGCGTTCTGCAAAGTCCTCTATCATTTTTTCGTCGGCTTCGGTTGAGGGGGGGGATTGCGCCCAGATCCGAACGGTGAAAAGCGCAGCGAATATGACAATGACGGCAAGGATGAGCCAACTTCGACTCAGTTGCATTTTTTTTCTCCTATTAATGCGATTGTGGAAGGAATGTGTGACTCATCTGCATGAAAGATGTAATTAATTCGGCTTTCATAGATTACAACGTTGGACAAACCAGTCAATGGTGTGACGCAAACCTGCTTTGAGTTCGACTTTCGGTTTATAACCGAGCAGTCGCTGCGCTTTTTGGATGTCCGCGCGGGAATGTCGCACATCGCCGGGGCGTGCCGATATATAGACCGGTTTGGCGTCAACTTGCATCATCTCTCCGATGAGGTTTGCAAGCGTGTTGATTGATGTTTGCTGACCGCAGCCGATGTTAAAGACCTCCCCTGCGACCCCTTCCGCGTGACATGCGAGCAGATTGGCGTGGACAGCGTTTGCGATGTAAGTAAAATCTCTCGACTGCTCACCGTCTCCCTCGATTATCGGAGCGCTGCCGTTCAGGTAAGCGTGAATAAACTTAGGAATAACCGCTGAGTATTGAGAGGTCGGATCCTGGCGAGGACCAAAGATGTTGAAATATCGCAATGCGACCGTCTCTAAACCGAAAACTTGTGTAAAAACTCGGCAGTAACATTCGCCAACATATTTGGTGATGGCGTAGGGAGATGCAGGCTGCGGTGAGAGTGTTTCAGACCTTGGAAGTGTCGGCATATTTCCGTAGGCTGAGGAAGAGGCTGCATAGACAACACGCTTTACCTCTGCATCTCTTGCAGCAACAAGGAGGTTCAAAGTTCCATTGATATTTACGTTGTTACTCAAAATGGGGTCTGCAACAGATCTGGCGACTGAAGGTCGAGCCCCTTGGTGGAAAACATAGTCAACCCCTGCAACCGCCTGATGTACGGCATCAAGTTCTCGCAGGTCCCCATCTACGAGTTCAATTTCAGCTTTGAGGTGCGCGATGTTCTCGGCTTTACCTGTTGAGCGGTTATCGAACACGCGTACGCGCGCTCCTTTCTGCACGAGCGCTTCAACAAGGTGGGATCCAACGAACCCACAGCCGCCTGTAACCAAGTAGTGCGCCATTAAAATTCTCCGGATTTAACGTCTTACTGTTCCTACTCCGCCGTGGGATTGGTAAGGGGATGATGTTGCCAATTAAGTGGGACATCCTCCTAATCCATCAATGATTTCGATGCAAGGGTTTACTCGGCACCCGTCTGATTCAGAATTTCTTCGATCTCCTCCAGTGAGGGGAGTGCTGATAGATCTTTCAAGCCGAACTGTTCTAGAAATTCATCGGTGGTTGCAAGAAGGAGTGAGCGCCCGGGGCCGGGCTTCCGTCCAGCGATGCGAACCATCCGCTTTTCGATTAGCGAGCCCAAGACGCTATCGCTGTTGACACCGCGAATCTCCTCGACTTCGGATCGGGTTACGGGCTGTTTGTAAGCGACAATCGCGAGGGCTTCTAAGGCAGAAGGCGAGAGCTTAACGCGGATTTGGCGCGTATAGAATTTCTCTATCCACTGATGATATGCGGGATCTGAACAGATTTGAAACCCGTTAGCAATCTCAATGAGCTGGAAGCTGCGATTGGTTTCCTGATATTCGTCTTTTAGTCGCATGAGTTGCTGACGGATTTGCCGGGAAGATACGTCGTCGAACAGTTGGCTGAGCTGCTCCAACGAGATTGGTTCGCTGGCAGCAAACAGAATGGCTTCAAGGACTGATTTGACCTCGTCTAGGTTAGGCGGTAGCGTATCCGTTGCGTCTGTAGTGAATAGATGTTCGGTGTCAGACATGGGCAAGGCTCCCTTAGACTGATTGGTTTTCAAGATGTGGTTCCGGCCGAGTTAAACTTGACGATTTCTTCCCAAAGTATATTGCCGTCAATATCGCAAAATTTCTCAATAAATTCAAAGGTAAACCTGTTGACGACTTTAGCATACTCGTGCATAAAATGCTCATTTTTTTGTTTCGCTTGATGTCCTAAAGGCTCAATTATAATTGAACAATTTGCCCTCAATTGATAAATGCTGCGTTTTATGCGTCACGCTTCACAAGATAGATGTTATCGAAATGCCCCGATTGAATAGCGACGATTCGGCGGAGACGTATCAACTCCAAGATTGCTAAAAATGTAACGATTCGCTCAAGTTTGCTGGCAAACTCTGAAAACAGTTCATCGAAGCGTATCTGCTCACCGGCGTTAAGTCTACGCTCTAGAAAATCCATCTTCTCTTCAACGGTGATTTGTTCTTCTTGGATTTCTTCGTAAGAGTCATCAACTGCAAATTGCCGCTCGGTTACCCCGTTGAATGCGGAAAGGAGATCAAAGAGGGTTGCTTTAATCTGTACCTCCCGCAGGTCGTGATTGTCTGCGGCTGGATCTACGTTGCGGCCATGGACTTTCTCACGGTTTATTGCGTAATAATCCAGCGTCTGTGCAGCTTCCTTAAACTGTTTGTACTCGATAAGCTGTCTGACCAATTCTTCCCGGTCTTTGAAGGTATGAGATTCGTCGGAGCTCGGCGATGGGAGGATACTCTGGGACTTGAGGTGAAGCAGTGTAACTGCCATGACTAGGAATTCCGATGCGACATCGAGATCTAGCATCTCCATAAGGTTGAGATATTCTAGATACTGTTCCGTAATTTCTGCAATCGGGATGTCCGTAATCTCCATCTCGTTTTTTTGGATTAGATGGAGCAGTAAATCCAACGGACCTTCAAAGACATCTAGTTTAATTGCATAAATCGGTTTTAGTGGTTGAGGAGTATCAGTGAAGGGTGCAGATCCCATACGGATTACCTTATTCCTTTTCTATGGCGCGAATATTTCGGCTAATACCTCTGCTTCGGCGTCAAGTTTTACGCTAATTTCATTGCGGATCGAACCTCTGCCATCGTCGCTTGAGCCACCGTTTTCGCCCGCCTTGCCCCTTCAGCGAGGAGCTCCAGGACGCTTTTTGGCTTGGACGCCCACTCCGACCGTCGTTCATAAAACGGTGTCAATTTAGTGGTTAGTTTTTCGCTGAGATTCCGTTTGCAGTCAACACATCCGATCGCAGCGGCGCGACAATCGTTATCAATCTGCGGTACTTCGTCGGGGTTATAAATTTGATGATATGCGAAGACGGGGCAGACATCGGGGTTGCCGGGGTCGTTACGACGTACCCTTCCGGGGTCCGTTACCATCTTCATAAGGTTTTGCTGTGTTGTCTGAGGGGGATCTGATAGCTGAATTGCGTTACCGTAGCTCTTACTCATCTTGCGACCATCGAGTCCTGGCAATCCGGGGGCTTCGCTCAACATCGGCTTCGGTTCTGGAAACACCTCGCCGTAGATATGGTTAAATCGGCGAACGATTTCCCTCGAAATTTCTAGGTGGGCAACCTGATCTGCCCCGACCGGTACCATTTCCGCCTTGTAGATGATAATGTCTGCTGTCATCAACACCGGATATTCGAGCAAGCCGGTGGAAGGGCCCTCGCGTTGCGTGATGTCTTGAACTTTATCTTTATAGGTCGGGCACCGTTCAAGCCAAGATACCGGTGTAATCATTGTGAGCAAGGTGGAGAGTTCGGCATGTTCAGGAACGTGCGATTGAACGAAGAGGGTGCTCTTGTCCGGATCGATTCCCGCGCTCAACCAATCGATCGCTGCTTGTAACGTGTATTCGGGCAGGTTTGAGGTGTCAGCCACATCGGTGAGCGAATGCCAGTCCGCGATAAATGGGTAACACTCGTATTTGTCTTGTAGACTTACTGTGTTTGTCAACATGCCTTCGAGATGTCCAATATGTAGCGGTCCCGTTGGACGAATTCCTGTCACTAGTCGCGTTTTCTGCATTTTTGTTGTTGTCTCCAAATTTTTTCTCAGGCTCATCTCAAACCGACGAGGGTTGCGATTAGATCGAAAATGCCGTAGGAAGCTGTCCCGATAAACCAGAAGACCGGGTTCGGGAGATGTAGCAGTTCGGGCACGAAAATAATACACATCAGAATAATCATCCCGTAGGGACGTAACCTTGCAAATGCTTGCGCTTGTCGCCACGGTAGCAACCCATATACGACACTAAATCCATCGAGCGGAAACAGAGGCAGCATATTGAATACTGCCAAAAAAATACTAATAAGTCCACTCTGGAGCAGCAAAATTCTGTAAATCTGATACTGTGCGGCAGAGCCACTTTCGGGAAATCCAATTGTCACCTTTAGCAGTTGAGTGACACCGAGGATAACAATCGTGCAGAGGATATTCATGATGGGGCCCGCTGCGGCAATAATCATCAGGTCGCGCTTGGGGTTTTTCAGGTTATACGGATTCACCGGGACGGGTTTCGCCCAACCGAAAAATGCCCCACCAAATAGGGTGCCAAGCAGGGGCAGAATGATTGTTCCGATTATGTCGATATGTACCGCGGGATTGAATGACATTCTGCCTTCATCTTCAGCGGTTGGATCGCCGAGCATATTAGCGGACTTTGCATGTCCCCACTCATGGAAGGTGAGCAAAACAATAAACTGACAGACGCGGAGAATTGCCATATAAGGGTCAATGTTAAACATTATTTTTCGTCATCCAAAAACTGGTAGATCTCCTGTGTGGTCGGTACTTTTCCGTCTAACTGTGCGGCAAGCGCCTGCCACAGCAAATCTGAGAATGCCCGCCCCGGTTTTAGGCCTCGCTGAATGAGGTCATCACCGGTAATTAAAGGTTGAACGTCCTTCAGGTGTGTCAGATAATTGGCAATCTGTTCCCCACGCCAATTCGGTTGGTTCGGTTGCATCAGCGCGAAGACGAGCGGCTCTAGCGGATAAAGATGTAACAGCTGATAAACTTCACTCGGTTTGGAAGATGCCGAGAGCGTATTCAAGTCATGTTCGAGTTGTGCTTGAACGCTAAGTTTGGTGCACAACTGGCTTTCCAGTGCCAATCGACTGCTAACCGTCTTAATTGCCTCCGGAGTATTTAGCAACGTCATCCACAATATCGCTTTTGTGTTAATCGGATCATGTGGAAGAGATGTCGTTCCCCATTCAATTGCTTGGCGGGCAGCCCTCCAGAGCACGTTAAAATTTGGTGAGATTTTCCACGTTGGGTGGAGGGCGCTGAAGATATTAAATTGGTCTATCCGACGAACCATCTGCGGCGCGGATGCTTCCGACAATATGTGGTCAATTTCGTTTCGGAGGCGCTGTCCGCTAATCAGATTTAGTACACCCCGGTTAATTGCATTACGTATTCGCTGTTGATCGCTTTCGACGATCTGGAATCTGTACCGCGCTTCATACCGTATCGCCCGGAAAATTCGGGTTGGGTCATCAATGAAGCTCTGCTCATGCAGGGCCCGGATGCGTCCAGCACGCAAATCGTGCAGGCCATCCGTACAATCGACGATTTCGCCAAAGGTGTCAGGCTGAAGTTGCACGGCGAGAGCGTTGATTGAAAAATCGCGCCGACGAAGGTCCTCAGCGATTGTACCATATTCAACCGATGGTAACGCACCGGGGCTCAGATAAGTTTCGTTGCGTGCACTGACGAAGTCGAGTTTCAACCCATCAAGCCGAGTGACGGTAGCGGTTTTGAACTTCTGATGTATCTGTACTTCTCCGTCCCATATTGTGGCAAGCTGATAGGCAAAATCAATCGCGTCCCCTTCCACAACAATGTCAATGTCCAAATTCTCGCGTCCGAGGAGAAGGTCCCGGACAAAACCGCCAACCACATAAACCGACTGGGCGTTCTCCTTCCCAACCCGTCCAATCTCTTGCAATAGGTGGCAAATGCGGGGTGATATCTTGGAAAGCCCTAAAAACTCGCGCATTTTTGGCAATCTCTGCTTTCAACGGCGCACAACCTTTGAAAGGATTCGGTCAGCTACCTCATCTGTTCTGTAAAGCCCACAACGACATACGTCCCACTACGCGGATTTTTTTCTAGCGTGATAAACCCTCTACGTTCCGCATCTTCTAAGAGTTCACTAAAGGATTTGAATCCATACGACGATTCGCTGAAAGAGGGACGTTTCCGCTTCATTGTATCTTTAATCATCGAAGACCATAGGACTTCATGGTTTTCACGGATAAGTCCCCGGATGGTGCTGAAGAGCAGGTCGAAGATATCTCGCAGCTCCCGTGGGATATTCCTTTCAGTCCGCCGATCTGTGGTTTCGTCCTGCTCAAGTTCCTCATAGTAAATGAACTCATCGCAATTTTCGCTCAAAAGGCTTGAGGTGGATTCTTTCAGTCCCATCCCAATGACATACTTGCCGTTCTCTTTGAGCTTAGCAACAAGTGGGGCGAAGTCGCTATCGCCTGAAATCACGACGAAGGTGTCGATATGTTCTTTCGAGTAGCACAAATCAATAGCGTCAACGCACAAGCGAATATCCGCGGAATTCTTGCCAGTCCGCGAGCGTCTTGGAATCTCGATTAACTCAATACCAGCTTCGTGAAGTGGTTGCCGATGCTTAAAGAAGCGGTGCCAATCGGCGTAAGCGGTTTTGACCACGACGTTTCCCTTTTCAACGAGGCGGCCCAAAACTTTTTGAACATCAAAAGCGATGTGTCCGTTGCGCCCTTTTTTCTCCTTTCGTTTTTCCTCAAATCCGATTGCGAGATTTTCAAAGTCGATAAACATCGCTAGGATTCGTTCTTCTTGGTGTCCTTCGGGCATTTATCTCATCTCCTTTTATGGAACGAAACGTCGCAGTCATTCGGTGAAACGTGTGCTTTGCCAGATGAAAAAGTAGAATAACTTATCCAGCACTTCTATATTGATGAGATATTTTGACAGGGAAGCGGTGGACGAGATAGGCATTGCAGCGTCGAGCGTATTTTCGTTTGCAGTTATGAGATTAAACTAAACCTGTAACGGAGCGGATCTGTCTAATTCCGCAGGGCGTAAGTAGGTATAGCGCATCAATACTATCAAAGTGTATCAGAAAGTTCGGTCAGAGGCAAGCGATTTTTCGTGCGGATTCCGAGGCGTAAGGGACGCGTCGCTGTGCAGTAAAAGAAAAAGATAAGGGCTCATACAATGGCAAAACGGATACTGATTGTTGAGGATGATAGTGATGTTGTTGGGTACATTGAACATCTATTGAAAAGTTTGGGATATAGTGTTTGTGGTGTTGTTTCGTCGGGAAAAGCCGCGATACGGAAGGCGGCAGAAACACAGCCAGATTTGGCGTTGATAGATATGATGTTGACAGGCGATATCGATGGGATAGCTGTTGCTGAACAGATGCGGACCCGTTTCAATATTCCTGTGGTGTATCTGACCGCTTATGTGGATCAACGCTTACTGAAACGGGCGCAGATAGCCGAGCCTTTTGGCTATGTGCTCAAACCGTTCGCTGAAAGGAGATTGCACCTTAACATCGAGATTGCGCTTTACCGGCATGAGATGGAACGCAAATTTAGAGAGAGCGAACAGTGGCTTTCAACCATTCTCAGAAGTATCGGTGATGCGGTGATTGCTACCGATAAGAATGGGCAGGTCCAATTTATAAATTCCGTTGCTGAAACGCTGACGGGCTGGCGGCTGGAGGAGGCTTTTGGTAAGGATTTGGGTGAGGTTTTTAATGTCATTAGTGAGGAGACAGATGTTCCTATCAAGACACAGATTATGAAAGCGCTCCGGAGGAGAATCGTTGTTAGTTTGGCAGAGCCAAACATACTCGCTGCTCGTGACGGCAAAAAGACGCCGATTGATTATAGCGCTGCCCCCATCAGGGATGAGAAACAAAATACGACCGGTGTGGTTCTGGTCTTCCGTGACATCACTAGACGTAAGGAGGCCGAGGAGGCGCTGAGATTGACAGCGGATGCCTTAGAGAGTCAGACCCGAATCTTGCAATCTATTCTGGACAGTATGGGCGACGGTGTGATTGTCGCAGATGAGACGGGAAAATTTCTGTTTTTCAATCCGGAAGCGGAAGGGCTTATTGATATTGCCAGGGATACAACGATGAGTGAATTACCTGAAAAATACGGTCTGTTTCTGCCTGACACGATTACCCCTTTTCCGGCGGAGGAATTTCCGCTCACACGCGCTATCCACGGTGAGTTTTCAGACAACGTTGAGATGTTTATACGTAATGAGAATGTGCCACAGGGCGTTTACATTGAAGTTGCTGGGAGACCGTTACAAGACGAATTGGGTAAGCAAAGAGGCGGAGTTATCGTTTTTCGGGATGTGACCGAACGCAAACGCGCGGAAGAAGCGCTTGCTCGTGCTTACACGCAGGGCAGGTTGGAGATTGTCGATACATTACTCCACAATATTGGGAATGCTATCAATAGTGTGACGATAGGGATTGGGACGGTTTACGAGAATCTAGTGAAGAATCGACTGACACGTCGTCTTAGGGCGCTGGCAGACGCAATTGAAGGGCATCAGGAAGATTTTGGTGATTATGTGACAAATCATCCACAAGGACAAAAGGTTGCCCCTTTTATTATGCGGCTCGCAGATGATTTTACGATTCAAGAGAAAAAGTTGGCAGAGATAGTCAGTCGCGTGCAGGATAGAGCTGAGCATGTGGCTGATATCGTCAGAATGCAGAAGTCACTCGGCAAGAGCAGTATGTATCGTAAAGATATCAACCTGCGGCAGGCGATAGACGATGCCATCACAGTATTGGCGGAGTCTCTCAGGAAAAGAGATATTGAAGTTCATATTGATTGTAATAATACCCCAGCAGAGATTCGGACGCAAGAGAGTCAATTCCATCAAATGCTAGTTAATCTGATTAAAAATTCGGTTGAAGCGATAGATGAACTTGCCGGCTCAATGGATCTCAATAGCCCTCCTTTCATCAAGGTCCGGTGTTATGTTAAATTGAACTCTTTTATTCTTGAGATAACTGATAACGGTATCGGTATTGAAAAGGATAAATTCGCAGTCATTTTTGAGGGGGATTATACAACCAAGGAGTCGGGCAGTGGACTTGGGCTTCATTCGATAGCGAACTTCGTTGATGGATGGGATGGGAAGGTTTATCCATTAAGCGATGGCATTGGCAAGGGGGCAACCATACGAGTCCTGCTCCCGCTTTCTTCGGTCACCCCGTAATGAAATGTGAAACGCAGGGACAGGCGGAACGGAGCCATCTTTGCGGAGGCACAGTGGATTGACAAATCCACAGCGAGCAGGTCCATTAACATTTATCTGACAATGTGCTAGTGTTAGCGGTTAATAGGTACATATTATGGAATTCAAAAAGGACTGGAACTATCGTGTCTTGGTCGTTGACGATCAGCGCGAAATACATCAGGATTTTGAGGAGATGCTTACGCCCGGTTTAGCGGACGCATCGACAGATGACTTGGCAGCAGCGTTTACTTCAGAAGTTGATGAGAGTTTTCTCCCGAAATTCACACTCCTCCACGCACGAAGTGGGGCCGAAGCGTATGATATCATCCAAGCAGCAATCGAAACGGACGATCCAATTGCTGTGGCGTACATAGATATAAGAATGCCGCCCGGTATGGACGGGATTGAGGCTACACGACGTATCCGAGCTGTTGACGAAAATATTGAGATTGTCCTCATGACCGCGTATACCGATAAATCGCTCGGCGAGATTGTCCGCGAGATGGAGCTGCTCCACAAACTGCTCTATATCCGAAAACCGTTTGCCCGTGAGGAGATACAGCAGATAACGCTTGCCCTTGCGGAGAAATGGAATGTTGAAAGCGAATTGGGCGAGAAACGCCGGCAGCTCGAAATTAGCAATCAAAGACTTGAAGCCGTGCTTGATTCAACCGGAGATGCGATTGCGATGTTTGATATCAAGGGGCGTTTGCTGTTTGCTAATCGCGGGTATGAAGAAATGTTTGAGTTGACGGCGGCTGCAATGAAACAGATGTCATCTGAGCAGCTAGGTGAGCATATCAAACAATACTTCCATGAACCGGGGCGTTTTGGTGAGACGGAAACTTTACTGCTCGCACCCCCCACTAAGGAGTTTGGAGAGGTCACGGAGGTTAGCCGCCCGGAACACAAAATGCTCTACCGTTTCACAGCACCGGTGCACGATATTCAACAAAATGTCATTGGGCGTATTATCGTTTTTCGGGATATGTCCAAAGAGATTGAAATCAGCCAGATGAAGGTTGAAGTCTCGCGTTTACGCACTGAACTCGAAATGAAATATGCGTTTGATAAAATTATCGGCAAGAGCGAAACGATGAGGGCGGTCTACGCCCTGATGCAACAGGCGATCGAAAGCAATATTACCGTTCTGATTCAGGGAGAAAGTGGCACAGGTAAGGAGCTTGTCGCAAGAGCCATTCATGTTAACAGCCCACGCAAAGAGGGCCCATTTGTGGCGGTCAACTGCGCTGCCATTCCTGAGTCCCTTATTGAGAGCGAACTTTTTGGTCACGAGCGCGGCGCGTTCACCGGCGCGACGGTGCAAAGAATTGGGAAATTCGAGAGTGCGGATGGGGGGACTATCTTCCTTGATGAAATCGCTGATATGCAGCCGCTGGTTCAAGCCAAATTGTTGCGTGTGCTGCAGGAACGGGAAATTCAACGTGTCGGTGGCACAGGTAACATTTCCATCAATGTCCGGGTGATCGCAGCGACGAATAAGGATCTTGAAGCTGCGGTGGAAGCGGGTGAATTCCGCGAAGATCTCTTTTATCGGATTGCCGGTTTCCCAATACCGATTCCACGTCTCAAAGAACGGCATGAAGACATTTCGCTGTTAGGACACCATTTTTTGAAAGAATACGCTGAATCCGCGGATAAACCGATCGCCGGGTTTTCCACCGGCGCGTTACAATTATTGATGAGCTACGATTGGCCCGGCAACGTCCGAGAATTAGAGAATACCATTGAGCGGGCTGTGCTTTTGGAGACATCAGATGTGCTACAAGCGGGCAATCCTGCTCTGAGCGGTCTGCACTCGACGAGCAGGGGGAATTCCCTTGATAGCGATAGCGAGAGTCTGCTCTCCCACCCTTCAACCTCAACCGAGATCCTATCCCTTGAAGAGATTGAGAAGCAAGCGCTTATCCATGCCCTTGAAGTGACCGACAATAACATTACGAAAGCTGCACAGGCTTTGGGGATCAGTCGGGTTACTATTCATCGGAAATTGAAGAAATATAAGCTGCTTGGCAAAAAGTAGTCAGTACCTAGTACATTGTCAGATAATTGTTAATGCTCCTGCTCGTTGTGGATTGACAAATCCACAACACCGCCGCAAATCGGGCTTGGATATGGCTATCCAAGTCTTGGACTCTCCCCGATAAATCGGGACAGGCGGAACGGAGCCGTGAGGCAATTATCATGATTTATTTGACAGAGCACTAGTCGTAACCAAAATAACCACCCCACCGAAACGCAAGAATCCAAAACAGCGCGTTGCCACCTTACCAAGCCGGCAGCAGACACATCAATACCCTTACTTTTTCTTCCTAGCCTCGACCAGCACTGATACATTAAATACATCAATATTGGCGCGGGAAGAATCTTTGGCATCCTGACGGAGATTGGCGGTCAGTAAATACTTGCCGGGAGCCGGAAAGATTAATTCACATTCACCGTCGGCGTTGGTAACTGCCGCTAACATTGTATCATGTCCGCTATCCATCTCCGAGTAAACCTGGACCTCTTGGCCCGGAACTGATTGACCTCTCGACAGAACGCGAACTACAAACCCCTTTCCCACGAAGATCTTGTTTGGATGTGTGACTGGCACGATTTCTAAAAATGCGCCGGCAGGTTCCAGAACGCGTTTCGTATATTTCTTCACCGTCACGAAAGTGGTGGTCTGCGACCATCGATGTGCCGATTGGATAATCTTTTTGCCGGGGAGTTGGTCTTTCGATTTGCTAGCCCACCTCTTCTTACCATCTACCTCAAATTCCGTCACATAGTGGGCTGGGCGATCGGTTTCGATTCGATAGGTGCCCGGCTCTTGCAGTTCTATCTCCCCGACAGTCCTCGTCTGACCAACAAAAATAGATGATGGTCGTCCCATACGCCAGCCTTTCGGATGGATAATCGTTAAAAGGGTTCCTGACCCCCGTCCAGAGATAAACCGTTGGTCGCCCCATGTGTGCTCTATACCCAACCAAGGGGATTCACGCTTTGTATAGAAAAAGTTGGGTAGTATCCACTGCTGATGCCCAAAGACCGGTGTAATCACGGCAGTAAAAAAAGTTACAACAAGAATACAGGTTGCCACATGTTTTAACATAGTTATCCTCCTATGTAGCTCATTCTTCGGACTTGTGCATTGGTAATTCACCACTGGCAGTACGATTCACAATGCTCGACCAATCGGGCAACTACAGTCAATCTGTAGATGTGTAGTAGGTCTCGGACTCTTGCTCGTAGATCGGGGACGATTTATCGAATACTCGTTGTGTCGCGCGGTGGTGTGTGGTGAATTGAGCGGGATACTTTAGCGCGATATCGTTGGTATTTGACGCGCAATGAATTGCGCTACTACAAATTGCTTTCAACCCCGATAAGACCGGGGTTGAAGTACATAACTCCTAAATAAGAGATATATTTATCCACCCCCTCATTTTAATTGGAAAGGAATTGCCAACACCAGCTGCCCTGTATCCACCCCAAAAAATAAAAAACCGGTTTGGGAACAGAGGAAGAATGCTCATCTAAGGTCATTTGTAAATAGGTTGGTGCATACTCCACTTAGAACCAAACAGCCAGCGAAGCAGATGGGGCGTTATGCTAAAAGCCTATGATGAGACTTTTAGCATAACGAAAGGGGCTGATTTTACCACTGAAGTCTATTCTCCAGTAACAAACTCATGGTCATGGTCGATCCATGTGCAATCCCAGCCGGCTATAGGGCTGTTGACAATCTTTACTGTGCCGTTCTTCTCGCACCGCCACTGGTCGTGTGCCTGTGCTTCATAGGTAAAGCATGTGATCATTGACACTGCCAACAAGCTTAGTGCTAAAACGAAGACCATTCCTAGGGTTAATGTTTTTCGTAACATTATAGTCAACTCCTTTCGGATTTGCAGAAGCAATTGACTTCTGCTGTTAGAGATAGAACCCTTTTGAATCTTCCAATTTCGAGACAGGCATGAACAAATTTTACGGTTCACGAATTTATCTGTCCCGTTGCGATTATAAAATACCAGCCAACCGATAACAATTCCAGTCACTTTTGGGAGAGTGTTGACGTAATATGTCCAGACCTCTTAAAGTTGGATAACATTTTGAGATTATTGGTTGATATACTTTATATCAAGCTCAAAGAAGAATAAACTGATTTGAGAGCAGAGGAGGAAAGACAGATGCAACGGAGATACGATCTCGCACATTTGATTGTAGCTAGTGTTGTCGTCTTGGATCTAATGCTATTGATGGTATGCGTTGAAGCACAGGCACAGATTGCCTTCATGTCTGATAGGGATTGGCACTGGGAAATCTATGTGATGGACGACGATGGTGGTAACCAGCGAAACCTTTCTAATAGTCCTGGTGATGACAAGCATCCCTCATGGTCTCCTGACGGTAAGCGGATTGCTTTTACGGCTGATAGGAGTGATAAGGATTGGAACCGGCAAATCTACGTGATGGACGCCGATGGGGGTAATCAGCGAAACCTTTCTAACAATGACTTTGATGACATGGAACCCTCATGGTCTCCTGACGGTAAACACATTGTCTTTGTTTCCATTAGGGATGGAAACAGGGAAATCTACGTGATGAATGCCGATGGGGGCAAGCCTAAAAACCTGTCTAACAATCCATTTCCTGATCTGAACCCCTCGTGGTCACCTGACGGTAAACGCATTATCTTTATTTCCATTGGAAATGGAGACTTTGACATCTTCGTTATGGACGCCGATGGAGGGGATCGGCGAAACCTCACCAATAGTGACCGTAGTGACGAGGATCCTGCATGGTCGCCGGACGGTAAACGGATTGCTTTTACTTCCTTGAGGGCTGGGGGAAACCGGGACATCTATGTGATGGACGCCGATGGAGGAAATCAGCGAAATCTCACCAATCATCCCGATGTTGACTTCCACCCCTCATGGTCGCCCGATGGTAAAAGCATTGCCTTTGTGTCGAATAGGAACAGGGATTTGAATCGAGACATCTACGTGATGGATGCCGATGGTGGTAATCTACGAAATCTCACCAATCATCCCGATGATGACGAAGTTCCTGCGTGGCTTAACCCTGTTCTTTCAGTTTCTCGCGCCGGCAAAAAGTTTACAATATGGGGACGGCTCAAACAGGTCGACCGATAGCTGCAAACAGTGTTTGCTGAGGTTGGCATAAACGCCAAGGAAAGGACAAAGACTTCATGCGATTAGGAGTTACGTGCTTGCGTTTGTAATAGCGCAATTCATTACGCGTCAGATACCAATAACATCGCGCTGAAGTATCTGGCTCAATTCACCAAACACTACCTCGCGACACAATGGGTATTCGATAAATCGCCTGACGACAAACCTAAGATCTTACTCTAGTTGCCCGTTTCTTAATCCCGGTTTATCGGAGATTCATCGAGCGTTGGAAAGAATATCCCGCAACGTTGATTCACTGAAGGGCAAGTCGAAGACTCTCGGAGCGGAGGCTTTAAGTGTTCAACAAAGAGTAAAATCACTTTGAAAACACAGGAGGAATAACAAATGCAACGAAAGGACAAGCTCACATATATGATTTTAGCTAGCGTTGTCGTGTTAGGGTTGATGCTGCTGATGGTAGTCGGTGAAGTACAGGCACGGATTGCCTTTATGTCTGATAGGGATGGGAACGCAGAAATCTACGTTATGGCTGCCGATGGTGGCAATCAACTAAACCTCACCAATCATCCCGATGGAGACGTTAATCCTGCATGGTCCCCTGACGGTAAACGGATTGCCTTCATGTCCGATAGGGATGGGCACGTTGACATACACGATTTTCCTAATTATGAAATCTACGTTATGGCTGCCGATGGTGGCAATCAACTAAACCTCACTAATGATCTTGGTGATGACAGGTCTCCCTCATGGTCCCCCGACGGTAAACACATCGTATTTTCGTCTAATCGGGATATGGATAGGTTTGAGGCTCATAACATTGAAATCTACGTGATAGACGCCGATGGTGCGAACCTACGAAGACTCACTAACAATCTCACTGAGGATGAGTATCCCTCATGGTCCCCCGACGGTAAACGGATTGCCTTCAGTGCCCGTAGGGACGGACACTTTGAAAACGATTTTGGAATTACTTATGAAATTTATGTGATGGACGCTGATGGTGGTAATGAACAGAGGCTCACTGAAAATCGCAATAATGACTGGAATCCCTCATGGTCCCCTGACGGCAAACGGATTGCCTTCAGTTCTGATAGGAAGGGGGATGTTGTAAACTGGGACATCTACGTTATGGACGCCGATGGTGGTAATCCTCAAAACCTCACTGAAAATCGCGTTTATGACTCTTCACCTTCATGGTCTCCTGATGGTGAACGGATTGTATTTTCCTCTAATAGGGATAGGGATAGGATCTTTAACTCTGATATCTATGTGATGGACGCCGATGGGGGGAATCTTCAAAATATTACCAATAGTCTCCATAGTGACGGTAGTCCTGCATGGCTGAACTCACCTTTTTCCGTTTCTCCTGCGGGCAAGCAGTTTACGATGTGGGGACGACTCAAACAGGTTGATCAATAACTCCCGTGAGAGAGGGAAGGCAGGGCCAACTGTGAGCAAGCAGCATTCTGACACAGAGTCCGTAAGATTAAGGTAACGGGAGCTGCCGCTTGGTGTCTCCCCCTGAAAATTATACAGATTCAAAACTGTGCCTAACGGAGGCTAATACGTAGTGAGTAAGGATAGATGGAACAGAGATCTCCGTTCCCCACGAATTAGCCTCGTTGAGGCAAGTTTGGGATCGGTTATTGCCTTTACATCAACTATCGACTGTTTCTCCCCTACATCGGTGCGGCTTTTGAAAATAAACACCGTGTAGATCCACCTGTTTCAATACTACCCCTTGAATCTGATGTTCTTTGAGATAATCTGTTACAGCCTCGCGGCATCCGGGCCATCTCCAATAATCATCCAGAACAACAAACCCGCCTTCAACCACTTTATCATATAAGGTCTCTAAAACTACCTTGACCGACGCATACCAATCGGCGTCAATATGCAAGAGAGCGATAGTTTGAAGGTCTGCTGTCCCCAATGTATCATCAAACCACCCGGGGATAATATTGACATGCTGTAACGAGAGTCGAAATCGCCGGAAAATTCGCTCAACCTTCCCTGTCTCACCGTGACACCAGCCTTGAAAATAGGTCTCCCTTGCCTGTTTTCCGTCTCTGTTGCTTGGCCGCGGCAGCCCACGAAACGAATCAAAGAGCCATAGCTTTCTGGCTTTACCGGAGGCTTCATCGTCTCGATCCGCAACCCCCATCATGGCGGCAGATCCGCCATTCCACACCCCACACTCGACTATATCTCCGGGTAGATTCAGCCTGTTTGCCTTTTGTACTAAGCGATGGAGGTTTATCAGTCGCTTCACCGACACCTTTGTATATCTGGGGATCAGCTGCAGGGTGAGCGCAGCGAGCCTGAGAGACTTTTTTCGGGGGTTGCGGACGAGAAACCATAGGCTATCGAGCAATCCCTTTCCTGAGAAGAGGATTTGACCGGTAAAAAAATCGGTAGATAGGAGTTTAATCAGATTCATGGTGGATTTTTAGGTATTTGAGGGAATTATTGTCCCGATTTTATCGGGATTCAGAGCAATCTGAATCAGGATTTTCAGGTTTCTTAATCCCGATTTATCGGGGATTAAAGGATTTTCGGGATAGAACACGGAACGTCAAATCCCGCAAGTTCCGATTTTATCGGAATGCTCCCTGATAGGTCGGGACAGGCTGGAACGGCACGAGGATCCTTGATGTATCGGGACGTGATAGGGGGTTGGGTGCATTTAGCCCCAGAGGGGCGACAGGTCTATAGCCGGGCGATAAGGCCCTCCTTCCAAGCCCCAGAGGGGCGACATGTGTATGGCAACGAAATGCTGTGCCGCTGTGAGGCGGTTTGCTTTGAATATCGATTTTATTGGGGCAATAATCCGTGCAATCCGCGTCCTCTGTTTAATCTGTGGTTCAGACGTTTCACGCATCATGTTTCCCGTTATATCGCTTCTATGACATAACACTCCGCTAGCAACTATGGTATCCTATAAATCCAAACATAGTCAATCCCGTTGAGGGTTATCACATGTTCCAATTCGCCGTTGAGCGTTCCCATTTGCGGGACCCATCCCGCTTGGGATTCGCGGATATGGACCACCTCATAATCTGGGACGTCCTCTTCACCTGCGTCAGTCCAATACATATGACCGGTAAAGTAGGGAAGAAAGAATTGGGCACTTTGTGGAAAGGTTTGAACATATAGCTCTCGTGCATTTGTTTTTTTATTCAGGTATTTTGCCGCGAGATCATACCCCGCGCCTGCAGGAACCGTGATAATTTTCCTGATATCAGTGAGTTTGAACCCGAGGTTGTAGTAGGTGCCGTAGTAGGGGTGAAGCCGTAGGACCGGCAGGATTTGGATCAGGGCGAGACAGAGGATAGTCACGATAGAAAAGGTGAGTTTTTGGGCGTTTGCTCCGGTCCCAAAGCGGGAGTCAATATAGGAGTAACCCCATTTAAGAAACTCAAAGAGACCGATAGCGGCAAGTATCTCTATGATTGGGAAAGCGGGTAGCAGATACCGACTAAACTTTTTGCTCGTCAGCGAGAGACAGAGGGTGAACAGCAGGACAACCGCCACCAACGCGAGTGCTGTCCGAAACTGTCGCGCATATCCTTCCTGTCCGTTCCGTGACCAGGCATGGCGTCTCCTCCACAGAAAGAGACATCCGCCGAATGCTAAGGGAAGCGCCAACGGCGCGGTATTTATACAGAGCACCAACGGGTAGAAGAGCCAGCCGGGGTCATATAACGCCTGTCCGAGGAAGAAGTGCTGAAGGTTATGCGGCGTAGCAATCGCCCACGCAACGCCATCGAATACACTCCATACGGTTCGGACCATATAGCCGGATACCACACCTACCACCACCACCGATGCCAAATATAGCCACAGTCGTTGATATGCCCCTTTCTGTAACTCCCGATACGCAAGCAGCGTGACCGCTAAAAGACACAACCCGCCTATCAAAAAGGTGGGGTTCCAAAAGAAGGGCCACAGTGCGAACACGGTGAGTAGTGTGCAGCTCAGGAAACAGAGACCCGTTCCAAGCCCCCGGAGAAAGAACTGCCGCCACGTCTCCTCTCGATTCCGAAACAGGAGGAAGCAGATAGGGACCCACAAGAGAAGAATAAGGGAGTTGCTTTTGGCAAGACAGGCTAAACCGTAAGCAATTCCAGAACCGACGAGGTAACGGCGTTTTTGAGCTTCCCCACAACAATAGAGCAGGAGGGACAGAACTGTTAACAGGACAAAAATCGCCGCCAACGCATCGGTGTGGACGCGACGGGATTGGGCTAAAAAGAGTGGAGAGAAGGATAGAAACGCCGCACCGATGACCGCAACCCAACGCCCAAATAACCGATAAAGCAGCACCATTGCTACACCAATCCCAATTAAAAGCGCAACTCCGATGAACCACCGGGCTAACGCTAAGTCTTGAACACTTATATGGGGTTCAGTAAAAAGGGTGCGGAGGGCAGCGAGCCACATCGTTATAACACCGGGGTGGAAAGTGACGAGGGTTTCTGAAAAGGCGCCCATCTCGACTGCGGTCATAAACACTGTACTATGGTCCAGCCAACCAGCTTCATCAGATGTCCAGTGGGCACCCAAAGAGAACAGCCGAGGCACACTCGCAGCCAGAAATAAACACAGGCCAAAAAAGAGTGAGGAAGTTTTCTGGGAGAATGGTTTCATTGGGAAGAGGATTGTGCAACGATAGAGACTAGATTTGGTTGTTTTTCTCGTTCAAGAATCTGTTATATTTGCTTTGCCAATATCCGCTTTATATTAGAACCAAACAGCCAGCTAAACAAATCGGTCGTTATGCTAAAAGTCTATGGCAAGACTTTTAGCATAACGAAGATGTCTGATTTTACTGTGTATACCAACAACAATGGAGACCGTCTTGATCCGTGTGGAAACCTTCCCCCGCAAAAAAGTTATGTCCCGCGTCATGCCAGCAACGCCAGTGACCGTGACCGTCGTTCCCGACGTTTGCCTCAGCTTCATAGGTAAAACATGTAATCATTGACACAGCTAACAGACTTAGTGCGAAAATAAAAACCATTCCGAGGATCAATGCTTTCCGTAACATTACGGTTAACTCCTTTCAGATTTGCAGAAGCAAACAATCCACTTCTGCAGCTAAAGAAAAATAGAACTTTTCAAAATCTCCCGAATTCGGGGCAATCTAATGTGTGCAATTGCCATGCCAAAGAAAGTACTTATGCCCCAAAGTCAATCGGTATAAGGGTTTCAGCGATAAATGTCAAAAAAGTCATTGAACGGATTAGCCCGATTGTTAGTAAATGTTGCTAGCAACATTTACTAACCGGACTGGCGACGTTCCACGGTGAGTTGGCTCATATTTTGAATCAGATCGATTAGGTCGGTGAGGTTATCGTCGAACTGGATTTCTAACGGCGAGAGTGTATATTGGAAGCAGGGCGCCAACAGGATTACCGCGAAATCTTCCTGCACGAGAGATAATACCTGCCGCCCAAGCCTACTTCTTGCGGTCGGGTTCGTCATTTCGTCCAGTTGAGGGAGCAGCTCGTCAACTTGGGGATTAGAGTAGCCGAAAAAGTTGTGTTCTCCATCGGAATGGAAGAATTGCGACAGATTGCTGTACCCTAAACCAAAAAAGAATTGGGTTAAAAAAGCATCTGCCTCCTCCCACATCTCCCCTTTGACAGAGATAGGATTCACCACAGAGGAACCCGCTGACTTTCCGATCAGATAAGCCAGGTAGCGAAACACACCGCCCGAGCAGGCAATCCGAATGTCAAAGGGGGAGTGAGGATGCGATGGGAGATTTTCTTCTTCAGTAACCTGCCCCATACGCAGATAGAGGTTGACTGCCTGATAATTGATGGCACCTTTAAGCAGACTACAGTTCCTTTCGTCCGATAGGAGCCCGCGATGGCGGTTGAGGAATAGGGCGTAGTAGTTATCTTCAAAAAAGGGCCACTGTTGGCAGGGCACCTTTGTTGGGAATTGGTGGAGAGACTGCATTGCATAGAAAGGGACAAAAAGCAGATCCAGTACACCATTCTCGATTGCCTTAACCGCATTGGCGGGCAGTGTGAAACGCCTCAAGGTCAACCAGTCGATGTGGGGATTCCCGCCACGATAGTAATCGGGATTTGGCTCGAAACGGAAGGTCATGGCATCCGGACGGAAACCCTTTAATCGATAGGGACCGGAGGTCACGCGGTAGGGTTGGGATACGTGAGAAGGGAGTGGAGAGATAACGCGCAGATGGAGGGGGAAAAGTGGTTCTTCTTGAGAAAGTTGAACCCGAAGTTGATTTTTGCCATCCGGTTTAATCTCTGCGATAATCGGTGCGATGCGGCTCTCGGAAAACGCCGTGATGACCTCTTCGAGGGTAATTGGCTTTCCATCGCTCCAACGGAGATCTTCCCTTAACGTCAGCTGCCACTGCGAATTCCCTTGCACCGCCTCGCAACCGGTTGCTAGCCGTTCTTCAATTTCCCCATTTCGGCGGTACACAAGAAGCGGATCATAGCAGAGGTTCTGCATCCAGAAACTCAGTGCAGGGTGTGGTCGGTCTAAAAAACCCATTTCGGGTGGAATCAACTCGCCGATTTCGAGCCAGCCAATAGGTGCCTTCTCGTTGGACTGGAGGCCGCGTAGACTTCCGGTGTAGGAGACCCCCATCTGTTGTTGAAGCTGCTGGGCGATTTCCTTCTGATCCGGTTCCCGTCGGTTCAGCAGTGACAGCATAAATTGGATCTGCTCCGGTTGCAAGACTGGTTCAGCCAACTGATTTTTGAGAAGGTTGACCTCTTTTCTGCACCGACTGACATGTCGTGGCGACATTCCGATCCCTTGGGCAATTTCTTCGTCGCTGGCGTGGGGGTGTTGCTTTTGATAGGCGATGAGTTTGAGGAGGGTATCGACTTTTGACATTTGTGTAAGTTAGGCGGACCTTTCGTATCATGGTAGATTTTAGAATTACTTAGACGTGATGAGCGAACCAAGTCACGAACCTTGCTCGCCGAGTTACGGCACACGGCGCCCCGATGAATCGGGATTCAAAGCAATGTGCCTACTACTATTAATGTCTACTTATTTCTATAATTCACTATAATTGGGCACTCTGTACCGGGGATAGGAAAACCCGGGCTATCACCCCGGTAGGTGCGGTTTCTAACCGCATCGGCGCAGTTGGAAACAGCGCCTACCAAACATGGGGAGCGAAAGTGTCTATCTGTTTTTAGAATCCACTATAGTCTTGGAAGATTGATAGTGCGCCTTGACTAGCAGAGGCACAATACTATCGTAGACCTCTTCCTTTGAATTTGCCTCGGTAATCTCTCCGGTCTGGTAGAGGGCATCGGCGCGGCAATCGGCGCAGATAGGGAGGTACGAGCAAGAGAGACACTGCTCTGAACGGACGTACTGCTCCTTGAGAACCAGATCAATCCCACCAATCTCCCCTGAGATATGCCCCGCCTCATATTTTTTGTCCCGACCGATAAACGTCGGGCAGGTATAGATCTTTCCAGAGGGATCCAAGGTGATATTCCGTCCTCGGTGGGTGTATCGTTTGCTAGATTTTGTAACACCTCCCAGCCCACTTTGTCAACTTCAATAAGTGCGCGAGACAGGGTATGGTACAGCAGGTGATGGTTGGTTTTCGGATAATCGTCTGCTATTCCACTGTTTAGATGAAATTATTGAAAGAGACCTCCGTACCCACAACGAATATCAGTTGACAGACGGGTTACAGTTGATGCTACAATATGGCGAGCAGATGAAGGTTGAGTTCATTAACTCGCTACATTGCGGTACGCCAGACCAACTGTTGGAAGCGAATCGATCCATTTTACAAAAACGGGGGGCGCGGAATTATTGTTTTCCCAATAGTGTGATTATCCCGCCGGTCTTTATCGGAGAGGGTGCAGTCATTGAGCGTGCTGTTATCGGCCCCTATGCTTCGATTGGTAGTGGATCCCGGGTCGTCAATGCACTTATCAAAGACGCGATTATCCACCCAAATGCGGAGATACAAAATGCCCTAATCAACCGTTCGCTCATTGGTCCCGATGCGCGGGTGTCTGGACGTTTTCACCAATTCAACGTTAGCAGTTCATCGCAGATTGATCTCTAAAAAACTTCTGATGACTAGGAAACAAAAGCAATATTGATTACACGAATCAATCCATAGTGAGTGAAGATAACTCAGGGAGAATATCAATGAAAATTTTAGTCACAGGTGGCACCGGCAGGATTGGCGCGAATCTCGTGAAACGTCTGCTTGACAGAGGGCACGACATCCGTAGTTTTGTTTATCCCGGCGACTCAAGCCGTGCTGACAAGCTCGACGGTTATGATCGGGTCGAGACGGTTGTCGGAGATCTACGAAACTTTGACAATGTGAAACGAGCGGTCGAGGGAGTGGATGCAATTTATCACCTTGCTGCTGCGTTTGGCGGTCCCTTTGATAACCTGCAATATCTGAACATCAATGGGATGGGAACACTCAATATCTTGGAGTGTATCCGAGAGGGGTTGCCAAATCTGCATCGCTTCGTCTATGCGTGTACAGAGGCGATTTATTGGCGCCTGGGAGAAAAAGGGCGTTTTTTCGAGGAACCGATTGCTGAAGAGATGGTGAGTCGCTATAAGCACATGCCGTACTTTTTGACCAAATGGATCGGTGAAGAACTGTCCATGACCTATCACTATCAGTACGGGGTGCCAACGACGGTCTTCCGTTTTGCCACAGTTATCGAACCCGGCGAATTTCTCAATGAAGATGGACTGCCTCGCCTATTCCTCTTTAACCCTGTGTATGAGCGGTATAAGGATGAAACCGGCGACGATGAAGATGAGCAGGAGATGATTGACACCATAAAATCGCTCTGGACCGGCGAGGAGAAATTCCTCATCAGTCTAAATCCGAATGGGCGTCCTTACAAACAGGAATTTACAGATGTCCGGGATATTGCTCAGGGATTGGTTTTGGGAATTGAAAAGGAGGAAGCAGTTGGAGAGGAGTTTACGCTTGGCGGCGCGGCGTTATTCCGCTGGGAAGAGGCTGTTCCCTATCTTGCCGAGCGGTATAATATGGATTACGTCGAAGCGAGGGTGCCTTCGTCGAACTATTTTGAGTTCAATCTGGACAAGATCAAAAGTCTGCTGGGATATGAGCCGCAGCATGACCTCCGCAGCGTTCTTGATACAGCAGAAGCGATGCGACGTGGTGAGAGTACCGATGTGATTCCAACGGGGGTTCGATTTGATGGCAAGGTGTAGGACGAGAGGAGATCGTACCGATAAAATCCCCGATTGCATCGGGGCAGGCAGAACGGCACGGGAGACCGGTAGGTGCGGTTTCTAACCGCACCGCATCGGCGCAGTTGGAAACAGCGCCTACCATACACGGGGAACGAAAGCGTCTATTCGTTTTTTAGGATTTACTATGATTTACCGCTGCTTACCCCAAAACACCTAAAAATAATCGCAGATCCAGTGGGTCGGTTCGTCTTTGGGGAAGAGTGTAGAGAGCAGGGCGATTTCGTCGGGTTGCAGATTGAGCCCTTTGATGCGATGCAGTTCGTCTAACTGCCCAAATGTGACATCCCCGAAAAGCACCTTTAGGAAACTGTAAGTATCCAGTGCGACCTTTGTGACTCCGCTATCGTCCGCAACGACGGTAACCTTTCCTTTATTGACGTCTAGTGTGCAGCTGTGATCGCCGACAGTAAAGCAGAATGAACCCGTCCGATCCGCCATAGCACTGCTTGTCAATTCCGCCTCGAATTTAGGGATCAGCTTTTGGAAGAGTCTCCTCAGCGAGATAACACGATACATCATCCTTTCGTGGATTGAGAAGGATAGTGGGCTGCCGCTTTCTTCACTCAACAGCAGGGTCATTGGGTGATGTCGGGTCAAACGGCCTGAAATGCTTTCAACGTTCCTTTCATAAGCTGCCTCTAGAATTGCGTGACAGAGGGCGAGGAGACTGTCAGGGGCTGCATTACGGTAGCCGACTTCTCGCAGATTCGGGTAATATGTCGCCAAATATGCATCAATCCCTTGATCATCGTCAGGAAACGCGAGATTGGCGTAGGCACCGATTTGCCCCTCCTTTTCGACGACAAGTGACGGCAACATACCGACTTGCTGCGAATAGCCATCTCTCCACAATCTCTCCGGGCGCAGAATTGTTTCAGTGCGTCCTCCGTTGTGCTCATCATAGATCTGGCTGATCTGCGTTAAATCCCTCTCTAAGTCAAACGGTCGGGTTTTCCACCCCGATGGAGCAAAGGTCTTTTTGTCGAGGAGTTCCAGCTCGAAATTTGTCTGTGGAAAGGGTGCCCAGCCAAATGGCATGTAAAACGGTTGGATAGTGGTGAACAGGAGGCTGAGGTCGTAGTTCTGCGCTTCCATATAGGCAATCGCATCCCGCAGCAGTGCCGACGCATAACCCCGCCCGCGATATTCCGGTGAAGTAACAACCATGCCAATCCCGCCGAGTTTCATGACCGCCTCCCCAAGATACATTGATCGGTCTGAGACGCGAACATAGCTGACAATCTTGCCATCGACAACGCAGACACGTGACTGATCCAGTTCGTAGGTGGAGTCCTGATAGTGTTGATTGGCATATCTCGGTCTACATTTTTCGACGAATACCGCGGAGATGAGATCGACGATTTCGTCCCGTTCATGCGCTTTCGCTGTGCGAATTTCCATACCTACCCCTCCCCGATAAAATCGAGATTCAAAGCAACTTGGGCGAAGTAACGCCTATTCCTTCCGCTGCAAACCGTCATGCAGTTGCTCAAGCCGCTTGTGCAACTGGTTTTGCATTTTTGCGAGGTGTAACGCGTAGAGACTGAAGATTAGCCAGATGATAAAATAGGCAGAAACGAGGAATTTCAGTCGCCTTTTCTGTCGAGCCTCCAACTTTTCTGCCGCTTTTTCAGCCACGAGCTGTTCGACCTCTACTTCATCGACCTGTGCGTTTGTTTCGGCGATAGCATCGCTGACGGCGGTGGACACCTCATCTTGTGTGATGGCCACCGGAATCTGGCTAAGCAAAAATAACCCAAAAAAGAGCGCGAAAGCGATGAGAACCGTTATCCATAAACCTTTGTGCATTGAATTTCTCCTGGGATGGGATGTCTCTATTCTACAACTCACCCATCTGTTGATGTTGAAGCGTTTCTAACTCTAACTTCATCTGTTCACCGTGATACCGTAACATCAGCAAGAATAGGTAGAGAAGGGTTAGTGCAAGCCATGAGATTAGCCACGCCGTTTGCATAGTCGGAGGCAGGTTCATCTTGGTGGACGTGTCGGGGTGCAAGCCGCCCTGCCATAGTTCGACCGAAAAGTAAACGATGGGCACATTCAGGAAGCCGAGGATTCCCAAGACTGCGGAATAAACCCGTTTTTTGTCTTCCGCGAGGGTTGACCTGAGAATAAGGTAACCGATATATATCAGCCACATTATAAGTGCGCTTGTCAATCTCGGTTCCCAGTTCCACCACGTGTTCCATGCAAATCTTGCCCAGATGGGTCCTGTGGTGAACACGACTATCCCAAAAACGATTCCGATTTCCGTGGAAACATACGCTATGGTATCGTACTTGTCCGTCCGTTTGATTAGATAGAGAATGCTAGAGATGAAGGTCACGCCGAAAGCGAGGAATAAAGTGAACGCTGAAGAAATATGGAAATAAAAAATCTTCTGTACTTCTAGCATCGTCATTTCAATCTCGGCGAAGCTAAAAACGCAATAGATAGCCACGAATAGGAAGATGGCTGAAAGCAGCCCGACTAGTTGAGTGCGTGTCATTTTTCTCCTTTCTTCCCGATAGGATCGGGATTTTGTAGGGGAGCTTATCCCTCAACAACAAACTCGAAGAGGAGATATGAGCTTGCTAGGAATACAAGGCTGTAGACAACCAAAACTGAAATCCAAAAGTTCCCTCCAAGTCCACCGGTTGTCAGCAGAGAGACGGTGCATTTTGCGCCCGCCATAATCACCGGAAAGGTCAACGGCAGTAAGATGACAGAGAGTAGACTTTCCTTTCCGTGCGTATGGGTAGAAATACCCGATACGATGACGCCCACCGCACAGAAACCGAGCGTTCCAATCGCGAGCACACCGATGAGTTTAAGCAGGAGCCAAGGGAGTTGGTCTTGTAATGCGACAGGTAAAACAGCGAGCACATCCAAGAATTGAAGGGTGATTGGTGTGACAATAATCTCCAGCAATATGAGAAAAACGAAGATACTGGCAACCTTTGAGAGGTAAAAGTAACTCGCATCTATCCCTGTCAATCTCAGTCCATGCAGTGCGCCATTGGCGCGTTCAATATCGAAGGACCTATTCAGGGTGATGACCCCCGCGAACAGGAAGGTCGCCCACAATACGCTGGCAGCCAATTTCCCGCGTTCCTCCATCTGTTCGGGGAATATTGGTCCGAACGCGAAGCAGAAGATTAACACGACTAACACGCTGAACACGATGACTAAAGCTAGAGTGTCCTTTGTGCGAAATTGGAGTGCGAGATCCTTGCGAATTAACCAACCGATTTGGCGGAATACTTCCATTGATTAAATTATACCCTACCTATCTATCCTTTCAACCTCGCCTCATACTCACGCGACAACGCTTCCAATCCGATATCTTCCTTCTCGGCGACCGTTTCAATTTGACCGTTCAACAGAAAGTGGAAGCGAGAACCGGCGCGGTAGCCCAATTCCGTATCGTGTGTCGTGAGGATAATCCCTTTGCCGCGATCACGTTCCTGATCGATGCGTTTCAACACAAGTTGCTTCGCAGCGAGGTCGAGTCCTGAAAACGGTTCGTCGAAGAGTAGCACCGTCGGATCATGGATTAGTGCCTTGGCAATCATGAATCGCTGGATCATGCCGCGTGAGAAGATTTTGACAGGGTCGTGTGCATAGGGGGTCAGTTGGACCTCGTCGAGTAAATCCGCGATGCGTTGCTCCAACCTATCAAGTTTGTAAAGCTGTCCGAAAAATTGTAAGTTCTCATAGGGGCTAAATTCAAGATAAGCGTGCGGTTCGTGGACAATCAACCCCAATGACGGGCGGACCCGTAATGTTTCTGCGAGGGCGTCAATCCCTCCAATTTGGAGCGTGCCGGCTGTCGGTTTAATCAGTGTTGAGAGGATTTGAATTAGTGTCGTTTTGCCAGCCCCGTTAGGTCCAAAAATCGTAACGACTTCACCGGGCTGGAGGTCAAGGTCGAGCCCGTTCAACACGGTTCGGTGACCGAAGCGTTTCGTGATTTGCGAGGCGTGGAGGAGCATCATCATTAGAAAGTTGCGGCTAGGAGGTTTGAATACAGTTCCTCTTTAAGATTCACGATTCATGCGCGCCAAGACAGCAGCAAGTCGATCCGCTTGTTCTTTCCGTAACCGCTGATAAACCCGATCGGAGATTTCGCGCTTTTCGTGCAATTCCTCCAAACGCGTGATTATCTCAAGCCGGGCAACCCGTGTCCGCTCAAGGTCGGCGACATCCAACTTACCGAGCCAGCTTGCATCAGGTGCTGTTGGCGGCTGCTGGGGGTCATCAGGCGTTTTCGGTCTAGGGGTTCGGATCTTGAAAATTGCCGCAACTAGAAAACCACCTGCAAGTGCTGCCGAGATTGCGATTAGGGCAATCATCTTTGGGTCAGATGGTTTGCTAGCGGTTTCACCTGCGCTGCTTGCAGCGGAAGTGACTTTGAAGCGTAGATCTGCACTTTGCCCCATTGACAGCGGTTGCGCTGGTTCCGTCGCATAAATAGTATATACGAGACCGTGAATCTGCTCCCGCCGACCTGCGCCTAGAATGCTTGATTGTGGTACGAAGGGCATTCCGTCTGAGATGAACACATAGAGTTGAGCGGTATCAAACGTCAATTTTCGGGACAGGACTAAATCTGAATCGACGGTGTGCATCAAGTAGGAATATCCGACCTGATGTGTTCCCGGCGGTAACGGTTGGTTGGCAATTAGCTGGTTTGCCGCAACTGCGAGTTCTTGCTTGGCGCTCTGATCAATCTGAACGTTCTCGTAGCCGTTTGGCAGATTGAAATACACTCCCACCGATTGATTGGCTATTGACGTTTGAAAGGTCGATTCACCGGTATTTTCGACTTGAATGAGCTCTAGCACAGAAACCGCACCGTCAGGCGCATGGTCGGCTGGCGGAGGACCGATGATAACCGTATGTTGCCGAATTTTTACCTGTGATGGATCATCTGTAAATGCTGCAATCTCGATATTGACCGTGAGATTAGGCAGCCACTCCGACAGAACAATATCCCGTTCGATATATTCCTCTCCTTCATAAGTGGTTGAAACCGTATAGTGCACGTCGAAAGTTGTTGAGAGGTTGTCGAAGGTATAAGTCCCCGTGTCATCTGTCACCGTCTCACGGCGTTGAGCATTTTCACCTGGCCGGTGGATTTGTAAAACCACTAGCTGTTGAGGCAGTGATGCATTTTGCTTCTTATCTATAACCTGTCCCTTGATTTTGCCGATGTTACTTTGTCCAATGGCGACAGGGAGACAAATTGAAGCCGTGAATATAAGGAATGAAACGTAAAACGTGAAATATAAAAAATACTTGTTTTCTGGCTGTGCGGCGTTACAGTTATCGCGCATATTTTATCCTAACCTCGTGACCCCTTCTCTTGTTTATATCTTTCGATTTCTTCTTCCACAGACGCCATGCCAGCTGTTTCAATCTGGGTTAATACTGCTGCTGTCTCTTGTAACAGCTGCTCCCTTAAAGCCTGATAATCTCCTTGGGATAGCTTACCTGTTTCGTAGTCTTCTTCCAAATCTATGAGTGCGGAATAGCTACGTTCACGCTCAAGATACAACGTTTGCATTCGGGTTTCAACCGCATCCATTTCTGGAGACGGGTGCGGCTTCGACCATAGCGGCAAACCCAGATAGACCAGAAGGGGAAGTCCAAGTAGTAAAATCCATAGGAATACAAAAAACATAAGCGAAACTCCTAGTATTATAACTATCTTTGCCGTTTATGGCGTTCAAGCTCGTCCTCTATTTGCTGGTATTGATCCGCCGATGCTGAATCCTGTGGTTCTGTTGTAACAGGTGATTTCGCCAATACTGCCTTCCGTTTTGACCTAAGCACAAGAAAGACGATAACACCGAGCAGCACGATGATAACGGCAGGCATGGCGTAGGCGACGATATTAAATCCTTTGGCGGGCATAAGGGCTGAAAACTGGGTGCCGTGACTGGCAAGATAATCGGCTTGAATCTGTTGAACCGTTTCTCCAGCGATGAGACGCGTGCGAAAGTCTGTTTCAATCCCTTGGGCAACACCACAGACGCACTGTTTAATTGTCTCTCGAACACAGCCGCAGTAACAGTATACGCTGGTCATCAATTGATCCAAATTTGATTCAAGCGATGGATTGGTGGTGGGCGTTTGCTCTTGAGCAGCCGCAACTGCTATAAAGAAACTGAAACATATTAAGATAATGAGGACAATATAACAATTTTTCATTTCATACCTCCCCTTTGACAGGCTTCTCACAGATTGCGACCAGTCCGCCAATCATCATGATGGCGACGCCAAACCAGACAACATTGACAAGCGGATTGTGATAAACTTGAACGGAGACGATTCCACCCGAATCCACATGGGCGGGCACGTTTTGTGGCAGGGGACCTAATGCAATATAGAGGTCGTTTAAGCCGAGATGGCGTATAGACGATTCAATGGTATCTTGTTCGCCTTGACCGGCTTTATGATAAAATCCACGCGCTGGACGCATGGTCCCCATTGACTTTCCATCTTTTTCAACAGCGAAAACAACGCCGCCGAGCGAAAAATTGGGGTGTTCCTCCTGAAACGCATCTTGCATCGTGAGCGTGTAGTTATCAATCTCCATTGACTCCCCAAGCTGTAGCCCCTTCGATTCTAACAGGAAATAACCCTTAGATCCCAGGATTCCAACGTATACGATTACGATACCGATATGGACAATGTAACCGCCGTATCGCCGTTTATTGCGTTGGATGAGTTGCCCGAGCCCATCAAAGAGTGAAGTTTCGCTTCGTTTGGCTCGTAGCTTCGATCCACGATAAAATTCATCGAAGATGGCGACAAGGACAAAAACGCTGGCGAACACACAGAGCGTGGAGTAGATTGGCGTGGTGTGCCCTTTCCACGCGAGGTATGCCCATGTAAGTATGCCACCGATTACCCCACACACAATCGGTTTGGCAAACATCCTTTTGAAGTTACTCGGCGTCAATTTTTTCCATGAGATAATTGGACCGGCTCCGGTGAGCAGTAGGAGCAGCAGACCGGGGATGATGACTACCTGATTGAAAAACTCCTCTGGGACCGCTGCTTTTTCTCCGGTGACCTGTTCTGTGATGATGGGCCACAGCGTTCCCCAAAGGATAATCAGTGTTAGCCCCACAAGCATCCAGTTGTTTAGGAGGAAAGCACTTTCGCGAGAGAGGAGAGATTCGAGGCGATTGGGGCTTTTTAGGTCGTTCCAACGATAAGCGAGAAGTCCAAGGACACCAAGTGTGGAGAGGCAGATGAACCCTAGGAAATATCCCCCGATGTCGGATTGTGCAAATGCGTGAACGGAGGTGATTATCCCGCTGCGGGTGATGAAAGTGCCCAAGAGCGTGAACTCAAACGCAAGCGTAATCAGGATGAGGTTCCAGAGCTTGAGCATGTTCCGCTTCTCTTGAATCATCACCGAGTGGAGATAAGCTGTGCCGAGCAGCCACGGCATGAAAGAGGCGTTTTCAACGGGATCCCATGCCCAATAGCCGCCCCATCCGAGTTCACGATATGCCCAATTTCCGCCGAGGGTAATGCCAACCGTCAACACCAGCCAAGATGCCATCATCCAGCGCCGGGATCTATTAATCCATTCGCTTCCAATCTTTCCAGCAGCAAGTGCACCGACAGCGAAAGCGAACGGCACGGTTAGACTGACGAAGCCAACATACAGTGCTGGGGGATGAAAAACCATGCTCGGTGTTTGGAGCAGCGGATTCATGCCTGCACCGTCCCGAGCCACTGCACCATTTGGCAAGCGGTCAAGTGGATTATAGACGCCTTCGACTAATCCCGTTACAAGGATGATAAAGAAGAGTTGTACAATTGCCATGGGGATGAGCGCATAATCTGCCAGGTGATCCGTTGCCCGTCGGTTTGTCCATACGACTAAGGCGCCAAAAAGGGTCACGAGCCAAAGCCAAAACAGGAGAGAGCCGGACATCCGTCCCCACAACGCAGTGACTTTGTACATTAAGGGTTGATCATAGCTAGAAACCTCGACGACATACCGCATCGAGAAATCGTTTGTCACAAAACCGTAGATTAGGGCGCCCGTTGCAAGCGTTATTAAAGCGAAGGTCGCAAGGATCCCTTTTCTGCCACTGATGACGGCGTTGTAGTTGCTATGGTGCACCCCCATCCAGAGCATCATCAGTGCCCACAGACAGGAGAACACTGAAAGCCATATTGCTGCCTGTCCTAATTCTGCCATAACATCTGTCTCTCCTTCGAGGGGCTCAATAATCGCTTGTATCGGCTCCACCGGTTTGTGCTGTCATTCCGTCAGCTGCTTCATATTTCGATGCACATTTCGTTTGAAGTTTGGTCGCGACGATTAGATTTTCGGAGGCGTTATATTTGCCTTGGACAAAAACGTTTCCACCGTCCTTGAAGTTGTCGGGTCTGAGTTTATTCGCATAGATTACATTAACCTTTGCTTTTCCATCACGATCTCGAACCGCAAAAGCGAGCTTAAACGCTGTTGGATCCCATTGGGTGGTCCCTTCCGCAATCAACCCATCCACTTGGATGCTTCTATTGTGAACTTCTTGTGCGTGTGCAACGAGCGCGTCGGGCGTGAAGTGTCTCATGCTCGTTTGTTGTACCCCTGCGACAACGAGGAATGTCATCGCAGCCGCTAAAATGAAGCTCGCGATGATAATTTTGACTCTTCTTCGATTCATGTTTGCTTCTCCTTTGATGTATAGAACTTGACAATTTCTTCCGCGAGCGATTCGACAGATGCCTTTTTCGCAACGATGTCTACCGTTAGTCCATGTGCTTTCACGGTTGCGGCGGTCGAGGGGCCAATGACCGCAATGTGGGTACTGGCGAGTAGAACGGGGGGTGGATGTGAGTTGAACATCTCAAGGAAGTTAGTAACAGTTGACGAGCTGGTAAATGTTACCATGTCAATGCGCCCGCTGTGTAGGTCCCCTTCGATTGTCTCACGTCCTTCCGCCCCGGCTTTCATCGTTTCGTAGAGTGGAATTGCCTCAACGATGGCGCCCCTATCTTGTAAACCGTTTGGTAAATCATCAGCCGCAATCGAAGCGCGCGGTAGCAGAATCTTTTGTCCTTCCACCCCTTCTAATTCCGCTGCAAGGACCGCACCGCGATATTGCGACGGAACGTAATCCGCGCGAATCCCAATCTGATCCAATGCCGCTACAGTTTTTTGTCCTACCGCACAAATACGAGCGTTACCCAACGACCGTGCATCTTTGCCCTTTTCTCGCAGGTAGCGATAGAAATAATCTACAGCGTTGACGCTAGTAAAAATAATCCATTTGTACGTTGCAAGCTGAGCGATTGCCCGATCCAATACGACGTTGTTGGGAATTGGCAGCGTTTCAATCGTCGGGAATTGGATGACTTCAGCGCCGTAAGATTCAAGGCATTCCGCGAAGTCGCTGGCTTGTGCCCGAGCGCGGGTGACGGTAATCCGCCGACCGAAGAGCGGTTTTCGATCAAACCAACGCAGCTGTTCGCGCAAGGCGTTGACATCGCCAATGACGATTGCCGCGGGATTGCGAAAATTAACAGCTGCTGCCCTTTGGGCGATATTCACGAGAGGCCCCTCAACAGTTTTTTGTTGTGGGGTTGTCCCCCAATGAACAAGGGCAGTCGGCGTATCAGGTGGGCGTCCATGTTGAATCAGACGCGCTGCGATTTCCCGTAAGTGTCCGACCCCCATAAGAATAACTAGCGTATCCACGCCTGTGGCGAGCTGTTCCCAACGGATTGGTGAATTGGCTTTCAATGCCGCCGAATGCCCTGTGACAAACGCGATGGACGATGAATAGTGTCGATGCGTCAAGGGGATACCTGCATACGCTGGTGCAGCGATTGCCGAGGTGATGCCAGGCACGACCTCAAAATCAATACCCGCTTCCACAAGTGTTAGCGCCTCTTCTCCGCCTCTCCCAAATATAAACGGGTCCCCCCCTTTAAGTCGGACAACCGTTTTGCCTGTCCGCGCGTGCTGAATCATTAGGCGATCGATTTCCGCTTGACGTTGTTGCTGCTCGCCTATCATTTTTCCGCCATAGATCTTTTTCGTATGGGGCGGGCAGTGTTCAAGGAGTTTGACGTTAATAAGCAGGTCATAGATTACGACATCCGCGCTTTGCAGACACTCAATCCCTTTAAGCGTAATCAGTTTTGGATCGCCCGGTCCCGCTCCAACAAGATAGACTTTACCATTTATGACAGCCATTACTCACGCTTTATGTTCCACTTTGAAGTTTATGTGCCCCATTCTGAATCAACTTTGTTGCAAGGTTGACCGCTAACTCGTGGGCACCCGCCAAATCATCCCGATAAGATTGGGATTCAAGGCAACCTGATAGCCGCTCTAGCAGTCGATGCTTTCCGTCAGGGCTGCACACAGTAGCGGTCAGATGAAGTGCCTTATCGTTCAGCTGTGCGTTTACGCCAATCGGAACTTGACATCCACCACCCAATTCACCCAATACGGTCCTCTCGATAAGCACTTCAGTTTCGCTATGGCTATCGTTAATTGCGTCTAACAGCGTCTTAATTTCCGAGTCATCTTCGCGTGTTTCTACCCCCAATGCGCCTTGTCCAGCGGCGGGGACCATCTGATTAATCTCAAAATACGCTGCAATAATTTCTTCGCCGATCAGTCGTTTAATCCCCGCCGCAGCGAGGATGATCCCATCAAGGTCCGTTTCATGCAGTTTGCGAAGGCGTGTGTCGAGATTGCCGCGAACATCCACAACCTGCAAATCGGGACGCAGGTGTAAAAGTTGACATTTACGGCGTGGACTTGTCGTTCCAATTTTTGCTCCTTTTGGGAGTTGATCGAGAAGCAAATCAGATTTTGTAACTAGCACGTCGCGAGGATCTTCACGGGCAGGGATAGCGGCGATACAAAGTCCATCGGGCAGATCTGTCGGCAGGTCTTTCATGCTGTGGACGGCGAGGTCAATGGTGCCATCCAAAAGGGCGTTTTCGATTTCCTTGGTAAAGACCCCTTTACCGAGACCAACGAGGGAGCGATCTAGAATTTTGTCCCCGGTCGTCTTGATGACTTTGCATTCGATTGAGCGGTCGGGAAAGTGACGGTGCAGACATTTCCTCACATATTCCGTTTGCCAGAGAGCGAGTTGGCTACCGCGTGTGCCGATGGTGATAGTTTGTTTCATATGGGCTCCCGTTCCGCATAGCGGAATCCTCGCCTTGTGGGACAAATCTCCCGACAGTTCAGTCGTGACCGCCTCATGTAGACACTGCAACTGCGTTGTTTCGGTTGAAGGCGGTCAAGTGATGCTATTTAGTCTTCAATTCCTGAAGATCAGATTCCAGCTGTTCTATCCGTTTTTGGAACCTCGCTGTATGAACGAAAGCGAGGAGACCATAGATGAAGCCAGTTGCGCCAAGCACCATTCCAATAATTCCGAATGCCTCCATTGTGGATTCCTTTATCAGCTTTATTCGGTCGTGTCTGTCTCTTCCAAACCGAACAGTTCCTGCAGTGTACGGACATACTGTAGATGGTCGCCATCACTATCGTCGGTCGCCTCAATAAGGTCCGGATTCAAAGCAATCTGACGTAAATTTTTTGTCGGTTGATGCAACAATTTTTTGATAATCGATTGTGTCATAGCTTCGACCATTTTCTGCTGTTTGGAGGTCAGCTGTGCTTTGTCAAGACAGGTTCCTAACTCTCTTGAAGCTACCCCCTGAAACTGCTGATGGAGCGCTTTAATCGTTGGATTGACTTCAAAGGTCTGTAGCCGTGACTGAAATTTTGCGACCTCCTCTTTGACAATCTGCGTTGCGATTTCCGCTTCCTGCTCCCGGTCTTCGAGGTTGGCAGCGACCACCGCCTCAAGGTCATCGATGTTATACAGGAAAGCATTGTCCACTTTGCTGACTTCAGGGTCGATATCACGGGGGACAGCGATGTCGATCAGGAACATATAGCGATGCTTCCGCTGTTTCATAATTTCTGCAAGTGCAGGGCGATCGATCAGGTAATGCGGAGCGTCAGTTGAGCTGATTACGATGTCCGCTTCGACGAGGAAGCTCAGATCGGCGTCGTATGCTAAGGGGATTCCGTTAAATTTTTTGGCGATGTCAACTGCCCGTTGATAGGTTCGGTTCGCCACGATGACTTGGGAAACGTTGTTCTTCACAAGGTGTCGCGCGGTTAATTCGCTCATCTCGCCGGCACCGATGATAGCAACCGTTTTATCTTCTAAACTCTGAAAGATTTTCTTGGCAAGTTCAACCGCAGCATAACTGATGGACACCGCACCGGCAGCGATATTGGTCTCGGTCCGGACTCGCTTGCCGACGCTTATCGCTTTGGCAAACAGGCGGTTGAGTATATCGCTGGTCGCTCCAGCAGCAAGTGATTGGGCATACGCCTCTTTGATCTGACCGAGAATCTGGGGTTCGCCGACTACCATAGAATCGAGGCTTGCAGTCACATTGAAGAGATGACGAACCGCATCAACGTCTTGATGGCTATATGTAAACTTCTTCAGCTCTTGCGGTTCGATTCGATGGTAATTTGATAAAAATTCAGAAAGCACGGCACCGCCATCTTTGCTGTGGATCACGGCGTAGATTTCGACGCGATTGCAGGTTGAGAGAATTGTGGCTTCCCTAACGTCGGGCTGTTCGGTTAAAAGTTGGAGAGCTTCGGTAAGCTGGCTTTCAGAAAACGACAACTTTTCTCGAAAATCGAGCGGTGCAATATGATGACTGGTACCGACAGTGATAATTTGGTTCATTTGTTAAATATTAAAATGCGTGTATACTTGGTAAAAAGAGATTAACGCCTACATAGGTAAACAGCACAGCAGCCAAACCGATAATTGCTGAATAGGCGGTTTTGCGACCGCGCCACCCGAAAACTTGACGAATGCTGAGCTGTAACACATAGACAAGCCAGGTGGCGATTGTGAAGATTACCTTTGAATCGACCCATGTCCATTTGACCTCTTTAACATATTGAGTCCAAAGTGCTCCAATAAGAATGCCCATCGTCATCAGAATTACGCCGACGAGAATACACTTGTGTCCGAGTTCATCGGATCTGCCAAGCGCGGGCAGAAGATTGTAGATAAGCGTGTGCTGCTTCTCACGAATTTTCCTCTCTTCAATCAGGTACATTAGTCCAAAGCCAAACGCGGCGACGAATGCGGCGTAAGACAAAAAAATAACAGCAGAATGGGCGATAAGCCAGTAGTTTTGCAAATAAGCGGGAATTGCAGTATTCTCTTGAGTCTGTAACGTATAAGCGACCAAGGTGGCTATGAACGCAGCGGGAACGACAAAGACCCCAATCGTGCGTAGATGAGTCAGATGTGCGATACACAGATAAATCAAAATGATCGCCCACGCGAGGAAGGAGGTTGAGTCATACCAGTGTGCCATCAGGTGTCCCGCGTGCTGCCAACGCAGAAGAATAAAAGCTGAGTGCAGCACAAAACCGCCTATCGTTACCCAATAGCCGTACTTTGCGACCCTTTGATTCCCGGTGCTCAGAAAAAGAATATGAAGTATGCATCCCGCCAAATAGACGAGCAAAAGCGTGTGAAAAAATAGTGAGTTCATTGCGATATTAGATGTAAGCAGCGCACCTATTCAAAAATTTACCCGCAGATTTGCTGAAGAGCATATTGACGCGCGGCGTCGGTTTGCCCGCTACGAATCATATTGAAAGTGCATTTAACTGCACAGTTAGGGTCGTCAAAACCTAAGCAGCATTTTTGCACTTCACTTTCAGGAACCTGATCGATAAGATGATCGAAGTATCGCTGACGAGCTTTCTGAGTCGGAATAGATTCCATCACCGTAGGTCGTAGCGATCCGAGAAAATCGATAAACTCCCCATAACCGTTGTTTTCAAACTGATGGGCAAGCTGGGTTTGTACAGATTCGATGCTACATCCTCCGACTACACCTACGTCACTCTCCTGAGTGTGATTGGTAGCAATACTGATAATCAGATCGCCGTCTCTTACCAAAGGCGGCGTGGTAAATGTTCCCAATTCTGGGGCATTGATGAATTCAATTAGCTGACACTGATCGCGAGCAGCGAAGGCAAAATTTTCGGAACCGACATCGTCAACTAACACAAAAAATGTACCTGATATGCGTTCCAAACTGTTAGGGGTCGGGGCGATTCGCTCGACAGTCGCACCGCAACGCAGTAGCAGATCGAGTCTTTGCGCGAGGGATTCACTCATCTTCTCCGAATCGCTGATTGCGATACAGTGTCGATTTTCCAACAAAAAATAGACCGGATACGGAAGACCGTGCCCTTGGAGAGACGGGGCGAAATTGGTCTCAGATGGTTCATCGTAAAGGGATATCGCGCTGAACTTCGATTCGAGGTATTCCCGGATACGTCTGGACAGCGCTGGGCTTTTGCCGCTTGTGGAGATACTGATTGTTAGGTCGTCATGCGTGATCACGGACGCTGCTGCAAAAGTGCATTCAGGAATTACGTCAACCACATTGACAAGATTGATTCCGCCCCCTTCGTGTGCTTCCTTGAAGACCTGTGTGTTAATCTCCGGCAAATCGGTTGCCGCACAGACGAGAAACATCCCTTCTGTATCACCGGACCGGAACTGGCGTTTATGCCATGTTATCTGATTGCTCCGTGCCCAGTTAGTATTGGTTTCCGTCGCTTCAGGGCTGATTAACGTTACATCTCCGCCGCTGCGTAGCAGAGAGAGCACCTTTCGTTCGGCGACAATCCCTGCACCCACAACGAGGCACTTGCGGTTCTGGAGGTTCAGATATGCTGGATAGAACATAATGTAGAAGATAACGCAAGAAGAATAATACGTAAGGTCCCAATTTTACGCATTACTCGTTACGCACTGTTTTTTACCAATCTCTCGATACACCGTAGTCCGCAAGTTGTGCGAGGGCGTTTCTCGCAGGCGTTTCAGGAAGCACGTTCAAAGCAGATTTCGCGTGGTCGGCATACTCTTGAGCGACCCCACGGCAATGTGCCTGGATCTGATAACGTTCAAGTAGGGATTCAATCCATTCGATTGCCCCAGCCTCGTCCATTTGTAGACTGAAAATCCGTTCCAGTTCTGTTCTGTCTTCGGTCGTACAGACTTCGCGTGCATAAATCATCGGAAATGTCAGTTTTCCATCGCGCAGATCGTTGAACGGTTCTTTCCCCAGCGTTTCTCCATCTGCTACAAGGTCGAGGAGATCATCGATAATCTGAAATGCTGCACCGATGGCTTCTCCATACTCTGTCAAGGCGTGGAGGGTTTGCGGTTCCTGTGTGCCAAGTACCGCTCCCATTGCACACGAAGCGGTGATAAGTTTGCCCGTTTTCAGGTCGATGATTTTTAGATAGTCGTCCTGCGAAATGTTGAAATCCCCATTTTTGTAGGCGTGAATGACTTCCCCTTCACACATCGAATGTGTCGCATCCGAAAGCAGTGCCATCGCAGCGTCATCGGCGCGTCGACCGACAAGCATTGACAGCACGCGGGCATGGAGGTAATCCCCAACGAGCACCGCCACTTTATTGCCCCATTTCGAGTGTAACGTTTCACGTCCCCGTCGGATCGGGGCTTCATCAAGCACATCATCGTGGACGAGTGATGCGACGTGAATCAGCTCGACAGTTGCTGCAAGAGTATGGGCATCCTTGCCTTCGTATCCACATGCTTTCGCGGAAAGCAGCAGCAAGATTGGACGTAGCCGCTTCCCACCGCCTTCGACTACATGCTGGACAGCAAGGTCAACGAAATCGTAATGACTCGTGGTTTTCTCGCTGAGTTTTTTTTCAACGGCTTGCAGATCGTCTGTAATAAAATGGCAAATTTCGCTAAGACTTGGCGTTGACATCGGATATGAAACGTGAAACGTGAAACGTGAACGTTGATTCTCTCGCGTACAACTTTCACGTTATGCCCCTTTTTGTTTCTCCGTTTATACTCCCTTTCATACGTTAAAGTTTTGACAATACTTCATCGGCTGCCCGGATTGTTTGATCTATATCCGCCTCAGAATGTGCCAGTGAAACGAAGCCTGTCTCAAACTGAGATGGGGCGACATAAACACCTTTCTCAAGCAATCCCCAGAAATAAGATGCGTAACGTTCAGTATCTGCGGTCTGTACGCCTTCGTAATCGGTCACTGTTTCATTCGTGAAATAGAACATCAACATTGAGCCGACTCGGCTGTGCCAGGCGTCGAGTCCGTGCCGTTTCGTGGCTGCTTGCAATCCGTCTGCAAGGGCAGCGGCGCGCGCCTCAAGCTGATCATAGACATTGGGTTCGGACAGGGCAGTCAACATTGCGATCCCAGCGGACACCGCAAGCGGATTGCCCGATAGTGTTCCTGCTTGGTAGACATCGCCGAGCGGAGCGACGCTTTCCATAATCTCTTTTCTCCCTCCATACGCCCCGACCGGCATTCCTCCGCCGATGATTTTACCGAGACAGGTCATATCGGGTGTGACGTCATAGAGAGACTGTGCCCCACCGTACGCCACGCGGAATCCGGTAATTACCTCATCAAAAATAAGAAGGATGCCATGTTCAGCGGTAATTTCGCGTAATTCTTGGAGGTAGCCATCGTGGGGCGGGATTACGCCCATATTGCCGGCAATTGGTTCAAGAATCAGACAGGCAATCTGATCGGGGTTTGCCTCGATCACAGTGCGTACAGCATCGGCATCGTTGAACGGTACAACGAGGGTGTGCCGCGTAAAATCGTCTGGAATGCCGATACACTCAGGAACGCTGAAGGTTGCGACCCCGGATCCGGCTTCGGCGAGGAGTGAATCAACATGCCCGTGATAGCAACCCGCCATCTTGATAACCTTATCGCGCCCGGTGTACCCCCGTGCGACACGAATGGCGCTCATCGTGGCTTCTGTGCCGGAGTTGACCAATCGAACAATTTCAATTGATTGACAAGCGTTGACAATTAGTTCGGCAAGCTCTGTTTCTAGTGGCGTTGCTGCCCCGAAGCTGGTGCCGTTCTCTGCAGCACCGCGAATTGCCTCAAGAATGTCTGGATGGGCATGGCCTAGTATTAGTGGCCCCCACGACGCTAAGTAATCGATGTATTCATTGCCGTCGATATCATAGACCCTCGAACCGTTACCCCGTTGGAGGAAGAGGGGACTGCCCCCAACCTTATTAAAATTTCTTACCGGGCTATTGACACCGCCGGGGATAAATTGTTGTGATTTTTGCCATGCTGCCACAGATTTGGCGTTATTCAACGTCTTTTCTTCCTTTCGTTTATTCTGCGAGCCACTCCACAACCGATTGTGCAAAGTAGGTCAAGATCATATCTGCGCCTGCACGCTTAATGCTTGTGAGCACCTCAAGGGCGACCCGCTTTTCGTCGATCCAACCGTTTTGTCCAGCGGCTTTGATCATTGAGTATTCTCCGCTCACGTTGTACGCGGCGACAGGCACCTGAAAATGCGTTTTTACCTGACTGATTACGTCAAGATAGGACAGCGCTGGTTTAACCATCAGAATATCCGCACCTTCCTCAATGTCCAATGCGACCTCGCGCAACGCTTCTTCCACATTCGGTGGGTCCATCTGATATGCACGCCTATCGCCGAATTGTGGGGCGGATTCTGCCGCCTCCCTGAAGGGACCGTAGAACGCGGACGCATATTTTGCGGAATACGCCATGATAGGAGTATGATCGTAGCCGCTTTCGTCCAATGCCTCTCGGATAGCGCCGACCCGTCCGTCCATCATGTCAGATGGTGCGATGACATCGGCACCGGCGCGAGCGTGCGATATGCTCTCTTTGACTAGCAATTCCAGCGTTGGGTCGTTTAGTACCTCTCCATCATGGATAACACCACAATGCCCGTGGTCTGTATATTCACAAAGGCAAACATCGGTCATTACGAGTAACTCAGGGACGGCATCCTTAATGGCACGTACAGCACGCTGAATGATACCGTCGTCCGCGTAGGCTTCGGACCCGACAGCATCTTTGGACTCCGGAATCCCAAATAAAAGTGTGCCCGGAATACGAAGAGCTGCCAATTCCTTCGCTGCCCGAACGAGCCGATCGACCGAGTATTGGTAGCACCCTGGCATCGATGGAATTTCTGATGCAACATCAACGCCGTGGACGACAAACATCGGGTAGATTAAGTTATCGACGGAAAGTTGTGTTTCGCGAACAAGCCGTCGGAGGTTCTCGTTAGCACGAAGCCGTCTCGGGCGATAGATCGGAAAATGACTCATAATTACTCCTTATGATGCTTGATGCTGTAGAAAGTAAGAAAGTCCTTCAAGTTCTATGGATAAATCGACATTCCTCAGTTTAATATGACGCGGAACGGTCAGATGTGCTGGCGCAAAGTTGAGGATTGCTTTGATGCCCGCCGCGATGAGGCAGTCTAGCGCGCTCCGAGCAGCATGGAGGGGGACAGCGATGATACCAATTTCAATCTGCTTGGATTGTACGGTTTCGGGCAGCTCCACAATGTTCTGGATTACCACATTATTGATGACCCGATCCCATTTTCTCGAATCGTTATCGAATGCCGCGACAATTTCAAAATTGTGCTCCCGCAGCACGCGATACCCCAAGAGAGCACTGCCCAAGTTGCCAACACCGATGAGTGCCACTTTTCGAGGGATATGAACGCCAAGAATTTTGTCAACGGCACCTTTGAGCGCATCTACCTCATAACCGATTCCGCGCTTCCCGAATTGCCCAAAATAGGCTAAGTCCCTGCGGATTTGAGTCGCTGTAAAATCGGTGCGTTCTGATAACTCTTTTGAAGACACAACTGTAATCCCTTCGAGTGCGAGTATCCCTAAAAGTCGGGAGTACAGGGAGAGGCGATTTATTGTGGCTTCAGAGATGTTTTTATAGTTCAGAATGAGGGAAGCATTGGATGACATTTGACCTGACCATAGTCTATATAAAAACCGTATGATAAACTAATACATTATAACCGATCTCCATATAAAGCGCAAGAAAAAGCAAGACGGCCGAAAAATGGTTCAGGCGTGAAAAACCCCGGAACTTAATTCGGCAATTCATAGACTGGTTCGGCCCCTATCGCAAAATTGCTAGTCGCCCGATTTTTTCGATTTTGCGCCTATCTTTTTCAACGACAATTTTGTAGAAATAGACACCATTTGCTAAACGTTCACCGTTCTCATCACGCACGTCCCAGTCGGTTTCGTTGTAGCCCCGTCTTGCTGAGGCATCTTCGATTGTCCGGATGAGCCTACCGCTCACGGTATAGATTTTGATTGTGACTTGGTCTGGCACCTGTGCAAGGTTATAGGTGAAGACCGTATTGGTACGTATGGGGTTCGGTACATTCAATAGGCGGGTGACGGACACAGGTTCCTCAAGTCGGAAACGATAGATTTGTGATTCGGCTCTATTTCCACTGGCATCTGTCGCGAGAACTTGGAGCTGGTACTGGTCGTTTGACAGATCAGGTTCAAAGCTAATCCGCGCTTGCGTCGGTTGGGCGACATCGAACTGGAGCTCGTAGCGATCTTCCGGCAGTGGAAACAGCGGTTGGGTTATTGAACCGAAAGCAAATTGAATCGTCTTTGGGCTAATACCGCCTTCATCAGCGATTGAAATTTCAAATTTTGGTTGTTCACGTATAACCGCGCCGGCCGTGAGCACTTCATCGTTAACGCGGATTTCAACGGTTGGTGGCTCAAGATCTGGCTGCTCTACCACAGAGAAGGTAAATTCACGGAATCCCTCATTGTCATCAAATGTATTTCCGGTGAGATCGCTTGCTCTGATTCTGAGACGATAGTGACCGATGAACAACGTTGGCTTGTATCGGAGGGAGACCGATGTAACTTGTTCGCTGTTGATATCCAGGTCCTTAATCCTTTCAAATGCGCTTCCGTTCTTGCTGATCGCTAGACTGACGCTGTCCGGGTCTATCCCATTTCCATCTGTCAGGAGAAGAGCGATTTGAGGTCGGGGCGGAATGGTGCTATCAGGTTGTGGGGTTTCACCATCCACCCAGAGCTGGATTTTAGGCGGTTCTCTGTCTGAGCTTTCCATCAGTGCAAAGGTGGATAGCTCCCTCGTTTTGGTAGAAACGATGCCCACAGTTGTCCTACTAAACTTGAACTTATCTCCAAACTCAAAAGCGGCATTGTCGGCTCCTCTAAGTCCCGAACGCATCGGGGAGGTGACGATCACCTCGATTCCTAGGGGGTCAAGAATCAACAGTTGATCAACCTTTCCTACAGCGGGATTTCCGCTCATATCGAGAGCCAACTCGTTCCGCGCATTTCGTAGCTCAAAGTGTTTGCTGTCTCGAAAGAAAATTAGCCAATCACTTATATTGGACTGATTCCCTTCATCGGTGATTCGACTGTTCGCCCTAAAGTTGATGTGGGCGAAACCACCGCTGAGTCCGGTGTTTCCTAGCGCGGAAACTCCAACACTTCCTCCGTTTGGACTGACCTCCGTTTCAAAGGTCAGTACGTCTCCGAAGTCAAAGGTCAGATTTCTGCCTAGCTCGTCCGTTTCCCCACGGTGGGGTATCTCTAACTCGATTCCAAGTCCGTCGTTTCTGAGCGGTTGACCGATACGCCCGGTTTGATTCAGTTCTTCGATTTCGGTTTTGCCTTTTCTCTGAAACAGGACTCGATACCGGTTGGAGTCAAGGAAAAGGATTGCCCATCTCCCTGCCGGTGTGAGGCTTGGATCGAGGCGAATATAAGAGGTCCGTAATTTTTGGGCGCTTACATTTTCGGCTTGTGGTGATAGCACGAATCTTTCTGAGACCAAGTTCCCGTTATCATCGTGCAGCACTTCGGACGGTAGGTGTTTCCAAGCGTTAATACCTGCTTGCCATTGATAGATTGCGAAATTTTCAACTGCTTGCTGCAACGCGGGGTTAAATACCGCCCCTCCGGGCTCTAGTCCCCCATCTCTCCCCAAGCGGACGTTCAAAGTGTTCAGATCGAACCGGAACCTGAGTGCCGCCGGTTTGACCAACCGCTCGGAGCCAACATGCAATTCAACTTGATATGCGCCATTTCGTGATACCGGTAGGCGGGGAAGCAGTATAAAACGAAGGTCAGGTTGAAATGATATGGGCGGATCGATTGTGTTGACAGAAAGCGTTGTTGTCAGCTCAGGGACAGCTCCGATTGGGAATACAACGTCAAATACCCGATCCAAACTGAACGCGGTAAGTTCCTTAGTTGCCTGTAGGGTGAATTTGTTGACTACAAAAGATCCGGATCCTTTGTTATCAAAGGCGCGTGGTTCATCAAGCCTACCGATAATTCCATCATCGTGGTTGTCGTCGGGATCTTCTGGGTCCGCAAAGACGTGAATCTGATGAAAGCCTGTGGACAACGGTTTTGCCAAAATTAAAGTCGCTGTTGTTTCTTGAAGGTGTGTCTCCGCCGCCTGCCACGCATCGGTTCTGACGAAAACGTGCCCGAGAACATCTGCTTCGGGGTCAATTTGATTGTCTCCATCCAAATCTATGTCGCCTTCCGCAAACCAAACTTCGATAGGGACATCGATGTTTTGTCCGCCATCATTGACAAGTTTGACAGTAAGCGTGTGGACGTTCTTCTCCTTTGAGAAGGTGTAACGGAGAGGGTCAACCGCTGCAGAAGCGATGGCGATATTTGCGCCTTCGGGCACCTTGAGTGATTTCTTGTCGCTTTTGACAGTATGATTGGTGCTATCGGTCACCACGATTTGATACTGCACGGTCTGTCCACCTTTTGGCAGCGGAATTGCGGTTTGCAGCGTGTACCACCGTCCACCCTTCACCGCGGGGCTTGCCGGTGCCGGCTGAGGTATCATCGTTACCGTCCGTTCCGTGGATTCTACCGTGTCGCTCCAAACCACTTCTACTGACTTTATTCCTGCTGCGCCTTCATTGTCCACTATCAGGGCGGACAGGTTCAGTGTGTTGCTGATGTGTGGGTCAATGTCCTCACGGACTTCAAGGATGGTGGGTTGGTATGTCCAGAATTTCACCCCCCCTACTGCTGTCCGGCGCTCGTCGAAAGCAGTTAGGCGAACAATCCCCTGTCCGGGAGCAGCATCTGCTGGAATGGGGATACGAATAGCGCCAAACTCGCCCTGCCATACTTGGATTCCAGCCCTTTGTGTCTGTAAATTGGTGAATGAATTATTGTCCAAGTCGTTTGCAAACAGTGCTACCGCGAACATCGCGCCCGTGCTGAAATCGGTCGTTTTGTGAAACTCGACCGCTCCCGTAATTGGCGAAAGTTGATGTTGTCCGACAACATTATGGCGAACAGTTAGCTCTTTGCTCGGATCGACTGCGATTTCGTCCAATTCAACCTGAATCGCTAACTCAGGCACGGCGAGGCGCGTTGCTGGGTCGCCGAAAAGGGTGTACTGCATTGCGCCGGGAATCCACAGTTGTGGTGCGGTCATCATAAACTGCGTCTTTGCATCGGCGATAATTGCGCCGAGTGTCCCCGGTTTAACGGTGAAGATGGAGGTGAAGAGGTTTTTGTCGAACGCCGCGTTGACCGTTGCATATGTCAAACGGGTTGCACTTAGGGTGCCGATGGCACCGGCGCTGCCCATCAAAAACTGTTCGCTTAGACTGCGTTCTCCAAATTGTAGCGGCTGATCGAATTGTCCATTGAGGCATGTTGTTGTGATAATAAAAGGCAGGTGCGCGTTTTGCAAACTCGCTGCATCCGCGATGCGGAAAATGCCCTCATCCGCCCAGGTTTGGGTGCCACCGTGTCCCGAATATTCGAGGACGAGGACGCCCTCATCGATTGTTGACAGGATTGCTTGGTTGGTGCGTTCTGGACTTCCGATCCGTCGCAGGTACACCTTACGGGTATCGTAACCGAGTGGAATATGTTCCTCAATGAGTTGTTCGCGGGTTCGTTCAAATATATCGTCCCCGATGTTATCCGTTTCGTTATCTGCGACCTGCATCAGTCTGGTTTGCCATAAACCGGGCTGCCGCTTTACTTCATAATCGATAATTTTTTTTATCATCTCATCCAATTCGTGTGGTAATTGTACTGGGAGTCGTCCGATAAACATATCTGGCAGCGGATCATCGCCACTGACCGTAACAAAACGGTGGTCCATCGCAGTTTCACCACTCGCCGGTGCCCAACCGTGAAACGTTGGTACATAGATGGGATGAAGGTTATAGTCCCTGTTGAGTGCCTCCCGATATAGCTTAACAATTGCGCCTTTATAATCGTAGTGTGCATCACCAACCAATAGAACGTATGTGGGTTTGGGAGGACGCCACTGGGTGTAAGTGTAGCGCAAAAACTTCTGGATGGCGAGAGGGCTGAAAATCCCATGGTTGAATTGATCATATACCTCTTCGATATCAACGACCGTGACAGATAAGCCCTGCGATTTGCGAAAAGCTGCGAGCGGCTGGATGGAATCAATGAAGTCACTGTGGGAGATAATGATGTAGTCAGCTTGGTTCGTGGGATTACTGATTGTCGGTGGTTTGGCAGGGGTGATGCGATCTACTTGAGCATATTGTCTCCGCTCAACTGTGCAGTAACTTGCTGGAGATGCCGCGTTATCCTCAAAGGTTAGCTGGAATTTTTCCTTGTTCCGTTCTATCCGACCATTAACAAGCCTTGCAGCAATACTTCCGCCGCGGATGCGATATACATCGATCTCGGAGTGATGGAAGTTTGTTACGCGGTACTGAACGGGGCCGATACTTTTCGGCTCAGTTTCTGAGCTAAAGACAAGTATTCCATTGGTTGCCTCAAAGGCGTGCCAGTAATCAATTTCAAACCAATTTAGATAGAAATCGGGGCTGCCTGCGGGTGTGCCGTTGCGGTCTTCGGCTATAATTCGTAGAACATCGGTGTTTTCCTTATGAGCGAATTGCCACGATTCGATTTTGTGCGTAACTAGGGGCGCGTCTTGCTGCCGCCATTCAGCGATTTCCCCTAGCTGGGTGCCGTTAAATAGGATACGTGCTTGATGTTGGGCGTTTCTTTCGCGAGATGCCCCTTGAAGCTTAATCCGAATCTCGGTATTCTGGACCATTTGTTCCCGTGCTGCATGAGGGAGTTGAATCGGGAAATCCTTCTGGTTGAACCGGCTATCTGCTCCACCTGTCAAGCTTTCCCAAAAATAGTGATCCGCCAGTTCAGATTTCACATCAACGAGCCGGTCATACTTACGATCTTTTTCAAAGCGTTCAGTTTTCTTGAAAGCAAGTGGGATAAGTGCATCCGGTATTTTTGGGGCAGCATCTCTCACGCCGACCCCTGAACGACCAGCGCCGTCCCAACTTAGCCAATATACGTTGGTGTCGGTAAACCTGTTCCCGGTTAGTGCCTCCCCGTAAAATACAATCGAGTCGTCTCGATCGAATCTGTCGTTTGTGTTATGGTCAAAGATATAAAGACCAACCCGCCGCCCACGATTTTCGATCTTAAGGGTCGCAAGTTCAATATGTCCCGGATCGGCACCGGCGTGTCTGAGTTCGCTATATGTTATTTTATAAATTCCCCTTCGGTTGATTAAGATTTTATATCTATTTGGGGTGTGGCTAGTATATTGGACTGCGGGAGCAGCTGCAACGCTTGGGACTGAGTGTCGCCACGCCTTCGCCTGATTGTAATTCAGCAGTTTTTCCTGAAAGAGGTGCTCAAATGCCTGTGACGATTCTAGGGCAGCAAGTTGTCTTGAAGCGTGGTAGGAGCGGGAGTGGGAATGGACAGAATTAAAGTCGATTCGGATTAACAGCTCGTGATAGATTTTGAGCTGCGATCTGGCAGGATTGTACTGAATCGGTTGGATTTGGAGTCGCGCAACCCGTTGTCCACGGATTAACCCGATTGGTGTGACTTCGACCGGCTTGATTGGCTGCGGCCGGTCCCGTCGATAAAAATCTGTGTCAATGCTGAGCGGCGGTTGATAGTTCGCAGAGCCTGACGGTTGAACAGGGATAATGCGATCGATGTGGCGGACTTCAAGCCGGGAGTCAATTACGGTAACATGTGGTGAGGCGTCGATAGGAATACCGATCAACCGAGGATAGATAGGCAGGCTAGGGCGTCCCACCTCTGTCGTGAAGGTTGATCCGGTAAAAGAAATTGTTGCGAATGTGCGTCCATTGATTTCTTGTGAGCTGAATTGTAGCGCCGGTGTCTCAAATTTGATGAGGAGGCTACCTGTCGTTGCTTGGATGACTTGTATCGGGGATTGGGCGGTGATGGCGGTGGCAGAAAACCAGAAGATTAACAGTATTTGAAATGTGAAACGTGATGCGTGAGACGTGATGGGTAAATTAACCGTTGATGGCGGTCCCAATTTTTGATTGCCCGTTAACATAGCTGCCGTGCTTTCGGTTGGAGGGCTTATCCCTTGGATTTTACTCAAGAATTTCAATCTCAAGCTGATTCAGGGTCCGCATCACCCCTTCGCCGAATTCCAGCATAGAGTTGGACTCCAGCTCGCTGCCGGCGAGTTGGATATGAGTAGCATCTGCTTGAACTTGACCGAGGGTTGGCTCCATGGCTACCCACTTACCCACATAGACTTCGGGCCAAAAATGGTAGTAGAAAGCGTCGTGCTGAAAAACGAGGCCCGCGCAAACCCGCGCAGGGATACCAACAGCGCGTGCCATTGCAATCATAAGGACTGTGTGTTCGGTGCAATCTCCTTCCAGCGATTCTAACGTCTGTAGTGCTGAGCCAAATCCAATCTTCAGATTTTTGTCATGAATGCTTTTGTATACCCATCGACACAACTTCTCCGCAGATTTCCAAGCGTTGATTTCCCCATCAAGGACCGCGATAGCTTTTGCGCGGATCGTTGGGTGTTCCGCTTGGATATACACAGTCGACTTCAGGAATTGCGCGAGCTCCTCGTTGTCCTGTAAATCTTGTATCGGTAGGTTCGGCGTTTCCGCTTGATCAGGTACAGTAACCTGGATTTCGAGTGTGCCATGGCGTGAATCGTTATCAATTTTCAGTTGTTGGCGGTGGTTAGTCATCACTGCTCTATCGAGCGGGCCTTCGGTCAACCGCAAACGCGCTTTGAAATGACGTGCATGGGAGCTGGGCCGTCCACCTTGGGCGAAGATTTTTGTGTTCAGGATGACATCCACTTCTCCCGATTCACCAAGTGCCGTTTGCATATCCGTCTTCGCTAGGACCATTTTTAGCCCTATCAGCCCGATCTCCATCCGATACGTTGTACCGTTGTGGCCCAGCCAGCCGGTTGTCGTGAATCCCCCCATGATGTCCATGGTGTAATTGATGACGTAGACCGGCTCTATCTTACCATCAACCTCAATCTGATCTTCTCGAAGGACTTTGATAGCTGTTTTCACAGGCTTCATGAGGTCTAGATTGAATACATTCAAGGTATGCACATCACCGACCCGGATAGTGCGTTGCAGCAGAAAGTAGCCGATCATCTGTTCAAAAATTGTATCAGTTGAAATAGGCATCTGGGTATGAGTCGTTTTCCCTGAAAGCGTTGTTTCTAGACGGGCAATTCCGTCTTTGATATGTGCTTCAACCTGTTTCTCTGTGCCTGTCTCATTGGAGGTCGTGATAAAGTAGCGGGGGACGAGATCCATACCGACGTAGGAAATTCGCGTTGTGGCGAGTCTTAATCCGGTGCCGGTGCGCTTGAGGTCCATTACCATATCGGCACGCACTCGAATGGCATCCTCACCCTCATAGCTGGATTTCTCCATATAGATGTGAGCATACCCGATTTTCGTGCCCATTAGTGTGAGATTAAGCCAATCGTCTTGAGGCAACTGCATCATTTTCTCGACTTCCTCCGGATTGATTTCCGCCCACTGTGCTACGGTGCTTCCAACTGAGACAAAAAGCAAAAAACAGGTGAAAAAGATTTGTCGTTTCATAAACAACTATTTTCTCCAATTCATCAGATGTTATTGCTCTTTCTCCTTTCCGTTATGATAGCATAGGTTGAGGTGATAAGCAATCGAAAACCGTCGGCTAGATAACCGCCCGAAGGCTTGTTAACCGATATGTATTTATGGTGTTTAGTGGGGCTCCCGACGGTTTCTCATATACACCGCTTGACACCAATCATCCAAAAATGGTATCATTTTGCCAAAATTTCAAAAGTAATTCCTTCCTATTACGAATTTATTTGTACAGGAGCAAAACATGAAAGTTGGCATCCGGGATAGTATGTTGGGTTTGCCCTTTGAAGAGGTATTCGGCAAAGCGAAAGAGATTGGTTTTGACGGGGTAGAGGTATGTATCGGCACCAATTACCGTGAACACCCGCTTTGGAGCGAATCCGGTGTAGATCAGATCCGGGCGGTATCAGAAGAGGTTGATATTGAAACACCGGCGCTTTCGCCCGGTGGTTTCACTGCGTATACATTTGCCCATCCGGACGATGCGACGCGGGATGAAGGGATTGCAATGTTGCAACACCTTTCCGCGGTTTGTCCGAAGCTAGGGGCGAAGGTCATCCTTGTGCCATTTTTTGGCAATGGCAAAATTGAACCAGAGCATATAATGTTGCCGCGTTTTATTGATGGGATAAAGGCTGCCGCGGCGACAGCGGCGCAGCATGATGTTTGTCTTGCCTTGGAATCGACGTTAAGCGCTGATGAGCACCAACAGATTCTTGATCAGGTTGATTCCTCGGCGGTTGGCGTATATTACGATATGGGGAATGCTACAGGGCTTGGATATGATGCTGCCACAGAGATTCGTCAGCTTGGAAAAGCGATTGCACAGATGCACATCAAAGACACCGGGCGGAACCACGCCGGCGAGGGTGAAGTTGATTTCCCCGCGGTTATCGAAGCCACCCACGCAATTGGTTATGACGGTTGGTATGTCCTTGAAACACCGTCAGACGACGATCCGATAGCTGCTGCAGCGAAGAACCTGAATTTTGTCCGGGAAAACTACTAGGATGTCCAAACGATGGGAGAGATATGCGTGTGAGTGGTGCAAAGCTCATCGACCCACAGCTGGAAGCCCAGCAACTGTTAAGAATGCCGACGCCCGCGGCTGAGGCCCTCTTTCAAGGGTACACAATAGACCAGCAACTGGAAGTCATCTCATCTACTCGAGACGCGAAGGTGCGCGAGGAGTTGTATTATCTGGTCCCGGATTGTACCGAGTTAATCCAGATGAGCCCAATGGAAGATGTGTTGCAAATCTTGCATACAAGGCTTGGGACCGGGGCAGCGTCTGCGTTGTTGCCGTGTCTGTCAGCCGATCAGTTTGAAGAAATGATGGATTTCGTTTTATGGCGTAACGGTACGCTTGATGAAAAAACGCTTGACCTTTGGCTTTTTGAATTGTCGGAATGCGAGATTGATGAACTTGGGGACCTGCTTGCCCAGATTGATGTGGGTATCCTCGGTAGCTTGCTCCGTGGACGCGTTGAGATGGACGAAGAATTCAAAGCGCTGTTTATTGAGGAGGGATTGGTCGATCCATCGACGGCGGGCATTGCCTACGCAGATGAGCGGGCACGGGCAATCATGGATGCAATTTGGGGAGCGGACGCCGATCTATTCATTCGTGTGTTATATGAGCTTTTTGGGCTAGATCGGGAGGATGAGCTAGGCGAAGAGCTGTGGGGATCTCTTGACCGTGCGAAAGGGGAACAGGAAGAACGGGTCCGGGAACGCGATAAAGCTGCGGGTATCGACATCACCGAGTCGGAAATTCTCGAAAAAGTAGACCTCGATCAACTTGATTTGAAGGACAAGGAGAGGTCTGACGTTGACGAGGAATCAGAGGATGTTTGAGGTTGACGCGCTAGCACAGTACGACAGTCGGTTGTTCCTTGCCCAAGCGCTTGAACATGGACAACAAACGGGGCAGCTTTCACCTGCATCTGTAGACAAAATTCACCAAGATGTTGTTTCCCTTGCCCACAAGTTGATTGCGATTAAAGTGGAAGACCTCTCCTCGCGCACAGAGATTCAAGGGCAGGTTCAAGAAGCATTTACTCTGACAAGCTTGGGACTGGAGTACGGTTGCGAAGGCGCACTTGACAAATCGGTCCGTCTGCTGAATAGCAATAGACTGATTAAGTTCTTTCAGATCGGCAATACGCTCGTTGATAAGTTGGCGGACCGTTCCCAAAATACGCTTGACAAAGCGGTGCTCATTTCACCGGCGATGCACGCTGTTGATTTAGAGCAGATTCCTGCTTATAATGAGTGGGAGCGAGATTGCCTAGAGTTGATTATCGAGCGGAAGCTAGCGATTGATGCCCCACAGATTTCGATCCATCAGCTATCCGCCACCCCTCGATTCCTGATGAGTCTCGCTGATATCAATACCGCCGCTCAGCAGCTAGACTATATCAATCTCCGACTCAGCTACCTCCAAGCATTACCCCAAGAGGAAATTTTCGCCGTTGACTATCCACCGGGTGTCGATGGCGATACCGCCCGCCAAATCACGACCGCGCTGATGGTGAATTTAGCGCTCTATCGTGAAGTCGATTTTTACCTAGATGAAGAAGATTTGGACAATTTTCGGGATATCGCTTATGATATAGAAGGGTGCACCGTCAAAGAAGCATCTGAAGCCTTGTTGCTTGGTTGGATTCAACAGTATATGGATGTGGCAGGTCAACCGGAGGAGGTCAAAACGTACGCAGTCGAATACTGGAAATATTGCTTATCTGTTTTTGAGGATGTGATTAGACAGTAATTCTATCCAATTCTAACGCTCAATGGAAAATAGTGAAATGCAGACGCCGGAGGCAAGAGAAGAATACATTAGAAAAGCAATTTGGGATGGGAGGTTGGGTGCTGATTTTAATAAGCGCTACTGGAATCATCTGATACGGCGTTATTCTAAACGGGACCAATATACAAAAATATTCCTAGCGACGATGTCCTCATCGACAGTAGCGAGTTGGGGGATCTGGGCTGAGATTGATCTTTTATGGAAAAGTCTCTCTGCTATTTCAGCTGTTACTGCAATTGCCCTTCCGATATTAGATTGGCCGAAAACAATAAGCCGGATGTCGGATTTAGCAGGAAAGTGGTCACGAATCGAATATGAGTATGAAAATCTGTGGCTTGAGCTGCAAGGCGACAGCCCTATAAATAAGGTTGAAGAGGAGTACAAACGTATCAGAGGTGAAGTAGCTGGATTAGATGATACAGGACTTCCAGAAGATGTAAAATTAAACGAGCAGTGCCATAACGAAGTTTTAGAGTCGAGAGGTTTAACAAGTTGAATCTCCTTGAGAAGGGTGGTGAATAATAATGTTCAAAAACAAGAGAGCACCCCAAGGTAAAACCCTGAATAAAGATACTCTTATAGAGGTGAAGCCTCTGAAACCGTGGCCAGATCCGCCTCCTAAAAAAGAACCTGCCCTACAGCCTACCCAAAAACCTAGTGAGGAGGATTCTGGCTCCAAACAAAATCCCAAGCAACCTGCAAAGGAGGATTGAGGGAAATAGCCTCACAAAATGCTGAAGCTACGCCTTTTGTGCTATATAGTAAATGGCGTAGCGTAACTTAGATATATTACCATAATTTTACCGTAGCACCAAAATTCTATATTTGATGGAGTTAGTAATGTCACAAAACATTGTCACAGAAACAAACCTAACTAACGTTGCGCTTGCCAACAGAGGTAAAGTCCGAGATCTCTACGACCTTGGCGAGCAGTTATTAATTATCTCAACGGATCGGATTTCGGCGTTTGATGTTGTGCTGCCGAATGGAATTCCGTACAAAGGACAAATCCTGACTGGACTTTCTGAGTTTTGGTTCGATTATACGAAATCGATCGTCGATAACCACATTATCAGCACTGATGTTGCACAGTATCCGGACGTTCTACAAGCCGATGCGGACGTGCTTAAAGGGCGCTCAATGCTTGTGCGGAAAGCAAATCGAATCGACATCGAATGCGTCGTACGCGGGTACATCGCGGGGTCGGCGTGGGCGGAGTATCAAGCGGATGGAACGGTGTGTGGGGAAAAGCTGCCGCCGGGATTAACGGAATCGGAGCGGTTACCGGAACTTATCTTCACCCCTTCCACGAAAGCGGAACAGGGCGAACATGATGAGAACATCTCAATCGCAGAGATGGAGGCGGAGATTGGGAAGGAGTTGTCAGAAAGGATTATTCAGACCAGTTTTGCGCTGTTTGAAGCCGCAAGCGAACATGCGGAAAAGTCCGGAATTATCCTCTGTGATACCAAGTTTGAGTTTGGTCAGATTGACGGTCAACTGATTCTGATTGACGAGGTGTTCACCCCCGATTCATCTCGCTTCTGGCCCAAGGACGAATACAAGCCCGGTAGCTCTCCACCCAGCTTTGATAAGCAGTATGTCCGTGATTATCTGAGCGATGTTGGCTGGAACAAAGAGCCCCCGGCACCTGAATTGCCGGCAGAAGTCATCAATCAAACGAGTGAAAAATATCTGGAGGCGTATCGTCTGATTGTTGGTCGGGAGTTGTTGTAAGGAACAATATGAGCGACTATTCTTGATGAACCCAAGGTTGAGGCTTTGACTCACACTGCAAATGTCAACAGAACCTAGCAACTTTGGAGTTAATACGATTCTAGTGCATTGTCGTTCTACAATTGAGGCACTTTGATAATATCTATCTTGCGAAGTGTGATACGTAAAATGCCATATCTCTCGCGTAAAGGCAGATTGTTCAATGACAGCAATAAAAACAGACCTTTATCTTGGGGATTGCTTAGAGGTTCTCACCAATTTTGATGCAGATTCATTCGATTTGATTATGACTTCGCCCCCGTATGCGGACCGCCGAGCCAAAACGTATGGCGGAGTCAATCCGGATGAATATGTCAATTGGTTTATGCCTCGCGCTGAAGAATTTTTACGGGTCCTCAAGTCCTCTGGCACGTTTATTCTGAATATTAAAGAAAAAGCTGTTAATGGAGAGCGGCATACTTATGTTCTCGAGTTGATACTTGAGATGAGAAGGCAGGGCTGGCTGTGGACGGAGGAGTTTGTCTGGCACAAGAAAAACTGCTATCCGGGCAAATGGCCAAACCGATTCAGAGATGCTTGGGAAAGATGTTTGCAGTTTAATAAAACCAAGAAGTTCGATATGTATCAAGAGGCGGTTATGGTGCCAATGGGAGACTGGGCAGAGAAAAGGTTGAAGCATCTCAGTAAGACCGATCAGAGCCGGGACACATCGAGAGTGGGGAGTGGGTTCGGAAAGAATGTGTCAAATTGGTTAGACCGAAAAATGGCATATCCGACAAATGTTTTGCACTTAGCAACCGAAACGGGAAATCGAAAACACAGTGCCGTTTTCCCCAAAACACTGCCCGAATGGTTTATCAAGCTGTTTACCAAAGAAAATGATTGGGTGCTCGATCCGTTTGCAGGCTCCGGCACAACATGCCAAGTTGCTCAAACGTTGCTAAGAAATTCCGTCGGTATTGAAATTTTGCCTCAGTATTATCAATTAGCAAAGGAAAATATCAAACCGACACAATATCTGTTATTTGAAGAGGCGCAACATGAAATCCATTACACAACAGGAAATCACTGATTATGTTGAGGCAAACATTCAGGACTTCCACCAGATAAGGTTAGATAAACTCCAAGCGTTGAAACTGATGAATCTTGTCAAACGAAAAAATCCCTATCTATTCAAGGCAAAAAATATTAACACAGCACCAGATTTTGTAAAGACTATCTTAGACGCTTATCTGTCTTCACAAGAAGAGGGGATTTTTGGCGGGTTTCTAGAGGGACTTGCGATTTTTATTTGTTCAGAGGTATACGGTGGTCAGAAATCCTCAGCAGAGGGAATTGATTTAGAATTTGAACGAGATAGTATAAGATATATTGTACAAATCAAATCTGGACCAAATTGGGGGAATAGTGACCAAATCAAGAAAATGCGGGATAACTTCGAGAAAGCCAAACAAACCCTCGGCACAAATACATCATTGACAAATGTCATCGCCGTCAACGGTTGCTGCTATGGAAAAGATCGAAAGCCAAATAAGGGTGACTACCTAAAGCTGTGCGGACAACAATTTTGGGAATTTATTTCGGATGATGAAAATCTTTACACTGATATAATTGAACCGCTAGGGCATCGCGCGAAAGAAAGAAATGAGCAGTTTATGCAAGAGTATGCCAAAGTCATTAACAAGTTTACCTCTGAATTCATCGGGATGTTCTGCCATACCGACGGTAGTATACTTTGGGAAGAAATCGTCAAATTTAATTCGTCAAAAACCACATCTTGAGAACCCAGTAAACATCCGGGAATTAATTTTCTGCAATCTCTTCCCGATCTTGGATTTCATGAATGAAGACGATTAGGGGTTGAAAAATGGGGTGTTGGTAGATTTGTTGTTCACTGTCTAACGTCAAACACATGGCTGCGCTCGAACAAACCGTCTAGAAAGATTTCCACAAACCATTCACCATCAACAAAGCCACCGGAAGGGGCATCTATAAAGAACCAGGTAATCTGATCCCCTGTTGAGGAGGTAAAGGTCTCCTGGTCCTCCCGAAAGGGGGGAGCGTTTAAGTCGTCATGCGGTGAAAACCAGTTGACTTCAACGGTGTGCCGTCCTTGGACGTTCACCCAAAAAATCCACAAGTAAATCCGTTCGCTTGTGTCGAAAAAGGTGTCAGCAATTCCATCCGGACGATCATCGCTGACATTAATTGCGAGGGTAGAATCCAAAATCACGGGCTCATCCCTGAGCAGGCTTACCGATCCACTTCCACCTGAACCCGCATTGTCACACCCGCCAAAAATGATACCAAGAAGAAAGAGCTTTATAAAGAGACCAAAAAGATGAGATTTATGGGGCATTGGTACATTTCTCCTCCCCGATATATGCATCGGGGTTCAAAGCAACTTGTATTGATATTTAAGTCTAATTACATCATACCCGATCCATTTTGCCCTGTCAACCGAAAATCTGAATTTATGGGAGCTAGGAACAGCTAGCAAAATAACCTCCCCAGCGCAGTAACGGAGAACACTTAATGCAATTTGACTATATTATTCATAGCGGAAAGGTTGTTGATGGCACAGGCGAACGCGAACCCTTTCCTGCGGATGTGGGTGTCGTTGATGACCGAATCGCTGCTATTGGAAAGTTAGATCCCGCACAGGCAGACCGGAGTATCAATGCGGCAGGTCAGGTTGTAAGTCCGGGTTTCATTGATGTCCATGTGCATTCCGAGATTGCGTTGTTAGGGGGCCGAGATCAGTTGGGAGCTGTCCGTCAGGGGGTGACCACCCAGTTGACCGCCCCGGATGGGTTTGGCTGGGCACCACTTCCGCCGGAGCAGGCGCAGGAGATGTGGCGTTATACCCAGTTTGCGATTGGGGATGCTGAGTACACCCTTGATTGGCCCACCGCTGAAGATTATTTGAGTATCTTTCCCGGCAATACTCCCGCTAATGTTTATCCACAGGTGCCGCACTGTGCGGTTCGCTTGGGGGCGATGGGGTGGGATCCCCGACCCGCCACCAACGAAGAGTTAGCTGCCATGGTGGAGACGACCCGTGAGTGGTTGGAGGCGGGCGCGGGTTGCCTCTGCTTGGGGCTTGACTACCAGCCGAGCGCACATGCAGATCTCCATGAACTTGTAACTTTATGTAAGTTGGCAGATTCATACGGCGCAATCTATGCCGCACATATCCGCTACCGAATCCTCGGACGGAAAAAAGCGTGGGAAGAAACCTTTGAACTCGCCAAGCAATCGGGTATCCCGGTCCATATCTCTCACGAGCGGGTAGATGATGAGAGTGCTGCGTTGCTTGAGCAGGTAGACCGTGAGGGCATTGATTTGACCTTTGAATCCTATCTTTATCCGGCGGGGATGACCCATCTCGCGCTGATGCTGCCGGCGGAATTCCAGGCGGGAAGTCTCTCAGATGTCTTAGCGAATTTGGAACGGTCGGAGGTCCGGGAAAAGTGTTTACCCTATCTCCGAGAGCAACTAGGACGCGGTGATCAGATTGTCGGCTATACCCGTTCCGGTCGGTTCATCGGCATGACCTTATCGGAAGCTGCTGAGAGTGTGGGTAAGTCCTGCGAGGACTTTGCTTACGATCTGATGCTTGAAGAGGAAGGGATAGAGACATTCGTTTTTCCTTGGCAGACACCGCCCGAAGAGAACAAAGTAACGATTGACCGGACGGCTGTCCACCCGCGAATGATGATTGCTAGCGATGGTGTCTACGATATTCCCCACCCGCATCCGCGGGGATACGGCTGCTTTGTTCAGTATCTTGGACGCTTTGTCAGGGAGCGTCAACTGGTGTCCCTACACGAAGCGGTCTACAAGATGAGTGGGTTCCCGGCAGCGCGTTTTGGGATAAAAGACCGTGGACGGGTCGCTGAGGGGTTGGCTGCGGACTTAGTTGTCTTTGACCCGCAGACTGTTGCTGATCGTGCGACATGGCAGGATCCGGTGCAGCCGGCAGTTGGTGTAAACTGGGTATTGGTCAATGGTGTTCCTGTGATTGAGGCGGGAAATCCCACAGGGCAGCTACCGGGGCGCGTGCTGCGCCATTCTCCCTGATATTAGAAAGTAAAAATGGGTGAATATGACGGACGTAAATTTCTATCAATCTCTTGATGAAATCATTTCCAAACATAGTGTCTTAATCTACATAGCTATTCCACGGTTGGATCCGAACTGAAGGTGATTATATATGACACAAGAACTCTTGACCTATGATGACTACCTCGCGCTGCCAGAAACCGTGCAGCGATATGAAGTCATCGACGGGAAACTGATGATGGAGCCTGCACCGCTATTCGGACACCAATGGCACTCGAGAAAAATCTTTCAACCGATGGCGAATTATGTGGATAAGAACCTATTAGGGCTTGTCGTGTATGCCCCCGTTGACATCATGATTAGTCGAACACCGTTGCGGACTCGACAACCCGATGTGATTTACATTAGCTGTGAACGGATTGCACAGTTGGGATTGGATAATATGGAAGAACTCCCTTTCCTTGACATCGCCCCAGATTTGGTTGTAGAAATTGTCTCCCCAAGCGAATCACAACAAAACGTTTCGGACAAACTTGCAGACTATCAACGGATGGGGGTTGATGAGTGCTGGCTTGTACGTTCACGGGAAGGCACGATTGAAGTAGTGCAATTCATCGCTGATTCATCTAGGACCGTTGAACGATTCAGCAATAGCGCGCGAGTCCAATCTCATGTATTGCCTGGGTGGCAACCTGTCGTCAATGATCTCTTGGTTCCATTTACCTTTCTCAAAAGTCGATCTGTCGATCAATAAAGGGAATCTCAAGATGGGATTTTGACTCACTAGCATATTGCGCCTCATAACTCTGAGGAAATGATTTATGGCATATCTCATCGGCATTGACGTTGGAACAACAGGGGCAAAGACGATTCTCGTTGATGGAAGCGGTAAACAGTATGCCAGCGCCCTAGAGGAATATCCGTTGTACACCCCTCATCCGAAATGGGCAGAACAGGATCCGGAGGATTGGTGGTGGGCAACGGTAAGATCGATCCAAACGGTGCTCGCCGAATCGGGGGTTTCACCTAGGGAAATCAAGGGGTTAGGGCTTTCCGGTCAGATGCACGGTTTGGTCCTGATGGACAACGGACACTGTGTGCTGCGTCCGGCGATGCTATGGTGCGATGTGCGAACGACGGAGCAGTGCCGTTACATCACAGAGACTATCGGTGAGGATCTGTTGGGGCAGAGCACCTGTAACCCTGCACTTGAGGGTTTTACTGCGCCAAAGGTAATCTGGGTACGAGACAACGAGCCGGAGATTCTGGAAAAGACAACCACAATATTACTTCCCAAAGATTACGTCCGATTCCGCTTGACAGGGGAGATTGCCACAGAGGTTTCCGATGCGGCGGGGACACTCCTGTTCGATGTCAAGCGACGATGCTGGTCTGAAGCAGTATTTCACAAGCTCGGCATTGATTCAGCGCTGCTGCCACCTGTGTATGAGTCTGTTGATGTGTGTGGAATGATTACCGCTGAAGTTGCTGAATTGATAGGACTCCCAGCGGGCACTCCGGTTGTCGGCGGTGGAGCGGACAACGCTTGTAGTGCAGTTGGCAATGGGATTGTCAGGACAGGTCGGGTCTCGGCAAGTATCGGGACATCGGGAGCAATTGTTGCACATACCGATGAAGCCAAAGTGGATCCGAACCTACAAGCACATAGTTTCTGTCATGCTGCTCCGCACAAATGGTATCTGATGGGTGTGGTACTTTCAGCCGGTGGTGCATTCCGCTGGTTTCGCGATAGTTTGGGTGACTCGGAGGTTGCGGCTGCAAAAGCCGAAGGCGTTGATGCGTATCAGATTTTGACCCGGCGCGCAGCAGAAGCACCGGTTGGCAGCGAAGGTTTAATCTTCCTGCCCTACCTCACCGGTGAGCGCACACCACACGCGGATGCAAACGCCAAAGCTGCCTTCTTTGGCATGACGTTGCGGCACGGTAAATCTCATCTGATTCGATCGGTGATGGAAGGGATTGCCTATGCTCTACGCGACTCGCTAGAGATTATCCGTGGGTTAGGCACGCCTATTGAGCGAATCTACGCCACGGGTGGCGGCGCACGAAGTTCGCTCTGGCGACAAATCCAAGCCGATGTCTACGATGCCGAACTAGTCACAATTAACAGTGCTGAAGGGCCCGCGTTTGGCGCAGCAATTCTTGCGGGCGTCGGAACGGGGGTTTACGACAGCGTTGAGGGGGCAGCAGATGAAATCATCAAAATCACGTCGGCCACGCAACCGAACGCTGACAATGTGAGAATCTATGAGGGATATTACCAGATTTACCGGGCACTTTATCCCGCGCTTAAACCACAGTTTAATCGGGTAACGGCGATGGTTTCGGGGGGAGGATATGATGAATAAACTCACACATTTTGACGAAAAAGGACATGCCCGCATGGTCGATGTCACACCGAAAGCAGAAACCCTCCGGGTAGCGGTGGCCCGTGGACATGTGTTCACAAACCCGGAGACACTTCAGTTAATCGCTGAACGCGGCTTCGCAAAAGGGGATGTCCTCGAAATTGCCCGTCTTGCCGGCATCATGGCGACCAAACGCACTGGAGATCTTATCCCTCTCTGTCATCCGCTCGCGCTGACCGCTGTCAAAGTTGATCTGTCAATCAATAAGGCGGAACACCGGGTTGAAATTGAGGCGGAGGTGCAGACTGTGGGGCGGACCGGCGTCGAGATGGAAGCCCTGACCGCTGTTTCCGTCGCCGGTTTAACGGTCTATGATATGTGCAAGTCAGTGGACAGGGAGATGGAGATTTCTGATATTCGATTGGTAAAGAAGACTGGTGGAAAAAGTGGAGCATTTATTCGGGAGGAGGAATCATTGTGAGAGGGAGAAGGTATACAAGTGAGCAGGTGAGAGCGCGTGACGGTTCAAATTCCCGTTTTCAGTTCGACTCACGCTCGGCTTTTAGCGTTTGCTTGATTTTAAGCTGCATTCTGTTCATCACACCGGACACATCTGCTGAAGATTACGCGCTCATCATTGGCGGCGTTGGCGGTGAGAAATCTTTTTACGATGAATTTTGGAACGCGACCTCACGAATGCACAACCTGCTGACGGAAGAATACGGCTATGCACGGGCGAACATCACCTTTCTGTTTGAAGATGACGGGGAGATGTCTGGGCAGGTCAATGGGAAATCGACGAAAGCCGGGATTGAGGCTGCTTTCGCCAGTTTGCAATCGCGATTACAACCGGGAGATCGGTTCCTCCTCTTTATGGTTGGTCATTCAACCAAAACCGCAAGCGGACTAAAATACAATGCCCCCGGACGGGATATCAGCGATAGAGAGTGTGCTGCGCTTATAGAACAGATTCCTGCTGAAGAGATGGTCTTAATCTTCGGATTTCCTTACAGTGCGCGTATGGTTTCTCAAGTGAGCAAGGCAGGGCGAACAATTATCACCGCGTGTTCACCACGTGAAGGGTATCTGCGGTCGGGGTTTGGCAATATTTTTATTGACGCCTTTTCCGATCGTGCCGCGGATGGGGATGACAATGAAGCGATTTCACTGTTAGAGGCGTTTCTGTACACGCAAAAACGGGTGAAAGCGTGGTATGAGAGCGACGGCTCCGTTCAATCGGAGCACCCTCACCTTGACGATAACGGAGATGGAATTGCTTCACGCCGAGAATTGCCAAATGCTTCGGACGGCACCGTTGCACAAAGAACCTATCTTGGGGAACGCCGTTCAGCACTTGTGGATTCCATATTAGCCGAATCAGACGTAGAGCGTGCCGACGACGAATCAGCAGAAACGCTCGATGAGGTCGGCGCGCCGACCTCACAACGTACCTCACTTCCCTATAATTTCGTTTCAAAAGCGGATGAAGCGCAGATTGAAGGCTTGCTCACTGACGCCCTAGATGCGGAGGATTATCCCGATAGCGGCGCGGTTGTACTCTGGGAAACGGAGGTGATGAACATCAACGAAGACAGCAGCTACATCTATTCGACACGGCGGATTGTGAAAATTTTTAATGATACCGGACATAAATTTGGTAAGGTTAGTATCCCTTACACACGGGGAAACGATGACATCACAATTCATCATGCTCGAACACTCACCCCTGATGGTCGTGTCATTGATCTTGACCAGCGGGCAATCGTTAAAAATATTCCCCCACCGAGCGCGGTTGAAGCGGGGCTGTTTGTGGACGCTCGTCTCATGCACTTTTCAATGCCAGAGATGTCCGATGATTGTGTCATTGACTACGCTTACTCGTCCAACAATCGTGGGCATTTGATGCAGGGCGAATTTTGGCATCAGGTCTACTTTCAAACGTCGGTGCCTGTGCAGCACTACCGGTTTACGATTCACACGCCCAGAAAGAAAACGGTGCACTACCAGACTAGCAGTCCAGAGTCCATTGGGGGTGAACCGACAATCACGGAGAACCGGTATACACGGAGCTATACATTTGAAATGCGTGATGTTCCGCCGATCCGCGAGGAGGCGTTTATGCCAGCTGTTGAAGACCTCGCTTACAGTATCAATATCTCATCACTTGACTCGTGGGATAAACTTATGGAGTGGTACGGAACGCTCATCCGTGAGCAGGATTTTGTGACACCAGAAATCGAAGAGAAGACGAAGAATTTGCTAAGAGGCGCATGGAGCCGAAAGGAGAAGATTAAACGGCTCTACGAATATGTGGCGACGAACATTGATTATGTCGGCATTGAACTGGGGATATGGGCGATAAAGCCGCATTCGGCACCCGAAATCTTCAAAGAAGGGTATGGGGATTGCAAAGATAAGACAACACTGCTCAGTACAATGCTGTCAGCGGTAGGCATCCGGTCGTATCCAGTGCTGATTTCTGCGGGTGAATCTAGCAGGATTATCCGTGAGATTCCTTCGCTTTCGTACTTTAATCACATGATTCTCGCTGTGGAAGGGAATGACGACGGTGAGCTCATCTGGCTAGATGCGACGGCGGAAACTTGTGCGTTTGGGGATCTTCCCGCTAGCGATCAAGATCGATGGGCTCTCATCGTCAACCCCGATTTTCTTATGAGAGAACGGGATGACGCAGGGCAAGGGTTTACGTCGAAAGCTGCGGAGATGGCTGCAGATCCCGAAGAAATTGTCGAAATGCAGGAGCAATTATATCGATTTGCGAAAAGTCCGACAATCGACGCAGCAACGAACCTCAAAAATGTTGAGACACGGATACAGGTGGAGGATAATCTATCAGTAGAGGTCACTCAGACGCTTACTGTAACCGGCGCGTTCAATACGAAGCTACGAAGCCAATTGCAATATATCAATCCTGATGAGCAATCGAAGTTTCTGCATGAATACATGGAGCTCGACGATCGCGCGAAATTAGAGGATGTTTCAATCCCAAACCTTAATACCATGGCGGATGAATTGAAGCTTGTCCTCACATGGCGGTGTGAGGATTATCTTTTTGCGATTGGTCAGCAGTACGTTCTTGAGTTACCGATGGTTAAACACCCTTATGCGGCGTTGCTCAGCGAAGAGAGCAGGACGCATCCAGTCGTCCTTGGCAAAGCCGTTACCTTTGTAGATGAAATTACTGTCAATTTACCGTCTCAGTTTGCCGTGGATTCTGTGCCGGAAGCCCGTGAGATTCACAACGAGGTTGGATTCATCGAACTCAAATATACGAAATCGAAACGAAAAATGGTGATGAAACAGAGACTCCGCTTCCATCGGCCAACGGTTCTTGTCGATGAGGTTCTCAATCTCAAGGCACTTGTTCGGCTGGCTTCAAACAAGGGGACAAAGCGGGTGTTGTTAATCGAACGCTAAACATAGGTTTGCGGGAAAGTCCTTTGGAAAATCCTGATTGTTTAGGGTTGGCAGCTATAAGGGGAGATATTAGTGAGGAAGAAAGACCACTATCAAATCCTTGGTGTGAGCCGGAATGCAACCTTCGATGAAATAAAGAAAGCGTATCGAAAGATTGCGCTGCGATATCATCCGGACAAAAATCCGGGGGATAAAAAAGCGGAAGAACGATTTAGGGAAGCATCCAGGGCTTATCAGGCGTTGAGTGAGCTCGCGCCGCAGCACGTCGAGGGTCAATCGTCAAGGGCAGATAGAGGAAATCAAGGAGGTAGGGGGGTCAGGCGATCTAGTGATAGCAGTTCCAGAATCAATAATCTCTTTGAGAATCTGTTTAAACCCGGCCCGCAAACGAAGCGAAAAGCACAAACAAAGCCGACGGTTAGGGCAAAAGGAGGGCGTGGTTCCAGTATAAGAACCGGCCTGACGCTTCTATTTACTGAAGCCATGTTGGGAACGGAGAAATCCATCCGTATTCTCCGTAACGAGGAGTGTGATACTTGTGAAGGCACAGGGGCGCAAAATGACTCCCCTCACTCAACATGTCCCAACTGTATGGGAAATGGTGAAATCCTTGACCGGTTGCTGCGGAGTGATACAGTGCACAATAAACCGTGTGAACGCTGTCAAGGAACGGGTGTCCTCATTCACCGACCGTGTCAGGTTTGTCGTGGGACGGGCGTTACCCGTAAGGAGCGCGCTTTACTAGTGCGGATACCGCCAGCGCTTGAGAGTGGGAAATCGTTACGGTTACCCGGTCAGGGGGATTGCGGTTTCCGTGGGGGACCTCAGGGCGATCTGTTTGTAGATATCGTTGTCAAGCCTCACCCGGTCCTACAACGGGATGGGGCTAACTTACAATGTCAGGTTCCGGTTGGCTTTGCGACGGCAACCTTGGGCGGAGAGGTTGAAGTTCCGACGCTTACGGATCCCATCGTCTTGGACCTGCCACGAGGTACACAACCCAATCAGACTTTCCGGTTAACTGGGCAGGGGATTAAAACATCGGAGGATGAGCGGGGCGATCTTCTTGTTACCGTAATTATTGAAATTCCTACGACTCTAACGAAGAAACAGGAACAGCTGTTAAAAAAATATGTTGCGTTGGAGGAGAAAGCAGCTTCAGAGGAATCTTGACAGGCCGCAGCCCTGATAAGATCCGAGGCTCGCGCTCCGGTTCATTGATGAATGAACGTACTAAGGAACTCATCACCGTGGTGTCTGGCCTTCCCCGGTCTGGCACCTCAATGCTGATGCAGATGCTGGCGGCCGGCGGTTACCCGTGCCTGACTGACGGCGTGCGAGAGGCGGACGCTGACAACCCGCGTGGCTATTTTGAATACGAGAAAGTCAAGCGGCTCCGGCGAGACCGGGCGTGGCTGCCCGACGCAGAAGGCAAGGCGGTGAAAATCATCGCTCAACTAATTCCGTTTTTGCCGTTCCAATTCAGCTATCGAGTTCTCTTGATGGAGCGTGATATCAGCGAAGTGCTTGCCTCTCAGCGGAAAATGCTCCAGCATCAGGGGAAAAGCGGCGGCAATCTGTCGGATGCAGAGTTGCATCGAATCTTTGAGCGTCAACTCCACGAAGTGAAGCTGATGTTGGCTCGACGCAATATCCCACTGTTTGAGGGGGCGTACTCAGAGGTCATCCAACGCCCGGTGGAAGTGGCGGAGAAGATTTGCGAGTTCCTCGGTGAAGATTTGGATGTGCGTGCCATGGCTGCGGCGGTTGATCCTATCCTCTATCGTCAGCGACGGGGGCAATAGACCGCATTCCGTTTGCATCACATTGAAAGTATAGATCTATCTTCTGTCAAGATCTCTCAGTTGGTGAGGTTAAGCGAGAAAATGCACGCTACCAATACGAAACGGCTTACAGCTGAAGAAGCACGGGTATGCGTCACTGGGTGGGATTTTAATCGTCCTGATCCATTTCCCGGACTGGGTGACTTCATTGGCTGGGCTGGAGCACTGGAACGAATGCCGAATGGAAATCTGCTGCTCGCTCACTCCGCCGGTTACTGGCACGCCTCATTTGCCTCACCGAGACTGTTTGAGAAAGAGACCCGTGAACGCTATGCCGCCGAAGGTTGGCCCGTGGATTTTATCGCGCCCACAGGCGGGCGCTCAATGGCCGTGTATTCCACCGATGATGGACGTACTTGGAGCAAACCGGTCGGACTGACGAACATTCCCTTAGATGATGGTCCCGTTACGCTGTTTGTTCTCCAAGACAGTACCGTGCTCTGTTTTATCAATGTGCAGGCGTCTTGGTATGGATTCTCGGAAGCGCCTCCGGCTTTCCGCAAGGACCTGAATGGACTGAATACGCAGCAGTGCGTGATTAGATCAACCGACAGCGGGACGACTTGGGGTGAACCGATTTGGTTGGATAGTCCGGGCTCATTTTACGAAAGGAGTCACGGTCAGGCTGTCCAACTCCCCGATGGGGGTATCCTGTGGCCCACCTACTGTTCAGGTCAGGATGAGAATCATCTCTTTGGTGCGATTCGCCGCTCCGATGATGCTGGAAAGACGTGGTGCACCGTCTCGACTATCCGCCGCCAGGGGGTGGATGTGGACGAACCTGCCATCGCTCGTTTTGACAGCGGCCGTCTCGTTATGGTGTCACGCCCCGATGGCGGCATCTTTTTCTCAGATGACGATGGCGTGAGTTGGTGTGAGTCTGGACAAATGGTTCAAAGTGGGACGGTCAAAGCGCCGCGACTGTTCGTACTTGATGATGACACCCTTGTTTGTGTTGCAACCTACCAAGGTGGGCTATATGTCTTCTTGAGTCGGGACGGAGGTGTGGAGTGGACGCCGGAGCTTCCGCTTGATGCCTCTTGCTACGGCTACCCCGGTGGGCTTAAGATGGAAGATGAATCACTGCTGATTTCGTATTGTGAAAGTGGTAAAGCCCCGAACCGCGTGTATGTAATTCGGTTCCAGGTCAACTCCGCGCGGGATGGTATAGAACTCTTAAATATTGGGCAACCCTCATAACAACTCTTGATGAGGTTGGTAAGATTTATTCATTAAATGAACTAGTTTATATCAAAAAAGTGCACGATACCAACCAAGAGAAACCGAGTTTTTTCTTGAAAACTCGGTTTCTTTGCACGCTTTCTTAACATGAGCTAATGAACTAATCCGCCAATGGACCAAAGAGGATCGGAGGTACGATTTGGATCTTGAGCAGAAAACAGCGTTAGTTTCTGACGCCTTGGAAAAACTTTACGGTGCCCCTGAACCGGAGACGGACGAAAATGTCCTTGACTGTTTGATGCTTACCGTCTTGTCCCAGAACACAAACGATGTCAACCGGGATAAGGGATTCGCGGCCCTCAAAGAACGTTATCCGACGTGGGAAGAGGTGCTCAATGTCGATGTGGAGGATATCGCGGACGCTATCAAGATTGCGGGGTTGAGCGGTCAGAAAAGCCAAACCATCAAGAACTTTTTGACGTGGCTCAAGGCGGAATACGGTGAGTTAGATCTGGAGTTCATCCGCGAGATGGACACCGAAGACGCAATACCGCTGCTATCCCAACACAAGGGCATTGGGATCAAAACGGTGTCCGTCACGCTCGCGTTCGCCTGTGGTCGTGATGTGTTCCCGGTGGATACGCACGTCCTGCGGATCAGCAAACGGTTGGGATTTGTGCCGTCAAATTGTACTGCGGAGAAAGCGCACCAATTGATGCCACAGATTATCGCCGAAGGCAAGGCATACCCGTTTCACATGAACCTCATTGCCTTTGGACGCCGAATCTGCGATGCACGTAAGCCGAAATGCGATCAGTGTCCCATCACAGCGCATTGTCTCTATTATCGGGGGGAGTTGTGACTCGTGAAACGTGAAACATACGGTTCGAGGACAGATTCTTTAAGACTTACGCAGTTGTTTCATAAGTCCCTCTGATGAGGGGGATTTAGGGGGTTAAAAATCAAAAAACTCGCGCTGCGTGCTGAATTTGCGTAAATCCTGCTCTTCTGAAGATCCCATCTGATTCCGAGGTGATTGATTGTCGAATATAGAACATCATACCGTAATTATTGTGGGTGGGGGACCTGCCGGGCTTCCGCTCGCTGTGGTGTTGGGAGGTTGGCACCCTTACTTTCGTGGAAGTCGTATGTTCAGTCTGCGCTATCCACAGTTAGCTGCGGGACTGCAGCAAGTCACAGGTAACCTGCTCGGTTTAGATTTTAAGACATTGTCACAACATATTGCGCCTGTAGACCTCTTCCGACTCCTCCATCACCCCAGACAGCTGTTTGAAGAACTCGCGCAAATCGCGATGGAATTTCGTCAAGAGACGCCGATAGATTACCTGCTCATTACGCAGGAGGAGGTCGGCGGCTTGTGGAACAATGTTCCGCAAAATCTCTTAACCCTTTCTCCGGGACAGTGGATGGAGTTCCCTTTCTATCCGCTCGCGCTACATACTGAAGAACAAGGGATTGACTTAAATGTCAACGACCTGATAATCAAGGGCGATCTCCTGCGTTACTATCACAGTATTCCCGATCGATTTGGTCAGACTGACCGCATCCATACCGGCGAGAAGGTCGTCCGTATCGAGCCACATGAGCGTGGCTTTCTAGTCACGAGCAAGGATGTAGGAACGAAGACAACCCATCAATACACCGCCAAGTATCTCGTTTATGCCGTTGGACAGCGGTGCATCCTCCGCCGACTCGATGTGCCGGGAGAAAATCTTCCGTTTGTAGCGAAAAGTTATGATCGGCCGGAGGATTTCCCCGGTGAACGTGTTATTGTGGTCGGCGGTGGTAGGTCGGCGGATTGGGCGGCAACGGAACTTTATGATGCGGGAAAGCAGGTGTATTATGTGATGCGCCAACCGTTTGAGAACCACTGGCGGTTAATCAGCGATAGCCGATATGGATTGCCGTATTACGCTCGGATTGCCGACATTATGGAGAGCCGAGATCCTCGCTTTCAGACGTTGTATCAAAGCCATGTCCGCGGAATTGAGCAAGGGGTATCTGCCGGTCTAGTAACAGTGGATCATCAGAGGGAGAAACATGTTATTGAAGCAGAGCATGTTGTCTTGGAGATTGGTGGTAGCGCAGACTATTCTCTCTTTGAAGGATTTGAACCGTTGGAACAGGTCGAGAAATACGACAATTACCGTTTCCAGTTGCATCAGGTGATGACACATCCGCATAACTACGAGGCGGTCGCTGTCCCGAACCTCTATATGGGCGGCTATCTTGCATCGGGGATTGGGCTGGTGGTCATTGCCATGCACGGAACAACTTACGCGATCGCCGGGGATATTCTGCAAAAAGAGGGACTTATCAGCCTTTGAATGTAGATTGAAGGTTATTAAACAATCTGGCGAGTGAAACATGATGCGTGAAACGTAAATAGTCAAGGGTTCATCAATGAGCTAATGTTAGGTTCCTACACCTAAAGGAGGTTTTGATGACACGTATTGGCGTTATCGGTACAGGGGGCATGGGCGGTGCCCATTGCAATTCGCTGCCTCAAGTTGAAAATTGTGAATTTGTCGGTGTTGCAGACCTCCGGTTGGAGGCGGCACAAGCTATCGCAGAGCAGCACCAAATCCGTGCGTTTCAAGATTACCGCGAACTGCTAGAGATTGTGGATGGCGTCGTGGTCGCGACGCCGCCGGTGGCACATCGGGAGGTTGTGGTTGCAGCAGCGGAAGCGGGTGTCCACGCCTTTTGCGAAAAACCCCTATCCCTCACGCTCAGTGATGCGGACGCGATGATTGATGCTTCGGATAAAGCGGGGACGCACCTGATGGTGGGACAAGTCCTCCGTTTCTATCCTGTACATGTCCTCGGCAAACAGTTAGTTGATGACGGTGAAATTGGGGATGTGACCTATATCGAAACGGATTATAGCGGTCCCTATCGGGGTCCGCGAGAACGTCCATCAACGTGGTACGGGACTGTCGGTGGGCTTCTGGAGAACGGCATCCACAAATCCGATCTCATTAACTGGTATGGCGGAACTGCGCTAACGGTTGCTGCGGAAGTGGGCAGCTTTTCTGGACATGATGATTGGGAGGATTACACGATCTCACTCATTCGGTATGATACGAAGGCAGTAGGGATATTGCGATGGGGTGGGTTCTTAGGTGCACGTGGCACAAACGAGACCATCATTGACGGGTCGAAAGGCTCGCTGCGGCTTGATATGGGAGCGGACATCGCGTATCTCAAGAAGATGGGCGAATCGGAGTGGGAGACGCTTACCCCTGACCGCTCAGGGCCGCACGGCGTTATCGGTGAACTGACCCATTTTGTCGATTGTATCCGCGAAGATAAAACACCCTTGATCGATGGCAGAGGCGGCCGCCATGCTGTTGAGGTTGTCTTAGCGACCTACCGCTCAGCGCAGGAGAAGAGTAAAGTGATCTTGCCGATGCAGGATTCGTAGGGAGGACAAGGGACGGGAGTACATCAATCGCTCCAGAAACCGAGGAAACTCCAGAAAAGCGATAGAAACAGCATCCTATTTATGGTAGATAATATAAATAAGTGAACATTATTTAGACATGTGTTACGATATAAGTATTATGAGATATTCACCCGATTTACGCAAACGTGTCCTTGATTTCATACAAGCCGGCGGCAGCAAAACAGAAGCCGCTCAAC
>JAJEAL010000081.1 GCA_022822785.1 Candidatus Poribacteria bacterium
TTTCGTTTTAGCGGGATTCACCGTTACGGCGAATCATCAGGTGATTCTATCTGCATCAGTGCTGTTATTGGGCGGATTTAATCTCCCCCCAGCTCACCGGGAGCCGCCCCTGTTGAGGAGGGACAGATAAGCGCGGATCCCGTTCGTGGGGTGCTGTATTGTCAGAGAACGGAGTGTTTGTTAACCGTATCAATTCGTGTGTATCAAGCCGATACCGGTAAACATCCCAAATCCCAATGAGTCCACCGAACAGGATAGATTTTCCATCAGCCCCCCACCCGTATGCTTGCACCCCCAATAACGGACTGGGAGGCAGTTCTATCTCTTCAAAGCCAATCACTTCCCGTTTTGACCGATGCAGTGTTACTATGACCATAACATACTCCCACACGCCGGGGGTAGGCTCGAAGATTTCCGTATACAGAATCTGTTTACCATCCGGTGACCACCCCCCTAAATCTATGAGTGCCCAGTTCCCCGGTCTTGACACTAGCCTTTCGTTCTTACCATTGGCATCAGCGATATAAATCCCACCTCCATTGTCGCCGAACATTTCAAAAGCAATCTGTCGACCATCAGGAGACCACTTTGGGCTTGAGATATACTCCGCTTTTTTTATCAGTTTGAGATTCTCGCCATCAAGGTCTATTGTGTAAAGATAAGCGATATCTTCGCCCCGCATAAACGCAATCCGATCCCCGTCGGGATGCCAGTTAGGAGAAACATCAAATGCAGGGTGGCGGGTCAGGTTCCGTTGATTGCTTCCATCGGCGTCCATCACATAAATTTCCCAATTCCCATCCCGATTACTATTAAACGCGATCTGTTGTCCATTGGGAGACCAAACAGGCATAGCATCAGCAGCCTCATTGAACGTCAGGCGTGTCTGATGACTTCCATCCGATTTCATCGTGTAGATTTCAGGATTTCCATCCCGTTTGGAATAAAAGACAATTTTGCCCTGAAGGGGACTCGCGGCAAGCCAAAGGCTCACCATGAGAATCAATATCCGCAAAGATACACCTCGCTTATATTTTCGTAAACCATTCAGACATTATATTACGCTGGCCTGTACCGCTAGTAATATTGCGTCTGTTCTTGATCAGACTGATTCGTGTATATGCCTCGATACGGTATTCAACTCCTGGCATAGAGGGAAGGTCTATACTTGTCCACCCGGAGCTCGACAATGATTCACCGGCATTTAAGGTCACGTCTCTTGTCCAAATCTTATCCGTTTTTTGCCACGTGTTAGTTTTATTTCTGACGTGGTGTTTCCACTCCCAATCACCAGCGGCGGGATTGCCCCTGTGATTTATTGCGTAAACGGAGTGCCAGCAATAAATTGTTAATTTGAGTAGCATCTCACCACATTCTTATCACTTTTCACTTGCCTATCCTGCAACTTCGCAGATTTCTGCGACGCCAATTCGCGTTAGCGCGACAGATTGCCCTCGAAGCCTTGTGTACACTGGATTCCGACAACTTCGCAGATTTCTGCGACGCCAATTCGCGTTAGCGCGGATTTTGGCGATTTTTTCTAGATTGACTTCTCTCAATACTGTATTTATCCATTTTATATCTTAACGTGGGCTCAGGGAGGCCGAGATGGTTTGCCGCAGCCTTCTGGTCCGCAGTGCTTTCAAGCGCGTCAATGATTAAAATCCGTTCGTATTCGTCAACCAATTCAGTGAGTGCCCTGGTCCCTGTATCGAATTTTCTAGCGGCGTCAATCTGGAGGTCAGCGGCAGAAATCCAATCATCTGTGGCTAACACCATTCCCTGTTCGATACGGTTCTCTAGCTCACGGATGTTCCCTGGCCATGCGTAGTTCGTTAAAAAGGTCATCGCTGCTTCCTGAAAGCCTCTGATCTGTTTGCCATCGGTGAGATGCGATTTTTGCGTAAGGAAGTGGGTGGCAAGCAGTGGTATATCGGATTTGCGCTCGCGTAACGGCGGAACGTATAACGGAAAAACGTTGAGTCGATAGTAGAGATCCTCGCGAAATGTGCCTTCTTGGACTGCCTGCTCCAGATTTTTATTGGTCGCTGCAATCACTCGGACGTCCACCTCAATGGTCTGCTTGCCGCCGATCCGTTCAAGCTGTCTTTCCTGTAAGACGCGCAGGAACTTTACTTGAGACTCCGCATCCAGTTCAGCAATTTCATCAAGGAAGATGGTGCCGCGGTTTGCGTCCTCAAATTTTCCACCCTTCCGCCCGGTTGCGCCGGTGAATGCCCCCCGCTCATGTCCGAAGAGTTCGCTGCCGAGCAGGGCACTGTCTGTTTGTCCGCAGGCAACCGTGACAAAGGGTTGATTGGCTCTGGAACTGTGATGGTGAACCGCTTGAGCGATCAGTTCTTTCCCCGTTCCACTTTCGCCCTGGACGAGAACAGTTGTGTCTGTCAAAGCAACGCGGTCTACACTCTCAAACAGGCGGTGCATGGATTCGGAATCCCCAACGATGACTTTGTCGGGTCCGTAGCGATATCCTTTTACGCGGTCAATTTCGGATTGTTGTAGGGCTGCGATTCGGCGTTCTAGCTGCAATTTCTCATAGGCTTGATTGACTCGGAAGGGGAGTTCGTTGTAGCCCTGCGTTTTCTTCTCAATGAAGTCATAAGCCCCCAGCTTATGAGCTCTCATGGCGTTTTCTATCGTCCCTTCAACGGTGACAACAATCACCTTGATAGCAGGGTTGTACCCCGTAATCTCTGTTAGAAACGCAAGTCCTTCTTCGCTATCTTGACGCTGTAATCTCAAATCGAGGAGGATTATATCCGGCTGGAATGACCGTAGTTTATGAGAAGCGATTGACACATCCGTTGCCCTCTCAATCTGATATCCTAACGGAGCCAGCTTTGCGCTATACACGTCTGCGTAGATTTTTTCGTCCTCAATGATGAGGATTTTTCCCGGTTCATCTGACATGATTTCACCCCCAGTAGGGGGCAGGTTTCTTAATCCCGCCTGTCCCGATTTATCGGGGATCTATCGGGGTCTTGTACCTGCCCAAAAACACAGACAACCCAAACAGGGTAATCACGAGGGTTACCCCTACGGTAGTCATACATCTCGTCGCTGTCGTAATAAAAAAATTGGCAACTCTACATAGATGGTTGTTCCAACACCGGGTTTTGACCGAATATCAATTTGTCCGCGGTGTTCATTGATAATTTGCTGTGCAATCCACATGCCTAATCCGGTGCCACCTCTATCTCTTTTCGTTGAATAAAGCGGCTTAAAGACATTTTGCAACGCTTCTGCATCAATACCGCAGCCGGTGTCTTGTATCTCAATCTGGAGGGCATCAACCGTCCGATTCATTCGGAGAGTCAGGGTGCCTCCGGTCTCCTCCATCGCTTCACACGCATTAATAACAAGGTTCTCAAATGCGATCCGCAGCTTATCCACATCTCCATGGATGTGGGGGATCGCCTCGTAATATCTACTCAGCGTGATTTTATGCTCCCAATTCGGGTTTCTTTGCAATGTTTCGCGCAGGAGAACCTCCATCTCTAGGCGTAAATCAAAAAGCTGAAATTCAGGTTGCGCCGCTGCCTCAAGCAATTGATTAACCGTCTGACGGGCGTGATTCACCTGTTTTTTAATCTCTTGCAAGAATCTGTCCGTGGGATCTTTAGAATGCGTTTCTGTAGGCGTTGGCTCCTCTAACATCGTCAAATTATCCGAACAGGCTTCGATAATCGCCAACGGATTTTTAACGGCATGAGCGAGACTACGAAGTGTATTGGCGTTTCTCTCCGCCTGTTCTCGAGCACTTTGTTCCTGTTGCAACATCCCCTCACGTAAATGCTGTGCTTCGCGCTGCCTGACATAGTAACGTCCGGTAAAAATAACGAACAGAACGAGGAGGGCCGTAAGTGCTATCGCTGAGGGTATAGCGATCCAGCCGTTGAGATACCATTGAGGCACGACTTTCAGGGTTATGCTCGCGGGAGCAGATCTGTTCAAATCACGGTCAATCGCCTGCACCTCAAAAATATAGGCACCCGCTTTTTGGGGCGTCCACGCAAGCACCCTCTCTTTGGTTGGTGGGAGATAGGGATGCACAGCGGCCCTCCCAGTCCTATCAATTTTTTGAATTCGATAGCGGTACTGTCGTTTCTGTGGGTGGGTTTTGAAGTCGATAGTTTGATATTCGATGGTGACGGTGCTGCCGGCGGTGATAGATGGGATTTTCCCAGCAGGCGTATATTGCCGCTCAGATCCCATGGATACAACATTTACAGCTACGATACGAACCGTTGGCGGCACAGTACTTCGACGATAGCGTGTTATACCTTCGGTCGTTCCGAACCATAAGAACCCGTTTGTGTCTTCAAGAATCGCTGTTACATTGGGGAAGACCACCCCCTCCCACGTATCCAAAGAACTCCACGCCACTCCATCGTACATAGAAACGCCTCCATCAGTGCCAAACCACATCACCCCGTCGGCACTCCGATAGAGGGTGTTGACCTCGTTATCCACCAGTCCATCTGTGATTGTAAAATTGACAAACGGCACCCCATCGGAAGGAGGGGAGGCATTGTATCGAGATACACCGCCGTATGTCCCAAACCACAGCATCCCATCAGGTGTGAGCAGGAGATCGTTGACGAAATGAATCGGCAGCCCCTCTGCGCTGGTGAAGTTGACAAACCGATTGCCATCTTCACGCGCTGTAGGATGATAACGGGATACCCCACCGTATGTCCCAAACCATAGCATTCCATCGGGCGTATCACAGACAGCATGAATGCGGTTGTCCACCAATCCGTCTCGGATGGTGAGGTTGAAGAACTGTTTTCCGTTATACGCAGAGACACCCCCATCGGTGCCGATCCACATCGTTCCGTTGGATGTACGATGGATGGCTCTCACGGTATCGTTGATCAAACCATTCTCTGTGGTGAAATGAACAAACTGTCTTTCATCAGTATGATGCGCTGGATTGTACTGAGACACGCCGCCATCCGTGCCGAACCATACCGTTCCATCCGCATCGTGATGAATAGTTCGTACAGTGTTATTTGCCAAACCCTCTTGAACCGTGAGGTTAACAAATCTGCGTCCATCTGTCCCAAGTACCGGCTGAAGGTCGTACCGAGATGCTCCACCCGATGTCCCAAACCATATCGCCTCCTCTGATACCTGATGGATATCATGAACCCAATTACTTGCGAGCCCATCCGCCGTAGTAAAGCTGACAAAGCTACTCCCATCGTAGGCGGAGACACCGCCGCCCAATGTCCCAAACCATATCGTCCCATCAGGTGCGGGGTCGATTGCGGCAACAGAGTTATGTTCCAGACCATCCCCTGTGGTGAAATTGACAACTATCTTTCCGTCGTACCGAGACGCACCCGCTGGCGTACCGAACCACATCACTCCATTCGATGCCCGACAAATGGCTTGTACAGGGCTGCCCACTAATCCATCTCGCTCCGTGAGGTGCGTGACAAATTCATTTCCATCGTATACAGAGACACCGCTGTCAGTGCCAAACCATAGTTTATTATCAGAAGCGACATAGATAGTATGAACACGGTTGTCCGCCAAGCCATTTTCCTCCGTCAACCGTTTGATAATTTTCTCTCCATCGTATCCGACTACGCCGCTCCCGTGTGTCCCAAACCACAGCACGTCATCTGAAGTTTGACAGATGTCATAGACATGATTATGTGCCAAGCCCGCCGCTTGCGTCAAATTGACAAATTCTTTGCCGTTGTATCGGGAGACGCCGCCCGCCGTTCCAAACCACAGCATACCTTCTGGCGTCTGATAAACCGCGTAGACATCGTTATGGACTAGCCCCTCTTTCTCCGTTAGATTGGTGAATGTCATCTCGTCGTTTCCACGGGTGGCGTCATAACGCGACACACCACTTGGGGTTGCGAACCAGATGGTGGTATCGCCTGCGCTATAGATGGAACGGACGAAGTTGCTCGCCAATCCGTCCTGAGTCGTGAAGGTGTTGAACCGTTCGCCATCGTATACAGAAACACCGCCGCCATCGGTCCCAAACCACATCACACCATCGGAGGTTCGGTAGATGGTAGTGACATCGTTATCCACTAATCCATTAAGAGTATTATAGTGTCTCCACGTACCTTTTTTGAACGGCCTGATATGGAAGTGAATCTGGAGCGTTTCTCCTGCGAACACCTGATGAGCTTTCCCTTCTATTGGATAGATATACTCGCTCGGCGTTTGGCATCGTACTTGGTATTCTCCCGGTTTCAGGTCGAGAAGCGAGAACCTACCCGCTGCATCGCTCAACGTTGTGTCAACCACTTCCCCCTCTCTAACGGCTTGGACAAGCACCGCGACATGTGGGATTTCATGATCGGGGCCAGATATAAGGAGAGTGCCGATGATGCTGCCTAGATTCTTTTGCGATTGGGCAGCTGCCCCCCATACTACGCAGGAAAGTAAAAGTCCGATTAATAGGAACCGCGACAATACCAGTTTCATTGGAACTGTCTCCTTCGACGCTATGCCTTGATAGAGCAGCTATTTTCGCACAAAACGGAATGGATTGGAAACATTTTCGTGCATATCTCCTCGCCGACAGATTATCTCATCGCTCAAATTGCACCCTACCCCATTGGGACATCTGCAAAAGTTTAACAACGGAGGAGGGCAGGATTGGTATAACACGATAACAATAATCGTGCCGAGAAATAGGTCAAAATGACATATCGTTGTAGTGCAATGATTCGACCACAAACCATGTCATAATGACATACCGTGACTAGACAGTAAAGGGTAAAATTGCCCGTGAGTCCTTCAAACTTATAATATATCTTATCGCTCAAATTCTGTGAAATCCGCGTCCTAACAGGGTTTGGGCAACGTTTCCCCCTCTCTGATTAACACAAGAAACAGAGTTTGGCATGACACTTGCGCCATATTAAATCGTCCAAGTAACAACACTCATAAAACTAATCACAAATCAAAAAATTGGAGGAACAAAAAATGAGAAGCCTAGCTAGGCGACCAATACAAGACCTTTTTAGTATTCACAATGACATGAATCGATTGTTTGATCACTGGTCTAGACCGGCGCGGTACCGGGCAGAGGGTGAGAATTTGGATTGGATGCCGGTTGTTGACATCCTAGAAGCGAACGGGCACGTTGAGATTCGCGCCGAAATGCCAGGACTTTCCGAGCAGGATGTCCAAGTCTCCGTAACCGATGATGTCCTCACACTCAAAGGTGAAAAAACGCAGAAAAACGAGCAAGATGATCAAAAATATCATCGCGTTGAACGGAGTTACGGACGTTTCCAACGGTCCTTCACCCTGCCAGCGAATTTGAATCCTGAATCCATCAAGGCAAAATTCACGAACGGCGTGTTGACCGTATCCATTCCAAAAGCAGAAGAGGTTCAACCCAAAGAGATTCAAATCAGTGTCGAGTAGCTACCTGATTTGCAAAAAAGCGTCCTGCGTCTAAACGTAGGGCGCTTTTTTTATGTCAAACATGCCGTGCTTTTTTGAAACTTTCATTCAGATAACGGTGTGTTTTGAACAAGAAAAGGAGGACCTAAAATGTTTAAGTCAAATTCAACCAAATGGGCAATTTCACTTGTCGTTATAGCACTAATAGTCGCGGTGGGTGTAACGATAAACACAGATAATTCGACGTTTACCCCTCAGACCGCAATCGGTCAAACTAGCGATAATTTTAATCAGGACTTTGAATACCTGGAACGGGCAAACCGTGCATTCATCGAAGTGGTAAATCGTGCAAAACCCGCTGTCGTGCAAATTACGACGACCCGGTTGGTTTCAACCCGTCAGAATCCTTCCGATTTTTTTGGCGATGATCTGTTCGAGTTTTGGTTCGGTCCCCGAGAGCGTCGTGAACGACCAGATCTAGGCGAACCTGAAGAGCGAGAAGAGGTGCCGAGAGGCCTTGGATCCGGCGTGATTGTTAGTGAAGACGGCTACATTCTAACGAATAATCATGTCATCGAAGATGCCGAGAGCATCACAGTCATCCTACCCAACGGACGCGAATATCAGGCAAAGGTCATCGGAAAAGATGCAGGACGCCAAGGTACCGATCTCGCTGTCCTGAAGATTGATGGAAATGATTTACCTATCCTGCCTTTTGGAAACTCGGAAGATCTTCAGATTGGAGAGTGGGTCATTGCCATCGGTAGCCCATTCGGACTCGCTCAAACAGTGACACGTGGGATGGTCAGCGCGAAAGGACGTTCGATAGATGATATTCGTATTGTTAGATATGCTGACTTCATCCAGACCGATGCCGCAATCAATCGTGGTAACAGTGGGGGCGCTCTCATTAACATCCGTGGTGAATTAATCGGCATTAACACGGCGATCGCCACCGGTAGCGGACTTTCACAAAGCAATGCCGGAGTCGGTTTCGCCATCCCAATTAATCTCGCCAAACGGATTATGGCTCAGCTGATTGAAAAAGGAGAGGTTGAGCGCGGTTGGTTAGGTGTCTCACTTCAGGTTGTTGATTACGACTTGGCGGAAAAGTTAGAACTTGGGGAACCTCGTGGTGCGCTAATTACACAAGCGTACAAAGGAATGCCAGCACACAAAGCCGGCATCCGCCGTGGGGATGTAATTGTTGAGTTTGATAAGGTGACCATCCGGGATATGAATCACCTCATGCACGTTGTTGCCGCAACAGGTGTCGGCAAAACAGTTGACGTGAAAGTAATCCGCAAAGGAAGAGAAAAAGATTTGGAGGTCAAGCTTGAAAAGCGGACCCAAGAGGTCCTTGCAAGGTTAAGCGGTCAGGATGACCGTTTTGTCCCGGAGGAAGATGACGCAGAAGCATTTGTGGGCATTCAGGTGCAGGGCTTGACTGATGAGCTAGCAACACGATATGGGTATGAAGGCGAGACGGGTGTGATAGTCACTGCAGTTGAACGACGCAGCCCCGCCGCGAAGGCACAGATTGGTACCGGCACCCTGATTCAAGAAATTGAAGGGGTGGAAATCTCGAACCTGAACGATTACCGTGAGCAGGTTAAAGCGGTTAAGAATAAATCCAAAATCCTGCTATACGTCAGGCAGCCAAATAATAGGGGGGCTGCATTCATCACCCTAGAAAACCCATCGAACTAAAGAGCACACATAAACTGATACCACAGCACAGGGAGGAGATGAAGTCGTTAGGATTCATCTCCTCTTTTTTCTGCTCAATGGCGATCACAGATACACACCAATCACCTACTGTAACTCAGTCTGTATCCTCCACGCCATAGAGATAGCATCGGCACGAATGGGTCTCCGTGAATACAACACCATCAGGATAAGCCTCGCTGCAATGCGGCATCGCTTCAGGGCAACGGGGATGGAAATGACACCCTTTCGGTGGGTTAATCGGGGAGGGCACATCCCCTTCGAGCCGAATCTTTTCCATGCCTGTCTCCGGATCGATTTTGGGCACCGCCGAGAGCAACGCACGGGTGTAAGGGTGCTTGGGTTGGTCAAAAATTTCTTCGGTCGTCCCGCGCTCAACTATTCGACCCAGATACATCACCGCCACTTCATCCGCGAGATACTCCACGACAGAAA
>JAJEAL010000051.1 GCA_022822785.1 Candidatus Poribacteria bacterium
CGGTAAGTTAAGACCATCCTCGTCTTCAGTATCAAAGATATATACGGACCCTGCGTCATCTCCGCCATCCTGAGCGTCCCATTGAACACCGATGGCAGCGAGATTAAAGTTTCGTCCGAATTCGCCATCAATCGCAACGGCACTGCCCATGTTGTCGCCGCTCGTCAATCCTTGACCTTCATTCGGTCCCTTTTCAGGTACAACTCTCGCCTGCAACACCCAGTCGGGACCGACCTTCAGAAAGGCATAAGCAGCACCAGAATCATCGCCCTGCTTCGTATCGGTCGAAGGCGCACCGACTAGCGCCCGGTTGACATCCAGTGCAACCGTCAACCCGAAGCCTGCACCTTCTTGCGGCTCATCCGCGGTCAACTTCGCCTCCTGAGTATACACATCTCCAACTCCTTGGAAAATATAGGCAGAGCCAGACCCGCGTTTTTTGACCTCGTTCTCATCTTTGTTTGCACCGACAATGATGCGGCTCTTGCTCACACCGACAGAGACACCGAAACTATCGCCCCCATCCCCGTCATCAGGGACCACCTTGGCTACCTGTGCCCAGGTATCTCCCTGCCGCTTAAACACATACACTGCGCCGGAGAGCCTTGCGGGTGCCGCAGCGAGCGGCGCCCCAACAACTATCGTGTTTTCACTAATCGCACAGTCCCAACCGAACCGGTTTTTTACCCCTGCATCGTCCGCTTGGAGCTTCGCTTGCTGTTTCCAGCTATTCCCGTCAAGCTCATAGACATAGACGACCCCTTTTTCCTCATCATGAAAAGGGGTGCCAGCGATGAGAGTTTTGCCGCTGAGGTCAACAGCGTAACCGAACCTGTCATTGTTTTCGACATCGGGTGCTTTGAACGCTGCTTTTTGTCCCCACCCTTGCTCACGCTCGTAGACATACACCTTTCCTGGGCCCTCTCCCAAGGGTCCACCCGCGACAGGTTTTTTACCGCCATCTTCATAGGCACTCACGACAGCGATATCCCCGTCAATGGCAACCGCATGACCGAACCAATCTCTCGTGTTCCCACCAGGGGTTTGAAACTGAGCGACAAGATCCCACTTCTGCCCTTTCTGTTCGAGGATAAAGACACCACCATTGTTACCAACATACGAGGTGTACCCAGCGATGAGGGTCGTTCCACTGATATCAACCGAATGCCCCCAGTTGGTATCCCCCCCCGCGGGCCTAGGAACAACCACCCCCTCAGCATCGGGAGCGGCATAAATCAGCGCAACCTGTCCAACCAGCAAAATAAGACAGGCAAAAACATACAAAACTTTCATTGATAGCATTCCTTTCAGACTAAAAACTCCTTTCAGCGAACCTTAAATTCTGATATCCAATAACCCTTCTTATCGGACAACCCGAGCTAGTATATCTTATTGTATCACGTTTCAACATTTAGGTCAACAGTCATTTTTCAATTTAATCCGTCAGTAGGGACGTTAAGACCGACACCGGGATTATCTTTGTGGCATCGACTGTAACACTTGGCGAACCCCAGCGAGATTGTGCTTCGCTTCAGCGTAGTCGGGATCCAGTTGAACGGCTGTTTTGAAATGCTCCCGTGCCTCGACAAAGTCTCTTCGTCTAGCCAAAGCCAATCCGAGATGATTGTGCGTCTCAGCGTGGTTTGGTCGCAGGCGTAACGACGCTCGATAGTACGGGATTGCCGCCTCGATTCTGCCGAGCCGGTAGAGTGTATGAGCGATGCCGTGCAGCACATGGGGGTCTTCCGGACGAATCCGGTTAGCTTCTACATAATGGCGCCCCGCCGTTGTGTTGCGCCCTTGTCCGATGAGCACATCGGCGAGCATACGGTTTGCTTCAAAATGGTCGGGATTCCAGCCTACAGCTTCTGAAAGTAGGGCAATCGCCTCGTTGGCTCCATCGTCCCCCGAAAACACCAGTAATTCTGCCCGCCGGATGATGGCTTCTGCGATGATCGCCCCTAGGTTTTTCTTGCGAACGCCTTCACCAACCGAAATTTCCTCAGGAGAGAGGGTAAAATCAATAGCTTCATCAAGGGAACCGATATACTTGAGTAGGTAATCTTTGACAATCGGAATTTCATTCGTTTGGGAGATGTAGTCCAGACTGGTCGCGTAGTCGAGAATCGGCAGATCATCGCGGTAAAGTCGAGCCCCCGATGCCAGGTCTGCGAGTTCCCGCGGCCCTGCCAGATACCCCCCAAGAAAAACAGGCAACTGATTAAGCCAATGTTGAGGGCCTCCCCAAAAAGGGTAACGCAGGTCTTGATGCACGGTTTCATTCGACGACAATCGTTCTAAGGCGGCGCGGCTGAGCTTGAAGTTCTTATCGTTGATACCAATCAGCAATAGATCAGAGGAATTGTACCACAACAAGCTCTGTGGAAAGGCGTCAAGAAAAGTTTTGATTACACCTAGGAACTGATCGGTTGTGAGCGATGGTATTGAAACAAGTTGGGTAAGCAGACCACCTGGACGGAGTCGTTCGCGAGCCCGGTGATAGAAGTCAGCTGTATAGAAAAAGGCGATGCCGGGGCGAAAAATTTGACCGACCTCAATCGCAATTACATCGTACACAGCATCGCTGTGATTCAGGTAGTTGAGACCGTCCTCACTGATTAGTTTAACCCGTTTATCCTCCATCCACTCTGAATCGAAATAGCCGCGGATGAACTCAAACAATGTCGGTTCGATATCGACGCAATCAAGACGGTCAATATCGTACATCAGAACGCGACTCGGTGTCTGTCCTGCGCCGGCCCCGACAACCAGCACGTCCTTCGGATCGGGGTGTAGAAGCATCGGGATATGCGCTCCGACGACCTGCTGATTTTTCAGATTGCTCCCCTGCCACCACCGGTCAATTTCCAACTCAATCCATTCTTCGTCCCTCTGGATTACAGCCAAATCTCCATCAAATCCCTCTTGGAAAGCGACCAGCTGCCGCCCACTAGCAAGAAAGTCAGCAGGAATCTGCGTCCCTGCAGCGAAAGGAATGCCAAGCCAGATGAGAAACGCCCCGACGACTACACCGCCGCGAAAGAGCGGCGAGCAGTTTTTGTCAATCCAGAACCACGCGGCGGATCCGGTCAATAGACTGACACCAGTTATGAACAGGAGACTGAACTTGATGCCGAAGATAGGTAGCCCCACAAACCCAATCAACAGCGAGCCGAGGATGCCGCCGACCGTGTTAATCGCTGCCATCCGTCCAGTCCCGATACTTGCCTTCGATGCATTGTCAACAACCATCCGCACCGCAAGCGGAAATGATGCACCCGAAAGGATGGCGGGAGGCAATAGTAGGATGAAATACATCCCCAACTCGTTTTTGACGTTTGCCCAAAAGGTGTGCGGCAGGGTCATTACAGCTAGCACCGATAGCGCGGTGAGGATTTGGAATATGCCAAAATAGCGTGCTCGCGACGTTGATCGGTCAAAGAAACGGGAAGCGACAAAGCTGCCGAGGACAATACCGACCAACACGACTGTCAATGTCACAGTGTAGGTGTAGACGCTATTCTGACGGGTTAAAAGTCGGAGGTAACGGGTCCAGAGCACTTCGCTCCCAAGGGCGACAAAACCGACAGAAAAAAACAGAACCGCGATGGGGAGTTGTGTAGCAGTAAACCGCTCTATAACCCCTCGATTTGCAGATTGCTCTGGATCCGGTTGCAATTGAGGCGGCCGGTTTTTGGTGATAGGCAATAGCCAAACCGCAACGCCACAAAGGATGTTTAGCGCAGCACCAACCTGAATGGTAGCCTGAAGCCCAAGCGTTGGCAGCAACAACAGTCCAGCTGCTAGACAGCCCAATGCTGCGCCCAAGGTATTCACCCCGTAAAGCGCTCCAACAGAATTGGCGACCTTCGCATCGCTACGGACAAACTGCCGACAAAAGAGGGGAAGCGTACTGCCCATGAGGATAGTAGGTGGGAGGATGACGAGAGATACTAGCGCTCCACGCGCTAGGAATAGAATAACAACATGACCTGCAAGCGCACGATAAATCGGACCGTAAAGTCCTTCTATCAGGTCGAAGAGGTACGGACTTGCTGCAGCAAACAGTCCAAGTCCAATTTCGATTAGCGCGTAAAGCCGCAACGGTTGCAACGTTCTTTGGCCAATTCGTCCAAATAGGTAGCTACCACAAGCCAACCCTAAAAAAAAGACCGCTAATACTGTGCTGACAGCAAACGTCGTAGATCCGAAAGTCAGAGAAGCCTTGCGTATCCACGATATCTCGTAGACTAGTCCCGCAAAACCAGAGAGGAAGAAGCAGAAAATCGCAATGCTGCTTTGAATTTTCATAACGGGATTAAATGCAACTCAGGTCGTGCGACCAGTAAGTTCAGCTGCATGAACAGCTATTAGGGACAAATATCTCACTTAGTTGCCTTCAGCGAGAACAGTTGTGGAACCGAGTCATTGTGCGCTGTAAGTCGCCACCAGCCATCTTTGTCTTTCTCCATGCAGGAAAAGGCTTTATAGCCGCTACACGCAAACTCGTGAAAGAACTGAATCCGCAGCCCAGCTCCCAAGATGGCGTTTAGTATCTCACCGACGCTATGCCGCCATTCGTAACAGCCGGTCTCTATGATATCTGAACCTGCATAGCTGTGGTGCCCACCCTCGTAGAATTCGCCTTCGGCGGTTTTGAAGTATGGGTATCGCACACGTAGTTCTTGAGTCCCGGCTTGGTTCGCTTCAGACTCAAATACATGGAAGAACGGATGATCGTCCAAGATATAGAAAACGCCGTTAGGTTTGAGAAACCGAGCGATAATATTCGCCCACTCAGATAGGTCGGGCAACCAGCACAATACACCTATAGCGGTGTATACGATGTCGAACTCTTCATCCAGTACATCGGGCAAATCGTAGAGATTGGAGCAGATAAATCGGGTATTCAGTTGCAGTTCATCATTTAGTGCCCTTGCTAAGCCGATTGCAGCGTCTGAGATGTCAACCCCTGTCGCCTGCGCCCCCAAACGCCCCCACGACATGGTATCCATACCAAAGTGACACTGAAGATGCAGCAGGGTCTTGTCCTCAACGGAACCGACTTCAGCTCTTTCTATGTCGCTCAACGTTATCCGACCGTTGCGAAATCCCTCTACATCGTAGAATTCAGAGGCAGCATGAACGGGCGTACGCTCGTTCCAGTTCCTTCGATTGGCTTTTATGCGATAATCCATAATTGCGCGCTTTTAACCCCATAATCTACCAAATAAAATAAAGGCTTACATCCGGCAAGGTTCATAATAAATGACCGTTATTGGTGCGGGCATTAACAGACAGCAACGAGATCAATGTCCGTCCAAAACTAGTAATCTGTCAAATAAATCGTGATAATTCACTTACCGCTCGGCTTGGATAGCCATATCCAAGCCATCTATGCGGAGACGCTGTGGATTTGTCAATCCACAGCAAGTAGGTCTATTGACATCTCTGACAAGCTGTGCTAAAATTAGGTTCTCAATTGGAAATTATAACTTATTGAAGGTTGGAGTTCAAGGAGGGAAAACAGTAGATGCAAAAACGGGAGGGACGTCAGATTCTCAGTGACGGGATGCGCTTAAGGTGTCCGAGGTGCGGTGCGGGTAAAATGTTTTTAGGTATGTTCAAAATGCGTTCGGAGTGTAGCAGTTGCCACTTCAGGTTTGAACGCGAGGCGGGATACTTTGTTGGCGCAATGTATATTAACTACGGTATGACCGTTATCATTGCATTTGCAGGCTATTTTGCGTTGGATTATTTCACCGCTATCCCTTTTCTTCCGAACTTCATTCTGTGGGGAGTTTTCAGTGCGCTTTTCCCGGTCTTCTTCTTCCGTTACTCTCGCAGCCTCTGGTTGAGTTTCGACTGCATTTTCAACCCTTCTGACTCACCGGATTCACGCCGGGAAGGCGCGAATCCACCTTCCGCCTAAGCTATAGACCTACAAAATCCCGGAATCGCTCGCAACGGGCAGGATGACGCAGGCGATCTAAGGCTCTCATCTCAAGCTGGCGAATCCGTTCCCGAGAAAGATTCAGAAGTCTGCCAATCTCCTGTAAGCTATGTTCCTCCCCATCTTCCAGTCCGTATCTCAGGGAAACAATCTGCTGTTCGCGTGGTGGCAGCGTCGTTAGTGCTGTTCTCACTTCGTCTGTCAAATCTTGCCGTGTAATTTCCGTTAGCGGATTCGGGGTATTTTCACACGCAACAAAATTCTCAATTCCACCTTGATCCGAACGGGTATAATCCTCAAGCGATACTGTATTAGGGATGAGTTGGTCCAATAGCAGGAGCCGGTCTACGGTAAGTCCAGATGCCTCGGCAACCTCTTCGCGACTCGGTTCACGGTTCGTCTGCTGGTGCAGGTTAGCTTCGACCCGACTCACTTTCCGAAGCTCATTAAAAATATAGGCTGGAAGACGAATTGTTCGTCCATGATTGGCGATGCTACTGCCAATCGCCTGCTGCATCCACCACGAAGCATACGCCCCAAATTTGACACCGCGCTGCCAATCAAAGTGATCCACGGCTTGGAGCAGTCCTAGACTCGCCTCCTGAATCAAATCGAGTAAATCAAGGCCTCGGTCACGATATTTTTTCGCGATGCAAACCGCTAGCCTTAAATTCGCCTCAACAATGTGGTTCTTAGCAGTGCAGGTTTCCGCATTGCATAACTTTATATGTCGCACCACATCCAAAAGGTACTTTTCGGTAGAACGTGGGAAGGATTCAGCAAGAATTCTCCGATTCAGAACAGAAGTGGATGGCGGGTCGTCCAGAGAGCTATCGGGCAGGTATGTTGATAACTCCTGATAGAGTTCATCAATTTGCAGCTTACGCTTTTCAATTTTGATGAATAGGTTTGTTTCCTCTTCTTGCGTTAAGCGTGAGATTTTTCCAATCTGGTGTAGGTAAGTCCTTAATACACCGTCTTCGCGATCTGAATAGCTATTTTCAAACGCCTTGGCGCTATCATCGACGGTGTCAACCGGACATTCTTCGGGTAGTTCGTGTATCTGTGCATCGGTGGGTACAGAACGCAGCTTCAGGATTTTTGAATCTTCGGTGGGTATTTCGGTAGCACCTTTCAACCGTGTAACCTCATTTGTCTGTTGAACCATTCTTTCCCCCAACACTCGAATTTTTGCTTTCCGATAATCATTACTTTTCCTTATGTGAGGCAATATATGTGCCATACTGCGAAAAGATAAAAATTAGGGGAAATGGAAAAGGAAAACGAAAAATAATGCTATCTATGAAAGCGGAAGTGGGGAAATTCACAGCTATTAATCTAAAAATGCCACTCTTTTTTCAATATTTGGACTTAATCGGTAAGTCGAAGACGGTTTAAGCATCACGTTAACGTCATTTGAATGTGACAGTGTCACTCAAAAGCAACACACAGCATTAAAATTTTCTCGGCTCTTCCCGCTGCAACCCCAGTTCATTAATCTTACGGTGGAGTGACTGACGACGAATCCCAATCTGTTCCGCCGTTGCTTGAATGTTCCATCGATTCTGTTTGAGTTTGTGTGTCAAGAATATTCGCTCAAATCCTTGCGAAGCTTCCTTAATCGTCGCAAAGTCAAGCAACCCGCGAAAAGCTGCTGCGTGCGAATCAACGTTGGCGTTCCCTCCAGCCGCCTCTTGGCTAAAGGGTCCGGGAACAGATTTCGCGCTCCCATCAAAGATTTCCGGCGTCAAGTCACGTGTGGATATCTGCTGTCCTGCACAGGTGAGAACTGCATATTCGATTGCTTTCTCCAACTCCCGCACATTGCCTGGCCAATGATACCCTTCAAATGCTGCGAGCACCGCATCATCAAAACCAATGGGCCCCTGCTGTTCAAGGGCATGGGAGTATTTGTGCAGAAAATGCCAAGCGAGTAACCCGATATCCCCTTCCCGTTCACGCAACGGTGGTAAAGCAATTATCGGTTTCAAACGATAATAGAGATCGCTGCGGAACTTACCCTCTGCCACAGCTGCCCCAAGATCGCGATTGGTTGCGGCAATAATCCGAACATCTACCCGTTGTACCCTTACCCCGACCCCCTGAATCTCTTTATAATCGAGTACGCGCAGCAATTTTGGCTGCATCTCTAGACTCAAATCGCCAATTTCATCGAGGAGAATAGTCCCACCGTGCGCCTGTTGAAATTTGCCCGGACGCTGGTCAACTGATGTCGCCACGCGTCTACCAATTCCGAATAGCTCCGCCTCGATTAACTCCGCCGGAATTGCGCTGCAATTCACAACCTCAAAGGGCCCTTCGCGACGAGGACTATGCTTATGGATGGCCCGCGCGACAAAATCCTTCCCCGTACCACTTTCACCATAGAGTAAGACATCCGCCTCTGACCGTGCAACCCGTCCAACCGTTGTCATCACCTCAATCATGACAGGACTCTTGCCGATAATTTCAAAGTCATCCGCAGGCGCTATGCTGTCATCCGAACCGGGCAGCTCCTCACTGCGCTGACTCAACACCTCCTTAACCACTTCAATTAGACGGCTGTAGTTAATTGGCTTACTGATATAATCATGAATCCCTAACCCGCTCGCTTCAAGCGCGGTTTCCGAAGAACTGTTAGCGGTAATTACTACGGCTTGCGGTACCGGGGACTGCTGCTTACTCCGCTTAAGGACTTTTAGCCCTGCTTCTCTATCCAAAATTCCCTGTGCATCCGGCATCCAGAGGTCTACGAGAATCAAATCATAAGGCGGGTTTTCATCTAATCGGGCGATTGCCGCATCTCGATCATAAGCAAAGTCGACAGAGACATTTATCGATGCCTCCATCTTAAGTTGTTTATCAATGTATTTACAGGTCGCCTGTTCGTCGTCTGCGATTAAAATTCGTGCCTGTTTCATGGTTAGTATCCGTTTTGACGTACTCCGTCACCCTAGAGGGTGAGGATTCTTAGCCGTTAGGGTATTGAATTGTGCTATCAACAAGGACAGTCCTGATTCATCGGGATCTTACGTCCTCTCCTTCAAAGGTTGACGCCCCAACCCTATAAATGTTAATTGCTGCATTGGGGTCACGGTCATGAATAGTGCCACAATCAGTGCGTTGCCATGACTTGTCCGGTTATTCATGTCGAGCGGGTTGACAACGAGCAACCCCTAGGTTAAAGCATATTGCCTAAAAAAACAGTAGAGGCCAGCTAAAGCCTAACTGAGAACGTCGTTCCAACGCCGACCTCGCTTTCCACGCGTACTGTTCCGTTATGTCCCTCAACAATGTTTTTTACATTGACCAAGCCAAGTCCCAATCCGCGGGGTTTAGTCGTATAAAAAGGTTCAAAGATTCGATGGAGTTCGTCTGCAGGGATCCCCGTTCCTGCGTCCTTGACAATGATAGTAACTCTGTCCGGTTCAGAGGGTGCCATCTCGCCAGTGATTTCCAACGTTCCGCCCGACGGCATCGCTTGACAAGCATTTTTGATTAGATTTGTAAAAACGATTCGCATCTTATCGGCATCAAGGAGAAGGGACGGAATCTCCGGCGGCAGATTCATCCGGACCCTAATCTGATTCTCATCAATCACCGGTTGTACCATCTCTACCGCAGATTTCAGAATAGGTTCAAGCGCTTGTTGCTGGAAATTCATGTGAGAATCTTGGAAAAAGCTGAATTCATCTTCTATCATTTCATCCAGCTTCGTCACCCAACCAATGATCTGGTCCATCTCACTAACAATCTCTTCAGGTTGTTCACGTAGTTTGAGCGGGTCTTGCTTCTGAAAATTAACCCGAATCATCTCCGCAGGTGCGCGAATCAAGTTTAGGGCATTTCGCAACTCATGGCGCACCCGCGCGGACATCACCCCAAATACTGCCTCCTTCTCCGACCTGACCAGCTGGTCTTGTGTTGTTTGCAACTGTTGAAGGAGGTGTCGCAATCGAAGGTGTGCTAGCAGGAAACTACAGATTACACTGCTCAGAAGTAGTGCTAGCGTTGATCCTGTAACCTCAATCCAGAGGTCAAAGAGAACAAACATCCCACCGACGAAAAGTAGGTGACATAGTATCAATCCGCTGCCGGCGAGTAGCATAGATCGGTAGCTATGTCCACTTTGATAGATTAACAGTATTACTACAACAGACAGGAGTGCAAGGGAAGCAACATAGAGGAGATTGCCGCTTCGACTCAGCGACCAAACAAAATCTCGATTTAACAAGTTGTTGAGCAGATTCGCCCGTAAAGTTAGCGCAGATAGTTCACCCAAGGGGGTTGCTCGCGTATTCACCCCTGCTGTCGTGACACCAATCAGTATGCTCTTATCGTTAAATTTCTGCAGAAAGTGGTAAGTTTCTGCCTCTGACATTGACAGCGCATCAACAAAGGAAGTAGGTTGAAACACCGCCTCGTTCCCTGCAAACCGAATGAATAGCTGCCCCTGCGAGTCAATAGGAATGCGGACAGTCTCTTCCGCTGGTGTATTGAATTCGAGGTATTTACCGCTCCAAAACCCTTCCTTCAACTGTATTGACGCGGGGGAGATACCATAAGTTTGACACATAATTAACATAGCAAAGGAATAGCGGTAGGTATTCGTATCGCGATCCTTCACCACCAGCTGGGCGGAGCGTGAAATACCGTCGGAATCGCTCAACGGAAAATGGCTGAAGCTCCAGCCCTGGGCTTGCCTCAAACTATCAGGTAAGGTATGCCAATCGGTAACTTCTGGCGGCGAATGACGGTCTATTGCCTTAGAATAAGGGCGGATGACAAACAATTTTTCACCGGGGAGTTCGTCATCCAACTCACGATTGAACAATACAACCAAACCAATTGCCTTCGGGTCTATCTGTTGGAGGGAATCTATCAGAGAGGTGTAAATGTAAGCGTTCCAGGGCATGGGGCCGAGCACTCCCTCACTTTTGGCGTCAATCGTAATCAGTGCCATTTGAGAGGATATTTGTGCAGAACGAGGGCCCGCCCATTGTAGTCGGGCGTCCAATGTTTGCAATTCAACAAACTCAAAGGTGCCCAGATCGCGTAGAACCCCCACAACTACAAATGGCAGCAAACTCACAATAACAATCAGGAAATATGCTTTCTGAGGTTGCACTTGTCTTGAGAGCATAAGGTTTCACAAAGCGTAAAATGCACAATCTCCTCAGTCGCCTATGGGTCCATTTTCTCGATTTTCCACTTACCGTTGGCTGCCTTGATACCACGCTGTCGTAAAGTTCTGTTGATACGATTGGATTTGCACGGCAATCCAGACCGTATTTGCCCCTTGCCTCTTATGAATTAACTGCTCATTTGCCGCAATCTTTTTGACATAATTGATGGAGATATTACTATTAAAAATAACAAACAGCTCTCCCTTCTCATTTACGTTGAGATCCACATCAAGCCCTGCATAGTAAAGCAGTTGGGCGTATAACAACGGGCGCATTGATGGTTTTGACTCAATCGTGTTGAGTATACCGTAGAGCTGTCGAGCCAAGTCGAAATTGGGAGCGGGATACGTCGAATCCTGCCCATCTTCTCGGGCAGGAGTAACAAGAAAAGAAGAAACCAAAGCGGCAATCTCATCAGGAAGCATATTGATTTTGCCGCGGAGGTTTTCTAGCTCACTCTTGCTGATTTTGACTACGGGTACTTTTTCAGTAATTTCAGCGCGATTCCGTGTTTTCGGCTTACTACCAACCGGTAACGCGTCGATGGCAGGGCTCTCATCAAAATCTTCATTAATTCGCCGTCCTATTTTGGCATCTCTACGCTGAAGCCCCTCATCAATTAAAGTACGGACAAGCGCCTCACGCCCACCGGAGAGCGTTGGCAGATGGGTGTCATCAGCCACCTTTAACCGTATCAGCGAAAAAGGGGGCATCCGCACCAAATCGTTTGCGGTTAACACCATGCCTTTTTCCAAAAAACGCCATTCCTGTTCACCCGCTTTAAGCACTTCAATCTTGCCAAAGGTAAATGTTGCTGCTGATTCTTCCAGTTCAGCATACGAGGCGTACGCTAGCACCATACAGAGCAAACATATTGTAGGGATTAGGGTTTTGTGTACCATCATTGAGCTTCCTCCTATGTGACCTATTGGTTGCGTATTATATTATACCGATTTGTCTCTATAATAACTTAAATAACTTAAGCCGTTATGTGAGATGTAAATATTCTCTTGACTTCTCCTTATCACTCACTGTTCTATGCCCGAATCGGAGAATACGTTAAAAAATTCTCGTATCCATGGAGTTGCCAGGTCCGCATCGATTCGGCCCTGGATACGAGCTTTTGGGACAGAAAATTGAATCGGTTCGCCCCAAAGGGAGCTCTCGCCATATTTTTCCCATGCGTCTGCAACGGTTTCAGCCCGGATATCCACCGCTTGAATCGACTCAGATCCCCTCCGCCATGCAGCGGCGAACCCCTCATTGATAAGGGTTGTTTCTATCGGAATCCAAGCCTGTCCGTTGACTGTCTTGTAGTAATCGTTGGGTAAGCCTATCTCCTGCGCCTGTTGAACCGAAATATCGCCCAGATCAAACGCCATTAACACATGACTCGGTAGTTGAATGAGTGCTGTTTTGATGCCAACTGATTCAAGTAGAGAACAGTAGAGAACGGTGCTATCATCACAATCACCAAAAGTCGCGATATCCTCCTCCGCTGAGCGCTGTCCCATGAGGCTCTTTAACATTTCATGAGGATATTTAATCTCATCGATTGTCCCACTTTCCCGCGGTATGTTTCGATCCGGGGCATACGATATGCCATGCAGGACATTAAACAGCAGCATAGCCACATATAAGTTCTCCGGCATCTCAGCAACATCAATCTCTGCTTGAAATGTAGTACGTACCTGATTAACGAACGCTCCAATCGCCGAATCTGCCGCCGAGCTTTCCGATGAGATGAAACAAGCTAGTTTCGCGACATCATCCAACTGGATTGAATGGTTGTCGTGTAATAAAAATGTTACAGTAAAGGTTCGGTAGGCAGAACCACCACTCTCAATCACCTGCACTCGCGCCTCAACAGGTTGGCTTTGAGACAATTCTAGCGCTTTCGGCAATAGGACAAGCCGCTGTATCGGCACGGAAATCCGCTTATTCGCTTCCATCTCAATATCACTAGAAGCAACTTCTGTGCCTTTTTTGCTGACAAATTCAGGAATAAAGAGTTTGATACGGACGGTTATATCCTTGTCGCTCTCATTTTTGAGCCAAATCCGTCCAATCGGATTCGCTTGTTCAAGTGGATAGTAATACTCTCGATCCGCATCAGTAAATACCGGCGGCGTAGCATCGTCCGGTAACACCTGCGTTTCAAGTTCTCGATTCAATCTAGCATAGTAACGATAAAGCACAGGATAGAGATCTCTTATCTGGACCTCTTCAATGAGCACCGGCAACTTCCGAAAATCGAAGTTGAGCGACAGCCCAACATAGGCTGTTGGCGGTAACGTCGGGGGGATAAGATAAGCGACGTTAAAATCCATCCATCTATATCTTACGCTTCCGCCCAGCGAATAGGTCGGCGGCTCCGGCGTATACAAATCTTTCTGGACACCTGCACGAACGGCAAAACTTTGAGTCGGGAAAAATTCTGTGCCCAGCTGCAACCGGTCTGTCAAATCTACCGCGATCAACCAATCCGATACGGGACGATAAGCGATACCCAGCTTATATACGGTTGAGAAAACCTTTTCGCTGATATCTGAATCGTGACGTATCCACGTGCCATAACTCAATCCTTCCCCAGACCCAAAACCGATGAAATCTTGGGCAACCACCCCGAGCTTCCAACGGGGATGAGGCTGGTACAGAAGGCCAACATCCGTGCCCCAACCTGTCGCTGCTCCTCTCGATCTGCCATCTAGTGCAATTGACCACGTAAAGTATTTCAGATTCGCACCAAGAGATAATTGAGACAAAGGAGCATAACTATAAGCGAAGTTGAAACTGCTACGATTCGAGTTGAGCTCTTCATCTTCAATACCAACCTGCAGCCAATCAACACCCAACGCCATCTTCTCTGATGTAGGCAAAGTCGCGCTGAGATAGCTTGTTTCTAACACATCAAACAATCCGGATGGTGTCTGCTCAAAGCCTAGAGCATACCGGTCCAAACGGGTCAATCCAGCGGGGTTTCGACGCACAGCGTTTTCGTCATCCGCAACGCCGATAAATGCTCCTCCTATACCGATGGCACGGGCACCCGTTGCTGCCTGTTCTTGGGCACCATACACCACGGTCGTGGCACACAATATGAAAAATATTAAAAGGCAGTATCGTATTTGGAAGCCCATGCGAAATGTGCTCAATTTTTTCAAGAGTGCTTTGGCAATCCATATCATTGATACAAGAAATTCTTTAGGAAATTTTGAGGGGTAACCCTGATTATATAATTTTACCACTAAAAATTCACAAACAATAAAAATAAAACGGTAAGCCCACAGGTTACGTACAAAACGGCAGGCACCCCTTATAATCTCCAACCACCTTAGCCGCTTGTTTTGACAGCCAGAACGCTGTTCCCCTCACGCTTGATGTTTCGTCTTTCAATTGTTCTGCACTACAACGACTTTCGTCCCTAACGCTCCGTCACCCTCAACAGTGACGATATAAAAATTGCTGACAACCCGCCGATTTTCATCATCACGTCCATCCCACTCGAAGACATGTCCACCGGTTGACAAAGGTTCTGATTCTTTTAGTAACCGTTGCAATCGTCCGGCTTCATTATAGATTTTGATCGTTATGTCGTCAGGACGATTTAGTCGGAACGAAATCCACGTCGATTCCCGGCTAGGGGAAAACACACGCGGTTGGCATGTCAAATTGGAGATGGTTGTTTGCCCCTCCGTTTCGACAGTAGAAACCGCTATGATAGCGTATCGTCCGAGCATCGAAACCACTGTTGAGATTGTGCCGCGCTGTGCATCAATTGTCCCACCGATAGGGAGCCATGTTTCACCGTTCCAGCGAGCAATTGTCAATGTTTCCTGTATCTCCGGACGTGAAAACGCTGTCTCCACATCTCCGATAGTGAATTCGACAGTTGCCGGTTTTAATCGGTGGAGTCGCAGCTCTGCGGGCCCAAAATCGTAAGCTTGAAATGGAAGTGACGGAACAGGAGGTGTTGATTTCTGACCCGTTGGATTTATCGTGACAACGGTTGTACGTGGCAAGCTGTTGGGAGGAAAGATGATTTTCGCACGATTGTCATGGCTTTCCACTGCGCCGCCAGCTTCACGATTTACACTCGAATTGAAGAATATATGCACCTGATCAATTTCTCTATGTCCCGCTGTATCTTCCACAATCAACCGCAAGGTATACTGGCCCGATAAGTTTGGTGCGTCCCACAGTGCCAAGACATCGTGGGTAACAGGACTCGAAAATGCGGGTGGTTTAGAGATAGGCAACCAGGTATCAGGAGATTCGCCGACCCCATATTCAATGACATATTCCTTGAAATTTCGATCGGCTGCGGTGCCGCGAATCTCGATGCGCTGCTGCACCTGTTCGTTCTCAGCGGGAGAAAGGATTTCGACCTGCGGACGGAGCCCATCAACTTCAACCGTGACAGATGTAGCGGAAAGATGTATCCTATCGTAACTGCCATTCGGAGTATCTCGCGCTACTAGCTGAATTGTGTATAAACCAGCGGTAACTGTTCTTGTATCCCAACGATAAAGTATATCTCCGGTAACCGGCACCGTTGAAATAAAGGAAGTCAGGGGTTCTACTAAAACTGAAGTGCCGGAAAAAATACGAATTTGATAATCCAGAAAATCCGTAGTATCCATCGCAGTGCCTCTAATTTCATAAACATCGCCAATCACAGCGTTTGATTTGGGCGCAGTAATACTCACACTCGGCGCCAGGGAGTCAACCACAAATTCCGCACTTGCCCCCGTCAAATCCCGATTGCCTTCCCTATCAATAGCATAGACCGTAAAACGATGCTGTCCCTCTGTAAGACTTGATAGCACCGCACGTTTATCACCCGTATCCTCGGTAGGAGTAAGTGGTTCATCGTCAAGTTGATAAACATAACGGAGCTCCCCGGTTGGCGTACTCGCATCACCGCCTTCAAACTTAAAGACAACGCTTGTATCTCCGACGACTTCACCGTTTTGGGGTCCCTCGGTAATTTCCGTACGCGGCGGAGCCTGCTCCGGGTTGAAGACACTTAACCCGCCGTTATCCCCACTACCAAACCAGAGCATTCCACCAACTTTAGCGATTGCGGAGATGTTATTACTGTTGAGCCCTTGGCGAGCAGTCAGTGTCCGTTCAAAACTGCCGTTCTGGAACAGACTGACACCATCAGCGGTTCCGATCCAAATACGATCTCCATCGCGGTAAAGGACTTGTACACGGTTATCCGCTAGTCCATCGGCAGTCGTCAGTGAAGCGGTCAGATTCAGCGTCTCCCCATCAAAAATCTGAATGCCAGTATCTGTGCCCATCCAGATCTCGCCGGTAGACACTTCTAGAATCGCGTGAATCGAGAATTGTTCAATTAGCCTATAGATTCGGTTCAGATTTACCCCGTCGTAAACCCAGAGATCGCTACCGCCCTCCGGGTTGCCCACCGTGGCAAAGTAGATTCGCCCTCGCGAGTCTACGAACATAACGACGATTGTCCGCGCAATCTCTAGGAATTGATTCCCTTCCCACTGCCCACCATCATAACGGTCCAAACCGGGGAGATCATCTGTCGGCAAAAACCCCGTTCCAACCCACACATCTCCCGCTGAACCCACAACAATTGATTGAACGCTATTGACGTTAATATCAGGAATCCGGGAAATTTCCCATGATACTCCGTCGAAAACGCCAATACCGGCGTTTGTTCCAACCCAGATTTGCCCCCGCAAATCTTCGGCTAACGCGCGAATCTCATCGCCTGGCGCTTCACGGACCAGCTCAACCCCGTTCTGCGTATAGAGGCTTAATCCACTGCGCGTTCCGACCCACAGTCTATCCTGTCCGTCCGTTAGCATCGCTGTCACACTGTTGTGACTCAACCCGTTATCTGTAGTGACAGATCTCCAGGATCGATCCGAAAAATTGACCCCATTGTCCCGTGTCCCAATCCAGATTTCGCCACTCCGTGCCTCAAAGAGCGCTTGAATGTTGTTGCTTGCCAAACCGTTTGCTCGCGTCAGATGACGCCAACGTCCTACATCGCGGAGTGCTTCCGGGGTGAATTGCACTGGTAGACGAAATTGACTGATACCCGCGGTGGTTCCAATCCAGATTGTTTCCTCCTGATCGCTCATTATGGATTGCACGTTGTTTCCAATTAGCAGCCCATCCTGCGTAGTTACCACGTGCCACGCTGAACCGTCGTAAACCGCCACACCAGCCGTTGTACCGACCCAAAGATTGCCGAGTCGGTCCTCCAAAATCGTCTGCACATCACCATTCGGCAAACCGTCGTTCACGCTAAAAATTTCCCACTCGACACCATTGAAACGACTGATAAGGTTACCGCCCTGGAGACGGTTGCTTTGTGAAAGTCCAAACCAGAGATTGCCGGCCCTATCCTCGTAGATGATCTGCACTCCCTGATTAAGCTGTCCAGCTTCTGCGCCATTCACCGGGCGCCAAACTCTACTATCAAACCAGTTGACCCCAAGCGGGGTCCCAATCCAGATTTCACCGTTTTGACGTTGAATCATCGTCACGACGCGCGCCCCGATGCCAATCAATCCCGTTCCTTGGGTATAATATTGTAGCCAATCGACCTCCTCGCCCGTACCGTCCCATACGCCTTGATACACCCCTAAATTCGTCGCAACCCAGATGAATCCATCCCTATCTTCAAAAACCTCGAAAACATCAGCTCCTTGGGGTCCACCATCCGATTTGCCAGCTTCGTACCAGAAGCCATCCAAGCGATTTAATCCTTTATCTGTTCCCAACCAGATTTGCCCGAATCGATCTTCAGTAATAGCTCTAATATTGTTGCTGCTCAAGCGATCACCGAGTCTCGTGAAATTACGCCATTGGAAGTTTTGCTGGGCAAACGTAATATCAGACGTTAGAAAAAAAAGAATAAGGAGGCACGTGACCAGTAAAAGGTGACACAGGAAGCGGAAAATATATTTGGGGAATAAGACGATGTGCAGATGAAGAGATCGAAAAAAATAGAGAAATACACTCATTGTGTAGAGGTCCAAATTAACAACATCAATTGCTTTGTCACTATTCGCTATCTTGGTCAACAGCAGTTTGAAGTGCGTGTCCGAAGAATTTCATAATCGAACCACTGTTCTTGAAAGTTGACGGCTTGGGTAATTTCGCTGTCCGTTAAATCTATCTGGGTTTCAGGAACAACAATTCGCTTGTCATCGTCGTCATTTAATCGGTGGATAATGGCAATACCTCTGCCCCTTGCTGTGGATAGAGGCCGGCTGCCCCCCAGATAATATGCATCTAACTCTTCGCCGTCAGCGGATTGTGTTCCGGGAACATAGCCGTAATTGACCTTATAGACAAAACCGTGCTCAGGGTGTTTGCTACCGAGAGGTCTGTCCATAATAATTGACACCTCTCTATTGAGATATTGCTTTGCAATCAATAAAGAGTGAGACGTATCTTTCATCGAAATACTGTGTCTTTCCTATTTGCTGATAATCATTTTCCGGGTTGCACGGAAGGACGCTGTGGAAAGTGTGTAGAAATAGATACCGCTGGCGATGGGCTCACCATGCCTATTTCTCCCGTCCCAGTACCCTGCGTTTGATCTATTCAGATAACGGCCGGGCATTAGGTATCCCAAGTCAAGTTGGCGGACCACTGTCCCGGCGACATCATAAATTTCGATAGCGACCTGACCGGGTGCAGCGAGATGAAAGGGAATCCATGTTTCTGGGTTGAACGGGTTAGGATAGTTTTGCAGCAACCGATTATCCGTCGGAGCTGATGGAAAAAGAAGGTGTTGTAAAACTTGTCTCGTCCGAATCAGCGCTGGAGAATTTTCAGGACTGAGCAGAAGTTCTCGGTATATCGATTCAAGCTGTTTCCGCACCGTTGGTGCAATCAAATGCAGCAAAGCTCCTGCAGATTGCGGTGCGGCGCGGATTTCATCAGTCTCATACGATTCGCCAAAATGTGCACCAACCAGCATAAAATCTTTGAGATCGATAACGCCATCCCCGTTGACATCTGGATAAATATCCAAATCTGTCGGAATTGGCTGCCCCAAGTATCGCCCTACAATGCTAAGATCAAAAATGTTGATAACCCCATCAACGTTGACATCCCAAGGTCGGACCAACTCTTCAACCATCACTCTGAACTCCTGAATCTCACAATCAATTTGCTCCTGATTTGAATCAACAAGAATCAGATTCTCCAATTGAATCCTGCTCCGCCCAACGGACTTCGCTCGAAATGATGCACCCAGCATGATGCCGCCCCCAATGACTCCGCTAGCGCCGGTTTTGGTAGCACTGATATCTCTGTATATCCCATCTATCTGGTCCGGGGGTGCCGTCGGCTGATGTCCAATTCCAGCATCTCCAAAAACATTGCGAAACTTAGTGACAGTAACAAATGTAAGCACATTAGGATTGGTCCATCGCAGATCGAACTCAAACCCTCTCAAGTCAATAACGGATTCGACAAAGATATCAATGGCAAATTCCTCCCCTAGATTGACCCGTCGAACCGACGGTGCAATCCTGACCACACAACTTGGCGCTCGGAAATCTCGAACCTCAGACCAATCGCTGACTCTACTGAAACTACCGCTACGAACACGCCACCAATAGTGCGAGATATTGTTTTCAGCCTCAAAGGACAACTCATTGGCAGTAGTGGTTATCAGCTGTGTGTTCTCTGTAGTAAAGCTTGAGTCACTTGAAATTTGCACATCGTAGTAGACTGTATTTTCAACGGTTTCCCACTTCAGGTTAATTTGCGAAGGCTTGACAAATGCGCCCCCTTGCGGTTCCAGAAGCACTGGTCGTAGATGACTTGAGTTCCACATAGTAATCGTTCCTGCAGCTGCACCTGCAACAGCGAGCTGAGGTCGAGTCGGACTGAAAGAGAGATCTTGAACGGTTTGGGTATCGAAAGATTGGAGTTCAGAGCGGGTAGAAATATCCCATAGTTTGAGGGTGTTGTCAGTCAATGAGTCCAGCAGGCCAATAGCGAGGACTCGCCCGTTAGGATTAAAAAGGACCGACATAACCTGGCGGTCATAGGTCGCAAAGGGCTCAGGCATTTCTATAGCGGCACTAGGGTCTGCCGGATTCATGCTCCAGAGCCGGACAGTCCCATCTCTAGCTCCTGACACGATGCGACTGCCATCAGGATGGAACGCAACAGACAAGACCCCTTGCGTATGTCCAGTCAAGCTATGGAGCTGCGCCCCATTCGAGGCATCCCAAAGGCGAACGGTGCCATCTTCCGATCCAGAGACAATTGTGCTGCCATCGGGGCTAAATGCAACCGACCAGACAACGTCTGTATGCCCTTCAAGGGTCGCCAAGAGTTCACTGCTGTCAGCCTCCCACACTTTCAGTGTTCGATCTCGGGAGCCAGAAACGATACGTCTTCCGTTGGCATCAAAATCCACGGACGTGACCTGTCCAACATGCCCCTCAAACGCCCGGACTTCTTGTTGTGTCTGTACATCCCACAACCGCAGGGTCCCATCAACGGACGCTGATACTAAATCGCCATTGGAGCGAAAAACGAGGTCTTGGATTTTTCCTGTGTGTCCGGTGAGGGTGTAGCTCGGTTCATTGCCACCGGCCTCCCAGACAAGAATTTGATTGGCACCGCCCGAGGCAAGCCATCTCCCATCGAGAGTGAACGCCACTGCAAGTGCGCGGCCCGTGTGTCCGAATAGAAACTGATGGGAAAATTCGGCGTGACCATTTATACAGAAAAGGGCAGCGAGAAAGATTGGAAACAGTGAAACCAAGCGTTTCATGGTATCCCCCAGAAAAGTCAGACATAAAAATACGCCTTTTAAGCAAAGCATAATTTATGCCAACCTAAATTGTCAACCGTGAAAATGTGCTGAGGATGTATCAGGAATTTGTAAGTCTGAAAGGAGGGACGTAAATTTGAGCGTAATAGTCGCTAATTATCAAATGTCAAGCTACGGATAGATTTATGGCATAATCTTACCAATAGAAAAATATCTCTACCATCAGCAGATCGCTATATCTATTTTTTGGCAAAATCTGTCAAAGTTTATGTTACGGATTCCACCAATAAGTCATTTTTCCGACTAATGTAGATTCCTCGAGCTTAGTTCCTGAACCGCTGCCGTCATAGGCTTGGTTGAAGACGAGGTAGAAATCACTGCCCGGACGGTAGATGTAGTTAAGCAAAAAGTTCGTGGCAATCGTTCCATCATCACTGTTCCATTGGGCAAATAGTTTAGTGAAGAATCTGGTGGTAAAAGCGTAGCTGACACGCGCGGCGAAAATGCTCGCATTGAATGAACCCGCTGGCAGGTTGACCCGATTGAATTGGAAACGCGGCTCAAAACTGAAATGCCCATTTGGCTTGAAGTCCGGGCCGATATCAAAACCGACTCTCTCCCCATCGAAGAAATCACCAAAATTTGTGCCTAACTGGAGCGAAAACATTTTCGTATCGTCGGTGCTAATTGAAGCCCTAAAGGAATTGAAATGGTATTCGTCAACCGGAATTATGATGTCATCTCGAATCTCAAAATCCTCGTCGAGTCGCTCGAGGGTTCGCTGCGCCTGAAAACCGACCCAGCCGCCCCCCTCAAGCTCGAACCAGTTCATGTACCTAAACTCTCGGGTCGCCAACTCGTTATTTCGATTGAGGACTAAATCAAACTCTGGACCCGCCCAGATTCCACGTATGCCAAATTTACTAAGCAAGGGCGTGAAACGGGCCTCACCGCGGAAACGGCGGACATCCTGCCGCTGAACAAACCCGACTTCAGGGTCAAAATTCTCGCCGATATCTATATATGACCCCTCTAGTTCTAAATCCCCATTCTGCCAATTGCCCCCAAGATACCAAGCGTCCCGCTGCTCTGATATATCATCTTCAAATGTGCGAGCCCACAATCCACGTAGGTTGACATTATCGGATGGACGGTATGTAACATCGAATCCACCCGCACGGTTGTATGTGTCAGCATTCTGTTTATTGACCGCAATAAGGCCGACAGTGGAGCCACTAAAGAGATCTCGCCGCATACGCAGGACCGAGTAGTTTGTGCGGGGTTCATCAACAATTTCGTCTGGATCGGTGACGTCTGGATCGGTGTGAAATTTGTCCGTAAACACGTTTAACAGACCGATGCCGTAGGGGCCCATTTTGCCTGTAATCTTGCCCCCCATAATAATCGGGACCGCATATTCCTCTGCAAGGCCGATGCGCCGGCTATAAAAGAGGAGCAACGGCGGTGGTCGGCGGAAACTCGTACGCGGGATCCCAAAATCAAACAGCCCGGCACCCTCTAAGAAGAACGGACGTTTCTCAGGAAAAAACAGACTGAAACGGGTTAAGTTTACTCGCTCCTCATCGGCTTCCACTTGCGCGAAGTCGGTGTTGAAAGTCAAATCTGTGGTCAGATTGGAAGTCAATCCATACTTGGCATCGAGACCGAGCTCAAACTCTCCGCTCGTATCATCATCTGCCTCGGTTCGGCTCACACCTGGCAAAACGTAAGGCAATAATTCTATATTCCGGGCTGGGGTAATGCCTTCCAAACCGACTAGACTACCTAAGTAGGCAGTGCGATATCTTGCTCGCCAGCCATAGGCTCTAGAAGCCGGTTTCCACATCCCTTCCTCCTGGTTTCGCATGAGACTCCGTCCCATATTCAGCCCCCATGTCATCTTGTCGCTCCGATTGAAACGAAGTTGGCTGAACGGAATCCCAATCTCTGCTGTCCAATAGTCGTCATTGATTTTTGCACGACAGTCCCAGACTGCATCCCAGTTTTCGTTCCGACTGTCCCCGCTGTCCATTATAGCGACATCCTCCATCGCTCCTAACGGATTGACCCGGAAGAAAAATCCGCTCCGACGATCGTTATAGGTATCCAAAAGCACATAGACACTGTCATTGTCCCATAAATTTCCATCACGGCGCATCTCATTAGCAGCAACCTTGGAAATATCGGAGTCGAAACATGTAAAACCGAAATAGATATTTTGTTCATCATAAAGAACGCGAACGTCCGTTGTTTGCGTCATCGCCGCCCCTTCGTCCGGCTCCATTTGGACAAAATCACCGATAGGCTTGGCGTTTTGCCAATCAGCTTCGGTTAAATCGCCGTCAATCTCAATCGCTTGAAAGGTCCGATACGCTTCTGCTTTGTACTCTGTAGAGTCTAGGCTCGCATTCACAATCAGCGGTAAAAGGGAAGAAAAAATAGCCAAACAGATTGCTTTGTATCCCAATCCTATCAGGGGCAACAGCTCTCGGTTTCGAGTAATTCTACACAGCGGAAATTGATTCCAACCATTAAAATGATAACTCATACATTGTCTCCTATAATAGGCCCCTAAAGTTCGACTATCTGAACATTGCGGGACTCACATCGCTTTTCGGTGTATTGTTTCCTTACAGGTGTCGCTGAATCTGATGAAAACTGTGCGAATCCAGTCTGTGATAGTCAGGAATATCGTACCGATTTCCCCGCACATCTGTTATAAGGAGTCGTGCGGGTGGAACCTGCCTAACGTTTTGATGAAGTCCCTGGACGGAGAAAGTGACCCGACCGCGCGATGTTTCGACCTCCCAGTCATGGACGTCGAACCGTTCTTTGACGCGGTAGATTTTCTGAATGATAGGTGTGAAATATCGCTTATCGAGCTCCTCACGCAGGATTGTCTGACTTTCGGGGTCGAGTTGTGCCGGGTTCTCAATGATACCGATTTCCATCTCCTCCCCTACCCCGATCGAAATGTAGTGATCCGGATCGCTCAACGGGAGTATGCGGCGCACTGCTACGCGAGTGTAGCAGACCTCCTCTAAGATTTCCAAACGAGGAACCCCCATCGGAGACCGAAACAACCGTATCTTCTCTGGATCTAAGTATCGCGGTATGAAATCATCATCCTCAAGTTCTATGGGAAGTGGTGGGCCCGACGCCAAAGCGGCGATACCTTTAGATATTTTCTCTTTGTCTCCGCTCACAGATAACTCCCTTTTATCTCTCGACGGCCTGTGACTCCGAGCGAATCTCGGAGGCTCGCCGTTGTGTTTCAACGAGATTGTAGTAAATTCCCTTCTTCTCCATCAACTCCTCATGCGATCCACACTCGACACCTCTGCCCTTATCTATGACGAAAAGCCGGTCTGCATTTCGCAGTGTGGAAAGCCGATGTGCAATGGCGAAGGTGGTTCGATTCTGAACAAGCCGGTCGATTGCTTGCTGGATTTTGCGCTCTGTCTGAACGTCAACCGACGAAGTCGCTTCATCAAGAATCAGGATGCGCGGATTGTGCAGGATTGCCCGTGCAATCGATATCCGTTGTCGTTCCCCGCCCGACAGTCTGCCCCCCCGCTCGCCAACTTCTGTGTCGTACCCATCGGGAAATTTCACGATGAATTCGTGAGCGTTCGCAGCTTTCGCAGCAGCAATTACCGCTTCCATCCCCGCCCCCGGCTTTGCGTAGGCGATGTTTTCCGCAATAGTCCCGTTGAAGAGGTACGGCTCTTGAAGCACGACCCCAATCTGCTGTCGCAAGTCGTCAAGGCGAATCTTTGTTAAGTCTACACCGTCGATGGTAATCGTGCCTGAATCCGGCGTATAAAATCGACAAATTAAGTTAATTAGTGTGGATTTACCCGCCCCAGAGTGCCCAACTAAGCCGATCATCTCGCCCGGCTTGACATGGAGATTAATGTCGCGAAGGACAGGTTTATGCGGATCATAACCGAAGGTCATATTGTAAAAATTGACCTCTCCCTTGAGTGCCGCGGTCGAGATAAGTGTACTGTCATCTAGCTGCTCAGGTTCGGAGTCAATGACTTCAAAAATCCGTTCTGCCGCGGTCATCGCCCGTGATGCCCAGTTAATCATTGGGCTAAGATGTCGTAACGGGCCGTAGAACATTGCGAGGAAGCTATGAAACGCCATCAACGTCCCGAATGTCATATCACCTGTAATGACTTGCAAACCACCGGCGTACCAAACAATAAGCGTTCCGAGTTGAACGGAAAATCCTAATAGCGGGTAATAGGTTGCCCAGACCTTCTCAGCATCTGTGTCGTAATGCCGGGCATCCTCGTTCGTATAGGAAAATCGTCCAACCTCGCTCTTCTGCTGACCGAACGCGCGAACAACACGGATACCGGAGACCGAATCGTTGACGATGTCGTAGAGCTTCGATCGGCGCCGCCACGCTCGATGCCAAAGCCCACGCACCTTCCGCCAAAACCATTTCGCACCAACGATAATCAACGGGATTGGGATGAGAATAAAACACGCTAACCTCCAGTTCATCGAAAACAGGAAAGCACCAATCCCAAAAATCATCAACAGGTCAATAACGAGGAATTGAAGTCCATCCAGCAGGAACCACTGTAGACGTGTGCTATCCTCTGTGATATGCGAGATAACTGTTCCAGTCTTGCGCTTATCGAAGAAGCGGAGGGAAAGCCCGTGAAGCCGCTCGTAAATCTGATCACGGATGTCCGCCGTCATACGGAAGGTCAACCATGCAGCCAACCGCCCGCGAAAGATGTCAAGGACATGCGTGATGACATACGATGCTACAAGACAACCGATGGCAACGGTCAAAGCAAGTACCGCTGTCTCAAACGATCGGAAGAATTGGCCCAGCGCTGTCTGTGCGGAACTCTGTGCTGCGGCGATATCTTCGTTTAGCTTCAGCACATCATCAATGAGGATGCGTGTAAAATAGGGGGGCACAAGTGCAATCAGTGTCGAAACCAGCATGAGCAACACCACCACAGCCGCCCGTGCCTTATGCGGCTTGAGATAGGAGAGAATGCACAACATCACACGATGTTTTTTAGTGCACGCCGGACACGGCAAAAACGCATCAGGCAATGGCAAACCACATGTCTTGCAGAATTTCTGCTCTTCTTCGTAGTCCCATATTGGTGCCTCGTCGCGTTTCCCTTGACGGTGCTCAATTTCTTCACTGAGAAATCTCGCTATATACCCAAATTTCGGCATCAGTCCATTTGAGTAACGGATGAGATCTAGCGCATCTCCCGCCATCTCTAGAACGAGGATACCTCCATCAACAATCGCGTCTGAACGCACTTCTACCACTTCGCTATATGGCACGCGATGGAGAATCGCACCTTCTGCGCTGAATGCCAAGATTTCCGTTTCGGTCAGGACGAACCAACTCTCACCGAACAGTCCGTCGGGATTAAGATCGCTCTGCGCGGCGAACCTTACCTTTTCCGAAGGAATGTCCGCCGCCCTCAAAGCTGCTTCTATTGAAGTGGGTAACGTATCTAACATTTCTTGATTTGCCAATCTTATTAATTTCTCCTACCGGTAGATTCGCGTCTGCCGAGAAAAGGATCAGAGAAGAGCTCACGTTAAGAAATCGTACAATAGAAACCGAATTTTTGACATACTCCCCGCCCTGAAGGACGGCGATTCTTTTGTCTTTCAGGTACGCGAATTGTGCTATCAACAAAGTTAGCCCGACGAATCGGGACTTACAACTTCTCCTTCAAGGGTTGATGCCCCAACCCTGTAGATATTAACGG
>JAJEAL010000031.1 GCA_022822785.1 Candidatus Poribacteria bacterium
CAGTTGCACGGTTATTGCAAACCCCGCCCAATCCTGTCCCGCTCGATTTTGTCGATGCCTCAATTGACCGGCTTGAAAAGCAGATGAAGATTCATTTTGCTGCCAATCAGCGGGAGGCGATTAAGACCGCGTTAAGCGCGAAGGTGATGCTCTTAACCGGCGGGCCGGGGACCGGAAAAACGACGACAACCATCGGTATGCTCCATCTTTTTGAAGCACTTGATAAGCAGGTACTCTTAGCCGCGCCAACTGGACGGGCGGCGAAACGCATGAGCGAGACAACTGGACGTGAAGCCAAGACCATCCACCGCTTGTTGGAGTTCTCGCCGCAGGAGTTCGGTTTCAAGCGGAATCAGGATAATCCCTTGGAAGCGGATGTGCTTATTATTGATGAGATGTCAATGGTCGATCTGATCCTGATGAACAACCTGATGAAGGCGATACCCTGGAACGCGACCCTCATCATGATTGGCGATGTGGATCAACTGCCCTCGGTGGGCGCGGGAAATGTCTTGACAGACCTCATCGCTTCTGAACAGGTCACGGTTGTCAGGTTGACGGAAATTTTCCGTCAAGCGCAGGAGAGTTATATCGTCACCAATGCCCACCGTATCAATCGTGGCAATTTTCCGCAGACGACCGGACCCGCCGACCGCAACTTCTTTTTTATGGAAGAGGAAGATCCGGATCGAGCGGTTGACCTGATATGTGAGCTTGTGGGGAAGCGTTTGCCCAAACACTACGGCTATCACCCGATGGACGATATTCAGGTGCTCTGTCCGATGCGACGTGGCTCGGTTGGTTCCGAAAATTTCAATAAACGATTGCAGGAAATCCTCAACCCATCGTCGGAGGAGACGATTCGAGGCGGTCGAAACTTCCGTGTCGGGGATAAGGTAATGCAGGTTCGGAACAACTACGATTATGACGTTTTCAACGGCGACATCGGGCGTATCACCGATGTGGATCTTGTCGATAAGCTAGTCACAATCGAGTTCCCTGAAAAGCGGGTCGCTTTTGATATGGCGGATCTGAACGAATTGGTGCTCGCTTACGGTATCACCGTCCACAAGGCACAGGGCAGCGAATATCCCGCCGTCGTTATACCATTGATGACGCAGCATTATCTAATGCTGCAACGGAATCTGCTCTATACCGGCATCACGCGGGCGAAGGAGTTAGTCGTCCTCGTCGGGACCAAGAAGGCGCTCGGTATGGCGATCCGGAATAACAGAGTTGTTGAGCGGAATAGTTTTCTTGCGGAAAGACTTCGACGTGCTTTATAGTAGTAGGCATACTCCGTATGCCGTAACACCTGCATCAAAGTAGTAGGCACACTCCGTGTGCCGTAACCGCCTACTACTATGTTCTTACCCTTTTCTCTACCTCCTGGGTCTCAACGCGGACCCCGCGCCATTGACGAATATCATCGCTGATTGCATAAAACGCCGGAATCACAAACAGCGTCAGCAGGGTCGCCACCGACAACCCCCAGACGATGGTACTCGCCATCGGCATCCATATCGCAGACTTCCCACCGACTCCCAACGCCATCGGCAGCAGACCGCTCACGGTTGTAATTGAGGTAAGCAAAATCGGGCGTAGGCGTGTGCGTCCCCCATTGATGATCGCCTGCCATTTTCCCGCCCCCGCCGTCCGCTGACGATTGATAAACTCGACCAACACAATCGAGTCATTGACGACAATACCAGCTAACGCAACAAGCCCATATGTCGAAGCGACGCTCAACGGGTTTCCAGACGTGATCAATCCTACCATCGCGCCGATGAACGCAAAGGGGACAGTCATCAGAATAACCAGCGGTTGGAGGAATGACCTGAACTGCGTTCCCAGTATGAAATAGACCAGCATAATCCCAAAAGCGAAGAAGATGGGGATGTCCCTAAAAACCTGCTGAAACTCGGCAAATTCGCCGCCCGATTCGAGGGTGTAGCCCGGATAGCGCGGACTGATCTTATCGAAACGTGCACGGAGCCTCTGATTCACTGCAACCCCAGAAGCGACTTCTTCATCCACGTTAGCGGTAATTGTGATAGCCCTCTCCCCTTTGTAGCGATGAATTGTGGAATAACCTTGTGTCACACTCAGCTGGGCGACATCTCGGAGTGGGACGGGCACACCCGTTGCACCCATCAATTTCAGGTCTTCCACATCTTTGAGCGTCCTACGCGCGGATGCACTGAATTTGACGACGACATCAATCTCCTCATCGCCATCGCGAAAAACAGTTGCCTTCGCCCCTTCAAACGCATTGCGCACGGTGAACCCAATCTGCTGCACCGTCAACCCATATTCGTTAGCCTTGTCCTCATCAATATGTAGTTTAATCTCTTCTTGACCTAAAGCATAGTTGTCCTTGATGTCAGTGACGCCGGGAATCTTGGAGAGTGCCGCTTTCAGTTCGTGGGTGATTGCTTCCAGTTCGTCGAAGTATTTTCCTTTTACTATGACTTCGACATCCGCGCCGGCGGGCGGTCCCTCTTCTCTTGTCTGAAATCCGACACGCTCGGGACCCGTGATATGACTGTATTTCTGACGAAGTTCCGCGATGATTTCATCAAGCGTCCGCTCGCGATCTTTGGCTTCAGCGACTTCAATATGGAGCATTCCGAGGTTACCGTTACGTTCATTAAAGTTGTTCTCTACCTCGTGCCACCCCGTTCTCGCGATAACTGCCTTGACTTCAGATTTGGGCATCGCGAGTGTAACTGCCTCAAAGTCGCGGAGGACGTCATCCGTCGTCTCCAAACGGGTGCCCACCGGCATTGTGACATCGACAAAAATCATTGGATACTCGTCGCCGTGGAACATGTCAACCTCGACCAATCCGAACCGGATAGGGAGAAAACTCAGAAATAGGCAAAGGACAATACCACCCAGCACCCAGTAACGACGGCGTAGGGCGAATTTCAAAAGCCGCGTGTAGGGCTTTAGGAGGTAGCGCATGAGTCTATCTTGGGATTTGGGGCGCCCGACTTTGCCCCAATCCGCAATGTGGGACGGTAAAATGAAGAAGCATTCAAACAGAGACGCGGCGAGCGTCAACGCGACGATGATTGGGATGATTTTCATGAATTTGCCCACAATCCCCGGCAATAGCGCGAGCGGAAGGAAGATGGCAGCGGTCGTTAAGGAGGCGGTTATCACGGGCCAGGCAACTTCATAGCCGCCGTTGATAGCCGCTTGGATCGGCGATTCCCCTTCCTGCATGTGACGATAGACGTTCTCCATCACAATGATAGCATCGTCCACAATGATACCAAGCACCAACACCAGCCCGAACAACGACATATTGTTAATTGATTCGTTGGCAACGCCCATCAGCCCAAAAGTGATCAGGAGTGTCAACGGAATGCCGATGGCGACAAAGATTGCGTTCCTCAATCCCATGAAGATGCACAAGGCAAGGAGAACAAGCAGTACACCGAAAAGTGCGTTTGTTTGTAGCTTTCCGAGCGAATTGCGGATGTGGATTGAGCTATCGTTCACCCATGTGATTTCCGCATCTTCCGGCAGCCGATTTATCCGGTATGTCTCCACTACGGCTCGCACTGTATCGACAATCTGAATCGTACTCCCCTCGCCCCGTTTTGCTACTGAGAGTGTAATTGCTGGTTTGCCGTTCAAACGGGGGATTACGGTCGCCTCTTCATAGGTGTCTCGAACCTGGGCAACGTCCCTGATGCGGATCTTGCCGCCGCCGGGAATCTGTCGCACAATCACGTCTGGGATTTGGTCAATTGAGTCAAATTCTCCGACGGTACGCAGCAGGTATTCCAACCGTCCGATCTTCAACTCCCCTGCGGGGACGTTCATATTCTTGGCTGCTAGCGCGCCGACAACTTGTTGCAACGTCAAGGAATACCGATCAAGGCGGTCGGGATCGACTTCGACCCAGATCTGGCGGTCACGAATCCCGTAGACCGAAACCTCCAACACATCCTCAACCGCTTCAATTTCATCTTGGAGTTCTTCCGCCAGTTTTCGCCGCTCTTTTTCGGGGAAATCTCCCGCTACAACAACATCAATCACCGGCGTTAGTGTGTTTGATTCTAACTTGAACATGACAGGATCCTCCGCATCTGCGGGTAAATTGGGGACTTTGTCTAGCTCTGTGCGGAGGTCTTGATACAGTTTGTCAAACTCGTCACGTGAGATATTCTGATCAAATTTGACGCTGATGCCGGTGAACCCCTCAGCAGCGGTTGAGGTGATAGACTCAATTTTATTCACATCGGCGATCTCATCCTCAATCGGTTTGGTAATCAGTTTTTCAAGCTCTTCAGGTGAAATGCCGGGGTAGGTCACCCAAATAAGTACCCAGTTGAAGGACATATCGCGTTCGAGTTCGCGGGGCATGTTGATGAGCATGTAAGAGCCCAAAACGATTGTCGCAATGGTGATCATGTGAACCAATACAGGATTATTGACGGACAGCCTAAATACAGATTTCATTGTCGGCTTTTCCTTACGGATTGCATTATGTTATAGATTATTGTGCACTTCTATGCTTGACGTTATCCCCTTTTTCGGATATGCTTGTGCTGACACGAACGGGAAGTCACACCACAATTTATGGTGAATCAATACCCCTTGGCGATGTTTCAAAAGTCCCCCTTGATAAGCGGGATTTAGGGGGTTGACTGTACATCGTAAGGTTTATTAAGTCATTATAGAGTTCACCATAATTAACGATAGTAATAGTTAGTAGCGTTGACCACTGGGGGCAAATTTGAGCATGGCTTGGATAAAATACGCACTAATCACCGCATGTGCGCTGGCAGCTGCGGATCTTTGTGTGAAACTGGCAGCGAACAGGATTTCTAGCAGCTTAGCAGTATTAATGTATGGCAGCTGCACATTCTCCACTGGACTTGTGTGGGTGCTGTGGCAATGGGCGCGCGGCAACCCGCAGCATGCCCAACTCTCAGGCATTTTGGCGAGTATGGGTATGGGATTTGCATTCAGCGGCGTGCTTATAGGATTGCATGTCACCTTTAGTGCGGGGGCACCCATTTCTCTCGGTTCGCCCGTCATCCGGCTCGGAGGGATATTGCTGGCGAGTATAGCTGGCTTGATACTGCTTCGGGAGCCGCTCACGTTACGATATGTTATCGGCATACTTCTGGTCTGTGGTGGTATGTATCTGATTGTTACAAGATAGCAAGCTCGTGAAACGTGAAAATCGTTTGGTCAGAACTATAGTAGCTCTTACGAATTAATGAGACACGCCAAACCGAATCGCATTGCACCCAGGCCCGGTAGGTGCGGTTTCTAACCGCACCGCACTCAATCTAACCCGGTAGGCGCTGTTTCCAACTGCGCCGATGCAACGCCTACCATACACGAGGAGCGAAAGCGTCTATCTGTTTTTAGGATTGGCTCATGTAAAAAGAAAGTGCAAAGCACAACGAGAAACCGAGTTTTTTCTTCAAAACTCGGTTTCTGTTGCACGATTTCTTAACATGAGCGTTAGGATTTACTATAACAGGGCTTATGCTTCCCATACATACTTCGCCCGGACATATGCCATCTCGAACCCGGCACGGCGTAGATTGCGATGTGAAACGAGCGGGGCGCGCGGCTTGGGGGCCGCAGTCTCGCTTGTAAACCAACTACATCCCCATTCCAATCCATCAAACACACGTCGATCCACCATTGCTTTTTGAATCCCACGCCGTCGGAATGGTGCGAGGGTGGCGGCATCTGTCAGGTGTGCCGCTGCATCTTGAGCATACATCGCTGCAACCGCCACAGGCTCATCACCATCATACGCTAGATTTTGGCGGCATACTCTTTGGGGGCGCTGCGATGGAACGCTGCTCCCGAATGCGCTTCAATATTCTCAATAATCTCGCTCAATTCTCGTGTGACAGTTTTGCCCATTTTCTTTCGATTTTAATTGCTATCAACTCACGCTGACAACATAATTCCCGCTCCGAATCTGCCCGTCCTTCCTTTTTGGTGTCGCTCAGAGAAAAACAGGTGTGCGTTGCAATAGGTGCAGATCCGAGCGACCTCTATGTTTTGTGCCGGGATACCTGCCTCTATGATTTGCCGCTTGTTCGCTTCCCACAGGTTAAAATATCCTTTGCCGTCAGGACCCTTGTCGTTGATATAGCCATCTCTGCCCCCAAAGGTCCCCTCAACTTGTGCGATTACCTCAGGACCGACTTCGTAGTGACAGGGACCGATGGATGGACCAATCCCTATAAGGAGGTCAGCGGGGGCACAGTCGAATTTTGTTTTTAAGGTTTCTGCCGTTTTCTGAGCCACCAATTTGACCGTCCCACGCCAACCCGCATGGGCGGCGGCTATCACCCGCTTTTGGGGATCGAAAAAAAGCACTAGCACACAATCCGCCGAAAGCACTGTTAGGCATAGGTTCGGCACATCGGTTACCAGTGCATCCGTCGCTTTAACAGCTGTATCAAGGTTGGATGCGCCGTAACCCCGCATCTCCTCCGTTACAATTGTCACCGTGTCACTGTGCACCTGTTCTGCGATTGTGAAATCGGAGAGCGGGATTCCGATATTGGCCGCTAAACGTTCACGATTTTTTAGGACAGTTTCAGGAGTATCTTCGACATGAAACCCAAGATTCAGAGATTCGTAAGGTGGGAGACTCAGACCGCCGATGCGGGTGGAAACAAAGTGGTTGATTCCTCCCCGCTCCGACAGGTTCTGAAACCGAAATGTAGACAGCGACTGAAGGTGGGTTTCTAACATAGCGTTAGGAATTGCTTTCAAGCGCTTGGAGCAACCCACGCATGTGACCAACGCAGTAAGCGATATATTCTCTGCCCTCGGGTCCATCTGTGGTGAGCCGCATGATGTGGTCGTAGTCGAGAACAGCATCGTAACCGACATCGTGTAAGGCTTTGGCTACCCGGAACATGTCCATGTCACCGGTGTCGGGAATCACCTCTTCGTACCCCTTCCTTTCAGGAATCTTTCCACGCACGTTTCGGAAATGGACGTGGAAGATTTTGCCCTGCCCCCCGAAGTGACGAATCCCCTCAAAGACATCTTCACCTGACTCGTAGCGGGTGCCCACACAAAAGGTCATACCGTTGTTCGGCGAAGGCACTTCAGAAAAAAGACGGTCGAAGGCCGCAAAGTTGTAAAGAATCTGTGGCACGCCGTAGATGCTAGGAACAGGTGGGTCGTTGCCGTGCATCGCGACTTTGACCCCAACACTCTCCGCCACAGGCACCACGGTCCTAAAGATCTTCAGGGTGCGTTCCCAGATTTCATCATGGGTCGGGGCACCTTCCGGCGGCGGTTGGTCGAGCGCTTCGCTCAGATCCACTTTCAGATGGCTATATCCGCCTCGTCCTTCGATGTAGCTGTGCATGGACTTAGGAAAATGACCGAATTGGCTCGCTTGGAAACATTGGATACCCATCACCGGCAGATTAAATTCGCCGCACAGCTCAGCGTTGACAATCAGGTTGTCAATTTCCTCCTCAGAGCCGGGTTGACCGAGAAACGTTTTAATATAGTGACCGTTAGCGGTGTTCGCGCGTTCGATCTTGAGGCCGGCTTTGTCAATCGCCGCTACAACCGTTTCTAATCCCTCGCGATTTGCACGACCACCAGCTTCAGAATAACCGGGACAGATGTCCAAAGTAATGTCCACGCAATCAACGCCAATCTGCTTGAGAAAGGCGAGGTCGTTTGGACGATTCAACCAGTCGGGACTGATACGCGTGCCAATTTTCATCATTTTTGTGTCCTCCTTGTAGTAGATCTCGTAGCTTAGGTTGGGCGGAAGCAAACCACAACCGACGATGTTATTCCCCTAATGAACCTGCCCGCGGGCGACAACGTCCCACTGTTCCGTGACCTGCCCATCCTTTAGTACCGCGTATGTGTCCAATAGATTTGCAACGACACATGAGTGGTTCGGCACCAACCGAACTTTAGAGCCTGTCGCCAGATCGAAATCCTTGCGTGCGACAAAGCCGTGTTCTTCCGACAGTCGAACCACAATCATCTCACGGTCTTCATCCTCGAATCGATCCGCGGGATACGCCAACCCGAATCCTTCCATCCCCGGCATTCCATGTGCGCCTTGATCCGAGCTCAAGGTTTTGGAGCCCGCATCAACAATAAAGTAATCCGAGTTCTGACTCACCACCGTTGCTAACACTGAAAGCGCAATCTGGTTTAACTCGATAATCTTAAGACGTAGCGGCATTCTATCCATGAAAATGTAATTGCCCGGTCGGATCTCCGTTATGCCGTCGTAGCTATCACTGACAAGAGTGCCGGGGGTAGACCCAACGGACACCTCCGGGACTTCGATGCCGTTGGCCTCCAGCTTTTTCCGCACGCGCATCATAATCTCGCACTCCTCTTGGGTGACTTTTCGCGCTGCATCGGCATCATCTGCGCCATAGGTATGCCCGGCATGGGATAAAAGCCCGACAAAGGTCAAGCAAGGTTCTTGGATAACTTTTTGCACTAACCCTACCAAGCCTGGAGCATCTTCTTTGAGCCCACAACGGTGTAAGCCCACATCTATCTTCAAGAAGATACTAATCTGCTTCCGGTGTTGCTCCGCTGCTTGAGCAATCGCTTTTACCCCCACCTCACTATCCACGATGAGTCGGAGGTCAACATCATTTGACCGCGCACCGGCTATCAGTCGGTCAAGCTTTGAGGCAACGACCAAAGGATACGCCACAGTGACCGAACGAATCCCATTGTTGATAAAGACGAGCGCCTCGTCCGGTTTTGAGGAGGTAATTCCGACCGCGCCTGCGTCTATCTGCTGCCGGGCGAGCTCAAGGCACTTGTGGGTTTTGATATGTGGGCGGACATTGACGCCGCGCGTATCGCCGATATTCTGAATTAGGTGGATGTTGGCTGCTAATCTATCCTGATCTAACAGGATATGAGGGGTTTCTAAGTCTAAGAGAGATTGGTCTATCTGTCCCATATATTTGCCTCCAAGTCAGATGCGGGCGGGAGCCCCGCCCCTCCGGTTTTGCTTCATCAGTGAACCACTCTGTTAAATGCGTCATATTGTCACATAGATAGGACTTGCCCACGCTTTTGCTCCGTCCGTTTGTAAGACACGAACCCAATAGGGATGGCAACCCGTGGGCAACGCTGCCTCTTGAAACGTGAATGCAACTTCTCTGCCAACACCAAGCGGTAGTCGTTCAAACGCTACCTTCATATCGATCCCACCGGCATCGACAACAAGGGGGGAATCGTTGATTTCCTGAAGCGAAACCGTCCGATTCAACACGGGTGTGTTAAAATCGAAAATTGTCTCAGGCGGCGCATCAAGTGTCAAAATTACGCCATCAGCGTCGCCGGTGGTCACAGATTTCCAAGACACAGTCCGCTCGGTTACCGTCTCGATCCCTTCGGACGGGGTGTCGAAGGCGTAACCTGCTGCACTTATAATCCGTCCCCTATCGAGGTCAAGGCTCCCATCCCATCGCACTAGTCGGTTCCGCGCTCGGATGCGTTGCCCTGACCACGCGACGCGAACCCGGTCTTCCGACCGCTCGGTTGTCGCAGGGAAGGTGTGCACCTGTTCTAAACCCCTGAAGATGTCCACGCGTTCAATAGGAGCGGCGCCGATGACCTTCACAGCAATCTCCGGCGGCTGGCTCGCCTGATACGCTGAGCCCATCGGTTTGCCATCTGCGGTCACATCGAGCAGGATGCGCTGTCCGGTCGTTCCGTAACATCGACGCGCCTTCAACGCTTCCCACAACCCTTCTCGTGTCAGCTCCGTCGCATAGATACACGTCAATCCGCCGTACACACCGAAAGAACCGCTACCCGGAGGCGCGGCGCCGGGCCGTCCCTTATGGTCATCGCTCCCAGCGGTGAAACCGACCCGGTAACCTTTCTCCAACGCTTCCCGCAGAAACCACTCAAACTCCCCCCACTCGGAATACACCTCAACGAGCGGTTCCAGTTCCGAATCGTGCCAGTTGAGGTTGGCGTAGCGTCCCCCAACATGGGGCAACAGCAGGACATCTTTTCCGCGCAACGTGGCATAGAGATCTGTAACATGCGTACAGTCGGTATCAATATCCGATTTATCAGAAATCAGCACATGGCTGGAGCGGTGTAGAGGACCGTCGTTTCCCGGATAATAGACATTGTGGTCGCCACCGAGCGGCGTATTCGCTGACCACTCATATCCGACAAAGGTGACAAAGCGACCGGGGGCGTATTGGGTATTCGCCTGCGATTTAATCTCCCGCCAGATCGCTTCGGTGATTTGGAAGTCGTTGCCCTGATGTCCAGCGAAATCGACCAGGGCCGACTCCCGCGCAAAACGGAAATAGGAGGAAACCGGATTGGTGCCAACGGTTTCTTCGCTCTGACCGTGAAGGTCACCCCAGAAGGGCTGATACGTGCTGCGGGCATCTACACAGCGGAGTGGATTCCCTTCCGCAGCTAACCCGTTCTCTACATCTGCTGCACCCACCCAATAGGTTCCGGGCTTAGGCGCCTTCACACCTTCAAACCGGCGCACACCTCGGTCTGCGGCTCGGAACCGATAGGCTTCTGGTAAACCGGTCAATCCCCCAGCGTTAATGTGGACCGTACCGGTATATCCGGTGCTCGGATTGCCCCAGATGTCCTCCGCTTTGACCCCGATCCACGTCGTTACATCGGGTGTGGTCTCAGAGGGACTTAGCACCACCAACCGATGGGGTGGGCCACTGACAATCGGAATCTTTGGCGATGGGACCTCTGTGTAAACCCATGTACCACACCAATCGACAGCGACACGGAACTCAAAAGCGTCCTTACAGAAGGTCTGCGCTCGACTCCCCGGACTCCCCTCCGACGTGTCTCCGAGTGTAAGGGTGATACTATCCCCCTCAGAGAGGGAATCATCGAATACATCAATGGTAACGCAAAGTCGCCACGGACGGAGGTAACGTTGCTTTTCAAACCTCCCCCGCAGCGACGCCGGACCGGTCGTAGAGACAGTGGCATACTCCGGAGCGGAAGGATCTTCAAACTGAGGTGCCGCCCAATCGCTGACATCGCGCCAAGCGAATTTAACCACCCCGCCATCGTCCACACCGTGACGACCAACGTGGTAGGTAATACGCCATGTGCCGACCGATCCCGCCACAACAGGGGCAGCTGGATCGATCTCCGCCCAACCGTATAGGGCACGAATTTCTGATCCCGTCATAAATTCTTTCTCCGCAGAAGACCAGCACAGTTACGCCGCCTGTCCCAGTCGATTTCCCCTAGAACTACGGCGCAAGGCTGTTGGTATCTTCGAGATTCTAGTACCACGCCGCTTTGTTGACCACGTTCCGTAACGACTCATCAGCGGCAAACCGACGTGCATTTTCGAGGAGAATCTCAAATCGACGTCCCGGGACGTTCTCCGCATCCCTGACCGCGATGTGAGGTGTGAGCAGAACGTTAGGTAGGTTCCATAAACGGTGATCTGCCGGCAGCGGCTCTATTTCAAATACATCAAGACCGACCCCAGCGATTTCACCCGCCTCAACAGCAGCCGTGAGATCGTCGATTTTCATGGTCTTGCCACGACCGATGTTGATAAAGTAAGCGGAGTTCTTCATCAGGCGGAAGCGTTCGGCATTCCATATCCCCTCGGTCTCCGGGGTGTGTGGCGTTGTCGCTATCACGAAATCCGCGCGGGGGAGCACGGCATCCAGATCCGCCGGCGGATGCATCTCAACGTACGGGAGGTCATATTCGGGTCTCGGCTCTACCCCGATTACCTTCATACCGAACTCCGCAGACAGCCTCGCGGTCTCATGGCCAATACCGCCTACGCCGAAGATAAGCGCAGTCGATTGAGCGAGATCCACGTAGTTTTTACGGGCGTCCGGGGCCCATCTCCGCTCTCGCTGTGCTTCGACGTAGAAGGGCAACCCACGGGAGAGTGCAAGCATAAACATCATAATATGGTGGCTGATATGGTCGAAGTAGATACCGCGTGGGTTACAGACCACTACCGAGTGCTCAATAAGCTCCTTGTAATAGTAGCCCGGAAAGGGACCTGCATCCGGATTTTGGAGCCACCGCAATTTTGTTGCGACCTTCAACGCTTCAGGCGGTATCCAACCGAACGCAGCATCGGCATCAACTATTTCGCGGCGTGCATCTTCGTCGGTTTCGGGGACAGCGACCTCATACTCCGGAAGGGCTGCCTCCAGACGCGGGGCAAACTCGCGCTTGAGGTCATCTATCGGTGGCATCATTACAAACTTGATCATAGTATACTCCTCTGTAACCACTAAAAACAAAGGTGGTTAATATTGAAGGGAAGCGCAGGGCCGATTAGAGAAACCAAGTTTTTCCGAAAAAACTCGGTTTCTTTGCACGGTTCATTGACGTTCGCGACAAAGATTAATGTCAAGAATAGCGAACGGAACCTAGCTGAAGCGAGATCGGCGTGCCTCCATGTTGGTGTGCACATCGAGCAGAACCGTACGACCGTCCGCATTCAACTGCTGGGCCTGTTCAAGCGCAGGTATCATTTCGGTCGGTTTAATTACGGTGATACCGACCGCCCCCATGCCTTCTGCAATTTTCGCGTAGTCGCCCGTCATCTCCGTTGTGCCAAACTGTTCACGGGCCGTCGGATAGCCGCCCGGATAGGTTGCCATGCCGCCGTTATTGAGAACAACGGTAGTGATGGGAGCACCGGCGCGCGCAGCAGTTTCGATGTCTAAGCCGGACATTCCGAAAGCACCATCGCCCATGAAGTTAAGACAGAACCTATCCGGCTTGGCAATCTTCGCCCCGATCATCAGCGGTATACCGAAACCGAGGTGGGTGGTCTTGCCCCAACCGATGTAGCTGTGCGGGACAGTACCGGGGTAGAAAGGCATAATCGAATCGCGCGGGGCACCGGCATCGTGAGTGACGATGCTGTTCTCCAGATTCAGCGCCTTGACCATATCCCCGATCACACGGTATGTGTTAATCGGTTCTTCGTCAGAGTTGAGTAGGGGTGTCCATTCCGCCATCCATGTTTTCTTCAGCTTGGCAATCTCTGCGGCAACCTGCGTTTTACCTTTTCTCCCATTTTCGCCGAGTTGAGATTTGGCTTCCTCGATCATCGCCTCTAGCGTCAGCTTCGCATCGCCGGGGAGCCCAATGTCAACAGAGAACTCTTTGTTAATGTCTTCGATACTTTCGGCGTTGTGGATGATTACCTTGTCCTCCGGAATCGGTTGACCGTACTGCGTCCGGGTCATACTTGAGCCGACAGCGAGAAGCACGTCCGATTCCTGTAGCCATCGCCGCGCGGGAAGGGTCGTCGCGCCGCTGCCGGAACCGACGGAAAGGGGATGGCGCTCGTCAAAGGAGGACTTGCCGGGCATGGTGCAGTAGACCGGTATCTCGGTCAACTCAGCAAACTGCGTGAGCGCCTCGGTCGCGCCGGAAAGCAGAACACCCATACCGGACCAGATGACCGGCTTCTCCGCGTCGAGCAATGCCGTAACGGCATCCTTGATATCGCCGGGCGCGGGAACTTGCAGCGCACGTTTAGGCGATTTATAGCTAAAAGCATCGTCCGGAACTTCCTGTGAGCCAATATCGCTCGGTGTTTCAACAATTACGGGGCCCGGACGGCCATTCCGCAGGTGGTGGAAAGCCCGCCGCATGACGTTGGCAACTTGACCCGGCTTGGTAATGACTTCGCCGTATTTCGACACTGTTTGGTACGTGCGGACCGGCGAAAAGGACGGACGAACCGCATACTGATCGAGCGAGGGACCGCCCGGCAGATACAGGATCGGAACGTTATCGGTAAACGCTTGTGCGATACCGCCCATCGAGTTTTCGGCACCGGGCCCACCCTGTGTGATAATAACACCGAATTTATTGCGGTCATTGACCCGGCTGTATCCATCGGCTGCCATCACCGCACCACGTTCATGACGGAACATAACCGTCCGGATGCCTTCTTGGGCAACCACTTCGATGAGTTGGTTGGAGGGGAAACAGGATATCCACTCAACGCCTTCAATTTTCAATATTCGCGCTATGGCTTGTGTTGTATCCATCTATAAAATCCTTCCTTTAGTTGTGGTTCGTTGATTGGATTGATAAAGCCTAGATAGTGTATAGCAATTTGCACAAGGGTCACCGGATACAAAGCGTGGACTTAGGTTATTATAACGGATTCACTATAGTTTCGCAAGAGTTATGATTGCCGCCGCGTATGCTTGACAACCCATGGGAAACGGGATAAAATAGATTTTGTATGCACTTAGCCGGTATGTATGCGGTTTAACGATAAATTGCTACTCAATTCTTCTTAGGAGTTACGCAGTTCAGTTTGTAGTCGCGCAATTCAGTGCGCGTCCCGACAGGCGATAAATCGCCCCACTACAAACCTAAGACTTTACTGTAGGTGCCCGATTCATCGGACATTGAAAATTGTGTCCTATGGTAACGAATCGCTGAACTACGAAACGTTGAGTGTTCAAGTGCGTAAGTCCTATCTTCTGTATGGCTGAGAAAATTGAACGACCAACACGTCCCTAGCGAAGCGAGATCCCATGACATCAGTGAACATGAGCTCGTCCGCCGATGTCAAGATGGTGACAAGCGAGCTATGGAAACCATTATGCGCCAGTACCAGGGGTGGGTGTATAATATCGCCTACGGGATGCTCGCGAATCCTGAAGATGCCAGCGATGTAGCGCAGGACGTTTTTCTTTGGCTTTGGGAAAATATTGGACAGTTTCGATTCCGATCTAAGTTTTCGACGTGGCTCTATCGGATTGTTACTAACAGGTGCCTCAATTTGAAAGACCAGCGGCAGAGACGTAAGACCGATCCGATGGAGATTGACGACTCGCAGCCGTGGGTGCCCCACGACACGGTCACGCCTGAAAAGACGGTCCTGTTAGCGGAGCAACGAGAGATTTTACAAAAAGCGCTCGCTAGCCTCAAGGATGACTATCGAAGGATACTAATCCTTCGCGAAATGCAAGGACTGTCCTACGAGGAATTGGCACAGGTGCTCGGCTGCTCTGTTGGGCGTGTGCGGTCACGGCTGCATGAAGCGCGACAAGCGTTGCGACAAGCGATACAACGGCTTGAGTGATGCGCGAAACCTAAAACGTGAGAAGAAATCGTTTGAACCCCTTTAGGTGTTAACACCAACTCGAAAGGATCTCTGTTATGTCATTTCCACTTGCCTATAGTGCCCTCCGTTGGGAGAACCCCAATTTGGAACAGACGCTCGTGCAGCTCCGAGAGACTGGTTGGGACGGTTGGGAAGCGCGTCAGTCGCTCGACTGGCTCGGCTCCGCACGTCGCGTTCGGCAGATCTGCGACGCTGTCGGTGTACAGGTCGCTGCGATATGTGGTCCCAATGTCACACTCGACGTCGCCCACCCAGCTCACGAAATTAACAAACGGCGGATTGAATTCGCCTCCGACCTTGAGGTGCCCACCTTCATGACCAAAGGGCCCGGACGACTTGAAGGGGAAACCACAGATTTCGACCTGGACCGTATGGCGGCGGTCTATGAAGATCTCGCCGCTTATGGCGAACCCCTCGGTGTTACTGTTACCTTTCACCCACATACAGGACATGTGGTGGACAGTGCCGATGAGTGGAAGCGTTTCATGACACGTCTGCATCAGTGTCGTCTCTGTCTCGATATGTCGCACGCTGTCCACTGGGGATACGACCCGATTCAGGCGGTCTACGACTATCAAGATCGTATCTCCTACGTCCATCTCCACGATCATAAAGATGGCGCCGGCGTCGAGCTCGGCGAGGCGATGATGTGCGACTATCCCGCTTTCCTGAAGGCATTAGAAGATGTCGGTTACAGCGATTGGATAACCGCCTGTCCGGGAGCAACAGAGCGCACCGACGAAGCGAAGATGCGAATCAACCGCGCTTACCTGAAAAGCATCGGCTATTGATGTTGGTTGATTGGTTCATTATGGTGAACGATATAAAGATGTAGACGTTCACCAATAGTGCTCCTTATCGAAGCCTCATCAAGTCCCCCTGACAAGGGGGATTTAGGGGGTTGGTTGTGCATCTAAGACGTATAGACAATTATAGAATTCACCATAAATCATTATCACGGAGGAACGCAGTCACGTGCATCGACCTGCTCTCCGCACACTCGTTCCCTACACGCTCGGCGTGCTTATCGCGGGGTTCCTGCCCATCCCCCTGTTCTGGATCTGGTTGGCTGCGTTGATCTGCTTATGCAGCGCTATCGGGTTGTCCTATCTGTCGAAAGGCGACCCCCGTAGATTACAGATCGCTTGGGCGCTCCTACTGGGGGCACTCTGTGTCTGCGGCATGTTCCGCTTGAAAGTTGCACTGACCTCACCCATTCCCCCAGACTTCTATGATCAACCGGTACATTTCGTAGGGGAGATGACCTATCAGCCAGAACGCGGGGAGCAGTGGGAGGCAGGTTACGCAAGTGGAACGCTCCGACCGGTGGCAGATCCCGATTCAGCGGTTAAGGCAAAACTCCTGATCCGATTCCGTGAACCAATCCCTCTGCGCTACGGAGACCGGATTGAGTTGGAAGGGATATTACGCCGTCCAAACGGGCAGCGCAATCCGGGCGGCTTCGATTACCGCTCCTATCTCGCCCGTCGAGCGGCCTTCGGGATTCTCTATCCGCATCGAGGTCAGGAGATTGTCACAACGACCCGATCCGGCTTCCCGCTATTCCACTGGACGGAAAAGCTGCGTCGGCGGGTTGAATCCGTGATTGATAAAGCCTATCACGAACAGCCAATCCACTCCCAAGTGCTCAAAGGAATGTTCTTGGGCCAACAGAGCGGACTGGCGCCTGACGTTCTCGACGCATTCCGTAATAGCGGGAGCATACATATCCTCGCTGTCTCAGGATTGCACGTTGGGCTAATTGCGACCGTCTGCTTTTTCGGTTTTTCGCTGCTGCGCCTGCCTCAAAAAGCCACCGACCTATTGACGATTGCTGCCGTCATCCTGTACGCCTGCCTTGTCGGCTTCCGTCCCTCCGTTTTCCGTGCGTCACTGATGGCGGTTATCTTCTTGGTCTCACGGATTATAGAGCGGGATAGAGATCTGTATAATCTGCTTGCGTTCGCTGCCCTTGTGCTGTTGTTGATGAATCCCGCGCAACTGTGGGACATCGGTTTCCAACTCTCCTTTGTCGCCGTGGCGTCTATTGTCTATCTCGCGCCTAAGTGGGAGGGGTTTATCGCCCGTATTGCCCGATTAAATCAAACCGATTCAACAACCAATCCTGATCGTCGGTGGCTGCCCCGCCCCCTATGGGGACGCGCAGCGTGGTGGGTGGCGATGGGGTTTGGGGTAACGTTATCCGCGCAGGTGGGTACGACGCTAATCGGCGCATGGCATTTCCATCGGGCTTACCCAATCGGACTCGTGGCGGGACTCTTTACCGTCGGGCTTGCCGCATTTCTGGTCAACATTACATTGGTTTCGGTCGTGCTCGGTTTAATCTGGCTACCACTGGCGCTGCCGTTCGTTTATGCCAACCACTTTATTCTTTGGATATTTCTAGGTCTTGTCGAGCTTTTCGGTCAATCGTGGACGGTCCTGAAGACGCCAACACCAAGTCTCGGTTTTATCGTTATCTACGTCGCCGGCTGCTTTGCGGTTGTGCATTGGGTGTGGGTATGGATGCACCGAAAACAGGTTATGGTCATTGGGTTGGCAGTCTTGTCAATCTGGATCTGGGACGCCGCTTGGCGCGAGCCGGGCAAGCTGCTAGACGTTACGTTCCTTGATGTCGGGCAGGGGGATGCGGCGTTCATCCAATTCCCTGACGGAAAGACCATGCTGATTGATGGGGGAGCCAATTCGTCACGGATTGAGGTGAATGAAGCGGGGATTGCGAAGCGGGTGGGGTATGACCATGGTGAGCGAACGCTTGATCCGTTTTTGTGTCACGAAGGGGTTTTTGGGATAGACCTTCTCCTTTTGAGCCATCCGGACAACGATCACGGCGGTGGGTTTGGGCACATTTTGCGCGAGTTTGGTGTTAAGCGGGTATTGGGTGTACCACATCAGGATTTGTCGAAGTCTACTCATCAGATTTTGCATGAGATTATTGATGCGAAGGATATTCCCCATGAACTCGGTTATGCGGGAACGGTTGACTTGACTTCTACGGCAAAATTGGAACTGCTGCACCCATTCGATGTTGCCTCGACAAATCTGCACGATAGAGATGTCAACAACGATTCACTGGTATTGACGGTGACCTACGGTGACCTACGCATCCTGTTCACAGGGGACATCGGACGAAAGGTTGAATTGGAGCTCATCGAATCGGGAGTAGATCTGAGGGCAGAGATTCTTAAGGTGCCCCATCACGGGAGCAAAACCTCCAGCAGCGCGGAATTCCTCGACGCCGTGCGTCCACGATACGCAATTTTCTCGCTGGGCCAACGGAATCGATACCGCTTTCCCTCTGAAGAGGTCGTGGAACGCTACCGAGAACGGGGGTGCCGTATCTTGCGGACAGACCAGCTTGGCGCCCTCCGTTTCCGAACCGATGGACGGCGGTGTTGGGTTACGCATCATGTGGGGGAGCAGTGACCAAAACGGTTATTAGGGCTATTTATGGTGAATTAGAGAAATAAATAGACACTTTCGCTCCCCGTGTTGGGTAGGCGCTGTTTTCAACTGCGCCAATTGGCAGTGTTCAAGTAGTTCTAAAATCTACCATAGTTTTCCATTTTTTGACCGATTTTAGTGGGTAGACGGAAGACGGGGCCTTACACCGTAGGCGGGGCATCTTGCCCCGCCGTAGCCTCGACCGGGAGATCGAGCTACGGGAAAATTATGGTGAACAATATAAATATGTAGACACTTTCGATCCACATGTTTGGTAGGCGCTGTTTCCAACTGCGCCATCCAGTCTCCTATTTGGTAGGTGCTGTTTCCAACTGCGCCGTCCAGTCTCCCGTATGGTAGGCGCTGTTTCCAACTGCGCCGGTATAGAGTGTCCAAGTAATTCCAAAATTCACCATAAATGCCCCGGTAACGGTTATAGAAACCCCTTGAAATATGGCGAGGTTTATGATACTATCGCAGCAGAGTAACAACGCACCCGTAGGAGCGAGGTTGCCCCGCCCGATAAGCGCTTTTCGCTCCAACGGAGCGACATGTCTATAGAATTTGGAATATTACAACGCCTGCACTCCAGAGGAGCGCTATGTGCATGGCAGTACCGAATTGCCCAAACAAAAAGCCCCAGCCGGGCGACAAGTGTATAGAAAAAACACAGGGATTGGTAGGGAACGCAGATCTGCGTTCCCTACGATAAGCGTCAACAGAACTTAGAGGTTTTCAGTAACGGTACGACGGCGATTGTGGAGGTATCGGTATGAGTCTGAAAATAGAGTTAAAAAATCTTGGCATCCTAAAACAGGCGGAGTTTTCGCTCGGAGATTTGACCCTTATCTGTGGAAAAAATAACACCGGCAAAACCTATATTGCCTATGCACTGTATGCTTTCTTGAATGCTTGGCGCGGACTGACTGAGTTTGGGGTGAACAGTACTCAAATTCAACGCCTGCTTACAGATGGTGGTATCAAGATTGAGTTGGGGGGATATGCCGAAAAGGTGGATCAGCTGCTCGCAGAAGCATGTAAACGATATACCAATCAACTAGATAGCACAGTTTTTGCGACAACTGAAGGCCGATTTCATAACAGCGAGTTTCACGTCCAGATAGATGCGATTGACATACGCAATAAAGAACTCAAACGCGAACTGGGAATTGCTCAAGAGCGGTTTCTTAGGTATTCAAAGGAACGAGGTAGTGAAGAACTCACGGTGAGTTTGGTAGTGCAAAGAGATCAAGAGAGAGAAATAGATCCTTTTTTTACCGAAAGATCTGTTAACTTCATTATCGGCAATGCTATTTTTTCCGATTCTTTGCCTACTCCCTTTATTGCTTCAGCCGAGCGCACCGGACTCGCTATTTTCCGTAGGGAACTCAATTTTGCTCGGAATCGCTTACTTGAGGAAATGGGACGATCGAACCCTAAGATTGATCCTCAGGATTTGCTATTCAAAGCGTATCAAAGTTACCCTGTGCCGATAGAAGATAACGCGGATTTTATACGTCAACTTGAAGATATTGCAAAAAGAAACAGTTTTCTTGCTAAAGAACACCCTGAAGTATTAGACGACTTCACTGACATTATCGGTGGCGAATACACTATAACACAAGATGACCAACTCTACTACACCCCCAAAGGGACGCGGCTTAAATTGACTATGGTTGAAAGTTCGAGTGCTGTGCGTTCACTTGTGGATCTCGGTTTTTATCTGCGCCATGTCGCCCAAAAGGGGCACCTACTTATGGTAGATGAGCCGGAATTAAACCTGCATCCGGCAAACCAACGTCGCATTGCCAGACTTTTTGCACGTCTGGTGAATTTGGGTGTTAAGGTGTTTATCACCACCCACAGCGATTACATCGTCAAAGAGTTGAATACCCTCATTATGCTCAATCACGATAAACCACACCTGAAAAGGATTGCCAAAGAGAACGGTTATCAGGAATCTGAGTTAATCCGTTCAGATCAGGTCAAGGTCTATATGACTCAAGAAGCACTAGTGCCATTAGAGGAGGGACAAAAGAGACGTAGAAGGGCCCACACGCTTGTGGAGGCTGATGTTGATCCAGTACTTGGCATTGAAGCCCGCAGCTTTGACGAGACGATTAATGAGATGAACAGTATTCAGGCAGACATTGTGTGGGGTGCGGAGTAAGATTGTGAACGATATTGAAATATTGAAGGAAATGCTCGTCTGCGATGTCCAAGTTTCGTTACAACAGAAAGGAAGTCAACTGCCCTCTGTTAAACTAAAAGATAGACAGGCGAACACGACTGTGGAGATAAAAGATTTGCCTCATGACTCAATTGTGATCAAAGCGGAAGATTTTAAGGACCCTCCTACTGTCTTTCAGGGGTCGAAGGACGAAGGCAGGCGGGCTGATTTTGTGATTGTATCCAATGACGGAATGAAAAAATGGATTGTTTGTATTGAAGTTAAGAGAGGTACAAGGATACGACGAAACAGGGTTATAGCACAATTACGAGGTGCACGGTGTATTATGGATTACTGCAAATCTATAGGAAGAGAATTCTGGTCAGCAAGGGGATTTCTCAAAGGCTATGAATACCGATTTGTAGGTATAGCACGCCTTAACATTCAAATCCAACCAACACGTTCCGGTGCTTCTGGTGGTCCTTCCAGAACAAATTTGCATAATCGGCCTGAGGCTTTTCTACGAATTTTAGGAAGGCAGAGCCTCTATTTCAACGAGTTGACCTAATGAGGTATCCTGATGGCACTACATCCCAACTTCCCCGAATCGCCACACGAAATTATTGACCCCGCAGTGCGCTGGCTTCCAGACAACCAAACACTCGGAGACACCGATTACGGAAAACTGCTCCCCCCACTTGTCCACAAGATTCGCGCGGAGGTCAAAGCGTGGCGCGATAGCGACTACAGCGGTGCTACCGAAACGAGCAAAGCGCTTCTCAATTGGTGGTTCAATACCCCTCACCCGGTAGAGGAGTTAGATGGTACGATGACCGAGTTTCAGTACTACTTTGCCCAGCGCGAGGCACTGGAAACCATCATCTACCTGTACGATGTGTTCAAGGTGAGAGACAGATACGACCTGATGCGTTTCGACAGTTCGGGTGCTATTTCAACGGGGATGTTCGACGAAGATTGGCGGCGATTTGTGCTGAAAATGGCGACAGGGACAGGCAAAACAAAGGTGATGAGCCTTGCGATCGCTTGGAGTTTCTTCCACAAACTGTACGAACCCGATTCCGAACTATCCCGCAACTTTCTGGTCATTGCCCCCAATATCATCGTGTTGGATCGTATCTATCATGATTTTCAGGGGTTGCGTGTTTTCTTTGAGGACCCTGTGTTGCCCGATAACGGTTTTGAGGGGCGGGACTGGCGCGACGATTTTCAACTGACCCTACATCTACAGGACGAGGTACGCGTCGTCCACCCCACCGGCAACATCTTTCTGACCAATATCCACCGCGTCTACTCCGGGGATCAGCCGCCGCCGTCCCCCGACGACGACAACAGTATGGACTACTTCTTGGGGACGCGGCCAACGGGCGCAACCACCGATTCTAAGGTAGACTTGGGCGTAATTGTCCGTGACATTGACGAATTGATGATCTTGAACGATGAAGCACATCATATCCACGACAACAAGTTGGCATGGTTCAAATCGATCGAGGACATTCACAATCGCCTGCTGCAGAAAGGGGGAGCGTTGGCGTTACAGGTCGACGTAACCGCCACGCCCAAGCACAACAATGGGGCGATTTTTGTGCAGACGGTGGCAGATTACCCGCTCGTGGAGGCGATTTCGCAAAATGTGGTCAAGCGTCCCGTACTTCCCGATGAAGAAAGCAGGGGCAAGCTGACCGAGCGACAAAGTGCGAAGTACACCGAAAGATACGCGGACTACCTCGATCTCGGCGTTATTGAGTGGCGTAAAGGGTCCGCAGAGCATGAAAAGGTAGGAAAGAAAGCCATTCTGTTTGTGATGACCGACCACACCCGGAACTGTGACGAGGTCGCGGAATATCTTGAAAATAGCTATCCCGATCTGAAGGAGGCTGTGCTGGTGATTCACACAAAGCAAAACGGCGAGATTTCCGAAGCTGCATCCGCTAAGAATCAAGAAGAATTAAAGAAACTGCGTAAACAGGCGAAGGAGATCGATTCGCCAGAGAGTCCGTACAAGGCGATTGTCTCAGTGTTGATGCTCAAGGAGGGGTGGGATGTCAAGAACGTTACCACCATTGTCGGACTGCGCCCCTATTCCGCCAAGAGCAACATTTTACCTGAGCAGACGCTAGGACGTGGGCTACGTCGGATGTACACCGAGGAAGTGCCGGAAGTTGTCAGTGTTGTCGGCACCGATGCCTTTATGGAATTTGTCGAATCAGTTCGAGTAGAGGGCGTGGAATTGGAACGCCGCCCGATGGGGCTAGATACCAAACCCAAAACGCCACTTGTGATCGAGGTGGACAAAGAAAACGGGGACAAGAACATCGACGCCCTAGATATCGAAATTCCAACCTTAACGCGGCGCGTTTATCGCGAATACAGGAATCTGGAAGGTCTGGACCTTACACAACTCGACTTTCCGCCTGTGACGTATCAGGGCTTTAGCAAAGAGGAGCAGCGGGAGATTGTTTTTCGGGATATGACAACCGGTGAGGAAACACACAGAACAGTGATGGATAGTACCGGCGTCGCAGATTATCGCAGCGCGGTCGGCTATTTTGCACAGACCATCATGAAAGAGTTAAAATTGGTCAGCGGTTATGATGTGCTGTACGGGAAGGTTAAAGAATTTATCCAAAACCAGTTGTTCGGTGAGCCGGTGGATTTGGATTCACCCAATACCGTCCGCAATCTGTCAGAACCCGCTGCCACAAAAACCGTGATTGAAACCCTCAGACGAGCCATAAACGACCTCACGATACAGGATAAAGGTGAAGCACAGATTAGCGAGATTATCAGGTTACGGGATATACGGCCCTTTGTGGTCAAGGAGCAATCCTATTTGACCCCCGAAAAATCTGTGTTCAACAGAATCACCGGCGATAACCAATTGGAGCGGGATTTTGCCGCATTTCTGGAGGACAGTCCTGATGTAGTTTCCTTCGGAAAAAATTATTTTGCGACGGGTTTCAAGTTGGATTACGTCAATGATGATGGCGGCATCTCCAACTACCATCCCGATTTCTTCGTAAAATTGGCGGACGGACGGATAATTGTCGCCGAGACCAAAGGACGGAAGGATGTGGATGTAGATCCCAAGATGCACCGACTGGCGCAATGGTGTAAGGATGTCAACATCAACCAATCCGATGTCGTCTACGACTTTGTTTATGTTGATGAGGATAATTTTCGGGAGTATACACCGAGAACATTTCAGCAACTACTTGAAGGATTCCGGGAATACAAAACCTGATATTGGAATTGGTAAGGTTTTTCGGTTCATGTCAAAAGAAAGTGTAAAGCGCGAAGAGAAACCGAGTTTTTTCTTGAAAACTCGGTTTCTGTTTCACCATTTCTTAACATAAACCAGTTTTTCTTTTAGGAGGAGTGTACTATGACAGCTTACGCTTTTTGGAACAACAAGGGGGGCGTTGGCAAAAGTTTTTTAAGTTTTGTTGCAGCAACTGAGTATGCCCGCACGTATCCAGACACTGATGTCTACGTTATAGATCTATGTCCGCAGGCAAATATTTCTGAGATGTTGCTCTTGAATGCCGAAATGTTAATTGATTACGACGACATGTCGCTCATCAGCTATGATGTGATTCACAGAAATTATGATGTGATCCACAAATTGATAGAAAAGAAACCCCGTTGTACAGTCGCAGGCTATCTTGAAGCACGACTAAATTCTCCTTTTCGACCTATTGAGGATGTGTCTCCCTATGTGTGTCGGCCTCGGGACTTCAACACAAAACTTCCAGTAAATTTACAGTTGGTTTGCGGTGATTATCTTCTTGAAATTCTATCAGAAGCAATTCGCCAAACTTCGCAACTCGCGATTCCAGTGGATGCGTGGAAACAGGTGATCAATTGGATCAAAGATTTAACAATGACGTTGCGTCAGCGGAGCGGAAACAGAGATGCACTTTTTATTCTTGACTGTAATCCGAGTTTTGCGATCTACACCCAGTTGGCTCTCGCGGCTGCAGACAATCTTGTTGTGCCTTTTACGCCTGATGATAGTTCGCGCCGAGCTGTGGAGAATGTCGTTGCGCTGCTATATGGCAATGGTATGGGGGACCCGAAGATAGAAACGTATGCAAAAATCAATTTTGCCAATAGGGCGAGAGAAGAAGGTTTGGATATTCCGAAACTTCACACCTTCGTTAACAATCGCATAACACTCTATCGTGGCAAAGCAAGCAAGGCTTTTGAAGCGGTGAGCGAGTCTATTAAGGAAACCGTGGATGCTCTTCACAAAAAGCATCGCCAAATCTACGCAACCCCGGAAGAGTTGCCGAGCAAAAGGTTCATAGACGTACCTGACTATCATAGCGCATGTGTTGTTATGACCGTTAAAGGAATACCCTTAGATAGCCTTCAAGCAGGACCAAATAGGCTTGGCGATAAACAGATTCAACTTAATTCCGAACCATTAGAACGGTATCGAAAAGCACTCACCAAATTTGTAAATTGTCTTTGACTTACGAGATCTCTAGCATCTGGCAATTAACCGAGGAAAGTTAATAAATAAAGTCAATGAAGGAGGCTTGTAGGAAATAATTCCTTTGATACACCGATAAATTATGAAAAATATCAAATACATCGTGCCAGTGTCAATCGGTTTAGGCATCTTGGCATTAATAATACTTGTGGTCATAGCAGCCACACGAAATTTGAGTGGTTTGGAGAGTGTACTTTTGCAAATTATTCTCTTAGCAATAGGCAGTAGTATTTCGTTCTTTATTGGTCAAAAGTCGGCTCGTGAGGCAGCGAGCGAAATCATCAAGCCACATGCACGGTCTGCATTCCGTCGCCTTATCTCCCTTTATAACGGTCTCTCTCGGGCAGCAAAGGCAATCGAATCATCACAGAGTTCAAAATCCGATGAAGACTATCAAGTGCTACTCGCCCGTCTTAGAGAAATCGTTGCCCATCAACTAATAACAGCAGACAATGCGCTAGAAGATTGGAACGACATTGTTCCGGAAGATGTGAAAGAGTTAAAGCAGAAACTTCAATCTGACAATACAACGGAGGAAAGACAGTGAGCACACCGATTCGCGGAAAAGTCGCCTATGTGCTTAACAACGGCGACATCGTAATAAACGTAGGAGCAGCCCATGGCGTACATCGAGGTATGTACTTTGATGTGCTAGATGACCGTAATTTAGAGATAAGAGACCCCGATACGCAGGAAGTAATAGGTTCCCTTGAGATTTCAAAAATTAAAGTAGAAGTTATTGATATTCAAGAAAAAATATCGGTAGCAACCCCACACCTATCGGTAGAAAGGAGGACTGAGGATAGCTACAGAGTTTCAATACCCCTTGGTCCATTCGCTCGATCTCTTATGCCCCCCGGCTGGGTAACAGAGGAGGCAATATCCCGGAGTAAGAAGGATAACAACGTGGGGATCGGGGATTCTGTCGTTCAATTTATTGGAGAGATTTATCCTGATAATATTGACAGGGAACAAATAACAGTAGATATAGAGGAGTAATCTCCTGAAATCGAGGGAGAATAGATACACCCATGCCACGACTCACAGAGCAAGAACAACAAGAAATCATCCGCTTTCTTGAGGCGGACAAGCCGCTGCCCGAAAAATACCGCTTTCTACTATTTGAAGACAAACGTGAGGTCGAGTTAGTCTGGAACGGCAAAACCAACGAAGTCTGCAACATCGTCCTGCCCTTCCAATCAATTGAACTAGTGGATGAGCCCCGCGCCGAAAAGCCGGACGAAACCACCTTGCAACTGGATCTGTTTGATGAGCGGGGGCGCCAGCGCAAGGGCTGGACCAACAAACTAATCTGGGGCGATAACAAGTTGATTCTTTCATCGCTCAAGAATGGTCCCCTGCGCGAGGAAATCGAAGCACAAGGGGGCTTGAAGCTAATCTACATTGACCCACCCTTTGACGTGGGCGCGGATTTTTCGATGAATATCGACATTGGTGAAGACACCTTTACCAAGAAACCGAACATCCTCGAAGAGATTGCCTACCGTGACACCTGGGGCAAGGGAGCGGATTCCTTTATTGCGATGATCTACGAGCGGTTGGTTCTGATGAGGGATCTACTGGCAGAGGAGGGGAGTATTTACGTGCATTGCGATTGGAGAATGGTTGGCTATCTAAGAATAGTTATTGATGAAGTCTTCGGATCTGACCATTTCCAAAACATAATTACTTGGCGTAGAGGACCGCAAAAATCGCACGGGTTAGGTTATGGGCATAATGCAGACTACATAATTTATGCAACCAAAACGGATCGAGTTGTATGGAATATACAAACCGGTGAATTATCAGAGGAATACTTGGATTCTTTCAAAGAAGATGAGCACGGGAAGTACGTTACAACTCCTCTGCATAGTGGGCGTCCACCGAAAAATGTACCTGAATGGCGTGGAGTCAAACCTCCACTAGGCAGAGGGTGGGCATACGCGATTGAGACATTGGAAAAATTAGATAAAGAGGGCAAAGTTGAGTGGAGCAAGAATAGAGTTCCACGACTAAAGCGATATTTGAATGAGATAAAGGGTGCTGCGGTTCAAGAAATTTGGACAGACATTAAACCGCTATTAGCAAAATCGTCATCGCATGTCGGTTACCCCACCCAAAAACCGGAACCCCTACTGGAACGCATTATCAAAGCATCCTCTAATGAGGGGGATCTCGTTGCTGATTTCTTCTGTGGATCCGGCACCACCGCCGCCGTTGCTGAAAAACTGGGGCGCAAGTGGATTTGCACGGACCTGGGCAAGTTTGCCCTCCACACCACCCGAAAGCGGCTGATTGGAGTCCAACGTCAACTCAAGGCGGATGGAGAGGACTACCGCGCCTTTGAAATCCTTAATCTTGGCAAATATGAGCGTCAACACTACATCGGTCTCAATCCAAACCTGCGCGAAGCCGAACAGGAGCAGCAGTTAGAAGAAAAGGAGAAGGCGTTTGTCAATCTCATCTTGCGTGCCTATTCCGCCGAAATAACGGACGGTTTTACCGCCTTTCAAGGGTTGAAAGCGGGGCGGCTTGTAGCGGTGGGTCCCGTCAACCTGCCGGTGACACGCCTCTTTATTGAGGAGATTATCTTAGAATGCCGCAAACATCGGATCAGTCGTGTGGACATTCTCGGCTTTGAGTTTGAGATGGGGTTGTTCCCCAACCTGTTAGATGAAGCGCGGAGCAAAGGCATTGACCTCGCGCCGAAATACATCCCCGCCGAGGTGTTCGACAAACGGGCGGTGGATCGAGAGCAGGTCGTATTTCACGATGTGGCGTTTATTGAGGTCAAGCCGATCGTGACACCCGGCAAGAAGAGCACACCTCCTACCGTGGCGGTGGAGTTGACCGATTTTTCCGTGTTCTATTCACAGGATGCTAACACCGACGCCGATCAGCAGCTCAAAAACAGGAGTAGCTCGGTTAGGGTCGAACAGGGGCAGATTATAAAAGTGAGCAAAGATGCAAACGGGGTTGTTGACCGTGAAGTGTTGACGAAACAGTGGACGGACTGGATCGACTATTGGTCGGTAGATTTTGACTTCGAGAGCAAACGCGAAATTATCCGCGTGCAAGATCCGGGGACGGGTGAGTGGGAAGAACAGTGGACCGGCGACTACATCTTTGAAAACGAGTGGCAAAGCTTCCGCACCAAGAAGGACCGCTCGTTGGAATTGACTAGCGTCGCCCATGAATGCAACCCCGGACGACGCAAGCTCGCCGTCAAGGTGGTGGACATTTTCGGGAATGATACAATGACGATTGTGGAGGTAACAGTGTGAAAATAGATTCAATTCATTTACAGAATTTCAAGCGGTTTACCAACTTGAAAATTCAAAATATCCCTGCGATGGCGAAACTGGTGGTTCTGCTTGGTCCCAATGGTTGTGGAAAATCATCGTTGTTTGATGCCTTACACTACAAATCTTATGAATATAGGCGGTTAGGACGCAATGAGGATCCTGATTATTATTTCAAAATACCTACTCAGGAACGGCGGTCAAATCTAATAGATATTGAATTTCACAACCCATCGCAATCTGATATGGGAAAAGCGATTTATGTGCGAACTGCCTACCGTAATGACCCGGTGATAAATGTAGAGTCAATACAAAGGATGCAATCGGCTATCCGAGAAACAAGATTCAATAGCCTAATTGAAAACGATGCTGCAGCTACCGGCAATTATCAAAGACTTGCCTCTAACGCACTAGAGCGTGCATTTAGAAGGGAGGATCGGGCAAAAAGTTTGGGAGATTTTCAAGATGAGACCCTTGGGGAGATTCAAGCTGCCATGAATCGGCTTTTTCCTGATCTAATGCTCAATAGTTTGGGGAACCCCCTTAGTGACAGAAGCTTTACTTTCGACAAGGGAACAAGTAAAAGTTTTCTTTATAAGAATCTTTCGGGTGGAGAAAAATCTGCTTTTGATTTACTCTTTGATATTTTTGTCAAAAGGGTAGAATATGATGATACTGTTTTTTGTATAGACGAGCCGGAAGCACACATGAATCCTAGATTACAGGGGCATCTTCTTGAGGAACTTTTTCGGTTGATGAACGATAAATCGCAATTGTGGATTGCGACCCATGCTATTGGTATGATGCGACAGGCACTGCAGCTATACGAACAATACGGAGAGGAGATAGTATTTCTTGATTTTAGCGATGGAAACTTTGACAGCCCGGAGATTATAGAGCCTACCAAGCCCAATCGTAGATTCTGGGAACAAACACATGAGATTGCTTTAGACGATTTAGCTGCGCTCGTCGTACCGAACCAGATTGTTATTTGTGAGGGAAAACAAGGGGATAAAGGTCTCGACGCAGAATGCTACAATCATATCTTTTCCGAAGAATTTCCCAATACAAAATTCATTTCGGGAGGGGGTAAGAGAGATCTACGAAATTACATCTCAGTTATTGATGCGGTTGCGAAAGGTGTAACTGTCTTTGGCCTCAGAGATCGTGATCAAGCCTCATGTGGGGAAGTAGCCCAGTGGAAACAAGAGGGAATAAAAGTTTTGGAGCAAGGACAACTCGAAGACTATCTGCTAGCAGACGATGTATTACGCGCACTATGTCAGCATAATGAACTAGAACCTTACGAGGAAAAAGCAGACGAATTGATAGAATTACGAGACAGTATTTCAAATATCAAAGACGCTGCTAATCAAATTCGTCGAAAGGTAATTGATTGGGGAGTGCACGGGGCGGGCGAGGCTCCTGAAGGATTTCTGCGCGATACAGTCGCTCCACGGATCAAACCCGGAATGCCTACTTATGTCGAATTGAAACAGATAATTTTTGGGTCGTGACACGGTGTTACACATTTTGGGGAGAGAACCATGCCGGAAGATATTCAGGTATCCATGTTTGAAGTTGTGGGCGGTCCCTTGTGCGTCGCTTCCAACGATGGGCAAAAGGTTTATGAACGCCTTGCCGCTGCCCTTAAAGCCGACCGGCATGTTACACTCTCATTTCGCAAGGTCACGACGTTGACCGCAGCATTCCTGAATGCTGCAGTTGGTCAGTTGTATGGGACCTTTGGTAAAGAAAAAATTCGTTCACTATTGAAGGTGAAAGACGTGGAGCCAGTAGATCTTGCACTGTTGAAGCGCGTTGTTGATAATGCCAAACTATACTTCAAAGATCCGCAGAGATTTAACCAAGTGATTCGGGAAACGCTGGAGGATGAAGATAGTGCGCCATAAAGCAGTACCAGTACTCCTAATGACAACCGTTACAACGCTGCAAAATGAGATAAGCAACTCTAGGCTAATACAGACTAATTACCTCCGGAAACTGGAAAAAGGGCACCGACAACCGACATCTCAGGCAGCGAGCACGTTCAACGCCGCACATAACAATCTAAAATCTACAATTTTATCCTTTAGCCCAAAAATCGAGGGACACAAAGGATAGGGAGAGGCAAACGAAGCAGCTGTCACGCTAGCGAGCAATAAAGGAATACTGCGGTAAAATCAAAGAAGGAATTCGCTCACTGTGGATTGATAAGGCCGCAGCACGTTTTCAATGACCTGTGCGGACAGTAATGCCCTATACAGGAGGTTGAAAGAAATGTTGAGCGAAACATATGCCCATGTTCGTGTAAGACGGGTGATTTTGGTCGGTAGTCTCGGCTTGATTGCTACATTGTTGGTTGGGCGGATGCTCTGGCCGGATCTCTATATTTCTGGCCTTAACGAACCAGGTCTTGAGCTCGCGGTATTAGAGTTGACATTATACGGTTTCCCCGGTTTATTGATATGGCGCTTTTGTGGGCAGAATTGGGGAGTAAAAAAAAATTTCGGCCCGTGGCCGAATCGGAGAGAGGTGTGGATTTACCTGGCCCTTGGCATTCCGATGATAGGTATCGGTTTTTTAGGACAGTATCTGTTGTTTGGACCGTTATCTTATGTAGCCCCGACGTTTGTTTCTGAGTGGCACCTAGATACACCGCCTGCTACCTTTATTGGAACATACTCGCTAGAAGCGATACTAGTGAATGGCTTAGTGGTTTTGAACACATCACTGCTAGTCCCGATTGTAGAGGAAATCGTGTTTCGGGGGTTTATACTCCATCGATGGTGCGACAAGTATGGCGAGACGAAAGGGATTGTACTGTCGTCAATTTTGTTCAGTCTACTGCACTCCGAGATACTCGGAACTTTCGTCGGTGCGGTGATCGTTAGTGTGCTTTGCCTACACACAGAATCGCTAGTTGGGCCCGTTCTCATCCATGTCGGCAATAACTCTGTGATAATGTTGGTGGTACTATTGTTCTGGCTCATGGGAGGAGATATGGCGGAACTTTTAGCCCCCCAAACGATTGCGGAGTTTCGATCGACTTGGTGGCTTGCGCCTATTGGTGCGATCATCGGCATTCCGTGGTTATACTGGTTTGTGAAAACCCGGTTGTTGGAATCAAACACCTCAACCTAGACAACGGATGCTGTGATTAGTCAATAAGTAACAAAGTTTTAGCCTCAAAAAAGGACCGCTCGTTGGAATTGACCAGCGTCGCGTATGAATGCAGCTCCGGACGACGCAAACTCGCCGTCAAGGTGGTGGACATTTTCGGGAATGATACGATGACGATCGTAGAGGTAACAGTGTGAAAATCGCTTCAATTTGTTTGAGGGATCATGTCCGCCTTGTCAAGCCAGCGTGAGCGCTTGACAAGGCCCCTTGGATTAAAACCGTTGTCCAAAGCCTAGCAGAATGATTGATGTTTTGCTTGCAATATGTTATTCCGATATGTTAAAATAGTAATCACATATTGACCGAAGAGTTATTAGGACGTGTTAACATTTTGCTCTTGCTGTTGCCAAAAACGCTCAAGTTACTGAAAAAGCT
>JAJEAL010000063.1 GCA_022822785.1 Candidatus Poribacteria bacterium
GGAGGACATCATGGACAAAGATACACTGGAAATCTTAATCATAATTGGCGGATTCGCTATTACAACTATGATATTTTTATTCAGGTTTCCAACTAAAGATGATATGAAAGACTTAAAACAGGATATAAGGGAGTTAAGAAAAGACATAAGAAACATCTATCACATATTGATGCAAGGAAAACCAAACAAAGATGAGTGACCTACTTTAGAATAACCATCCGCCGAGTTGCTGAATAATCTCCCGCCATCAGATGATAGAAGTAAATTCCACTTGCCACGTGCTCACCTAAGTCATTTTTGCCATCCCAATAGATTATCCTATTTCGACTTTCATATCTTCTAGCTCTTTGTAATTACCCCCAAAATTTAGACAGTAGACTAAGGTGTATTTTGGACTGGTAAGCCGTCCATCATCTGTGGGACAATATGGGTCAGAAACGCCGAAACAAGAAAGGAGTTTTCACCCCATGCGCCGCAGAAAGCGGTATGATAGTCGCTTCAAAGCAGAAGTGGCGAAGGATAAGGGGGTAAGTTCAAGGTGTTACCGCATTTTATAGAGACGTTGTTGGATTGCAACCCGACGAAGAAGAATCGTTAAGGAAGATTTCCTCACGCGGAACTTCACCCATATCTTTTCAATCCGCGGGTCCAATCTACTGTGCCGTATACCCACCATCAACAATCAGCGGAGCCCCCGTCACAAAAGAGGATTCATCCGATGCCAGAAACAGCGCCGCATAAGCAATCTCTTCGGGCTTTCCGACCCGTCCCATTGGGTAACGCTGCTCCAACCACTCCCGCCGTTCTGGGTTGTCGAGAAACTCCCGGATCAGATTGATCTCTATGTGTCCCGGACAAATACAATTCACGCGGATATTCTTCTTGCCGTAGTCGATAGCCAAGTTCTTAGTGAACTGAACCACGCCCCCCTTTGAGGGAACATACGCGTCAAAACCGCCGCCGAGACCAATCGGATACCCCACTATGCCATTGATGGAGGCGATGTTGATTATCGAACCGCCGCCTGACCCTTCCATCGTCCGCACCGCATGCCATGTCACCAAATAAGTCCCCTTCAGGTTGACCTCCATCACACGGTCCCACACCGCTTCAGGGGACGCGCCTGCCGGGAGCGCTTTACCGGCGATAACCCCAGCGCAGTTGACCACGATGTCCAACGTGCCATAGGTATCTACCGTCCCCTTCACCATCGCCTCAGCGTCAGTGTTCTTTGATACATCCCCAGTGAAAGCGGTGGCATCGCCGCCATCGGTCTGTATCTCCGCAACAGTTTCAAGCGCGTTTGCCTCGTTCAAATCGGAGACGACCACCTTTGCCCCCTGTGCAGCGAATAGCACCGCTGTCGCGTGACCAATGCCGGAACCGCCTCCCGTAACCAGTGCGACTTTGCCCTTCAAACGCATATCCTACCTCCTGAAACCCCTGATTGTGCGCTATGTCAAATCCTCCATTTTGGGTATCACTTCGTTAATGAGCAGCGTCATAGAATTGAGCCACTTCTCTTTCGGTTCCCATTCGTGCCCCATCGCCAAGAGTACGCCAAAACCACCTACGTCCTCGTACAGTTGGCGCAGCTGATCAGCGACATCGTCAGGACTGCCCACGATCCAGAGATTATCGAGTAGCCATTCGACTGTTACCTCATCGTTGGGCATGTTGGGATCTCTCTTGAACCGGTCCTTGGGCAGGAGCTTGAACCAGTACTCATTGAAATCGCGTCCGAGGGTTCCCGCTAGTGCCTCCTGGCGTGCCTGCTCGGTTGTGTCTGCGATATAAATTTCGCGTGCGATACGCCATATCGACCGATCCGGAGTGCGCCCCGATTTCTGTGCCCCCTCTTCCACCGCTTCCCAGTGCGTCTGGAGGACCTCTATAGGCACCAAATTAAGACTCATCGGAATCCAACCCCGCTCACCGGCGAACACCAGTGTATCGGATCTGGGCGAAACACCGCCCATTGCAATAGGTGGATGCGGCTTCTGATACGGCTTGATGTGCACCTTTAAGCCGATATCGTCCACCGGCTCAGGGATCTTATAACGCCAGTACTCGGTTTCATATAGACCCGGCTTGGGATCTTCCCAGATCTGGAGCACCGCCTCAATACCCTCTCGTGTCGCTTTCCGCCGGTCACCGTCCGCGGCGAACCCAAACATCTCACAGTCCCCCGGTATCGCACTGGAACCGACGCCCCAATAGAAACGCCCATGCGCGAGATGGTCGAGTTGGGCGATGCGATGGGCGACCGCAGCCGGGTTGTGGATCGGCATACAGGTGACGCCTGTACCGAAGACGATATTTTCGGTCAACCCCAAAGCGTTTGCGATGAAAAGTTCAGGGGATGGGATGTTCTCCCATTCAAAAGTGTAGTGTTCACCGATCCACGCCTCCGTGTAGCCCAACTTGTCCAGTGTCACTATCTGATCCATGTCGTGATCCAAGGTCTTCGTGAAATCCGCGCCCGGCGGATGCAGTGGCATTGTGAAGAAACCGAGTTCCATGAGAAAGCCTCCTTGCGTTTAAGCGCAATCCTCGCTAGGCTGATGCTGTCGCCGGTAAGATAGCCTACTAGTCTTCTGAGTTGCGGAAACAATTGATTGTTCCCTCTATTCTTATATCACGCCTGTCATACAGCGTCAACAGAAAACTTTGTCACATTCGGTTTTCGCTTGACCCGATTAATGGGCGGTGGTATAGTAATCGTCCTGTAGTAGGAGGAGCACCGGTATCCTTAAGTCCCACCTGCATCACTAACTCACACGCCAAACAGGAGACCGCAATCATGTATGAAGCAGCACAGTTTCCCACAATGAGTGATCGGGAAAAATACCTGTTCGATCTGCAAGGCTTTCTCGTCGTCAAAGGTTTGCTCTCGACCGACGAAGTGAAACACCTGAACGAGGCTATCGACGCCAACCGAGACACACATGGCGAACACACCGCCCGCTCAGTCGGCCCACAATTAGAGGGAACGCACCTCCGAGGGCATATCACCGGTATGCTAACGTGGGAACACCCGTGGTGTCAGCCGTTTCGCGACCTGTTAGCCCATCCCAAGCTCATCCCTTATCTCAATACCTTGCTAGGCCGAGGCTGGAAGCTGGACCACTCACCCGATATATTGACATCCACAGCCGGGGCCGAAGGGCTGCGCCTTCACGGCGACGGCAACGTTACTTTCAACGGATCCCGTTTCTACGCCTACCAAAACGGCAGAATGCGCTGCGGTCTAATCAACTGCCAGTTTTACTTTACAGAAGTAAATCCCGGCGATGGTGGTCTATGTGTCATACCGGGTAGCCACAAAGCGAACCTCCCCTGTCCCGAAGACATCCTGCTGTGGGAAGCCAACCGAGAAATTGTCTACCACATCCCCCTTTCGGCAGGTGACCTGGTCATCTTCAACGAGGCGACTACCCACGGTACCCTTCCATGGAAAGGAAAGGGTGAGCGACGCACGGCACTCTACCGTTATACCCCCAAGTACCTCCACTATCACGGCGGGTATTACGAGGCGACGCTGCCCGAATGGGCATCCGAACTGACCGAAGCTCAGCGAGCTGTGCTGGAACCGCCATACATTTACCACCGACCCCTGATTGAGGCTGACGGTGCCACGCTGGTACATCCCCGTCGAGAGGGGGAGTAAACCGCCCGGTTGACAAGACGGAGGTGTGCTATTCAAAGACGCTTCAGGAGGAGTTTATGTACAATCTTAACGGAAAGGTTGCCCTAGTCACAGGCGCAGGCGGCGAACACGGCATCGGCCGCGCGATCGCCACACGCCTTGCCAAGGAGGGTGCCGATGTTATTGTCAATGACATTGTTACTAATCCTTATGCCTATGACTCAAGCGATTGGGAGGGAGCCCCGTCCGTCGTCCGTGAAATTGAGGCGCTGGGACGACAAGCGGCGGCTATCTTAGCAGATGTAGCTGACGCCGATCAGGTAGATGCGATGGTGGCTGAAGCGATTGAGCGGTTCGGGAAAATTGACATTTTCGTGAGCAACGCTGGCTCACGTCCTGGCCCTGACCGTGTGCCGGTGGTTGAACTGAAGGAGGAGGCGTGGGATACCGTGCATAGGATTAACCTCAAAGGGACTTTCCTCTGCTGTAGAGCAGTTGCTCGGCACATGATAAACCGCGGTGGGGGTGGAAAGATTATTACCATGTCCTCCGTGTCGGGTAGACAAGGTTCAGCGCGTTTCGCAGCCTATGCTGCCTCCAAATTCGGAGTCATCGGCTTTACGCAAGCCTTAGCCCAAGAACTTGCACCCCACCAGATTAACGTGAACGCCATCTGTCCCGGTGTTGTTGATACAGAGCGATGGAGTTACATCGGTGCTGCCCTATCCTCGGAGAATATATCCGGCGAAGAGTGGCGGGCAAGCGGACGGCACGATGAGGCAATGAGGCAACGCGATTCGAGGGTCCCCTTGGGGCGGGTTGCCATAGGGGAAGATGTGGCAAAAACAGCGGCTTTTCTCGCTTCGTCCGAATCCGATTACCTCACCGGACTCGCTATCAACGTCGCCGGTGGTTCAGCGATGGGTTGACAACACAAATTAAGGAGAATCGTATGGACATTCCAAGAGACAAACTACTTGAAATCTACGAACGGATGGTCACCATCCGCAAGTTCGAGGATCGGGTGCACGACGAATACGCCGCCGGTCGGATTCCGGGCTTCGTCCACCTTTACGCAGGGGAGGAGGCCGTAGCGGTTGGTGTCTGCGCCCACCTATCGGATGCAGATAGCATTACCAGTACCCACCGCGGTCACGGTCACTGTATTGCCAAGGGTGTCGGCGTCAACGAGATGATGGCCGAATTGTATGGGCGCGCTACCGGTGCCTGTAAGGGTAAAGGCGGTTCGATGCACATCGCCGATATAGACCGGGGGATGCTCGGTGCGAACGGTATTGTCGGCGGCGGTGTCCCACTGGCTTGTGGGGCCGCACTCACAGCGCAGGTACAGGGCAGCGGAGTGGTTGCCGTCAGCTTCTTCGGCGATGGTGGGGCTAACGAGGGCACCTTCCACGAAGGCTTGAACTTGGCAGCCATCTGGAAACTCCCCGCGATATTTGTTGTGGAAAACAACCGTTACGCCCAATCAACCAGTGTGAAGTACGCCTCTGCCGGCGGTGATATCGCCGCACGCGCCCAAGCCTACGGCATCCCCGGCGTTACCGTCGATGGCTTGGACCTCTTCGACGTTTACGAAACTACGGGGGCAGCGATTGACAGGGCACGGGCAGGAGACGGGCCCACGCTGTTAGAGTGCCAGACCTACCGCTTTTATGGTCATTACGAAGGCGATACGCAGGGATATCGGTCGAGAGAAGAAATCGAGGAGTATCGGACCAACCACTGTGCCATCCTGCGGTTCCGTAACCGTGTCACGGAACAAGGGTTGGTGGCCGCTGACGAACTGGACGCAATTGATGCACAGGTCGCCGACGCTATTGACGCTGCAGTCGAATTTGCAGCAAACAGCCCCTTCCCCGATGCGAGCGAAGTGACGACTGACGTTTACGTTAATTACCAGGAGGTGATATGATGGGCGAAGAACGCACTCTGACGCTTGGACTGGCTATCCGTGAAGCACTTCATCAGGAGATGGAACGTGATCCCACAGTCATTATCATGGGAGAGGATATTGTCGGCGGCGCTGGATCGGACGAACCGGGTGCCGAAGATTCGTGGGGCGGACCGATGGGGATCACCCGCGGACTGGTAGGCAAGTTTGGACACAATCGGGTGCGCGACACGCCGATCAGCGAGGCTGGCTTCATCGGGGCAGCTGTCGGAGCGGCGGCAACCGGCTTGCGCCCCATCGCCGCATTGATGTTCATCGATTTCTTTGGTATCCCGATGGATCAGATTTACAATCAAGGGGCGAAACTGCGTTACATGTTCGGCGGTAAGGCAAAGGTCCCGATGGTCATCCGGGCGTTGATTGGCGCAGGGGTGAACGCAGCAGCGCAGCACTCTCAGAGCCTTTACTCCATCTTCACCCACATCCCCGGCTTAAAAGTGGTCATTCCGACCACGCCCTATGATGCCAAAGGGTTGTTAATCTCCGCTATTCGGGACGACGACCCTGTATTTTTCCTTGAACACAAGACGTTATTGGGTGAGCGAGGACCCGTGCCTGAAGAACCGTACACCGTACCCTTAGGGGTGGCAGAGATTAGGCGTGAGGGCAGCGATGTGACTGTTGTCGCCATTGCGAAGATGGTCAACGTGGCGCTGTCCGCTGCGGAGATACTTGAAAGCGAGGGCGTCAGCGTTGAAGTAATCGATCCACGGACGCTCAGTCCGTTGGACGGCGGAACTATTCTGGATTCGGTGGAGAAAACAGGCCGCCTCGTGATCGTCGATGAGGATACCCCACGGTGCAGTCTCGCCACGGACATCGCAGCACTGGCAGCGGACGAAGCGTTCTATAGTCTTGAGGCACCGATTAAGCGTATCACCGCGCCTCACACCCCCGTGCCCTTCAGTCCGACGCTGGAGAACGCCTACATCCCCTCGCCAGAGCAGGTTGTAGCGGCAGTCCGGGAGGTGATGGCCGTATGACACCGATCGTACTCCCCAAATCAGGTTTTAGCAGCGAGGCGTCAACGGTTATCGGGTGGAGTGTGGCAGAGGGTGACCGCGTTGAAGAAGGGCAGCTGCTGTGTGAGGTCGAGACCGAAAAAACAACCATTGAGATTACTGCACCTGCGTCGGGACTCCTGCGCAAGATACTCATCCACGAAGGCGAGAAGCGACCTGTGGGCGTGACAATGGGGTTTATTGGCGAAGCCGATGAGCCTATTCCTGAAGTTGAAGACGTTCCATCCCCAACCCCTGAAGTGACGCAGGCTACCACGACTCAGAGTTCGCCTACGCGTCCACGTCGTGCGGCAACGGGTCGGGTCCGGGCATCTCCCGCCGCCCGCAAACTTGCAGCAGAACACGGAATTGACCTAGCAGAGCTATCGGGCAGCGGGCCCGGCGGTGCGGTAACTACCGGGGATGTAGAGCGTGCGGTCGAAGCCAGCCGGGCGGGGGCAGATGCTGAACTGGTGCCAATGAGTTCGATGCGCCGAGCCATCGCTCGGATGACCCAAGAGAACTTCCAGAGTGCGCCGCACTTCTACCTGACCTTGGAGGCGGATGCAACGTCGCTCTCGAATGACCGTCCAGAGGGTATCTCGGTTACCCACTGCTTAATCAAGGCAGCCGGGCTCGCACTCCGCGAATTCCCCCAAATGCGAGCACAAGTTGAGGGCGATGCGTTCGCCATCCCACACGCGGTGAACGTCGGACTGATCACCGCAGTGGAAGACGGTCTGGTTGTCCCTGTGATACGCGATGCCGACCAATGTTCGCTCGTTGAGATTGCTGAAGCCGTGCGTTCGCTGATTGATAGAGCGCGGTCCGGAAAACTCTCAGCGGACGAAATGTCGGACGCTGGGTTCAGCATTACAAACCTGGGTATGTACGGCGTTGAAACCTTTCATGCCATTATCCATGCACCGGAAGCCGCGATTCTCGCTGTTGGAGCTATCGTCGAGAAGCCTGTAGTCAAAGATGACCAAATCGTGCCCGGGGTACGGATGGCGCTGACGCTGTCGTGCGATCATCGAGTCGTTGACGGCGTAATCGCCGCTCAGTTTCTGGGACGGTTGAAGCAACTGGTAGAAGATGTGTCAGCGTTGGAATGATACGCATTTGATTCCTAAAAAATAGAACAACTCAGTTTCTTTCACATAAGTGTCTCTGTTATCTGTTTATGGTGAACAATATAAATATGTAGACACTTTCGATCCACATGTTTGGTAGGTGCTGTATCCAACTGCGCTGTCCAGTCTCCGATTTGGTAGGTGCTGTATCCAACTGCGCTGTCCAGTCTCCGATTTGGTAGGCGCTGTATCCAACTGCGCTGTCCAGTCTCCGATTTGGTAGGTGCTGTTTCCAACTGTGCCGTCCAGTCTCCGATTTGGTAGGTGCTGTTTCCAACTGTGCCTATGCTCGCTCCACGGATACTCATAAGTGTCAACTTGAGTCATAGCCTCCTGTAAATCCTTAAATCCCCGATCCAGACAGGGAGAAAACCAAAAACCAAACAGCCCTAAAGAAGGTAGGAAGCACATTGGCAGAATTGATAAAGCTGGAAACACTAATCGAAGGTGGCGGGACAGACCGACGGAAAGCGAGAATTGCACTTGCACAGAGCGACAATCCGGAGGCGTTACAGCAACTCCTCAAGGGGTATTGGGCGTGGCACTTTGAGGGATCCTTAACGGAAGCCGCTCGACTGCTGCTATCGACAAATCTGGGGTGGGAGCAGATACGCCCACTCACAACGCCGCCGATTGGAGAGGTCATTTCACCGCTCGGTCGTGCGCTTGACCACGCAGATCAAACCGTTCGTGATGCCGCTTTTCAGGTGTTGGATGGCATGGTTGACATCCCCGCCGGGGAAGTGTTGATCGGCGAGGAACTGACGCCGTTGTGGGTAGAAGGATTCCAAGTGGCTCGCTACCCGGTGACGAATGCACAGTATCAACGATTCATTCAAGCAACCGGACACCGGCATCCACAAGACTGGGAGGACGGAACCTACCCAGAGAGGAAGGGGGATCACCCGGTCGTGGAGGTAAGTTGCGAGGATGCCGAAGCGTATGCAGGGTGGTCAGGTTGCCGATTGCCCGCCTTTGAGGAGTGGGAACGGGCTGTCCGCGGTGATGATGGGCGTCTGTTTCCGTGGGGAGATGAAATAGACAAACCGCGCTGCAATACCGCAGAACTGGGAGCAGGCGGCACTACCCCTGTGGGCGCATTTCCAGACGGAGTCAGTCCCTTCGGTTGCTATGATATGCTCGGTAACGTGTGGGAATGGACAAGCACATGGTATGACGAAGACAACCCGCACTTCCGCGTGGTCAGAGGCGGGGCGTGGTACTACAACCACGAATACAGCACCTGCACAAGCTACGATTTCTTCAGCAAGGAGTACACGGAGTTTGTGATTGGGTTTCGCATCGCTCAATAACAGGGCACTTTGCGTTGATACCAAAGTGAGAATCGATAGTCAGACGAATTGGTCTGCTAGCCTTGTTCCACCCTAACCGGTGTATCGGATACCGGAATCTGACGGACATAATTGACTAGCGGTGCCCCCATCCCATCAAAGCGGATTTCAATCTTATCCCCGGTTTCATAGGTCGGTCGATCCGGATAGGAGAGCTTCATGGTTCCGAAGTAGTGCAGATGGACATCGCCGGGTACCCGAAAGTGGGGATACTTGAAGTGATGATCTTCGAGATTGGCAAGCGTATGGCTCATGTGCGCTTCGCCTGTGAGCAAATCGCCGGAGTGATAGATCTCCGCCGATTCCCGCACGATGCGGCAGCTGCCCCGAACATCCGTAAACGATTCGTCGGTTACTAACTCAGGTCCAACAGCACAGACACGCATTTTCGAGAGTGCAAGCCACAGATAGTTCACGCGTTCCATCGGGTGGTCTGCCCACTCATTGCCGACCGTAAAACCGAGCCGACACGGAACCCCATCATCGTCAATGACGTAGCAACCGACAATTTCTGGCTCCTCGCCGCCATCTTCGGAGAAGTCGGGGATATCCAGAAAATCGTTGTGACCCCGCAGAACGGTCCCGTTCCCTTTATAAAACCATTCGGGCTGAATTCCGCGCTTGCCGGGCGAAGGTTTGCCACCTTTCAACCCCATCTCAAACATCTTTTGTGAATCTGTTTTCGTTCCCTCATTGGTGTCAGCGATTGTGTGCATCTGGTCGCGCGCCTCCATGCTGCCGAGATGCGTTAAGCCTGTCCCAGAAACTGTGCTGTGGGCGGGGTCCGGATGGTCGAGTGGAGGTAAAATCCAACCACTAGCGTCACCGGGCCTTCCGGCTAGCAGTTGGCGGTACAACACCCGATTTGCAGTTTCGGTCAGCGTCTCATCAATGTGTGCATCGAGAGTTTTGCCGCCTCTGCGGGCATCGAGGAAAACGTTGTAAATCCGCGTCCATTCCGCCTTGACGCTGGTCAGGTCGATGACATCCCCACCATCAATATATCCGATGCGCCGTCCCTTTTCTGGTAACTGAAATTGAACCAATCGCATATGCCTATCTCCTTTGAACTTCTCTGTTCGTTCTTTATTTTTTAATCTTAAACTGTCCCCACAACGTTATCTTTTTCCTCTGTTGACGGACAGACAGATTTTTATCAGTCACCGTAATCACTAGAATCGCTCGATCTGTCAACGCCGGAACCCCATCGTCAGTCACCGTAAGCGTAACCGTGTAATTGCCGGGTTGCCTATAAATATGCTCGACCATCTCTTGCCCTTCAACGCTAGAACCATCGCCAAAATGCCAAGCGTAATGTCTAATCCCACCATCGTCTATCGAACCCATCCCGCTCAATGAGACCGCTTGACCTGTGAGAACTCGCGCCGGTGCGGCGTCGATGATGGCAATAGGAAATTCATTCTTAACTTCTAGACCGATAATGCGACCGTTTGTCGTGACTAAGTCCAACTGATTGGCATCTGGATCTGAAAGAAGAGCCGCCGTAAATCCGATTGTAGAGGAGCTCACCTCGACGACAGCAAAAGTGATGGTTGCGAGAGTGCCGTCACCATTGGAGGCACCAGCTAGAGAGGTCGCTGCTACTGTTATACGACTATCGGTGATAAGCGGTGGCACCACAAAGGCACCCGCTGGTAGGTAGTCTGCGTTCTTTGAGTCCACAAGCGCAAGTGTTTGTGGACTGAACTCCACAGTGACTTGATACGCGCTAACATTCTTTCCATCGTTGATATCTACAGCCACGGAGAATTCCTCGCCAACGGCTGGAGACTCTATCTCTAACGGTTGGATGAATACGGTGGCTCGTGCAAAAACTAACGATGGAACCGTCAGGAAAATGGCGATAACACAAATTGCCTTGAACCTTACTGCCATCGAGGGTGCAAGTTGCCTTGAATGCCAAGCCCATCGTAACTGTAACGACTTTCTCATTTCCTTCTTCCTTCTCATAATAATCCGATACGCAGTCCAAACCTTTTCGTAGGGCAGACCACATCCCAACCCGATCGGAATGACTGAGCATCCGATTATAGCATACGCGCTAACACAGTCGCAACGCTAAATTAGGTTGAACCTGCACTCCATAATACCTTGTTTGCTAATGCTACTCCGGTGTGAACGGCTAGGCTTGTAGTGGCTATGGAGCTTATCACCTGATAGAAATTACCGTTGATAAAGTATAGCTTTGTTTGATACAATTCCATCAACCCCAACAGGTGAACTGGAATTTATAGTGAATTAGAGAAATGCGTAGACATTAATAGTAGTAGGCACACTCCGTGTGCCGTAACTCGGCGAGCAAGGTTCGTGGCTTGGTTCGCTCATCATGTCTAAATAATTCTAAAATCTACCATAATTGACATGTCAAACAAAACCCTCGACCAACTCCTCATCGTTTTCACCCTTCTCCTCGATATCTGTTTCATCAGCACATCGGTTTTCGTCGCATACTGGCTCCGCTTTGAGTCGGGATGGCTAGACGGGATCGCTGTCCATAAAGGCGCACCACCGCCGATCGACTACTATTTCCAACTCGTCCCGTTGATGGGGTTAATCTGGATTCTTGTGCTTCGAGGCTTTGGACTCTACCGAGTCGAAGAACACCTCACATTTGAAACAGTGGTGTCTATCTCGAAAGCGGGGTTGATTGCGTTAATCGCCACGCTCAGCGCAATTTTCTTCGTCTATCACAGCCACCAATACTCGCGCTGGGTGATGATCTTATCGTGTGGGATAAGCGTCCTTTTTCTCGCTCTCAATCGCCTAGCAGTTCACCGTTTCAAAGCCGCAATCCAACAGGTGGGCGTTGGTATCAATCGTATCGCTGTCGTCGGTTTTAACAAGACAACGCAAAAACTGATTCAGGGGCTCGAAGAGAGGGCCGGCAACGGTTACCGGTTCGTTGGTGTTTTACTCGGTGAGCGTCCACCATCACAACCGATTCCTCATCGCGTTCTGGGTGAGTTCACGGAGGTGCGAGGGCTCGTCCAGAAATATCGGATTGATGAACTCTTTATTACCTCACCAGCGATTTCGCACGCAGAGATTCTGCAGGTTGTGGATGTCTGCGAAGGTCTATCCGTGCGGATGCATCTACTCCCTGACCTATATGAGGTGATGATTGGTCGCACACGGGTTTCAGATTTTGATGGTATCCCGGTGGTCAGGTTGAAAGAATTGCCACTTCAAGGGTGGCGGGGGATGATCAAACGCGGGATGGATATCCTATTGAGCTCCACTGCACTGATTGTTTGCAGTCCATTGATGCTCGTTATCGCAGGCGCTGTGAAGCTCTCGTCGCCGGGAACCATTATTTTTCGACAGGAACGGGTGGGGCGAGATGGTCAACCTTTCTATATCTATAAATTTAGATCGATGCGACAAGATGCGGAGGCGGATGTCGGACACGTCTGGGCAGCAAAAGATGACCCACGCCAAACGCAGCTCGGTAGGTTTCTAAGGCGCTGGTGTTTAGATGAACTTCCCCAATTTTTTAATGTCCTCAAGGGAGATATGAGCCTCGTAGGGCCCCGACCGGAGATGTCAGGACTTATTGACGACTTCAGCAAAACAATCCCACACTACCTAGACCGGCATCGTGTCAGATGCGGGCTCACCGGTTGGGCGCAGGTCAATGGACTCCGGGGAAATACCTCGCTGGAGGAGCGTATCCGTTATGACCTATACTACATCGAAAACTGGTCAATTGCTTTTGACATCAAGATTCTTCTCAAAACACTCTGGTCAATTACACGTCCCCCAAAACGGGATACGGAAGCATAACCTGTTTACATTTATACTGAATTCTAAAAATCAACGCGCATGTTAAGATTTAGTGCAAAGAAACCGAGTTTTTTCTTCAAAACTCGGTTT
>JAJEAL010000082.1 GCA_022822785.1 Candidatus Poribacteria bacterium
CGAATTGGGCATTTTATTGAACAGGTCTATAACCACAAAAGACCCCATTCGACGTTAGGATATTTGACACCCGTTGAATTTGAACAAAAATACTTGGATTAAAGTCCATGATTTGTGGCCCAAATTAGCGATGGCACTTCAAGAATATCACGAGACCAGATTAGAAAGCAACGCCTTATGGATTTGGCTTTGACAAATCTTAAAGTATCCTAAATCGAAATTTCATCGTTAATACCCTTGGTGCAAGCAAATTTGCGATACATTTCAGCGAGAAATTGGTATAATAAATTGGGTTGTCAGTTGCCTTATATTAGTACACACATGTCGCCTCGCTGGGGCTACGGGTCGGGCAAGATGCCCGACCTACGGGGGTTATAAGGAGGCTAGTGGTGATAACAGCAGAACAGATTGCCCACTTCCATACGTTTGGCTTTTTGGCGTTGCCACAGGCGTTTTCTACTGACGAGATGATGAAGATTGGACGGGTTTTCGACAATCTCCTTGAGGAGGACCGGCAGGGGCGGCCCGCCCTAGATAAGAAGCAGCAGTCAAGATACCATCGGCTACAGTCGGTTTACGGAATTGTGGTAAACCCGGCAGAAGGCACTTAGCGTTAAACTTCACACCTGAGCCGCCGCTTCCCGAACACATCGCGCTGCTGAAGAAGGACTATCAAGGCGTCCTAAACTTGATGGAGCAGACTCAGCACAAACCCCCGGGACGAGTGTTCACAGACGCTTTCCTCCAGAGTGATAACCAGCGTATCCAGCGGCTGGTGTCCACTTGGGTAGAATTGCGATTAAAGTAATTTAAGCAAGGAACACAGATCTACGTTCCCTATTTAAAGGTCAAAAAATCATATAAGGACTCCATCTATAGGACTTGCACACCTCAGTTGCGAAAAATAGTTCCCCTTATTTCGTACTGCCTAGGACAATGACTTTGAAATTCAATAATGGAAATTCAATCATAGACACAAGTTGCCTAACCTGTGATCCGATCGCAGATTAGGCAATCTGCGCCACTTTATGTCAACTGTGTAAGTCCTAATCTAAAAAAACTATGCAATATACAACACTCGGTAAGACAGGACTTCAAGTAAGTGTGGCTGGACTTGGCTGCGGTGGGTATAGCCGGTTAGGTCTATCAACCGGCAAAAGTAAAGCCCAATCTATCGCACTGGTCCAACAAGCTATTGATTACGGGATTAACTTCATCGACACAGCACGCGCCTACCGCACAGAGGGCATCGTTGGACAGGGGTTGAAGGGGCGGAATCGGGACGAGTTCGTGGTTTCGACCAAGACCACGATTGCCGACGACACGGGTCAAAAATGTCCGGCCCAAGTGATTCAGGAATTAGAAGCCTCTTTGCGGACGATGGATCTGACCTTTGTGGATGTGTTTCACCTTCACGGCGTACAACCTTCGGTCTACGCTCATGCTGTGCAGAACGTGGTCCCGGTGCTGCTCCGGGAACGGGAGAAGGGCAAATTTCGTTTTCTCGGCATTACGGAGGTGCCTCCGAAAGATCCCTATCACCAGACCCTAGAACAGGCAGTTCAGCAGGATTGCTTCGATGTGGTGATGGTGGCTTTCCATCTGATGCACCAGTCTGCACGTGAGAAAATCTTCAAACACACGCTAGCAAAAGGGATTGGGGTGCTGAATATGTTCGCCGTGCGACTGCTGTTCAGTGCGCCGGGCAGACTGAATCACGTGGTTACGCAACTGATAAACGAAGGGAAATTGCCTGCTTGGCTAGCGGAGAAGGAGCATCCACTCGGTTTTCTGGTTCGTTCGGGCGGTGCTTGCACAATTATCGACGCAGCGTACCGGTATTGTCGTCATGAACCCGGCACAGATGTGGTACTCTTCGGCACCGGCAACCCGACACATCTGCACTCCAATATAGACTCTATTCTGAGCCCGCCCCTGCCGGCAGCCGATCTTCAACGGGTTAGGGAGCTATTCGGTGCGTTAGAGGATGTCGGTTTGGATGCGCCGGGGCAGCAGCGTCCTGCTTGAAGAGGTTTTTGTAGAAAATTAATACCCACCGCAGATCCGACCCGCATGTTGGTTCATTAGTTCATTGAACCGTTTCACTATCACGCATTCTTTAAGCCTTTGTCTCTCACAGCTTTACATAATATGCTCCTTGACGCTTTACGTCTCATGTTTCATTCACATGTCGCCCCGCTGAGGCTAAGTGGTTCATTAGTAGAATTTACTTGCAGCGCACCAAAATCTGATATAGAATTGGGGTACTGTTAAATCTTTTTGGGGAAATCAATCTACGTTTTCAAGGAGTAATTCATGGCGACAAACGCAACATTATCCATACCGCGCCGCCGTTTGGGACGGACAGAGTTGAGCATCCCCGTCGTTCCCTTCGGGACGCAGGGATTCGGCAACCACTTTGGTCCCGTTTCTGATGAGGATGCCATCACCCTGATTAAACATGCCATCAGTATCGGTGTCAACCATTTCGACTGCGCTCGCTGCTATGGGGATTCCATGCACAAACTTGGCTTGGCGTTGAAGGAGATACCGCGTGAGGACGTAATAATTACTGGCCGCCTTTGCTGCCATTCTGCAGCAGAGTGGGGCGGTTACGGCGAGGGCAGACCCGATTATTCCGCTGAACGTGTGATTGCCGATGTCGAAGATCAGCTACAGCTGCTCGGCACAGACTACTTCGACGGTATGCTGATTCACGATCCGCCCGAAATTGAACCAACGCTTGAAAAGGGCGGAACGTTAGATGGCGTCTTACAGTGCAAATCGCGGGGTTTGGTTCGCTTTGCCGGATACGGGATGCGTCCGCACGATTTCCATCTGAAGGCAATCGCCACCGGCGATATCGATTTAATCTTGTGCTTCAACGATTATAATTTAGTCCGGCAGACCGCCGCAGATACGGTCCTACCCGCCGCCGCGGAAGCGGATGTCGGCGTTATGAACGGTTGGTCAATCCTGCGTGGCTTGCTGACAGGGGTTGACATTGACGCGGAAGCGGAACGATGGCAAAGACATCCCGACCTTGAACCTGCGCGGGAGAGATGGCTGTGGTGTAAGGAGGAAGGGGTAGATCTGCTCCAACTAGCCCTTCAGTTCTGCCTGCGGGATGATCGGATTCAGGGGAACAATATCGGCTCGCTGAACATTGAGCAGTTGGAAGCAAACGTGCGAGCGGCGAGCGTGCCTCTCTCTGATGAGGTGTGGGAGAAATATGCGGCGCGGTTCGGTGGTGGGATTAACTGATTTAGGACCTACGCATTTCAGGGCGGGGCAAGTTGCTTTGAATCCCGATTTATCGGGGATGCCCCGCCTACGGCTAGCTACGTAAATTCTGTGATTTTCGTTTCCGATCAGGCTGCGACCGAATCATCGTAAAACTGAACACCACCACATTCGGCTTAGGTAAAATTGATGACCCCCTCTCCCTCATGGGATTCCCCACCAAAGACGCTTAGATTACCGAGTAATGCAGTCCATGTTTGGCGGGCATCTTTGGTTGTGCCCGTATCCTACCTGCGTACCCTTGAAGGCACACTGACGGCGGATGAATGTGCCAGAGCCGAACGGTTCTATTTCCAAGAACACCGAGAACGCTTCATCGCTGGACGCGGGTTGCTGCGGAATATCCTGAGCCGCTATCTGGACAGTGAACCGGGGCAGCTGCGCTTCCGTTATAATTCCTACGGAAAACCGGCCTTGACCGCAGAGACTGGCGCGGAGGGATTCTGTTTCAACTTGTCACACTCCTACGACACGGCACTCTACGCCGTTACTCATGGCAGGGAGATAGGCGTTGATATCGAGCGTTTCCGTCCTGATGTTGAAGTCGAGAAACTCGCTGAGAGATTTTTCTCACCACGAGAGGCAGCGGTGTTGCGCGCACTCCCTGAAGACTTGCGGAAAGAGGGGTTCTTTAACTGCTGGACACGCAAGGAAGCTTATATCAAGGCGGAAGGGGAAGGGATGTCTATCCCTTTGAGCGCGTTCGATGTTTCGTTGACGCCGGGGGAGCCGGCGGCGCTGCTGCGTAGCCAAAACTCGCCCCAAGAGACTTCCCGTTGGTCGTTGCAAGCGTTAGATCCGAAACCCGGTTACGCGGCGGCGCTTGCGGTGAAGGGGCATGATTGGGAGTTGACGTGTTGGCAGTGGTCTCCGATGTAGATGGTATGGGTTGTTGATGTACATTATAATTCAAGCTGCTGGTTAGACCGTCGAATGAATGCTATGTTCGAGGTGGAATTAGACATAGCCACATTTACGACACACATGTCGCCCCGCCCCGATTTCATCGGGATTCAAAAATAGATCTATTTGATAATCACCATCCGCTTGGTCGCAGTGAAATTGTCTGTTTCTAACCGATAGAAATAGACACCTGTCGCAACGCGCTCTCCTAGCTCATTCCGCCCATCCCAATATGCCGCACGATTTCGGGTATGATAAACACCTGCCGGCTGTCGTCCGAGATCTAAAGTGCGGACTCGATACGCTGTGAGATCGTAGATGTGAATCCGTACCGACGAGGCAGCTGCAAGTTGATAGGGTATCCATGTCTCTGGGTTGAAGGGATTGGGATAATTGGGAAGGAGAGCGTCCCTTTTGACTAGTTCAAGTGGCTCGTTCGGTTGGGCAGCAACAACAATGTCCAAAGGCAAATATGGTAAAATCGTTTTGATTGGTAAGAGGTAGATGCGTCCGTTATCGTGCCCTACGGCAACGGTCATTCCATCCGGACTAAAGATAATCTGTTGATATGGCCGCGGAAATCTCTCAACCGGTTGTCCTGTTCGTGTATCCCAGATCTGTACCTCAGGTGCGTAGGTATCCCCATCGGGACCACGAATACTGGTTGTGAACCATCTGCCATCCGGACTAAATCCAACCGGTGTCCATACAAGACCCGTTGGAAGATCGAGATCGATTTCCCCCGTTTCAATATTCCAAAATTTCGTCCTGAAGTTCGGTCGACCTGTATACCCTACAATCCATCGGCTATCGGGACTGAATTCAAGAGAGTGGAGGAATCCGTCGGTCGCCCCTAATCCGTCTACTACATGTTGCAGGGTGAATCCTTGTGTTTCCCAGAGCGTAATTGTTCTGACTCCTGCGCTGTGTCCCGCTGTTGCTAACCACTTACCGTCGGGACTGAAACCGACTGAACTGAAACTAAAGAGAAAACCTGACCTGTTATCTCTTTTTTGCAATTCCGCAATCAGTTCGCCGGTTTCAACATCCCAAACTCGTATTAAGAATGAAAGCGTTACAGCAGCAACCAAACGGCTGTCCGGACTGAACGTGACGCTGTTATTCCATGACGCTCCGCCCAAGACATGTTTGACGGTGGCGGTCTCCACGTCCCAAACTGTGATGCGCCGATCCCGATGCGAAATAGCAACATATCTGCCATTGGGACTATGTGCTGCTGCATTCATTCCATTATCATACTGCATCTCAGCGACAATTTCCGTTGTGGCGGTGTCCCAAACGCGGGCGACACCCCAGCCTGTAAAAAAGTATCTGCCGTCGTCGCTAAATCCGAGCTCAACTGGATAGCCATAGCCCTCAAACCTGCCGGTCAACCTTCCAGTATGCACATCCCAACGCCCCACATTCGCAGCACGGTCTGCCGCGGCAACAACAGTTTTGCCATCACGGCTAAGAGTAAGCAGGGGGTCCCAATGTCGTACCTCGTAATTTGGAGAGATTCCTGTCGAGCCCGTCCAACCTTTGAACTCCTCATCAGGTCGTGTCTTGTTAATCCAAGAGCGCGTCCACCCTTGATTCGCTATATCCCACACTCCGACGACAGCATCGTAGAACCCAACAATTAGAGTTTGTCCATCGAGACTAAATGCAAGCGAATCAACCTCTACGGGCCCGCGAACCCCCTCTACCTTCACAGTATTTCCATTAATCATCCCAGTTTGGTTGGAGGTCTGCAGGGACCAGAATTCAATCTGTCCCTTCTCTGTCCCTACCGCGAGTTGCGTTCCGTCGGGATGGAGTGCCAGAGATGTCACAGGAGAACTCGTAAGAAACTCGCCTACAAATTCGACTGTATCAACATCCCAGATCTCAACGCTATCTCCACCAACAATTAACTGCCCCCCATCGGGAGAAAACAGGAGTGTGTGCTTTCTCGAACGCGGAGGTATACTTTGGAAGGTAAAAGCTTTCACACACCTCTCCCACAAGTGAATCACTCCCCGCCCACCAATTGAAGCAATCTGTTTGCCGTCGGAACTGTATGCCAAATCGTCGATAAAACCTCCACCCCCGGTGAGCGTCTCAACCACCTGTCCCGTAGTACTGTCGACCCGATACAACAGATCTCTATCCGCAACCAACATCTCCGCCCCATCTGGGCTGAATTCGAGCGCGTCCACGTTCATTTCGATAGTACGGTTAAGCTGGTACGTTTGCGCTTCATATAGTTCAAGGAGTGCCGTTGTGCCGATCGCCAGCCATCTGCCATCGGGCGAGAATTGGATTGCACTGACGTACCCTTTACCGATGATTTTATCAGTTTGTCCGTAGGCAGAGACCATTACTGAGCAGAGAATTATCAGCGTAGCCAAACAGCGTTGAAGTACGTTTTTCATTGTGTGTCCTCCAAGTTTGTGATGAATATCCCAGCGCGGCAACCAACGCTGTTGATATTTCAACAAAGCTAGATGGGATCTGCTGTGAATCACTGCTAAATGAAATTCACCTTGCTCATCAACTATGTGCAATTTCAATACCACCGTTATCTCGAATCACCCGAAAGAATTATCTAAAAAACTGAGCACGTGAGCAAACCTGTTCTCCGAGCGATCTTATCTCAGTTTTTGGCATGAGTTGTGATCTCAAGGTAAGGACCGCCCTCACAAACAGGCTGTCGAAACTGTGCCACACCGTCGTCGCAAAAATGCCACAGCGATAAAACAAACAATTTTACATCAATCAGTGAAAATTTAAGAGAAGGTGCAGTTGTTTGGAGCAAAGTGTGTGGGTGTATGACACAGATTACCAGAAAATAAAAAAGCCGCCTGAGAGGAGTTATCCCCAAGACGGCTTTTCTATCTTTCGTCGTGAATTGTATCCTATTTGATCGCGGACTTCGCGGCAAGTATATCCTTCCCGCGCCCTTGTTCCTGTAGCGCAATCAGGGTCTGCAACGCTTGCTTCAGTTCTTGGCGATAGCTATAGTTGAAAAGTACAAATTGGGCTTGCTGCTCAACTGTCAGGAACTGATTCAGCTCATCCATAATCTGCTGGCGGTCGGCAATGAACCCATTCTCGACCTCGTGATGGTGTGCTAAGGCGGCTTGCAACTCAGCCAATTCCGGGGCTGGGGTAGCCTGTAACTGCTTTAGCCGGTTCATGCTCTGCCGGTGTTCGAGTCGATACTGCGCCTTCAATTTTTCCAGCTTATTGAATTGGCTCAACAGCGGCAGCTTTTGCTCCGAGGTTGGCGAGACGGCATCAACCAGCTTCCAAATTTTGATGGTTTCTACCAACTCAGCCATCTCGCTCGGCGTCGTTGGTCGAGGCGAGGTGTCCGCTTTTTTAATGAACGGAATCAAGAACACCAGTGCGAGCCCCACAGGGATTACCGCAAGCAGTGGTAGATAACGGCGTTTCATAAATAGTATCCTCCTTCGGAAGCATTGTTAATCCAAGGTAGTAAGCGCAATTTGATCTGTTACCAACGGAACAAAGTCAGTGAGCACTTCATCCCCAGAAGATTCGATAGCAATTTCAGAATTAATGATATTAAACCATTGGTTCACAAGGTCGGCAGACGCCGTCGAATTTGGCAGTCGGACTTCATCCATAAGCGTCCCTTGACTGTCCCAAACCGAAGGCACATCTAAGGTTTGAAGTTCCCGATTTAACTGTTCGCGCAACTGTTCTACAGGAATGTCCGCTATGAAACTTGGGGAAATTAGTACATCAAGAGTTGGACTGTCTGCTGAGGGTTTGAACAGACGGCTATCGGAAAACGCCCAAAAGCTTAAAACAAGGACAAGCACACAAGCGGCACCTGCCATTTGCCAACCGTGTATCCTTAGCCATAGAAGCAGGCGATTCTCTTCAAAACCGTGATCTTGCGACATCCGCATCCGAAGCGCGGGCCAAAATGCTCGCCACGCCTCCGGTGTAGGATACTCTACCCGTAGGCTGCTAGCATGATGCAGGATTACTTCAAAGGCTTGCAACTCCTTTTGGCAGTGAGGACAGTCGTCAATATGCAGTTCCAATTGCTGGGATCGTTTTGGGGACAACGTTCCCTCAATGTATGCTGGTAGTAATTTTTCAGCTAATTTACATTTCATGACGAATCAATTTTCCAAGTAAGGTGCAAGTAGGTCACGTAGTTTTCGCGTCGCGCTGAATAGATGAGCTTTGACGCTGCCCACACGTAGATGGAGGACATCAGCAATCTCACGCAGGGCTAATCCTTCATAGTGCCTTAAAATAAACACTTGCTTCTGACGCGGCGACAATTGTCGGACCGCATTCCTGATTTCCCTGCCGAGTTCGGCTTGTTCTAAGTTATGCATGGTAACATCCTCGGTACCACCGGAAGGGAAAAGAAAATCATCAGCGGGCAACTCGTTGACAAAAGCGATATGTTTACGATTCGCCCGGCGCCGCGTGTAATCGATGCACGCATTTTTGGCGATCCGATAGATCCAGGTGTAAAATGTGGATTTGCTTTCAAAACGGTTCAGGGCCCTGAAGCCTTTGAGAAAAATCTCCTGAGACAGATCATACGCCTCCTCTGGATGGTGAGTAAAGTTATAGGCGAGCTCATAAATCCGTTTCTGATACTTCTGAACCAACTCACCAAAAGCGCGGGTATCCCCGCCTTGTGCTCTTTTAACGAGGTAGCGATCTGGATCTTCTTTCATGGCGTTGTGCCCGTAGTAGACGCAGTGCAGAATGAAAAGTTTAGGTAGCGCGAGAGCAGTGATAATTTGCCCTTATGACCAGACCAAATTTGTGATAATATAGAATTGAAATAGAGGGAGCGGATAAGTGCAACGGTGGAGCCGGTGAGAGGATTTGAACCTCCGACCTGTTGATTACGAATCAACCGCTCTGACCAACTGAGCTACACCGGCATGTAGGGAAACGGTCCCAACACAAATGGTGAGACCGCAAGGAAGGGATGCCGAGGGGCAGAATTGAACTGCCGACACATGGATTTTCAGTCCATTGCTCTACCGACTGAGCTACCTCGGCACAATCAAGAGCGGGTAGAATGATACCAAATGAGTGAAGTAGATGTCAAGCGTTTTTTAGGGGAACCGGTGATGCAACGGGTGGTGACGAGAAGCTAATCTGGACGCCCCTTATCAAAAAACAGAGCACAACGCGTGTGAAACTTGAAAATTACTTGCTCATTTTCTGTTACGCGATTGTTTAATATGCACCACGGGGGCAAATGAAAAAGCCCTATACGTGCTACATAGGGCTTGTGCTCAGTGCCACAGGTTCTCTATTATCGCGGTTGAACACCGGGCCACTGATCATCGCTCGCCGTTACATCGACGACAATCCCGTCAGGGTCTTCGACCTTGAACGCTTCTTCTGGCGGCGAATTCGGATCGTAGGTCTCGCCACCGACCCCGTCCGAGATAATGGTGAACCCATTCGCCTCACACCGTTTTGCGGCTTCCTGTAGGTCTGGGACTCGGACACCGATGTGGAGATAGTCCAACATCCCCCCGACGTGTGGCGGACGTTTGGGCCCGTTGTGCTGAAAGACGCGGAAGTTGTGGTAGCCATCGGTGAGGTCGTAGCAACCATCCATTGTCGAGAAAACTTCCAATCCGAGCGCATCACGCCAAAATCGGATAGTCTCTTCCAAATTGGTGGCACGGACCCCGATATGTACGAGGGTTGACATTACTGATTCCTCCTTGTGGAAAGGGTTACAGAGTTTGGGCAATTATAGCACGCTTAATATCAAGGGTCAAGTGGCCCCTCCCATTTAATCCGTACAGTTCGCATATCTACGCTTCCTTTTTACTTCAATTAAGTTGTCGGACAAGAGACGCCCGGTTCATTTTTGTAAATAGCATTATATGTCTTCTTGGAATTGAAAGGCGGATCTAAGTAAATCAGATCTACTTCAATACTATCCATCTGCTGTTGCCCGACAGTGAGACAATCGCCGTGGTAGAGTTAATTCATCAATTTATCCCTCTTAATTATTCATCATCGTTGCCTGGGTATCCCCGTTTTTTTCGGCTCCTACTAATATATTCCTCCTCCAAGCTGCCGCGGTCGCCGCGGTTCACAACTTTCAGACGTTGCCCTTTGTATCTCTCAATATTGGACGAATTATATGGCGGCGAGTGCTAGTAGATTGTAAATGCCTCAGCAGCCTTGAGAACATTCTCCCAATCTGACCAATATAGCGGATCACGCTCATAATCTTCTCCCACAATTCGACCGACATAAACCGACACCCCTTCCTCCTCCGCCAGCCACGATATGCGTGGGTCGGGTCCGTCAATAAATCGTCGCCTGAAAGTCGAGGTTGTCATTCCGATGTAGTCTCCGAAGATGATGTGGCGGCCGTAGATCTGGTATAAACCGCAGTCCTCGTCTTCGTCCTCTACGAATCGTGGCGCGCCAGGTGGTCGCTGTGGTTCTGATTCATTTCCGAGCACAAGCGGTTAATTCGCTGGAATGCAACAACCGAAAGCCACAAGGCACTCAGAAAAAGCAAGCTGACAGCGGCACCGATGGATTTTAGCCGGTTAAAATTGCAAAGTGTTATAGGATTCGGTTTTCTGGTTTGGCTTTCAGGCCTGGACAATGGGGTGTGGGAGACACCACCGGGCGGTGGCGTTGTCCTATCCCACAAAAACTGGGAGAATTATAACATATCTTGCCGGAAAATTAAAACAATAACAGCACAGCGGCTTTCGGTTGATAGTTACGCAAAATGTCCGGCAGGATACTTTTATCGGGTATTCTTACAGTGCTCATCAGAACTGAACGGATAGTGTCGCGAGCCATCCGTGGGGTGTGTTGTTGATGCCGATAGATGGTCGTTTTTTGGTGTCTTGTTCGTTAACAGTGTTAATCATCTTTGACCATGCTACTGCGTCCGTAATTCCGACGGTGTAGATTATCGCTGTCATCAAGCCGGCACCTATCAGCTGGACTCTCTTCCCTTTAACTACGCGCAGCCCGTCTGTTTTTTGCCAATATACGGTGTTTAAGGTCGTACCGGCACCGATGATGGTTGCCAGAAAGAAGCCGCCGCCCTTGAGGTATTGGTTGTTATAGATTTGTCCAGAGCCGGGGATAATCGCGGATAACAGTCCGCTGAGCGTTGGGTCTTTCCGTATCGTCGGTAGAGGCGGGACGGTCGGCACAGGGGGCGATGGGCGCCGGTCTATTTTAAGCACATCGTGCATATTATAGGTAAACACTTTGCCCTGTGCGGTCTCTATCGCAACAGATGCGTTAGGGATCTCCCTGATAATGGTGCCTTCAATAACAGTGCCGCTTTTCAGGTGTATGGTATCTGCGATGGACGGGGTGACAACGGACATTCCGATAATGAGCAAACAGAGACACAGTCGCATTTATTCATCTCCTATATTAACGTAAGTTGCTAGTAGCTAGTATATTCAAACCAATATGTGCATATTGTATCATTGCTGTAGGTCAATTTTCCAAAATCGATCCCGATAAATCGGGATTTCGCTACGCTCAACATTCAGGTGTCGGGCTGTGAATCCCGACCTACAGGTTTTGTTTAGTCTGGCACCACGACAAACGCTTGCGCCATTGTATAACAAGCGAAGTCACTGGCGCGTATCGCGTAAATCTTTAGTTCCCGTCCTTCGTTGGTGACATATTTCCAGGCATGTGAGTAGGGGCGTATCTCCTCGTTGGTCAGCTCCCACCGGGTAAAGCCCAACACCTCTAAGGACTTCATAGGTGTGTGGAAAGGGATACGGTGGTAGATGGTGAAGCCGATCGCTAGTCCGTCACGGAAACTGATCTTGAGCCTCGCCCCATCAAGCAGGCGATAGTTGGTAGTCTGAAGATGTTCGGCGTCGATCGTGGTCTCTGAATCGAGGTGAGATAGGCGCCTGTCAATGTAGTCGGGGTTCCGCATCAAAAGCGGCGCAATATCTATCGTCGTCCGATTGCCGTAATCTGAGCACAAACGGGGTCCCCCTTGCCGTGGGAACGCACACCCTGCCAATAAGGTCATAATCAACAGACACCACACCATTTTTTGGGTCAATGTTGTCTCCTTTGTAATTTAAGCACCTCCGACTTGAAGCGAACGACGATCTCACGGCACATCGCTTGTAAGCTATCATATTTATGAGTAACAACCGCGAGCTGAATGTTCTCATACAACCCCAGGGTCTGGTAGTGGACAAATTTATCGGCTATGTTTGAATTGTCGAATATCCGCAACGCAGCGACTCCCAACACAACGTTGTCCGATTCTTTCAATCCGACGATTTGCAACTCGTAGTCATAAGGGAACCGGTCCGCAACGGTGACATTCGGCACCTGTTCCAACATCTCGACCATGTGCTGTACAATCTCTGTATCCAAGCCGTTTTTAGCCGTTGCACTGACCCACACCCGAACCTGAGGGGTAGGTGGGTCGGCTTGTGGGAACGTAAAGATTAGCAACCACGCAGCGAAGAGGGATCGTAAAAACATGGTTTAAGAATTACTCCTTGATCGCGGTAACGAATTGGAAGGCCCTTCGCATGGGATTCCCAGCCGCATCTGCAACAGCAATTTCAATGATGTAGGTTTGTCCGCGACTCAGTTGCTGTCCTGCAAATGGAATCAGGTGTGCAGTCTGTCCTGCCACATTGGAAAACCAGTTGAGGTTGACCCCAGCGGTATCTGTTAACTTAATAGTGCCTGTAACCGCCTCATTAAAATGGAACTGTAAACCAGCGGTATTGATTAGATCCGGATTAACATTATCTTCCCCGTGAGTCACTGTTCCGCTAAGAATTATCGGCGGTGTGGAATCTGCGTCCGGCGGCAGAACATTCACTGTTGGTGGTTGAACCGTTACTGCTGGTGGATGCACGTTCACCGTGGGCGGTTGAACCGTCACCTCTGTTGGCTGAATGGTTATATCCGGTGGTTGAACCGTTACCTCTGTCGGTTGAATAGTTACCTCTGGAGGCTCAACATTTACTACAGGTGCTGGAGCGATGGGCGCATTTTCTTCAATGCCACAACTAAGCAATCCTATCGTCACTAACACTATATACAGCAATCGCATTTTTTTTTCTTTGCACAGTTTGAGGCTTGATATAAGTTTAAGTTCTCGACCTGTATTTGTTACATCTTTCCAAGCATGTGAATAAGGACGAATCTCCTCAGTCGCAATACCAGTGAGCAGAATGGTATTGACGCGTTTTTGAGACATAACTTGTTTCCTTACTGTCATTAGTTGACCTAAAAAAAGGGGCTGCGTGGTCGGATGATCCCGAATCGCGCAGCCCCTTTTATTTAGATCGAAACTAATAGCGTAAAGGGTTATACTATAGTGGATTGGCAGGTGTTGGTTCACTTGTCAATCACGAAGCGATTCGAGCTGGTGTCTCGTTTTGCTTCTGAGGGCTTCGAGCGAGCACTCGGGGCCCTCACAATCGCTTATCCTATACTATTGTTAAAATACTGTCAACACTTTTTTTGGATTTTGTTTGGGATATAAAAAAAGCCCCGTGGAATTTCTTCCGTGGGGCTTTTTTGCGTGGTCATTTGGGTTGACGATTGGGTGAGGGTATGTTACTGTTTCGGCAATAAAATGCCCTCATGGATTAGCATCCATGAGGGCGTTCATCATCTAGCCATTGATAGCGGCTAATTATTTTTGGGTATAGGAGGCAAGTAAGGCATAAGGAGGTAATTTCTATGCCGATTACTAGCCGTGGGAATACGGTCTATACCTACAATCGCTAGGTTCTGTTGACATTTCATTGTAACCAGATAATAGAGAGAGATAAATCGGTTCACTGACGTAACACCCCAGAAAAGAAACCGAGTTTTGAAGAAAAAACTCGGTTTCTGGCAGCTTTTCCAGTGATTTGAGGGTTTCTCGCGACAGCAACATCAAAATGTCAACACGCCCTAGCTATGGACAGGGGCACAAATAGTCGAGATGTAAATCTCGACAAATATTCAAACAGTAATAGGACTTACGCAGTTGAACGGTGAAGTGTTGTAATTCGATGGTTCATCACCAATGCGGGGCAAGACGCCCCACCTACGATGGGTGTAGAACCTAAATATACCCTTTGACGCCCGATGAATCGGGCGACTACAATCTGAAGTGCGTAACTCCTACAGTAAATTGACATATCTCTACATTTCCCACAAGAAAACACCTAATGAGAAAACCTCTCCGATCGGATTCCTAATACACAGTGATACTATCTCGAATCTTCTCTAGCGTTTTCGGCCCGATGCCTTTGATATTGGTGAGGTCATCGACGGTGGCAAATCTACCGGCGGTTTGACGGTACTCAATAATACGCTGCGCCATCGTGGGTCCGATACCGCGTACTGTTTGCAACTCCTGGAATGTGGCAGTGTTGATATTAATACGCGATCCATCTGGCGGTGCAACTCGCCTTATGGAAGGCTGCGCGGACGCAGCGGACGACCGAGAAGGGGGTTCCTGAGCAGCGCCGGAGGGAGGTGCAGCTTGTCCCATATCGGGGACTTCACGAATCTCCGGGACATAAATCTGCTCGCCATCGCGAATCTTCGCAGCGAGGTTGAGACTGTGGATATCCGCTCGATCTGTTTGCCCTCCAGCTTTCTCAATGGCCTCATGGACTCGCGCATCGGTAGAAAGGTGGTAAACGCCGGGCGACTTCACCGCCCCCATCACATGGACAGCAATCTCAGGCTTTTGCGGGGTTGAAGGTGACGCCGATGGAGGTAGGGGGTGTTCTGTTTCGACGACAAAATCGGGTTCGCCGAGAAAGAGCGCGGGGTGAAAATGCTTTAGCATCCAATATCCCCCGCCGGCAAGTATCACGACAACAAGGATGATAATGATTTTTCGATGTTGTGATTCGAGAATGTCCATCTGCTGTCTATCTCGACAAACACGCTGAACGCGTGAAAGGTGAAAGCTACTCAGTAGGACAGAATAAGGATTGGTGTTCTTTGCGATTACTTAAGGTGAGCCGTACAAACTTATTTAATCCAACCGCCGCCGACGACGGTGTCACCATCGTAGAACACTGCTGCTTGTCCCGGGGTCACGGCGCGGCGCGGCTGATCGAACTTGACTTCTACCTCAGTCTCGCTCAAAGGAGTGATGGTCGCCGGTGCCCCTGGATCCTTATAGCGGATCTTGACATCGGCTTGAATCGGCTCGGTCAGCTTATCGATTGTGATGAAGTTTACCCTTTCGACCTGCATCGTATCCGCCAAGAGGTCTTCATTCTTTCCGACGACGATTGTGTTGTCGTCCACCTTTAATTCGGTGACATAAAGCGGCGTCTTGGCTGAGATTCCTAACCCTCTGCGCTGTCCAACGGTGTAAAACGGGATGCCTTGATGCTCGCCGAGCACATGCCCCTCGCGATTAACGATATCCCCCGCTTGAATCTTTTCCGGGATCCGATCCGTGAGAAACCGCTTGTAATTATCGTCCGCGATAAAACAGAGTTCTTGGCTCTCCGGCTTCTCTGCTGTCCGCATCTGATACTTCCGCGCTACCGCCCTTACGTCGTCCTTTTCATATCCACCGAGCGGCATCAACGCCCGGCTCAGCTGCGTCTGGGTCAGAGAGAACAGGAAGTAGGACTGATCCTTGCGGGAATCAACTCCTTTGCGTAAGAGATAGCGGGCAGTCTCCGGATCTTGTTCGATTCTGGCGTAATGTCCTGTCGCCACGTAGTCAACCTCTAATTGCGTCGCGAGCTCTAGTAGTTTCCCAAACTTCAGGTCCTGATTGCAGATGACGCACGGACTCGGTGTCCGTCCGGAAACGTATTCATCAGCAAAGTAATCAACGATACTCTGACGGAACGGTTCCTCATAATTGACGGCGTAAAACGGTATATCGAGCTGTGTCGCCACCCGCCGCGCATCTTCGACACCCTCAAGCGAGCAGCAGCTCGGCTTATCCGACTCGATTTCGATGGTATCGTGGATACCGAGCCGCATGGTAATTGCAATTACATCATAGCCGGCTTCGACCATCAATGCCGCGGTCACTGAACTATCAACACCGCCGCTCATCGCAGCGATAACCTTTTTATCCAATTTAATCACCCGTGTCTACAATTTTCAAAGTAAAGTTGCATAAGGATAGCACACGCGCTCACGCGTTGTCAAGATCATCATAATATCTATAAAATTTCGATAATTTTTGCTTGACCACTTTATATTTGTGTGGTATAATTCACATTTAGAAAAACAAGAATTAACGAATTGTGAAGTACAAATCTCTTCATGACCCAGCGAAAGTATGATTTATACATACAGAGAAAGGAAACCCAAGTGAAAACGGCATCTTCATCAAAAGTGACCCAAGCGATCCACGTCATCAAAGATCAGCGTTGCGAAAAGTGTGGCACACAGGCGAAAGGATTTGTTTACCGTAAATCGCATCCAACCTATTACTGCCGCAAATGTTTGCACAATGAGGTTGATAATCAGGGACGACTAGTCGCGTAAAAGCCAAGTTTGGGCGAGGTACCCTAGACCTTACGGTTTCGGTTGCACGATTTATTGACATGGAAGAAATAAAAAAAGGGCGTACCCGGGGGAACGCCCTTTTTGTTTGTCGGTTTAGAGATTAATCATCATCGTCACGTTCACTGAGTAACTCGCCCCGTGCCAGCCGTTCCGCATTCTCGGTTGACCAGAGGATATTCTTCATCAACTTCTGTGCGGTGATGTAGCGGGTCGCTGCGAGGAGATGCATCCGCTTCTCCTCCGTGTCGTCAGTCAACGCATAGTGCCGAAAAGCGACTTCAAGCACCTGGAACATGTGAAGTTCTGCATCTTCACGGAGCAGAATGTGAGCCAACGCCCGTTTGAGCGCGTCAACATCGTGCCCGTCTTCCAGATACTGGTTCACAAGGATTTCCGCTTCGTACACCTTCTGGAAGTCCGCGAATTCTTGGAAGCGGTCTAACATCTTATCAACGGACTCGAAGGTTTCGTCAAGCCGCTGACCGGGGCGAGGGATACGTGCCGCGGGCATGTTCAACCAGCGCAGGTAGTTCAGGAACACCGCACCGTGGAAGATTCCGCGCAGCAGGTCCGCACTCGGCGCGTACTGGAAGACGCAGTAGAGCGCGTGTGCGTAGGAGTAGATGTTTGCCACATCATGCCAATCGCCCTCATTCTTGAGATGGAAGCGTGCTGTCCGAATCGCTGAAGCGTAAGTCATGGCGCGGCAGATGTCGGTCGGATCCACGCCGGCACGGAGTTTTTCTTCAATCTCCGCAACAATCGGCACAAAATCGTCGCCGAGCAGCGTTTGCGTGAACGCTGAAATATCGAGTTCTGCCTCGTTTGCTTGGTTCTCCTTCCAGATGTCATCCAAGCGGGTGAAGATTGGTTCCAACACCGGCACACTGTCCGCCCATCGAGAGGTCTCCTCATGCCGCGTCCTGCTAATCAAATCAATTACAATTGGACGTAAGATCTCGTGCGCGCCATCCCACTCGACATAATCCAACGCCTCGAACATTTTGTTCGCAAAATCGAGGGCATGACCATCGCCGGTGAAGTAGAAGTCGGTGGCAGCGGTAAAGACAAAATCTGCCAAGACCGATTTACCGTACCCGCGGTCATTCAGCGTGAGAAGAATGCGCTCTGCGGCACCGCCATCCCGTTTGTCAACAAAATAACGGAACCACCGCTTCAAGGTTGTGAGATCGTGTTCCTCTTTCGTCTGTGGGAACGGCGCACGGTATGGACGCGAACTACCTGTTGTTCGTCGGCTAATCTGCACCAATCCATGCACGAGAAACAGGTTGTGATCCTTCGGATCGACCTCGTCCCACAGATTCGCTGCGAGCGTAAGAATCGCTACGCCGGAGGACCATCCATCGCTGCTTTTATGGGCACCGTAGTGGAGTCCTTGCTGAATAATCTCTTGTGGTTTCGCTCCCGCATCGGCGAGCGCGGTGACCGCCTTGGCAATGAAGAAGGAGCTTCGGTCTTTGAGCCCTCGTTCAAGGGCGCGCTTGCCACGCTCAATGACGCGGCGTTTCGCTGCGGCTCGCTCCCCACGCGCCAGCCCGACATATAGATAGCCGTCATCGCGCACGGTAACCGGGAACGCTTTCAGATCGTCCCCAAACGCGAGGAAGCAAGCACCGGATTTGAGGTCAAACTCCCAGTGGTGCCAGTGGCAAATCAGCACACCATCTCGGACGCTGCCTTCGGACATCGGATAACCCATGTGCGGACAGCGGTTGTCAACTGCGTAAAACTTATCCTCAAACTTAAAGGCAGCGAGGTGGGTGCCATCCACGTGAAAAGGTTTCCCTTCGCCATCTTCAAAGGTATCGGCGGGGCAGAGTTGGTGATAGACCAGATCGGTTTCCTCCATTATCTCCATAGTCGGGAGATCTTCGATATGGATAGAACCCGCTGGTGTTTCTTGAGAGGTACGGGGTGCAATACTCATGGTGTAAACCTCCTTGTCACGTGAAACGTAAAACGTGATAGATTTTCGCCGTTTTTTCCATTCAATCTGACTTGTCTACAGTGTATCGCATTTCATAGGTCTTGTCAACATAATTAGAAAGTAGCCACCTATTTCGACGCAAGTATGCCGAGTGGTCTTCTTCGATCGGGGTGTATCCTCAAGGTATCAAGCAATTTGTGGGCGTCGAAAGATGGAGGGCGCACCAGGCAGCGTTACACGTTAACTGCGTAACCTCTATTTACTTTTGGAGATGGACGGCAAATGATTTTGTCCCAAAGTGTCCTTGTGAATCAACAACCTGAAGCCACAAATCCTGAACGTCAACCTTGGATAATTTGTAAACAAACTCAACGGTCATGTCCTGTCCGGTTAACCGTTTGGCGGCTTTGAATGCGGGTGAACCTCTACTGAACCTCGCCAAGTTTTTGTCAGTAATATTTGGGTTGGTGTGAAATCGCGCCTGATGTAATCCATCTGGGTCGCTCAACTCGAAAATGATACGGATGCTATCTGCATTCGGTGGATACTCAAGTGAGGAGATAATCTCAATTTTCGGGCCAAATTGGCTGGAGAATGTCCTGCTAGGGTTAAAGAAGCGGCTGGCATCAAGAAATTCTGCAGCTTCTTTGGACAGCTGAGAGTTTTCTAGTCGGGTTGAGCCGAGGTGAAAAGAACCGTAAGACATGAGAAATCGCTCACTACGGAAATCGTGTAATAAGCCAAAGGCGTGTCCCAGTTCATGAGCAATGGTTCGGCTCTGGAAACCGCTTTTTGCTATCCAAAGCATGCCTGATTGCCCCCCACGGTGGGAGGTCCCAAAGCCCATAGCTCGGTTAATGTACTTGTCGCTTATATCAACGACAATCATATAGACATTCTTTGATAGGTTGAATCGTTCCGAGATTTCTTTCTGAACTTTACCTGTTGTGTTATGGAGGTAGTGTTTATCGGGGAACTGACCCTTAACTCGGTGCACAACCGTTTTGCCTTGCCCATCAATTTCAAAGGCGAATGTTTTCCGCCCGAAGCCGTGGGCTTCCATCTGGTCTGCAAAGAAAGTTTGTACGACTCCCATTTGTAACTCTATCTGATCAGCAATTCTTTCTCTGAAGGGGCGGTCTTGGGGTGTAAAATAGATCAGCCGAACGAGAGAAGTCGTCTCCGAAACGGTGTGATTCGCCTCCTGTTGAGTCGCTTGCGGTTGTTGTTCCAACAGTTGCAAAGACTTACATTGGGAGAGAAAAGGTGCGAAGAGGAGTGTAATCACAAAACAGGACAATTTCGAGGGCATTTGATGGAGCCTCCTTATAGGGTCGAAAGCTCTTGGTCCTCTGACCGGAGAGGGCAGGCGAGTTGGCTTCAACTGTGTAGGTCCTATTTGATTTAGACGTGCTGAAAATAAGAAGTTTAGATCCCACTAGTATTAACCCGACAAAACAGTTGACCTTGAAAAGATAAGAGTCCGGTGTTACAATGTTTTTAATTTTGGCATGTCGTTGCACTTTGCATAGTATACCTGATTCTTCATTTTTTTAGATTATCACGAGTGGATACATTCCCATGTCAACCCAGCAAGAAATTACGATCGATTCGTTAAACTACCCGTTGATCCATATCCCTGCCGGACCATTCACCATGGGAACGCTTCCGACGGGATTAAGGAAAACTGACCATGAAGAACCGCAGCGCACGGTGACGCTCAACGCTTACTACATCGGTAAGTTTCCGGTGACTAACACCCAATATGTGCAATTCGTGGAAGATACAGGGCATTATCCGCCACGTTTCTACACCGATCCACGGTTTAATACGCCGGATTGCCCTGTGGTTGGGGTGAGTTGGCACGACGCGGAGGCATTTATGGGCTATCTTAATGAATTGACAGGCGAAGCGTATCGTCTACCCACAGAAGCGGAGTGGGAGAAGGCAGCGCGAGGCATCGATGGACGCGAGTATCCGTGGGGAAACGAATGGGACGCATCAAAAACGAATACGTCGGAAAGCCGCCTCAAACAAACCACCCCGATTGGCAGCTATCCGGAGGGCGTTAGTCCCTATGGGTGCCACGATATGGGAGGAAATGTTTACGAGTGGTGCCTAGACTGGTTTCACCCGCAGACCTATCAATATGCGCCGGCGGAAAACCCCTGGGGACCCGTCGAAGGTAGGCGCAAGGTCATCCGGGGTGGCTCATGGCTACCGCGGGGTCAATTCGCTGCACGGTGTGCCAACCGCGCAGCGTATGAGCCGATAGAGATGGTGCATAACGTTGGGATTCGGATTGTAATCAGCGCATAGATCCCTCCAAAGCGTTATGGGGACAGTAAGTTCCTCGACTCACAGCAGTAGGTGATTCTATGTTACGTCGGAAAAGTTCGCGTTTAGCCTTAATCTGCTCACTCGTCATTCACCTTCTTATCGCTGCCCTCATGATCTATCTACAGATTGAGCAGCGCCACCCTCCCTTCTTTGATGACGAGGTTATCGTTGACATCACTCATTTTCGACGGCCGGTGGTTCTTCCCCCCAAGCCGGTGGAGCCGCCATCGTCTGAACCGGTGAAGGCTATCCCGGAGGCCACTCCCCCGAAACCGAAGCCGAAACCTACCGCCCCCGCTGATTGGCTTACGGTTGATTCGCTCAAGACCAATCAGCGCGAGGCAATCGAGTCGAAAATCGATTCGCGTCCCCCATCGGGTAGGACTGAATCTGTCACTCAACTCCAACCTTCCTCAAAAGTCCGCCCGGATTCCAGAGCGGTTACCGTGACAGCGGTAGATTCGCCGAAAGAGAGGTTCGAGCGGGAGGAACCGTTGGCGGCATATCAGGATGTCAATATGAATGCGGGCGATGGCAATCTGTCCGAAAGTTCGCCGGAGGTCGGCGTAGCGACGTTGCGCGTCGGACGAAGACGAGGCGAGGCACTTGCGGGGATGCCTATCGGAAATTCGGGCGGCAGCGTCCCGTCAGGGAGCACTGCGGGGGACAACTACGTTCAGATGATGACTGAGCTGGCTCGAAATCTGGCAGATGCGGCAATCGTTACCGAGGTCGATCTGGTTTTTATCATCGATAAGACCGGGAGCATGGAAGACAACGTCCGTGGCATTCGTGCCTATATCGACCTATTCTTCGAGTATTTCACACGCGCAGGACATGATGCAGCCTTTGGCTTGGTAACATTCGCGGATGTTGAAAAAAAGAAGCCGAAGGTTCAGGGGGCTACTACGGATCACGGCAAATTTAAGAATTGGCTTTACAAAATTAAGTTTGAGGGGGGTGGCGATCTCGCCGAATCTGGATTGGATGCGCTGATGGCTGCGCTAAACAGGACTAAATTTCGAGACAGTGCTCAACGATTTTTCGTCCTTGTGAGCGATGGTGCTTTCCACGATGCGGATTACGACGGCAGATCGGCGTATAGCCAAGATGGGGTTATCGAAACGCTACAGCGCCAAGGGGTGCGCGTCGATGTCATCGGACTGAATTTTCTTCCCATCAAACAGCTCGCTTGGGCAACGGGCGGAACGTGGCGGCAGATCCCCGGCAGAGGCTACATGGAGCATATCCCGCGGACGCTCACAGCCAAAATGCTTTCTGAACTTGGTGTTCTCGGCTTCGACGAAGATGGCTTAGAGGCGGACGAGGTTGTCGTCTACCTCCGTCGCGATCCGCGCCCAACGTGGCTCGAAGTTACGTGGAAGGTGCTCAATCCGTTCGGCGAACGGTGTTACGGCCCGTTTACGGAGCACATCGATATCCCGAATGACGGCTCAGCGGTTATGCGATTTACCCCGACCATTGATGCCAGCCAATTCCAAACCACAGCAGGAACGTACACCGTCATTTACCATATCGAAAACAATCTCGGACATCGAAGCATTTTGCGTCGCACCGTTGAATACGGAGGTTAAGAAAATCAGAGCGGAAACTATGGTATCAGAGAAACAGATTGCAATCAACGCGGTATTGAGAGCCATGCAGCTGTGTCAGCGGGTACAGGCTGACATGGTAAAGACGGATGCAGTCGAGAAAGCGGATCGGAGTCCCGTTACAGTGGCAGATTTCGGCTCACAGGCGTTAATATGTCACGCCATCAATGAGTTATTTGAGAAAGACGCTATTGTCGCTGAAGAGGACTCTCAGACGTTACAAGCAAACCCTCAACTGATGCAAGGCGTGGTCGGATACCTCAACAGTTTCGTCGAAGATTCACTTTCACCCCAAACGGTCTGCGATTGGATAGATCGAGGCAGCGGGGAAGTGGGAGAACGGTTCTGGACACTGGACCCGATCGACGGCACGAAAGGGTTTCTGCGAGGCGATCAGTACGCCGTTGCGCTAGCGTTAATGCTCGCTGGGGAGGTAAAGCTTGGAGTGCTGGGCTGCCCGAATCTGCCCCTGCGATTGGACGATCCAGGGGCACAGCGCGGTTGCCTCTTCGTCGCGGAGCGAGGCAGAGGGGCACAGATGCTGTCATTGGATGGGCAGCTCTCGGAAGGGATTCACATCTCTCGAACAAGCCGTCGTTTTGCGGAGAGCGTTGAGTCTACCCACAGCGACCTCGACGCTCACGCACACATTGCGCGACAGGTCGGTATTATGGAGCCGCCGATCCGGATGGACGGTCAGGGGAAGTATGGGGTCCTCGCACGGGGAGAAGCGTCTGTCTATATCCGTCTGCCGAATCCCGCGACGCCGGATTACCGGGAGTGTATCTGGGACCACGCCGCTGGACTGATAGTTGTGGAAGAGGCGGGCGGGCTCGTAACAGATATCGATGGACAAGCGCTTGATTTCTCGCGGGGCAGACGGATGACGGACAATCGGGGGATTTTAGCGACGAATGGGGAACTGCATCCACAGCTGTTGGAGTGCATCCACCGCTGGCCGCAGAGTTCAAAGTAACGCTGTCTAATCAACGGGTTGCGCTGCTTCCGGAATTTCAACTCCCCGCTCTTTCCAAAAGCGATCCGCACCAGGGTGAAGCGGAATCACAAACGCTTTTGGCGCATTTTCGACGGTCATATCCTTCGCAGCGGGGGTGGTGGTTACTAGGGTATGATACCCCGCTTGATCGTAGATACGTTGGAGGATAGCGTAGACCGTTTCCGCGCTGATGTCTTTGTGCGCGATGAGAACTGTCGGCATAAGGAATGTATTCACCGGCTGAACGTCTTTGTAAGCGTTATCGGGCAGCCTACCGGGCAGATAGAAGGGATATTCCTCGTAGAACCCGTACTTTTTAGCGGGTGCGTCGAAGTCGATTAAGCGGATAGATTTGATTTCGGAGACATAAATGACGGCGGAATTGGGTGCATTGACAAGCCATTGAAACCCGTCTACCTGCCCATCGCGGAGGGCATCGCCGCCTGCGGTCCCACCTTTATAAACCGGCGTGAACTTGCCGTGAATACCAGCGAGCTTCGCAAGGCGTTCCAGCGTTTGTGCGGATCCAGATCCTGCCGCGCCCATAGCCACCTTCTTCCCGACAATATCCTCGAACTGATGCACATCGCTGTTCGCCAAAGTAACAAATTGGTTGTAAGCGATGTAAAGCAGCGTTACCACTCGGATATTTTCTTTTTTCCCCTCCTTGGCAAAAACCTCTTCCCCATGATATCCAAGGTACACATCAGAGGCAAACGCAACTCCCAGATAGTCCCCACCGGCGTCCACGCGACGCACATTCTCAATCGATCCGGCGGACGCTTCGACGGAGATTCTAATGTTGGGTTCCGCTTTTGAAACGACAGTTCCAATGCCACCCGCAAATGGTGAAAAGGTGCCGCCGACAGCTCCACCGAGGATGGAGAGCCATATCTGCCTCTTTTGCTGGCCGCCCTCCGTTTGGACGGACGACTGTTTATCTGCACTTTTTTGATTATCGCAGCCGTAGCTTATCAGACCCAACACACAGAAAATGGACAACCATAAATAAAACTTTTGTCGTTGCATTGTTCTCCTTTATCCTCAACTAGGCTTTGCCGTAGACCGGGATTGCTGCGCCGTTGATGATAGCAGCATCGTCAGAGATAAGGAATAGGATAACCTTGGCGATATCGTCGGGCGACACCCAGCGGGAGTGGTCTTCGTCGGGCATGCCCTCACGGTTCGCGGGTGTATCCATGATACTCACTAACAGGGAATTGACGTTGATTTCCAGATCTTTGACCTCCTCCGCAATCGATTCTGTGAGAATCCGCACCCCACTTTTGGACACAGCGTAGGCGCCCAGCCCAGCGGCCCCACTTAGACCCGCACGGGCGGAAGTATTCACAATTTTTCCACACTTCCGCTCAATCATGTGCGGCAGTACCGCTTTGCAGCAGAGAAAGATTGATTTTAGGTTCAGATCCATCATGAAATTCCAGCGTTCCTCAGCCATTTCGGCGACTGAAATACCACCGACAAAGCCACCGATTGTATTTATGAGGACGTCGATCTGCCCGAACTGATTCAATGTGGTTTGAACGAAATTTTGAACTTCCGTTTCAACCGTTAGGTCTGCGCGAATCAGTGTTACTTGCGATTTGAGGGGCCCGATCTGACGCTCGAATGGCTCGATATTGCGTTCAGAGGTGTAAGGGACCGCAACTTGGTAACCCTCTTTGAGCAGGGAGGCGGTAACGACCGTTCCTAGTGCACCAGTACCGCCAGTAACAACAGCAAATCGATCTGTAGCCATTTCAGCCTCCTTTCTCATGCGAGACGTACGATGGATATAGTCCTGTATGGGATTTAGCGTTCGGCGATTAGATTTTGGGCCCCGCCGTGCAGACCGCTTCTGACGCGCTCGCCTTAAATTGCTCAAAGTTCTCGGCGAACATCTGCGCGAGTTGTCGCGCTTGGACGTCGTAAGCCGCACCATCTTTCCATGTGTTGCGCGGTTTGAGAACTTGGGGCGGCACGCCTTCACAGGCAGTTGGGACGTGGATCCTGAAAATCGGATCGGGTTCGGTTGGTGTCTGCGCTAGCTTGCCCTGCAAAACAGCGTCAACGATGGCACGGGTATAAGCGATTTTCATCCGTGCCCCTTCGCCATAGGCACCGCCGCTCCAGCCGGTATTAATCAACCAACAATCGACCCCATGCTGATTAATCTTTTCACCGAGCATATTCGCATATACCGCCGGATCGAGCGGCATAAAAGGGTCACCGAAACAGTAGCTGAAGGTCGCTTCGGGGTGCTTTCCCAACCCCTGCTCAGTGCCGGCAACCTTCGCCGTATAGCCCGAAAGGAAGTGGTACATCGCTTGTTCGGTCGTTAATTTGGCGACCGGGGGCATCACGCCAAACGCATCGCAGGTGAGCATAATCACGTTCTTCGGGTGCTCGCCGAGCCCGTCGGGAACAATACAATCGAGGTGGGTGATTGGGTAACCGGCACGGGTATTTTCGGTTAATGAATCATCATCAAGATCGATTTGCCGCGTTACCGGATCGAGAATCACATTTTCTAACACGGTTCCGAACTTGTGGGTACAGGCGTAAATCTCCGGCTCCACCTCTTTGGACAGGTTAATTGTCTTGGCATAGCAGCCGCCTTCAAAGTTAAATACGCCCCGATCGCTCCAACCGTGCTCATCATCGCCGATGAGCTTTCTCCCCGGCGCAGAAGATAGCGTTGTTTTGCCTGTCCCCGACAACCCGAAAAACAGAGCGACATCGCCATCGGGGCCCGCGTTCGCTGAACAGTGCATCGGCAGTACGTCTTTGCCCGGCAACAGGTAATTCAGGTATGTAAAAACGGATTTCTTTATCTCGCCGGCGTACCGTGTTCCACCAATGAGCACCAGATTCTGCTTAAAATTAACAAGAATAACGGTCTCCGAGTTGGTGCCGTGTCGGTCGGGGTCCGCCTGAAAGCCCGGAAGGTTGATAATTGTAAAGTCCGGCGAACGATTTGGAGATAACTTGGGAGTGGGGATAAGGAGGCATCGGGTAAATAGGCTGTGCCACGCGTACTCGGTGATGACACGAACGGTAATACGATGCTGCGGGTCGGCACCGGCATAGCAATCTTGAACAAAGAGGTCATGACCTTGGATGTAAGCCAGCATCTCATCATGGATGCAATTAAAGTGGGTTTCGGAAATGGGACGGTTGACTGGGCCCCACCAGATTTTGTCTCGGCTTGACGCTTCTTCAACCACAAACTTGTCGTTAGGCGATCTGCCCGTGTGAGGTCCCGTTTTGACGATAAACGGACCAGATTGAGCAATTTGCCCTTCACCCCGCTTGAGCGCTTCCTCGTATAGGGTCGGTATCGATAGGTTCCAATATATATTTTTAATATTTTCGATTTGATGATCGCGCTGTAACTGGGCTTTGCTCATAGAGTTCTCCTGAAGGCTGATCGCGGATGCGGATATATGTGTAGAGGTCTAATCTTCAACTGAAACCACTCCAATTCCGGGTAGATTGGGCAAGATGAGTTTACCCGCTTCAAGAGTTACCCCGCGATAGGGATCATTTGCAACCAGTAGATGCCCGTCCAAATCTGCATAATCAACAAGGGGTGTGAGATGTGCTGCTGCTGTAATGCCGAGAGCGCTTTCAATCATACAACCAATCATCACTTCTAGTTCATGCGCTCGCGCAATGTGGATGATTCGCATCGCTTCAAGCAGGCCGCCACATTTGACTAATTTGATGTTAATACCATCGACACATCCGACCAGCGAAGGGATATCGGCGGCACGTTTCACGCTTTCATCGGCGAAGATTGGCAGTTCCGAGTGTTCACGGACAAACCTTAACCCTTCCAGATCGTCTGGCTTGGTGGGTTGTTCGATTAGTTCAACCCCATAGGGAACGAGCTCACGAATCATGCGAACCGCCTCTTTGGGCGTCCACGCCGTGTTGGCATCGACATAGATTGGTTTATCCGTGACCTCACGGAGCGCCCGGATGAGCTCCAGGTCACGGTCAGTGCCAAGTTTCACCTTGAGGAGCGGATACGCCTCCGCTTCGCGCACCTTTTGCTGCATGGTCTCCGGCTCATCAATCCCGATTGTGAAGGTAGTCAGCGGTGTCGCCTTTGGATCGAGTCCCCAGAGCTGATAGAGCGGCACACCTAACTTTTTTCCAAGCCGGTCGTGTAACGCCATGTCGATGGCGGACTTTGCAGCGTAATTGCGTCCGAGAACTGATTCAAGTTCCGACATGACACTTTCAATCGCGTCAAGATTCCCATCAAGACCTGCATCAAGGAGGTCAAAAGCGACTTGAACCGTTTCGACGGTTTCGCCGTAGAAGCGTGCGGGAGCGGTCTCACCGAGTCCGCCATCAATTTCCACAGAAATCACTTGGCGGAATTCATCGGCGGCTCGCCGGGCAATTTTGAAGGGGTGGACAAGTTTAAGGTCGGTGATTTGATATCGGATATTCATAACCTAGCTGCAAAACTTTAATCGGTGTGTTCGTTTAATCGTGTTCTTACTGGATTAGGAAAGTTGTAAATTTCTGACCGGTTGCCCTTTTCGGCTAAGTATAGTATGATGGCAACTAATTGTCAAGAAGGTTTTCTATTTTTGGAATGTCGGACTATCTAGGGGTGGGGAGTAACAATTGTTGTTCCTAGGGACTGAGTAAAATTTGCTAATTTTTTTAACTTCGGTGCAACTTTGTGCGATCTCATCCGTAGTAAGAACAACCCGAAGTAGGAAACGTACAAAGCCACAATACGTCCAAAAGGCACGATTCCGATGCAACTTTTCATTGTGGCATTCGTAGTAAGAGTAGCTTCAACGAAAGCTCATGGAGTCACGATATGCCAGAGGAGGTATTTCTTGATCTCGTCAAGCAGTATCAGGCACAGATCTATCAACATGCGCTGTACCTGCTCAATAGCCCAGATGACGCAAAGGACGTGACTCAAGAGACTTTCATTAGAGCGTGGAATTACAACGCTGAGTTGCGCCTTGAGACAGTCCAATCGTGGCTGCTCAAATGTGCTAATAATTTATGCATTGATCTGTTACGCCGGCGTAGATTTCAAGTGCCGCTAACGATAGGGGATACCGAAGAAATTGAAACGCTGGTTCACCATCAGCACGAGGATATGGCGTCGGATTCATCAAATCCGTCGCCGGAAGCACTCTACATCAGGCAGGAGCGTCAACAGTTGGTGCAACAAGCAATCGCTCAACTCCCCCTCCATTTTCGCACGGTTGTGATTATGCGGAAAATAAATGAATTGAGTTTTAAGGAAATTGCGGCAACGCTAAATCAACCTATCGGCACTGTGAAATCGAACATGTTTCGGGCAAAAAAGAGGTTGCGGGATATACTGGGAAACCTTATGGGGAGATAACTCGATGCAACGACATTCGACAACACAAACAATACGTTGTGAACAGGTGCATTCAGTTTTGGAAGAGTACCTTGCCGGTGAACTGAACGCCGACACTCAAGCGGCAATTGAGACACATCTAGCTACGTGTCAGGATTGCCAAAATGAGTTGGACTTCACGCTTGAGGTCGGTAAAATGCTGCAAGAACTGCCGAAATCCGAACCACCTTCCGATGTTTTTGACCACGTTGCTGCCTATGTTCAATCTCATCCACAGCCCACCACTCAGGGGTGGTTTGATTCATTGAAGCAAGTCCTACGTAGGTTGTCCATTCGCCCGGTTACAGTTGGAACCGTAGCCGCTAGTCTCATTATCCTTGTGACATTCGGTGCATACCAGCAGCATCAGCAATCTTTACAAATTGAACAGGCTACCCACGAGCTCAGTTATGCCCTCAGTACCGTGCGCTACGCGATGCGAAAAACGGAACTTGTCATCTACGAGGGACTTCCTTCCAACGAAGTGATGCAGGCACCGCGTCAAACGCTGCTGCTTACACTGGATGAAATCAACACCACTACGAATGATTATCTTTCACCGGTAATTCGTAAAAGCCTTGCGATATTCAATAAAATCAACTGGAAGGAGATAGATAAATTATGAAACGCTACAGAAACCTTATCTGGTATGTCGTGCTTCTATCAGGCCTTCTCATCATCATGAGAAGTATCGTTGCTGAAGCACAAGAGGAGACGAACATCAGAGGACACATCACCTTTGATTTCCCGAAAACCTCAGAACCGAACATCGAGATTAATTTGAGCGAGAAACTGATTAGGCTTGTTGCCAAAGCAGCAAAAAATGATCAGAAAGCAGCTGAATTGCTTGAGATGTTGGAAGGGGTATATGTGCGTGGTTATCATAGCAGCGATGTAGATCTTGACGAAGTCAACCATTATTATAAAAATAAACTGAAAGAGGATAGTTGGGAGGTCATCGCTAAAGTCAAAGAAAATGATGAAATCGTTGAGGTGCACATCCTTTTCGATCAGGATATTGTAAATGGGCTTTTCATTACGGTGGCTGGAATTGAGCGTGCGATCCTCGTGAATGTCTTCGGACGGATTAATCCGGAGCAGATTGGCGAATTGTTAGACAGTTTGGATGTCGATGACCTCGGCAATGTTGATATAGGTTTGGGTGATTTCAATGTAGACGGTGATTTCGATGTCGGCTTCGATGTAGACTTGGAGCGCCGGAATAGGGGATTCGGGGTACATGTTGAGAGAAGTGTATTGGAGGAATTGGATTGGACGTTTGAAGGCACGGACATTTCGGTCATCTCCGCAGGGACAACCAACGGCACGATTACGTTTGAAGGCTCTGTCCGGAATGAAGTGATTGTCCGCGCTTCCAAAAAGGTCCGTGCACGCGGCATAGTAGGTCCAGAGGAATTCGCAAAAAAGGTTCATGTTTACGCGGAGCGAGACGGAAAGGAAATAAAGATTTATAAAAAACATCCCAAACCGCCAAGAGGCATTGATGTCAGCATCTCCTATGAAATTCAATGTCCTATTGGTGTTAGTGCGAACTTACAAACAACTAATGGTTCAATTGATTTGAAGCTACCCGAGAATTTCTCCGGTCAACTTGACGCTAAGACTAGTAAGGGACAGGTGCGTTCCGATTTTCCCGTTCCCTTTACCGATAAATCAGAAAAGCAGCTCGCAGGCAAAATTGGCGACGGCGGGTCAGCAAAGGTCAAACTGCGAACCACAAATGGAAACATCAATTTGAAGAAGTGGTAGTGCCTGTATGAAGTTTTACCGATCTTTCTTGCGTTGCAAAAGCTATGAAAATGGAGGCGAAAAGATGCGATTTGTAAGAATTAGCCTAATTTGTTTACCGTTGTTTATTATGGGGTGCGCCTTTTTCAATCCATCAAATGAATCGGGTCCAAACCCACAGCAGAATCACACACATAGGAGCGATACCCACAACTCCACAGATGATGATAGCAGAATGGATGCGAATTTGCAGACGGCTGAATCGAGGGAAAATCCACGGCAGATACCCCAGCACGTAGAAGATAGGAACGCCAAAGCTGCCGAAGATCACGGCTGGAACGATGAAGCCCTGCAGCATCTAACTGCGTTTCAGTCGCTTCTCTCAACAGATATCGAAGCGGCACGCGCTACAATTGCCGAAATCGCCAAAATACGGTTCGGATCTCATCCCCTCGCCGATGAATGGAGTGAACTCTTTTTCCGTTTGTACCGAGATAGAAAAGGGCATATTCTGGATGTGAAACGTTATTGGGAATTGGAATTTCAACTATTATCAGATCTGGATGCCGAAGCATACGCCAAAGAAAGACAAGAGTATCAATTGGGTATGAAACAGATTGATCTACTTATCAAAATGATTGAGAGCCAAGGCGGTGACCCTGAAACCACTGAAGTAGATTTCGATTTTAACTTTTCCTCATATCTGAAAGGAGAATAGCATGAACACGCAATATACCCTCAAAGTGATTGGTAGCGCACTTATCTTGTCGATCTTAATTGGGGTTGGATTTTTTGCCTACTTGCAGTGGGAGTTGAGACGTTT
>JAJEAL010000012.1 GCA_022822785.1 Candidatus Poribacteria bacterium
AGAAAGCCATAAATTGGTTCACTGAGGTAGAACCCCCAGACAAGAAACCGAGTTTTGAAGAAAAAACTCGGTTTCTGGCAGCTTTTCCAGTGACTCGAGCGTTTCTCGCGATAGCAAAAGCAAAATGTCAACACGCCCTAGTAGTCACACCCGCTCGACTTGGATAGACATATCCAAGCCCTCTTTGCAGATATGCAGTGGATTTGTCAATCCACTGCGAGCAGTGATTGATTAAATGTGGCTTTCATTCAATCTATTTGCCCCGCACAGTTTAATACTCCCAGTCCGTGTTGGCTAATGGACGAGAGCCCCGCCCTGATAGGATCGGTTCCGTTGTGAGGGATCCAATGGATCGGTTATCTGTGAACCCCATACCAATAAGTTTTTGATTGACTTTGCACACCTTCTTAACATACAATGTTTTTGTTGAGGTAGCGACGTGCGGTGAATGAAAAATTTAATTTTAGATGTCATATAATCATTCTAAACAGTAAATAGGTCTAATGCTATAGTTAGCAGGTTATCGACAAATTGACAAATAACGGAACGATATAGGAGAGGTCGGATGCAAGTTCGTATTACGCTTAAAGCAATGCTTTATCTGTTGTGTGTTTCAATCGGTATAGGTCTATGTTTCTCTGTGAGTGGTCCGAACAACGCTTTGGCTGCGGATTGGCCCAGTTGGCGGGGCCCCAATCAAACTGGATCGTCTTCACAAACCGGTTTGGTCTCACGCTGGTCTTTGGCTGGCGACAACTTGCTTTGGAAGGTAGACTTTATGGGTCGTTCCACTCCCATTGTTTTGAACAATCGTGTGTATGTAATTGGACGGGTTGGGTTGGATATCACCGAGCAGGAACAGGTCGCTTGCTTTGATGCCGAAACGGGGAGACTGCTCTGGGAGCACCGATTCAATGTCTTTCACAGCACTATCCCTTTTAATCGATTGGGTTGGACCAGTTTAGCTGGTGATACGGGAACAGGTTATATCTACGCCCACACTATCAGCGGCGTATTTGCCTGTTTCGACAGGGACGGAAAGGTTGTTTGGTCGCGTTCTTTAACGGAGGAATTTGGTCGCTTCACGGGCTACGGTGGGCGAACTGTTACCCCTATTGTCGATGGCGATTTTGTGATTCTCAGTTTCCTTAATACCAGTTGGGGAGAGCACGCCCCAATGCGCCATCGCTATTTCGCTTTTGACAAACGGACGGGCGTGGTGGTGTGGACAGCAAAGCCCGGCGGTCCGCCGAAGGATACCACTTATCCTGTCTCTGTGGTCGCAGAGATAAATGGTCGTCGGTTGTTAATTGATGGCAATTCGGACGGGCACGTGTACGCAATGGATGTACAAACGGGTGAAAAAGTGTGGGGATTCCAAGTCAGTCAGGGCCCGCTCAATGCGTCGGTGGTTGTCGATGGGACACGGGTCTACGCAAGCCACAATCGGGAGAACACGGACACGACGGTGATGGGGCGCGTGGTCTGTATTGACGGAACAGGCACAGGAGATGTTACCGAGACGCACGAACTCTGGCGGGTTGACGGCATAGAGGCGGGTTATAGCTCACCGGCGATAGCCGATGGTCGGCTTTATGTTGTAGACAGCTCAGCGAATTTACACTGCCTCGATGGCGAGACCGGGGAGGTGCATTGGACGCATAGCCTCGGCACTGTAGGTAAAGGGTCCCCCGTCGTCGCTGACGGTAAAATCTATGTCACGGAGGTCAACGGGCATTTCCACATCCTGCAGCCGGGTGAGAACGAATGCAAAACCCTGAGTACGGTACAGATTGAAAGGGAACCTGGTCACTATGCGGAGATTTACGGCTCGCCTGCTGTGGCTAATGGTCGAGTTTATTTTACGACGGAGGAAGGGCTTTACTGCTTAGGGGCTCAACGGTCATCTGTCCCTGCTTCAATCCAGGTTGTACCTACCGAGATTATCGCTCAGTCGGGAGACAGCCTCCAATTTAACGTCCGCGTTCTTGACGAGAATGGCGCACCGATTAGCGGAGCGGCTGCCGAATGGTCACTTAACGGATTGTCAGGAACTGTTGATGAAACCGGTAAGCTCACCCTCGAACCGAGTCGTGTCGGTCAAGCCGGAACAGTGTCGGCAAAGATTGGAGATTTACAAAACGCTGCGCGTGTCCGCGTCATCCCAACGTTACCGTGGGCAGAAGATTTTGAGTCGGTAGCGGAGGGGCAGAATCCGTCGCACTGGGTCCGTGCGGAGGGCAGATTCGTGGTCCGTGAAATAGATGGCAACAGAGTGCTTGTCAAACCGCCTGCCCGACGTGGGTTACACCGTTCCAACGTCTATATCGGTCCGCCAAACATGAAAGGTTACACCCTTCAGGTCGATTTGTTAGGCACCAAGCCGAAGCGCAACCTCCCAGACATGGGACTCATCGCCCATCGCTACACCCTTGAGATGCAGGGCAATCACCAACGGCTTCAGGTGCTCTCGTGGAGATCAGATCTCCGAATGGCAAAATGGATTGATTTCAAGTGGGAACCGAATGTCTGGTATACGATGAAAATGACAGTAGCTATCGTCGATGATACGGCACACGTCAAGGGAAAGGTTTGGGCAAAGGGTGAACCGGAGCCTGAGGAATGGACGATTACGGTTGAAGATCCACTGCCGAATCGGGAAGGGAGTCCGGGGATTTACGGCTATTCGCCTGCGGAGGTTTATTACGATAACTTGAGGGTTTGGGGGGATTGAGGAGCAGTCATGGGCAATAAACTAACCCGTTTACAGGTCAATAACTTCAGATCATTGGCAGACGTCTCCATACCCTAAAAGCGACCTTAGAACAGAATATCAAGGCTTCAGATGGCACTAATTTCATGATGAATGACATCTTGATAACTAAAAGCGACCTTAGAACAGAATATCAAGGCTTCAGGGAGAGCGACGACGGCGGAAGGATTCTTGATCGGATTGACATTGAGCATGTCCTGTCTCGTCCCGATGCCTGCGCTTCGCTTAGGACCTTGTTTGCTTGGTGCGTAAAGGTGTTGGAAACATATTCTGATCACGATTGTACAGATTTCTACAGCAAATGCAGACTTCACGACGGAAGACTGAGTGAAATAACAGGATCACAATTAGACAATCTTTAATTTACGGTTATCAACTATTTACAACTTTAGAGGAGCAAAATGAGATATCAACAGATTATAGGAACGGGTGCTATCATTCTTTCAATGGTTCTAATCGCATCAGCAATACCCGCTGCTGCTGAGACGACGATGTGGGGGTTCACGCCATCACGCAATCTCGTCTCCGATGAGAAAAATCTGCCGGACAGATGGGACGCGGAAACCGGATTAAATATCAAATGGACGGCGACCTTGGGTTCGCAGACCTATGCAGGTCCTGTTCTGATTGGCGGCAAGGTGTTTGTCGGCACAAACAACCAAGGGAGGCGCAATCCGAAACTGACCGGCGATCGCGGCGTCATCATGGCGTTCCGTGAGTCCGATGGGGAATTTCTCTGGCAATCGACACACACCAAACTCCCCGCCGGCCGTGTCAACGATTGGCCCCAACAGGGGATCTGTTCGACACCTTACATTGAGGGCGATCGGCTTTACTATATTTCCAACCGCGCTGAAATTGTCTGCGTTGATACCGAAGGCTTCCTAGATGGTGAAAACGATGGCCCCTTCACGGAGGAGACCGATACCAGCGAAATTGATGGGGACATTATCTGGAGCTACGATATGATCGAGGAGTTGGAGGTTTTTCCGCATAATCTCGCGACCTGCTCCCCGATTGCTGCCGGAGATCTGCTCTTTGTGATTACGAGTAACGGTGTTGATGAAGGACATGTCCATATCCCTTCACCGTTCGCGCCGAGTTTTATTGCACTCAACAAAAACACCGGTGAACTGGTTTGGGAAGATGCTTCACCCGGTGAGAATATCCTTCACGGTCAATGGTCAAACCCTGCTTACGGCGTAATCCAAGGCAAACCGCAGGTGATTCTACCCGGCGGCGACGGTTGGATCTATTCGCTTGAGCCTGAGACGGGCGAGCTGATTTGGAAATTTGACTGCAACCCCGAAGATTCCGTTTGGGAGCTGGGCGGGCGAGGGACACGCAATAACATTATTTCAACGCCTGTTGTTTGGGCGGATAGGGTGTATGTCAGTGTAGGGCAAGACCCGGAACACGGGGAAGGCGTTGGTCATCTCTGGGTAATTGACGCAACGGGTGAAGGCGATATCACCGAGACGGGCGCTGTCTGGCATCGAGGTTACGACGATTTTCATCGCACAATGTCCACCGTCGCCATTGAGGAGGGTTTACTCTACGTGGCAGATTTGAGCGGTTTCGTCTACTGTCTTGACGCGAACACAGGGGAGCATCATTGGACGTACGACACATTTGCTGCCATTTGGGGTTCAACATTCGTGGCGGATGGCAAGGTATATATCGGAGACGAGGACGGAGATGTCGCGATTTTGAAAGCGGGGAAAGAGAAAGCGCTCCTCTTCGAGACGAACATGGGGAGTGCTGTCTACACGACTCCGATAGCAAAAGACGGTGTACTGTATATCGCAAGTCGGAATACGCTCTTTGCGATTGCTATGGAGTAATGGAGGAGTAGTCAATGTCCAAAGATAACTTTCAACCTGCCGATCTACCATACCGATATGAATTTGAGGCGGACGAGCTCTCGGCGATTAAGGTGTGTCATGATGAACACGGTTTTGCCATTGTAAAAAATATGTTGTCGCCGGATTATGTGGAAGAACTGAAGGAATCCGTCAGTCAGGTCCTCGATCAGGCGGGTGACTTGGGACCTGGGGAAACGCGTACCAAGCACGCTTTTATTGAATACTCAACACCCTTGCGGAAGCTGCTTGAGAACGAGGACTACCTGAATATCAACCGGTGTATTTTGGACACTGACGCGCTCACACTCCATCGCTCTGCTGCAATCCTGAAGAACGTTGAAGCGGGCCCGGTGACGTGGCATACCGACTGGTGCGGTTTTTCCGAACCGCCGCCAAGACACTCCGGCGAGGTGTTGAACCGCGGCGATTGGCCCAACGGTATGTGGTTCTACCTCAACGGCACCCATCCGAGCCGTGCAGGACTTGCAGTTGTTGCGGATTCTCACCGAGCTGACTGGCACCCCCCCGATGGGTTCGAGTTCACGGCGGATCAGCGTTCATTCCACCGGACGGGCGAAGAGCCGAAACCGTATGATCGGATGGATATGCCGGGCACAGTTCCGCTTTTCACAGCGCCGGGCGACCTGATTATCTTTGCGGCGCGGACGTACCATGGCGCCTTTCCACACGGCGGTGATGAACCCCGTCTCTCATGCGGTTTTATTTTTCGCCCGACTCAAGAGAAAATCTCAATCCCGTGGAAATTACCTGAATCGGCATACCGGTTTATGGATGAACTTTCTCCGCAGTTGCAGCATTTCGTCACGGATTACCCAAGCATTGATATCGGATGGAAGCTAACGGATTGAGCCTCCCATCATACAGGATACATTTATGGAAACTTTGAATCAATCATTATCCAAAAAAGCAGAAGAAGCACGGGATGGGCTTGATGTGCATGTTCGTGAAATCGTCGAGTGGCATTTCAGTCCAGAGACCGGCGCCCCGTTTTGGCTGGAATTTGCAGAGACGCTCGATTTTGACCCTCGCCAAGAGATCCATAGCTACGCTGACTTAAAACTGCTTGGACATTTTCAGGACGAATGGTTGCGAGGCGGGCCCGTGCGACGGTGGGTGCCCAAAGGTTACGCAGACCGGCCTGTGTATGTATTTGAAACAGGTGGTTCTACCGGCGTTCCGAAGACTCGCATCAGCATCCGCGACTTTCAGATCGATTACGAGATGTTCAGCGAAACCTTGCCCGATGAAGCCTTTCCGCCCGGCGGCGATTGGTTGATGCTCGGTCCCTCCGGACCGCGACGCCTTCGTCTCGCCGTTGAATATCTCGCACAACATCGTGGCGGCATCTGTTTCCTCGTTGACCTCGATCCGCGGTGGGTGAACAAATTGATTCAGTATGGAAAACATCAGGAGTTGGATCTCTATAAAAATCACGTTATCGATCAAGCGTTGAATATCCTCCGCGCTCACGATAATATCCAATGCCTATTCACAACCCCGAAGCTGCTTGAGGCGTTATGCGAAAAGATCTCGCTGCCTAAGATCGGGATAAAAGGCATTTTTTGCGGCGGGACAGAGATGGATGCCCAATTCCACCGTTTTGCCCGTGAAGAATTGGTGCCGGGTGTTGAATTTATGCCGACCTACGGGAACACGCTGATGGGTTTGGCGTGTTGCAAGCCGTTTGACCCCGACGATAATTATGCAATTATCTACTATCCACCGCACCCTCGCGCTGTCATTGAATTGGTGAATCCGGACAATCCGGAAGAACTTGTGGATTACGGTGAGACAGGACGAGTGATGCTGACCACGCTGACGCATGAGTTTTTCATGCCCCGTTTCCTAGAAAGAGACGAAGCGGAACGGGCGCAACCCATTGAGCAATATCCGTGGGATGGCGTCGAGAATTTACGGTTGCTCTCTGATCTTCAGGAATCCGTTGTGGTAGGGGTGTATTAAGAGGGAATATTTGAAGCATGCCTGCTGATACTGCTCAAGAGGTTCAGGGATCCGAAAATACCCAAGGCGATATGCTTTTGGGACAAATAGAAGAACTCGATAAATCTTTAATCGAATATTTTCCCGATACGCTTGTCGTTGATAGTGCTTTGACCAGAAAATTGGTCAGTTTCCAAGCGAATAAAGCACGTACATACTACAGATGGTACAAATACAAAGAGGCGTTTTCAGCGGATTTGGTAGAGTACCTTTTCCGTAAGTACAAGGTAGTAAGCGGCAAAATACTAGATCCGTTTGCGGGTGCAGGGACCGCTCTGTTTGTCTGTTCTTCTTTGGGTTATCATACTGAAGGAATTGAACTTTTACCGATTGGGCAGAAAATCATACAGGCAAATGCGCTTGCTAGAGGAGCGAACAAACAAAGTATTGTTTCTGGATTGGAAAGCTGGTTACTTCAAAAGCCTTGGAACGCCAACGGTGAAATTAAAGGTTTTGAGGTGCTCCGTATAACCGATGGTGCGTATCCTCAAAAAACGCACCACAAAATCGGAAGATACCTAAACGAGTTAGCAGGGAAACCTCTAGAAACAAAAGAAGTATTACTGTTTGCCCTGCTGTGTGTTCTGGAGTCGATAAGCTATACAAGGAAAGATGGACAGTACCTTCGATGGGATTACCGATCTGGACGCAGAAATGGCAAGAACCCTTTCGACAAAGGGAAAATTTTGTCATTTGATGAAGCCATCGTAGAAAAACTAAACGAGATAAAAGATGATATGGATCGTGAGGAGGGTGAAGACGACCTATTCTCGGTTATACAGAAAGATATACAGACAGGTGCTGTGAATTTATTAAAAGGCTCATGCTTAGAGGTGCTACCGAAATTGGGAAGCCGGACCTATTCTGGGATAATTACGTCACCGCCCTACTGCAATCGTTACGACTATACACGCACCTATGCCTTAGAACATGCGCTGCTCGGAGTCAATGACATTGGGTTAGCAGGTTTACGACAAGCGATGTTAAGTTGCACGGTGGAGAACAGAGTCAAATCACTGATTGACTTAAACCCCGCATGGCAAACGGCTATAGGCATTTGTGATGACTTACCTTTATTGCAGGGGATATTGAACTACTTGGATTACAAAAAAGATAAAAAAGAACTCAATAACAGCGGGATTGCCCGTATGGTGAGGGGTTATTTTTATGAGATGGCTTGTGTTATCCAAGAATGTTACCGGGTACTAGATAAAGACGGCATGATGTTCATGGTGAATGACAATGTTAGGTATGCGGGCGCTGCAATCTCTGTAGATACAATCCTCTCAAAAATAGCTAAGGACATCGGATTTCAGATAGAAAAAATCCTTGTTTTGCCTCAAGGTAAAGGGAATAGCTCCCAACAAATGGGTAAGCAGGGACGAAAAGCGTTGAGAAAATGTGTCTACGTATGGAAAAAGGACAAATAGTGCCAATTTAACCGATGAAACTCAAGTTGTTTCGTTGTGCAATTGGTTAATCAGAATATGAACTTCTGAACTACTTCGTTTTTACATTTCACGTATCACATTTCATGCTTCAGATAGACAGAGAAAGCGAGGTAACATTTTATGGAGATGAGACCGATTACGGCGAACCCATCCCAGGTTATGGTCGAGCAACTTGCGGCGTTGGGTGTGAAATATGTGTTCAATAACTCCGGCTCACGTGAGGCCCGTTTTTTCGATGCGCTGCATGTTCACCCAGATATACACGGCATTTTGGCGCTGCATGAAGGCAGCGTTGCGGCCCAAGCGGGTGGATATACACAGGCGAACCTCGACCCTGCGGTGATGGTGGTTCATCTCGGCGCGGGGCTTGCCCAATGTTTGGGGCAGTTAATCAACGTTTGGGCTGGCAGTTTGCCGGTCGTGGTTATCACGTTTGCCGGGGACACCGGCAGCTATGCGGATAGGATTGGGCTCGATCTCAGCCATGATTTTGGGCCGACGTCGGTCGCTGCGCCTTTCACGAAGCAGAACTGGACTGTGATCGAACCTGAAGGGCTTCCCCAAGCGATTCATCGCGCCTTGCTGGTCGCCAAAACGCCGCCGGTGGGGCCTGTCCACCTCGCTGTCTATGATCGGGTGCTTGGCCCCGAACAGATAAACACAAACATTATCGAAGGCGATCTGCCGGACCTGCACGCGGGTTATCCGTCGGATAGCGATGTCGAGAAGCTTGAATCTGCCTTGCAGGATGCGGAATCTCCGCTGTTTTATATCGGGGACGGCGTCTGGAAGAGCGGCGCAGAAGCCCAAGTCGCCGCACTCGCCGAGCATTTTGGTGTCCCTATAGTTGGAAGTTGGGGCAGAGGCATCTTAACAAAACACAATCTCAATTGTGGTAGACTGGATCAGGCGTCGAGCGCGTTTCAACCTGACCTGATTGTTTGCATCGGGATGCGACATGGCGGCGGCGGCAAGCCGGGCGATTTTGGCGCGTTTTCCACAGTGAAGCAGGTCATCGCTATCGGTCCCGATATCGAACATGTTAAGAATATCCCGAATATCGACTTAGCAATCCTGGCGGATGAGAGGCGGACCTTTGAACGGTTAGCGGAAGCAGCAGCTAGCCATCCGACGCCCAAACAGTGCGTGGAGCGACGCGAGCAGACGCAGGAACAAGCCGCTGCACTTCGCACCCAACGCCTCAAGGACGCGCAACGGGTTGAAGCTGAACCGAACCAAATCCGTCCTTGGCTGGTCGCGGATGCCCTCGACAAAGCCTTAGAACGCCGTGGTGGTGGATTGGTCATGATTGAACAGTACGTGGTGCCTTGGGACACCATAGGGGGGTCGGATGGCGGTGGCACGAATGCGTTTATTCGGGCTGCCGGTGGTTCGGAAGGTTACGGCATCGGCGGTGCGGTCGGCTTGAAACTCGCAGCACCTGACAAGCCGGTTGTTGGGTTGGTCGGTGATGGCTCGATGTTCTACGCGGATTCAGGACTTTGGACCGCAGTGCATCACGGGGTGCCAGTACTCTACATCATTTCCAATAATCAGTCTTACGGGGTTGTTGCCTCCTCCTTTGGACGTGCTAACGGTGTGATGAAGGAGACTGGGGAATATGCCGGCGTGGTTCTAGACGGCATTGACCCGGTGAAAATTGCCGAGGGATTCGGTATGGACGGTATGCACGTCCAGGATGAAGCTCGCCTTACTACGGCGATTGACCACGGACTGAACGTGGTTGAGGGAGAGGGGCGCCCATTCCTCTTGAATGTCCGCTTACCGCTAGGGTTACCGGAGGGCGGACGTGCTGCGGTACCATTCCGGCTTGCGGACGCTGTGGCGGCAGCTCAAGCTCGCGCAGCTTAAGCGTGCCATAAACTGATGGGTAAAAAAACAAATCTGAATCTATTAGGACTTACGCACTTGAACACTCAAAACTTTGTAGCTCGGCGATTCATCACCGTAGGACACCATTTCCAACGCCCGATAAATCGGGCAACTACAGTCAGGTTTTAGGTTTGTCGTCGGGCGATTGATTGCCTGTCGGGACGCGCACTGAATGGCGCGACTACAAATTGCTTTGAATACCGATGAAATCGGGACTGAACTGCGTAACTCCTATCTATATACACGGGATCCATTTACTATGATACACATCCCAATTCTACGGGCGGGACTCTCTTATAAGAGTTTGAATGTCGTCCACGTTTCACATATCCAAACAGGCGAACCCCTTGCAATGGTGAGTCAGGCAAACCGCGGGTTGATTGCGAAGGATTTAGGACAAGCCGAAGAAAATAGGTGTGCCCTCGAAGATTTGCCGGTGTCAGAACTTTTGGCGATCTGTAAAAAGGCAGCTACCCTTTTTATGGAGGCGGAGCTGCCGTTGGACGATGCGTCCCAATCGCCCGATGACTACATTCAGCAGGTTTCAGGGACGACAGGTTTGCCGCAAAGCCTCTGTCGTAAGAATATGCAGAAGATTCGGTTGGTTTTGGGCGAAATGGAAGCGGTCTTAGATGGACTGACACGCGGACTAGATCTGTCTATCTTGGATTCTGGTTGGGGAACTCAAGACAATCGTCCACTGAGCTACATCCCCCAAACCGACACACTAGGCGGGGTGCTTCCGAGCAACTCTCCGGGGGTGCATTCCCTCTGGGTGCCGGCCATCCCACTGAAAACACCGCTCGTGCTCAAGCCCGGCAGCGAGGAACCGTGGACCCCTTTCCGTATCGCACAGGCGTTTATTGAGGCAGGTTGTCCGCGTGAAGCGTTTGGATTTTATCCGACGGATTATTCTGGGGCTGCAGAAATCCTGTTGCATTGCGGCAGATCACTGCTGTTCGGCGGTGGGGCGACGGTGGCACCGTGGCTGGGAAATCCCAACGTGCAGGTTCACGGGCCCGGACAGAGCAAAGTTGTTATTGGGGCTGACAAGATCTCGCGTTGGGAAGCGTATCTGGAGCTCGCGGTTACATCGGTCGCTGAAAACGGTGGACGGTCTTGCATCAATGCCTCCGGGGTCTGGGTTCCATCGGACGGACGCGACATTGCGGAGGCGCTGGCGAAACGTTTGGCGGCTATCACGCCAAAAGCGTTGGACGATCCGGGAGCCAAAATTGCCGCTTTCACCAATCCGAAAGTTGCCGAGGGGATTTCAGGGCTCATTGACAATCACCTGAAAGTTCCCGGCGCAACGGATCTGACAGCGACGTACCACGATGGAGGACGGGTGGTTGAGGCAGCTGGCTGCACCTTCCTTCGCCCAACCGTTATTTGGTGCGACGACCCGGAGCACCCACTGGCAAACACCGAGTTTCTGTTTCCCTTCGTCAGCGTGGTGGAGGTCCCGCAGGGGGAGATATTAGCCCGTATCGGTCCGAGCCTCGTCGTGACTGCTATCACGGAAGATGAGGCCTTTATCCACGATTTGCTCGGCTCTCCGGATGTGGAACGTCTGAATATAGGACCTATTTCGACGAATCAGATTTCATGGGATCAGCCGCATGAAGGAAATTTGTTTGACTTTCTTTATCAGCAGCGGGCGTTGCAGGTGAACCGTGTGCAGTGAAAGCAATCCGCTATCCAGTCGCTGAGTGAAGGTTGTTATGTCAGTCCCGAAGCGGCGCAAGAATTGAGTGTGGCGAATCTTCTTGAAACCCTTTTGAATCATGCAGAGAAGCTACAACTTCCATAATAACAGGAGAGAATCTATGATCTTAGCAGAAATGACCTCACCCGAAGTTGATGCCCTGCCGCGCGATATTGTCGTGCTGATGCCGGTGGCATCTTGTGAACAACATAGCTTGCACCTGCCGGTATACACAGACAGTCTCATCGGACAAGAGGTAGCGCGTCGTGTGCATGAACGCTGCCCGGACGATGTTCTGGTTTTGCCGATGCAGTGGCTCGGATACTCTCAGCATCACATACGATATCCCGGCACCATCAGTGCTATATCTGAAACCCACCTGCTACTAATGATGGATATTGTCGCCTCTATGGTAGGACACGGCTTCAAGAAGATTCTCATCCAGAACAGTCATGGCGGTAACGGCTCGAACATCTCGGTCCTCCTCCAGCGTTTGATGGAGCGTTACGGCGATAGCGGTGCGGAATTTTACTCCCGTTGGGCGTGGGGCGGAGCGCTTGATGAGATTCGAGAGTTGGGTAGCGCAGGTTCGGGTCATGCGGGCGAAACCGAGACCTGTATGATCATGGCGATTGATCCGAGCCTTGTTCGCACAGATCGGTTGGATCCGGATGGGGAACGCGACGGGATGCGGGTGCCGGGGATGTCCTCCTACTACCGCTTCGATCAGCGTACACGGCACGGTGGTGTCGGCGATCCACGCCCGGCAACGGCTGCAAAGGGGGAACGGATGCTAGACGCTTCCGCCGATGAAATCGCTGAACAGGTTAAACAGATTCGGGCGTTACGACCATTTGATTAATCTGCGAGTTTTACGTTTAACGCAAAATGCAACCGTTCGACTTTCACTCCAGTACCCGCGTCGTTGTCGGTGAAAACGCCCTAGACCAGTTGGGCGATTTGACGCAAGCGCTAGGCGGGCGGCGGGTTCTCCTCGTCACCGATCCCGGCATCATCAGGGCAGGTATAGTAGAAAGAGCACTCGACTCTTTGAAGGCGGCCGGTCTTGATGTTTTCGTGTTCGATGGGGTCGCAGAAAACCCTACCAGTCAACACGTTGCAGATGGTGCTCGGTTTGCGGAAGGTCGGCGCGGGATTGATCTGCTGATTGGGCTCGGCGGTGGGAGTGCAATGGACTGCGCCAAAGGGATTAACTTCATCTTGACAAACGGCGGCCGGATGGAGGACTATTGGGGTGTGGACAAAGCGACTAAACCGATGCTCCCCTCCATTGGTATCCCGACGACTGCGGGTACCGGCAGCGAGGCACAGTCTTTCGCGTTAATCGCCCAAGCGGGCACGCACCAGAAAATGGCGTGCGGCGATAAAAAAGCCCGATTCCGAACGGTTATACTCGACCCAGTGTTGACCGTAACTACCCCGAAAGGGGTCACCGCTGCCACAGGCATTGATGCCATTTCCCACGCGGTCGAGAGCTATGTCTGTACACGGCGAAATCCTATCTCACAGATGTTCGCCAAAGAGGCGTGGTGGCTGTTAGACAAGAGTTTTGAAATTGTGATTAGTGAGCAGGAGAACATAGAAGCGCGAAGCCGAATGCTTTTGGGAGCGCATCTGGCGGGTGCTGCGATAGAAAATTCGATGCTCGGTGCTGCACACGCCTGTGCCAATCCGCTGACCGCTGGCTATAATATCACACACGGTATCGCGGTCGGATTGATGTTGCCCAGTGTGGTCGGTTTTAACACCGAAGCGGTGAGCAGGCTTTATCAGGAGTTACACCCGTCATCGTTGCATGAACGCATTTCCGCATTAAAAGCTGCGGCAGGGCTGCCGGAACGATTAAGGGATTTTGAGATTCAACGGGAAGATTTGCCCCAATTAGCAGAAGAAGCAGCCAAGGAGTGGACCGGAAAATTTAACCCACGGCAGGTTAGTAAGGTTGAATTACTGAAACTTTATGAGGCAGCTTATTAATAAGTTAGACATGCTTGCTATACACATTGCGCTCCTCCCCGACACATCCCGATGAATCGGGATAGGTGGGACCAGCCGAGAGCAGGCAGGTGCCGATTTATCGGAATGCCCGGAACGGGGCGCGAGGCTTTTTTATTTTTAACCCCCTAAATCCCCCTTGTCAGGGGGACTTGGGAACTAACCGTGAAAGGCAGAGTCCTTCAACTTTAACAGATAACCAATGGATTTTCAAAATATAGCAATTTGGGTTATTAAAACACAAAGCGCAATACGAATCACAAATCACGTTTCACGCTTCACGCTTTACATTTTTCTGAGCTATATCCTGATTTATCCCATTCGCCAGAGCGATGCGTCGTCTGGCGACTGGCTCAGTTTTCGGGGTAACCCACAGCTCACCGGTGTTGCGACCGGCGAATTGCCCGATAACCCCGAACTGCTCTGGATATTTGAGGCGAGCGATGCAATTGAGTCAACCGCTGCGGTTGCAGCGGGGACAGTCTACGTCGGGACTTTGGATGGCTATCTTTACGCCATCAATTTGGAAAATGGGGAGTTAAAGTGGAGGTATCAGGCGTCGGGCGAGATAAAATCGTCTCCCACTGTATTCAGAAATGTGGTACACTTTGGTGACAGTATGGGCGATTTCCATGCAGTAGATGCCCACACCGGTGAGGCACGATGGATTTTCCACGCTGACGCTGAGATTGTTTCATCTGCCAACGTCAGCCACGATCGACTGTTGTTCGGTTCTTACGATCAGTTTCTTTACTGCCTATCCGCCGAAGATGGCTCGTTGGTTTGGAAGTTGGAGACCGAGGGGTATGTCCATAGCACACCGGCGATTGTCAACGGCACGGTTGTTATTTCGGGGTGCGACGGTTATCTACGGGTTATCAACATCAGCGATGGCGTGGAGCAGCAACAGATTTCATTGGGCGATTATGTCGCGGCCAGTCCTGCTATTTTGAATAACCGGGCGTATGCGGGGACGTATGGGAATCAGGTGTTTTGCACAGGACTGGACAGCGCAGAAATTCTTTGGTGGTATGAACACCCGGAACGACATTTTCCATTCTACGCTTCGGCTGCGGTGGCGGTTGATGTGGTTGTGATCGGCGGACGTGACAAAATGGTTCACGCGCTGCACCCGCAGACGGGAGAACTGCTGTGGATATATCCTGCTAAAGCCCGGGTGGATTCCTCGCCGGTAATTGTCGGCGATCGGGTTTTCTTGGGGACCGTCGGTGGCGAGCTGGTCGCGCTGGATCTCGATTCGGGTGAGAAGGTCTGGGAATTTGTCATTGGCGCAGCTATTGTCGCCTCTCCGAGTGTTGCGGCTGGCACACTCGTGATTGGCGCGGATGATGGTCGTATATACTGCTTTGGGGAAAAAGGGGACTAAAAAATGAGTGAACAACTGAAAACAGCGACTCCTGAACCGGCGACAACGCGGACTGACGCAAAGGACACGGAGGTCGGAAGTGTTTTTGTTTCAAACTATCCACCGTATTCATTCTGGGGAAAAGACGATGTGCCGGCAGTGACAAACGCATTGAACTCCCCACCAACGCCGGATGCTACGCTGGGATTGTATCTACATATCCCGTTCTGTCGCAAACGGTGTAAATTCTGTTACTTTCGGGTTTATACGGATAAAAACAGCTCTGATATTCAGCTCTACCTCGACGCGTTAGGGACAGAGGTTGAGCTTTACAGCGAACTGCCGTCTGTAGCGGATCGGCCGCTGAAATTCGTTTACTTCGGCGGCGGCACACCTTCTTACATCAGCAGTAAACACTTAAAAGCGCTTGTGAAGCGGATTAAAGCCGCAATACCGTGGGATAGTGCGGAGGAGGTAGCGTTTGAATGCGAGCCGGGGACGCTGACGCAAGGCAAGCTGGAATCGATTAAAGAGATTGGTGTTACGCGGTTGAGCCTCGGTGTTGAGAACTTGAACGACACTATCTTGGCGGAAAATGGGCGAGCACATCTGTCCAAAGAGGTATATCGGGTGACCCCGTGGATTGCTGAGCTGCAATTTGATCAGGTGAACATGGATCTGATCGCGGGCATGGTGGGGGAGACGTGGGACAGTTGGCGGGACACCGTTCAGCGGACTATCGATCTGGACCCCGATAGTATCACCGTTTATCAGATGGAATTGCCGTTCAACACGGTCTATTCAAAGGATATTTTTGGCGGTAAGGATTTATTTGTAGCGGATTGGAAAACGAAACGGGAGTGGCACCATTATGCGTTTGAGCAGTTGGCTGCTGCGGGATATAAGATGTCGAGTGCATATACCATGGTGAAACAGGATAAGCCGGGTCAGTTTATTTATCGGGATGCGGTCTGGCGTGGCAGCGACATGCTCGGCACAGGCGTCGCTTCGTTCTCCCATATGAGCGGTATTCATTTCCAAAATGCCACAAGCTGGGACGATTATGTGAACTCGCTCCATAAGCATCAGTTGCCGTTGGATCGGGCGTTCCCTACAACGCCGGCGGAACGCCTGACCCGAGAGATGATACTGCAACTGAAGCTGGGGAGGATAGAGACAGCCTATTTCCGTGAGAAATTTAACGCCGATATTGTGGAGGTGTTCGGTTCAACCTATCAGAAACTTCAGGATGAAGGGATGCTGACCTTCGATAAAGATGCGGTAACGTTGACACGGAAAGGTTTGCTCCGGGTGGATGGGCTGTTGCCGGAGTTTTATGCTCCCAAATATCGGAATGCGCGGTATACGTAGGGAATGGAAAATTATAGTAAATCCTAAAAACAGATAGAGGTTTTCGCTCCGCGTGTATGGTGGGCGCTGCATCGTCGCAGTTAGAAACAGCGCCTACCGGGTTAAGGGCGGTTCAGTTAGAACACGCATCGGCGCAGTTAGAAACAGCGCCTACCAGGTTAAGGGCGGTTCAGTTAGAACACGTATCGGCGCAGTTGGAAACAGCGACTACCGGGTTAAGGGCGGTACGGTTAGAATACGCATCGGCGCAGTTGGAAACAGCGACTACCAAATCCCGACGTTTCATCCCGATTAATCGGGATTTGGAGTGTCTCATTAATTCTAAAATCTACTATAGTGCTGAAGTCGCTGCTAAAAAGTAGCGACGTTTGAAGTGATTTTGTGTGTTGAAATAACCCCTGATCAGCGATTGGGGGTATTTTTTTGCCCAAAAATATCCGGGCGCAGATTTGGCACACAGGGTAGATTTTTGATTTTTAACCCTCCCCACCCCCCTAGTCCTGCCTGAACCCCCCTGCGAAAAGGGGAAAGACAAGCGTTTTATAAGGTGGTGCTTCCCAAATTCACCTTAAGAGCTGCCTAAACCCCCCTGCGAAGGGGGAAAGACAAGCCCCCCTTCGCTTCCCCCCTTGTCAGGGGGGTCGGGGGAACTCCTTGTCGGGAGGACTTGCGAACATGCTGCGTTCTTTACGAAAATAACAGAACCAGAGTCTATTGGATCAATGGCAAAGTTGTTGCAAACTTCATAGAATTGATCAACCCTTTATAATTATCTGAATTTGCAAGCGGTTAATACAGCAGCACATCTACCTAGCCGCGTGAACTGTTCCGGTTCACGCACCATCCCTGATGCATAGCTAATAAGGAGGTTCCTCATGCTTAACTCCACTCCTAGTTTTTCTCTCACGACACAACTCTGCCAAACCGAAACGTTGGAAGCCGCGTGGCGAAAGGTCCGCGTCAATAAGGGTGGTCCCGGTAGCGATGGTGTCACCATCCAACAGTTTGAGACAGAGCTGAATAGGCATCTCCGCCACCTTGCGCGTGAACTTGCCGAAGAACGTTATTATCCGCTTCCCGTTCAAAAGTTTACCGTCAAAAAGGCAAACGGCAGCACACGGAAACTTTCTGTGCTGACCCTGAAAGATCGGATCGTTCAACGTGCCGTTTGTGATCTGCTGACACCAATTTATGAAGCCAAATTCCTCAATTGCAGTTTTGCGTTTCGTCCGAATCGCGGCGTACCCCATGCGATTGCAGAGGTGACAGCCATCCGGGCGGAGGGGTACGAATGGGTCGTTCACGCTGACATTGAGAACTTCTTTGATACGATGGATAGTCGTATTTTGATGCGATTTCTCCGAGCAACGATCAAAGAGCCGTCAATCCTTCGTCTAATTCAGATGTGGTTAGATATGGGGGCGATTACGCAACCGTCTAGACTCTCTAGATGGTGTGCCCATATTGAAAATACCGCCCAATATGTCGGTGAAGGTGTCGAGCAGTTAGTTAATCATCTACTTCATCGGGCTCCACAGCTTGATGGCTACAGCGAATTTCGGGCCCCGCCGATGGCAGATGATTGGTTAGTTGATGAATCTGAGCTTAACAAAAAGACCGGCATCTGGTCGCAGACGAGCAAGGAGGCGTTGATGAACTTAGGGCGGGACGGACTGATGTTGCTGCTCGCCAATTCAAAAGGGCTATTGCGGTTGGTCTCCGCCAAACAGCTACTTTTCATCGCACCCGTAGCATTGGCGGCACTCGCCGCGCCGGCGGTGGGAGGGATGGTGAAGGACCATCTGGATCGCCCACGAAAAATCGGAATCATACAGGGCTCGCCGCTATCCCCACTGTTGGCGAACATCTACTTGCACTCGTTCGACAAAGCGATGGATCGGGCGGGAATACGGCTTGTGCGGTACGCCGACGACCTGCTCCTACTCTGCCGAAGCGAGGGCCGGGCGAGGTATGCGCTGCGTCATGCACAAAAACGGTTGGCGATACTCGGGCTACGGTTCAATTCCAAAAAGACGCAAATCGCCCATTTCAACGATGGGGTTGAATTTCTTGGACATATCTTTGACAGGGATGGTTGTTACCAACCGGTTCCTGATTCTCGGACAAAAATCTTGCAAAATCAGGTGCAACACGCCCTGAAGAAAGGGGCGGTTCATGTTTCACGCTCCGGGCGCTGTATGACCCGACAGGGGAAGCAGATTGCCACACACCTCGGTCAGCGTTGGAAAAAACGCGGTATGCGGGGAACTAACGCAGGCGCGTAACTTCTAATTGAATCAATAGTAAATCTTGGAATTAATGAGACACTTCAAACCGGTGTGGTTAGAATACGTATCGGCGCAGTTGGAAACAGCGCCTACCAGACTCGATAAACCGGGATTGAAACCGAGGGGCGAAGGTGTCTATTTATTTTATCACTATAATAAGCCTAGGGCTTACGCAGTTGAACGTGCAAAGCCAACCCCCCTAGCCCCCCTTGTCAGGGGGGAGTTCGGCGATTCATCGCCGCAGCACACAATTTTCAACCCTGGGCTCCCCAATGGAATCGGGACAGGCAGAACAGACGCCCGATAAATCGGGCAACTACAATAGAGGTGCCACCAAGGGGTCGTAGTGAACAACGATCGTTGTTCACTACTGAAGTGCTGAAGGGCGTAACTCCTAAAACCTTTGGCTTAAAATCAATAGGAGGTATCAGATGGCAATTCTTTATATCACCCAGCAGGGTGCAATGCTCCACAGATCTGGAAACCGGGTCATCGTTAAAAAGGATCGGGATGTCCTTCAGGAGATTCCGATTATCCAACTTGACGAGGTCGTTATCTTTGGCAATGGGCACATCACAACGCCGGCGATTGGCTACCTGCTTCATAAGAACATCCCGGTCTCTTTCCTCTCTTCACAGGGGAAGTACCGGGGCAAACTCCAACCTCAGTACGCGAAAGATACCCGCATTCGACAACAGCAATATGCCGTTGCTGCGGTCCCGCACCGGTGCCTTGAGTTGGCGAAATGTTTTGTTCGTGGCAAATTGACCAATTCCCTCCGTTTTTGTCAACGGCAGCGGACTCGAAATGATGCCGTCAAATCGGCGATGGGGTCCATCCGTCACACCCTCCGAAGACTTGACGGTGCCAAGAATTTAGAATCTCTGCTCGGACACGAAGGTGCGGGCGCCTCCGCCCATTACCGTGCCTATCGGGAACTTCTGGCACACGATTGGGGTTTTACGACACGCCAATTCCGTCCTCCGCCGGATCCAGTTAATGCGATGCTCTCACTGGGTTACACACTCTTGCACAACCATGTCTACGCGTTCATCAACGTCGTCGGGCTCGATCCGTACTGCGGTTATTTTCATCAACCCAAGCACGGTCATGCTGCATTAGCCTCGGATCTGATGGAGGAGTTCCGCTCAATTATTGTGAATGGATATGTGCTCTCGCTTATCAACAACAATCGCATCCGTCCCGATGACTTCAACCAAACCAAAAAAGGGATTCGCTTCACCAAAGAAGCACTGGGGCGTTTCCTCACCGGATATTATGGGCGGATGCAGCAGACCTTTCAACACCCCACCCGCAACGAAAAGACAAACTACCTTCGTTGTCTTGAACTTCAGGTCAGGCATTTGGGACGCGTGATAACCGGTGAAGAAGCGACATACAAACCGTTTCTGATTCGTGTTTAAGGGAGACTTTGTCCACCCGTGCGCGATTTTCGATAAAAAAGCGTAAAAACAGTTAACATTCCCACCGATTTGTAGTATACTTAGCAGTACCCAAACACGATTGACTTAGCGGACGCGGTTTTGGTTGAAATTGTCCCAAACGTTAGGTCACGTCTGGTTTTTCAGCGTGTTTTATCGAAAAATCACGTTGGGATCAGTGTTGATGGGAATTTGTGGTGTTTTTGCGCTTTATTTTTGTCCAAAAAAAGCGTCGCGCAATTCGTGTTTGGTTTTAGGGGTGCGGAGCCATTGCCAGACTGGATCTGAGAGGGTAGGGGTTTGGTAGGAGTTTCCCGCTTGAAGGGAATTGAAACTCATCACCGGGATGGCAACCTAAAAAAATAAATAAGTTTGGTAGGAGTTTCCCGCTTGAAGGGAATTGAAACCAATTCTGCCGAATGATCTGGTTCCGACAGTTTTCTGTTTGGTAGGAGTTTCCCGCTTGAAGGGAATTGAAACACAGCAATGTAGGCAGCCTTGACTGGGCGCCTACTCGGTTTGGTAGGAGTTTCCCGCTTGAAGGGAATTGAAACAAAATTCTGTGCCATTTTTATTCTCCTTTCAAGAGGTTTGGTAGGAGTTTCCCGCTTGAAGGGAATTGAAACTTTTTTTATCATGGGCCTCCTTTGCCCTATGCTCTAAAGGTTTGGTAGGAGTTTCCCGCTTGAAGGGAATTGAAACTATATATCCTGTTTTCGAGAAACTTTCGGTCTTCTTCACGTTTGGTAGGAGTTTCCCGCTTGAAGGGAATTGAAACTGGATGTGCATTCCACCTATCTTTGCTCCAATAATATGGTTTGGTAGGAGTTTCCCGCTTGAAGGGAATTGAAACGTAGATCATCCTCAAACATGATTGTGTCCAGCGTGCCGGTTTGGTAGGAGTTTCCCGCTTGAAGGGAATTGAAACAAGTTGATATGCCAAAAATTCGTCTCCATTTTTGTAGTTTGGTAGGAGTTTCCCGCTTGAAGGGAATTGAAACTGTTACTTCGATCACAAATGGTATCCGTGCGCCAATATTGTTTGGTAGGAGTTTCCCGCTTGAAGGGAATTGAAACTGGTCTCTCGATAAAGACCTCTGCCTCCCCTTTTGTTGTGTTTGGTAGGAGTTTCCCGCTTGAAGGGAATTGAAACTTTTTTCCTCCTTGAAGGTGGGGAATGACCCCCATGATAGTGTGGTAGGAGTTTCCCGCTTGAAGGGAATTGA
>JAJEAL010000084.1 GCA_022822785.1 Candidatus Poribacteria bacterium
GGGCAGGCACAAGACCTGCCCCTACATTGGGTTGATTTTTGTAGAGGCAACCCCCGATAGATTGGGATTCAAATCAACTTGTGATTGCCCTTCCCTACTTCACCTCTTGATATAGAGCCGTTCCGCTAACCACAGCGTTACGAAAGCAATCAAGGTGGATAGAAACACCAGACGGTATGCGCTCAGATCTTGACCGATCTGGACAAAGTTATAGATTGCTAGAGGAAGTGTCTGCGTTTTTCCGGGGATGTTCCCCGCCACCATCATGGTTGCACCGAATTCGCCGAGACTCCGAGAAAATCCCATGATCGCTCCCCCGATAATCCCGCGATACGACAGCGGTAGCGTGACAGTAAAAAACACCTTCAACGGCGAGGCACCGAGCGTTCTCGCGGCATTCTCCAGCTGCGGGTTCACCGCCTCCATTGCCGTGATGATACCGCGCACCAACAGCGGAAACGAAAGTACGGAGATTGCTAGCACCACCGCCATCCAGGAAAAGACAATTTCAAGTCCGAAAAGCCGATGGAGCAGCCCGCCGATTGGTCCACGCTTGCTGAGGAGAATCAAGAGGAAAAATCCGCTGACGACTGGTGGCAACACCATCGGCAGCATGACAACCGTATTGAGGAGTGATTTGCCGGGGAATGAGAACTTGGCGAGGAGCCAACCGATGAAGAGACCCGGCGGCAGGATAAGAAGCAAACTCAACGAGGCAGCTTTGATTGATAAAACTAACGCACTGACTTCTGCCGCTGTTAGCATCATTTCACCACAGAGAAACCATATTTTTCAAAGATTGCTGCGCCTTCAGGGGTTTGTAGGTACTCCAGAAACGCTTGAGCGAGTACTTTATTCCCGGCATCTCGGAGTATCGCTGCAGGATACACGATTGGAGAATGACTTGAATCAGGAAACTGATAGATAATTCTGACCTTCTTACTCAACTCCGCGTCCGTTTGGTAGACGATTCCGACATCGGCCTCGCCGGATTCTACATACGCCAAAGTGGATCGAACATCGGCACTAGGGATCAATTTCGGCTGTACAGCGGGCCAGACCTCCAAGTGCGTGAGTGCCTCTTTGCCATAAATGCCGGCAGGCACTGAATTCGGTTCACCGATAGCAATCCGACGAACTGAATCTTGGGTAAGCTGCCCCATATCAGTTATAGCAAGTGGGTTGTTGACCGGAGTGATCAACACCAACCGGTTGCTCAAAATCGCTCGGCGCGAGTCCTCATAAATCAGTCCCTCTCCTTGTAAAGCATCGATCTGGTTAGGATTGGCGGAAATGAACACATCCGCCGGCGCACCTTTCTCGATTTGACGTTGCAAGGTTGAGGAACCAGCGAAATTGCAGTACACCTTGACATTCTGTGCTGTACCAAACTGCCGGCTGACCTCTGTGAGTGCGTCTGTCAAGCTCATCGCCCCAAAGATGACCAACTCCTCACCGGAACACCCGATAAACAGACCAGCAAAACTCAGAAGGATAAGAAGATACGGTGTTGTCAATGGTACAATCTCGTTTTTGTGTTGCTTAACTTACGGTAATGTGTTATCTTGGTTGACGATAGATGCCCGCAATAACTGAAGGCTCCACGGAGGAATTGACATGACCGGTCCAAATAAAAATAGCTCTCCCATTTCAGAAGCACAGATTGAGCAATACCATCGTGACGGCTACCTACTCGTTTCTGGTTTGATTCCTGAGGATATCGCGGCGAAAGCGGAGGCTGCGATGTGGCGCTGTGTGGGAATTGACCCCGATGATCTACCCTCTTCTTGGGACGACGTCCAAGGCGGGATCTGTCTATACAACAGCGCGGATCTCGTCAACTGTTTCACGCCACAATGCCTTGCCGCAGCAGCACAGTTGACGGACGAAGATCCGTCCACATTCAGCAAGCTAAACCGACACCCGAAGACCTATTGTGCGCCCGATTTCCTAGCAGCACAAGCGGCGAAGGAGGATGTTTCAAAATTCTTCAGATGGGACTGCGCGTACACCATCAATATCTATCCAACCGCAGATGAATGGGAGTCTCCAACAATCACATCGGGAGGGCACCTAGACCACTCCCTTGAGGAACACTATCACAAGACCTTTCCGCCGGTCTTCCGAATCGGCGCGTTGATCTATCTGAACGACATCGCACCACACGGCGGCGGTACGTTCGTCTGGCCCCAATCGCATCACGAGCTGGCGCGTGTGGCACGAAAAAATCCTGCCCGGTACGAGTACCGCAACGCGTTGAACGGAGATTTGCCCGAACTCGATCTCGGTGATCCCATTGGCATGACACTCCGGCGGGGCGATGTGCTATTCCTACACCATCTGTGTATCCACTCAGGAAGCAAGAATGTGAGCAATCAGCCACGATTTGCGCTGAATATGAAATGGTAATGTAGACAGGACTTACGCAAATTTAGCATGTGGTGTGGATTTTTTTATCTTTAACCCCCTAAATCCCCTTATCAGGGGGACTTATAAATCAACTGTGTAAGTCCTAGTAAATTATCAGGACTGATTGTGCAAAGGGATTGGGGATTACCCCTCTGCCTGATAGAATTCCATCAAGATTTCTGCAACTTCAGGACGCGCGAACTCCGGCGGCAACATCTCTCCCGCCGCTAGCATGTCCCTGACCTTCGTCCCTGATAGGAATAGATGGTCTTCCGGTTCGTGCGGACAATCACGTATCATTATAATCTCGCCACACTTGTTACACCAAACGGTATGATCTCCCCGGAAAATTTCAATTTCGAGTGCACCGTTGGGGATGTCATCAAAAATTGTCTGTGCATCAAAGGGACCGTAGTAATCCCCCACTCCCGCATGATCTCGACCAACAATCAGATGGGTGCACCCACAATTCTGCCTGAATATTGCGTGCAACACAGCTTCCCGGGGCCCTGCGTAGAGCATATCAAATCCGTAACCCGTAATTGAGACGGTGTTTTCGGGGAAATACAGCTCGACCATTTTACGGATAGAGGCGTCGCGGACATCGGCGGGAATATCGCCCGGCTTTAACTTGCCAAGCAGCATGTGGATTAGGATGCCGTCCGCGTCAACTTCGTCTTGTGCAATTTTGCAGAGCTCCTCATGGGCGCGGTGCATCGGGTTCCGTGTTTGGAAAGCAACGACCGTATTCCACCCTCGCTCCTCAATATCCTCCCGGATTTCGGTGGCGGTGCGGAAGGTGTCGGGGAAATCAGATCTGAAGTAAGAATAATTAAGGACTTGAATAGATCCGGAGATTACTTGATTTCCCATCTCCGTAAAGGCTTCCACACCGGGGTGCGACGAATCCGTTGTCCGAAAAATCTGCTCAATCAGATACGTTCTCTGCTCATCGGAAATCTCTTCGATCTCTTCTACCTCCATGACAGCGATGGGCGGCTGACCGTCTACATTTGGATCTAGCAATGCGATCCGTCCAGCATTTTTAATCTCATCGGTGACCTGTTCTGACTTAACAATATTCATCACCGGAACGGGCCAAAGCAGGCCATTCAGCAGTGTCATGTTTTGAGCGACCCTCGTCGCTTCATTGAGATTCATATAGCCGGCGAGTGGATTAAAATAGCCGGAACCGAGCATCACTGCAGATGCAGCAGCCGCCGAAGAAATTAGGATAGCAGGTAAGTTTTCAGCTTCTTTACTCAACGCTGCACGCTCGGCATCATCAGCAACGTAAAGCGGATTCAAAGTATCAGAACCGTGTGGTTTAATCATTCAGTGCTCCTTAGAAAGATAATAGAATAACGCAAACTGTTATCTGATTCGTTTAGAGTAACGCAAGTTGTCATCTTATTTACTTCAAGAGATTTTGAGTTTGCCTTACACACAGTTATAATAGCGAATTTGTACCGTATTGTCAATCGGTTTCTAGGCTTCATGCGCCCCAAGTTCTCGTGATTTGAGATTGCCGCCCCCATCACCTTTCGAGTGCTGCCACGGTCTTTTTCACATAGCAGGGCGCCTACTCCACGCTTCCTGTCCGCACCACAAAGAAAAAAATGCAGATAATTGACTATTTTCTGAAACATACCCTTGATACTTAACGTATGTTATGATATAATTAACTTTATCATTCGATTCTTTTGGACTATTTTGAGAAAGGACACATA
>JAJEAL010000124.1 GCA_022822785.1 Candidatus Poribacteria bacterium
ACCGAGTTTTTTCTTGAAAACTCGGTTTCTCCAAGTCGCTCTGCACTCTCTTTTGACATAAGCCGCCTTGTTATAGTGAATTCTAAAAATAAATATACACTTTCGCTCCTCGGTTTCGATCTCGATTTATCGGGTCCGGTAGGTGCGGTTTCCAACCGCGCCCCATTCACTCTAACTCGGTAGGTGCGGTTTCATGAAGATTAATTTATTAATTGGGTAATTTGCTATTGACACCAGCGCGGTTGCAAACCGCGCCTACCGGGTCTTGGGGAAATATAGAGTTACCCGATTATTTTTTGAAACTTCATCCAACCGCACCGGTTTGGAGGGTCCAAATAATTCCAAAACCTACTATAAAAATACTTTCCATCCGCACTTCTCTTGCGAGTGGAACGTGAAAAATCAAACGGGGGGAAGGACTTGATATATAGAATAAAAATAGGAATTGTGTTACTACTTGCCGCTGGACTGATATTTGGCTGTGGAGGTGATGATAGCACAGCAGGCGATGGTCACGACCATGTGCACGACCATGTGCACGGCGATGAAGGCGATGACTTTGATACTGCTGTCAGTAATCTCGGTTTAATGTTTGACGATCCCGTGGGCGCCGGTAGGTTGAGTCCTTCGTTTAGCACCGATATTTCGCCGATCCTGACAAACCGATGTGCCCTTTCAGGGTGCCATGTCGCGGGCGGACCGCACGGCGTTGATTTCCGCACCTATGACAGTCTCAAAGCGGGCGGAGACTATGGAGCTATCGTTACCGCAGGCGATGCGAGGGAGAGCAAAGTCGTCAAACAGATTGTCCAAGGCAGAATGCCCCCAGACCCGGCTGAACCGCTGGAGGCAGCCCAAATTCAACTCATCATCGATTGGATTAATGAAGGTGCCGATAACAACTAGCCGTTTTGACACCCTCGCGGTGGGTCGTGTAACTGAGGTGCAAGTAGATTCATTTTCACCAAATATCCCTCCCCCTGTGGAGGGATTTTCTTTGTCCAATATCTTGTAGTACTCACATTACTAGGAAAATGATAATCACGAGAACGGCGTGACGATGGTTGTATAAATAGGCTCTTATTACTCGTGACGCACTGGTTTTTTAAGGAGGTTTTTTAATGGCTCAAGACAAATATGTGTACTTTTTCGGGACCGGTCAAACGGATGGCAGCGCAGAGATGAGAAGCTTGCTCGGTGGTAAAGGCGCTAACCTCGCTGAAATGACTAGCTTAGGTATTCCGGTGCCACCCGGCTTCACAATATCGACCGAGACTGGCAGGTTATATCACGAAAACGGTAACCAATATCCAGATGGACTTGACGAACAGATTGATGAAAATTTGCGGAAGCTAGAAGCGGCAATGGATGCAAAGTTCGGGGATACCGAGAATCCACTGCTCGTTTCTGTCAGATCCGGAGCAGCGGTGTCGATGCCCGGTATGATGGACACCATCCTCAACCTCGGCTTGAACGACGATGCAGTCAAGGGACTAACCGTCAAATCGGGGAATGAACGTTTCGCCTACGACGCCTATCGTCGATTTGTGCAGATGTTCGGAGATGTCGTCCTTGGCGTCGAACACGAGGCGTTTGAGCACCGCCTGGAAGCGAAGAAAGCGGCGAAAGGAGTCGAACTTGACACAGATTTAGACGCGAGCGATCTAGCAGAGTTGGTCGCCGAGTTCAAGGCGCTTGTCAAAGAGGAAACCGGGGCGGACTTTCCCGATGACCCGCGTCGGCAACTCGATATGGCGCGTGATGCGGTTTTTGAATCGTCGAACAATGAGCGGGCGCTCATCTATCGCCGGTTGAACAACATCTCCGAAGAACTCGGACGGACCGCGGTCAATGTCCAAGCGATGGTTTTCGGGAATATGGGCGAAACATCGGGGACAGGGGTTGCGTTCACGCGGGATCCCTCAACCGGCGAGAACTCTTTTTACGGTGAATTCCTGATGAACGCACAAGGCGAGGATGTTGTGGCGGGCATTCGGACCCCTCTCCCTATCGATGAACTCCAGGGGGTTATGCCGCAAGCCTATGAGCAGTTGACGGCGATTGGGGAAACCTTAGAGACGCATTACCGCGATATGCAGGATGTCGAGTTCACGATTCAGGATAGGCGCCTCTATATGCTGCAAACCCGTAACGGCAAACGGACCGGTGCTGCTGCCGTGCGTACCGCCGTTGAAATGGTTAACGAAGGGCTCATTGACAAAGCGACCGCTCTCACCCGTATCCCACCGGACGACCTAGAGCAGCTCCTCCACCCCATGATTGATCCGGCGGTGGCGGTTGAACCGATTGCACAGGGGCTGCCCGCCTCACCCGGCGCTGCTGTGGGTAAAGTGGTGTTCACGGCGGCTCGTGCAGAAGAGTTAGTGGCTGCCGGCGAAAAGGTGATTTTGGTCCGTACCGAAACATCTCCAGAGGATATCGGCGGAATGCACGCCGCAGAAGGTATTTTAACCGCACGTGGTGGGATGACCTCACACGCCGCCGTGGTTGCGCGGGGTATGGGGAAATGCTGTGTTGCGGGATGCGGTGACATCACCGTCAACGAAGGCGCGAAGGAATTTCAGGCTGGCGAACTGCGACTGACGGAGGGAGATTACATCACGCTCAACGGCTCAACCGGCGAGGTCATTGAGGGAGCGGTCAAGTTGATTGACCCCGAATTGAGCGGCGATTTTGGCACGCTGATGGAGTGGACGGACGAATTTCGTAGACTTGGTGTACGTACAAACGCAGATACACCAAGCGACTCAAGGACCGCGAGGGGGTTCGGTGCGGAGGGGATTGGCCTCTGTCGTACCGAGCACATGTTCTTTGAAGGTGAGCGGATTGATGCTGTCCGTGAAATGATTCTCGCAAAGGATGAGACGGGACGCAAGGCAGCACTCGATAAATTACTCCCTTACCAACGTGAAGATTTCGTCGGCATCTTTGAAGCGATGGACGGCTACCCCGTCACCATCCGGACACTCGATCCACCGCTCCATGAGTTCTTGCCCCATACAGACGAGGATGTTCAGGAACTTGCCGACAAAATCGGTGTCCCTGCTGAGACATTGTACCAGCAGCGGGAAGCGTTGCACGAATTTAACCCGATGTTGGGGCACCGGGGGTGTCGTCTCGGTATCATCTATCCGGAGATTACGGAGATGCAGGCACGGGCAATCTTTGAGGCCGCTGTCGAGGTCACCAAACGTGGCGTTAAGGCAATCCCTGAGATTATGATCCCCTTAGTTGGGCATGTGCAGGAGTTAGCGTTGCAGCGGGAGGTCGTGGTGGATACCGCGAAAAAGGTGTTCGAGGAGGCTGGCACTGAGGTCGAGTACCTCGTCGGGACGATGATCGAATTGCCGAGAGCTGCGCTCACCGCGAACGAAATCGCGCAGGAAGCAGAATTTTTCTCCTTCGGCACGAATGACCTTACGCAGACTACCTTCGGGATGAGCCGTGACGATGCCGGCAAGTTCCTCGGCGATTATGTGAGCAGTGGTATCCTTGAACATGACCCGTTCCAGGTGCTAGATCAGAGCGGCGTCGGTCAGTTGGTGCAGATTGGCACGAACAAAGGACGTGAAACTCGCTCAGACCTCAAAGTCGGTATCTGCGGCGAACACGGCGGCGAGCCGAGTTCCGTTGTCTTCTGCCACGACTCCGGTCTGGATTATGTGTCTTGTTCTCCGTTCCGGGTACCGGTTGCCCGACTCGCTGCAGCGCAGGCTGCCGTTGCCGACGAGTCCTAAGATAGGTAACATAAAACGCAAGGACGCTAGGGAGCCAGGACGAAAAAAAATAGCTGCTCGTTCTTCTCTGCGTCTTTGCGCCTTTGCGTTAAATTTAGATTGTAGGGCGAGATTCATATCTCGACAATCCCTTGAGTTTGTAGTAGCGCAATTCATTGCGCGTCGGACGGACGATAAATTGCCCTACTATAAGCGGAGGGCTCGTAGTAGGTGTCGTAGGGAATAGCAATCGTTATTCCCTACCAGTCACGGTCCGGAGGCGACAGGAGTGGATCAATGAAAGTTAAATATTTTCCAGACACAGACACCGCCCTAGTTGAGTTCTCAGAGCGTGAAGTAACCGAGACGAAAGAGATTAACGAGAATATCTATATCGATCTGGATGCCTTCGGCAATCTGGTGGCAATGACCATTGAACGTGCCCATCAACAGGCAAGTCTGCCGGATCTGTCCTATGAACAAATAGAAAAACCGGGCGCGGATTTATCAAATTAAGGTATTTACGGAAGGTCACACCATGCCCTCCCTTACCCTCAAACCCACCCACAAGTCCATCAAAGCCTACTACGCTGCACTCAAGCAATTTGACCGGCTCGGCGTTACACACGAAACCGCTGTCCGATCGGCATTTCAATCCCTGCTTGAATACTGTGCCCGGCAGTTTAGCTTGACCCTGGTGCCTGAGCATTCGATAACCGTCCATCGTAATAGGCGGATTGTGGTTGACGGTGCGTTGATCGACGATTTCCAACTGCCCCACGGCTATTGGGAGGCGAAGGATATCCACGACGACCTGCCGGCCGAAGTCCTACGCAAATTTGAAAAAGGCTATCCCCGCGACAACATCCTCTTCCAAACCCCACAACGCGCCATCCTCTGGCAGAACGGTCGGGGGGTGCTTGATGCCGATCTGAATGACCCGATCCAACTGATAGAGACCCTCGAAACCTTCTTCTCCCACCGTCCGCAAGAATACACCGAATGGGAGGAAGCTGTCGCACAGTTCAAGGGGGTAGTCCCCGCACTCGGAAACAGCTTGGCAGCCCTAATCCAAAAGGAACGAGATACCAACCCCCGCTTTACCAAAGCGTTTGAGGATTTTTACGAGAAATGCCGTCAATCGATCAACCCCAACCTCTCCGAAGCGGCGGTTGAGGAGATGCTGATCCAACACCTGTTGACCGATCGAATTTTCCGAACCGTCTTTAGCAACCCCGATTTCACCGATCGCAATGTCATCGCCCGCGAGATTGAGACCGTCATTAAGGCACTCACAGAGCAGGCATTTAGCCGTGACGATTTTCTGCGTAGCTTGGATCGTTTCTACATCGCCATTGAACGGGCAGCCGCAACCATCAACGACTTCTCCCAAAAACAGAGTTTCCTCAACACGGTGTACGAACAGTTTTTTCAAGGCTTTTCGGTGGAGGTCGCCGATACACACGGGGTGGTCTATACGCCGCAACCGATTGTCGATTTCATGGTCAGAAGTGTAGATCGGATATTAAAGACCGAATTTGGGAGCGAAGGGAACGGAGGGAGGGCAACCCCCTCACATCGGGGCAAGGATGCCCCTCCCACAGGAGGAGAGGAGGAGGCCCCTACGATTTCGGATAGAGATGTCCATATCATCGATCCATTTGTAGGGACTGGCAATTTCATCGTGCGGATTATGCAGGAAATTCGTCCAACCGCACTTGAGGATAAATACAAAACAGAACTCCACTGCAACGAGGTGATGTTGCTGCCTTACTACATCGCGTCAATGAACATCGAGCATGAATTTTATGAGACGATGGGGGCATATCGCCCCTTTGAGGGTATCTGCCTTGTGGATACATTTGAACTGGCAGAGGACCGACAGCTGCCGCTCTTCGCGCCGGAGAACACCCAGCGCGTCGAGAGCCAAAAGGGCACCCCGATGTTTGTGGTTATCGGCAATCCACCCTATAACGTCGGTCAGGTCAACGAGAACGATAACAACAAAAACCGGAAGTATCCCACAATGGATGCGCGGGTTGCGGAGACATACGCGAAAGATTCTGCAGCGAGAAATAAAAATAAACTTTCCGATCCCTATGTGAAGGCGATTCGATGGGCGTCGGACCGGATTGGGGAGGCGGGAATCGTCGCCTTTGTAACGAACAACAGCTTTCTTGACGGTGTGGCGTTTGACGGGATGCGGAAACACCTCGCAGACGATTTCGACGCGATTTATATTCTCGATCTGGGCGGGAACGCCCGGAGGGGATTGAAGGTCTCGGATGCCAATGTGTTCGGGATACGGGTCGGCGTAAGCATCAACCTATTTGTGAAAACCGGACGGGCGATAAATCACCCTACGACAAACGATGGTAATTCTGTTCCTGTCGGAGACTCCCGGAACGGAGCCCGCATCTTTTACTATCGCACCGATGACCTATGGAACAAAAAACAGAAATTCGATTTTCTGAATGAACGCAAACACATCGGCAATATAGATTGGCAAGCTATTCAACCGGACCCCCGTTATACATGGTTGACAGAAGGACTTCACGCCGAATTTGAGACCTTTATCCCGATGGGAACCAAGAAAACGAAGGCGGCAAAAGATGAGGCGGTGGATGTAATTTTTAAGATTTATAGTAGCGGTGTAAAAACCAATCGCGATGCGTGGGCGCATAACTTCAACCGAGACATATTAGCCGAGAACATGAGCGGGATGATTGAAACTTACAATGCGGAAGTTGATAGGTGGAAACGGCGGGCGGATCGGGATGCAAACGTTGATGATTTCGTGATTTACGATGACGTAAAAATCAGTTGGAGCCGTGATTTAAAATCGAAGTTGAAGCGGGGTAAAATCGCCGAGTATAATGAGCAAAAAGTGAGGGTTTCGCAGTATCGTCCCTTCACAAAATCGAACCTTTACTTTGACCGAGCGATGAGCGATGTTGTATATGTCTTCCCGTCTATTTTCCCTGCATCTGAGACAGAAAAAGAAAATCGAGTAATTTGGCTCAAAGTGGGACAAGAATGGCCGGCGTTCGCGTTAATGGTTAACAACATTCCCGATGTACTACCGCAAGGCGGTTCCCAATGTTTTCCCTTCTACACCTACGACGAGGATGGCACAAACCGCCGGGAGAACATCACCGATTGGGCGTTAGCACAGTTCCGTGCCCATTACCGGGACGAGACAATTACCAAGTGGGACATCTTCCATTACGTCTACGGTCTCCTACACCACCCCAATTATCGGGAGCGATATGAAGCCAACCTCAAGCGGGACCTGCCACGCCTGCCATACACACCGGACTTCTGGGGGTTTGCGAAAGCGGGGGAACGGTTAGGAGAAATTCACATCGGCTATGAAGCGGTGCCCGAATATCAACTTGCATTCATCGAAAATCGTGAAACGCCACTCGATTGGCGCGTAGAAAAGATGAAACTGTCCACAGACAAAACACAGCTGGTCTACAACAATTTCCTGACCCTCGACGGAATACCCGCAAAGGCGTTTGACTATCGGCTTGGGAATCGGTCAGCGCTGGAATGGGTGATAGATCAGTACCGCGTCAAGACGGACAAACGCAGCGGCATCGTCAACGACCCGAACCGCCCAGGCGATCCGCAGTACATCGTCAAGCTCATCGGGAAGGTAATCGCGGTCAGTTTGGAGACAGTGGCGATTGTGGAGGGGCTGCCAGAGTTGGGAGTACCTGCCGGTTAAACCCAAGACATCAATAGCCTAAGTTATTAGTCATTGAAAACCCATCGCCTGGACGTTATCATTAATTTGTTCAGTTTTACCCGGAAAAAAGCCCCGTTTCCCATCCCGACCCCATTGCTTGGACGGTAACTAAGGATGAGTATATGGGCTATCGTTACCATGTTGGTAATTGTGTTAAACATCTATTAGGAGGTAACGATGACACTTGAGGATCTCAAACCTTCAAAGATAAAGGAAATAATACGCTCAGAGTTGCGCCAACTACCTGAAACCCATTGGGTCCAGAATCTTCGGCATCCCTTGTACCACCTGCGCCAGTCGATCCCGATCCGAATCGAAAGAGCGGACGATACCGTGACCGCTACCTACGATGATGTAGACCTATGCGGCACTGGCGACAGCGTGAAAGCGGCAATTTCGGACTTATGCACGAAAATTGTTGCCCGTTATGAGGAATTGGGAGAAAGTGCTGCAAAGTCTCAGGAATATAGGTTCCTCAAACGAATTATTGAGGAAGTTGAACCCCCGGCCTGGCAAGAGTTGAAACAACTTTATAGAGAGAAATTAGAAGAAGTCCCTTACGTCCAAGAAGGTTACATAAAAATTGAGGGCAAGGAGGCAGATGTTATAATTGTAATTTCGGAATATTCTGTGGATCGAATTAAACAGTTAGCTCGAATTGATCTGGAGATAAATAAAAAATTCCGCCCGCTGTTTTTTCATGTTGAGTATGAACGCTCAAAAGAGCATCTTGATTTAAATGATTTTGAACGTTTTTACCAAATTTGTCCATAGAAATGAGGAATTTCGCACATGCCAACAACGGCAGCACACCAAGATAAACAAAGCAGAACCCATCTTGCTCTCTCGGATCTTGAACAATCTCAAAATAGCCCCCAACACGCTGACTGGATTGTTACCCTTGCCTTCTATAAAGCATTACATGCTGTTGATTCTTATTTGGCAACGCTAGAAATCCATCCCAAAGGCCATGTGACAAGAAATCGGTCCGTTCGCAGATATATAGAAGATATATTCCCGCAGTATTCTGCACTATACGATGCTAGCAGAGAGGCGCGATATGAAACATATACTTATCAAGATAATCCTCAAGCGGTTACAGGCCTAGTCAATGATTCGATGTTCATTGAAGAGTATATCAATACACTTCTGTAATCCCCTTAGATCCCCTCCGATTATGTTGTGCCAATAAAAAAAGCCATGTAGAACATTCTACATGGCTTTTTTGTTGCATTAACTTTCTTTCAAAACTTCTGGAAACTACCGTCTCGCACGATGGCGAGTGGTTCGGCGTTGAGCCTCCCGATCTTCATCATCCGCCCTATGTGTCGTCCGTTGGCGGTGGCGTCGCTGTAATCGTTCCCGTAATTGACGCCTATCCTCAATAGACGTAGTCGCTAGACGATTCGAGCGGGTATGACGACTTCGGCTGATCGTGCGTTGCGATGTGGATTGCTCCTGACGTTCCTCAACACGGCGGTTGGCGGTTGACCCTTGAACTGAAGCTTGAGCGGGAGCACGTTGAACGGGTGTCTCATCTGCGCGATAACTGTCGTTCGGGTTTGGATCGATATTCAGCCAATAGGGTGGTGGATACCCCAATCCAGACCCGTAGCCGTAGTATTGGCGATACTGAGACAGCTGCCAAGCGTCATAGAGGAAACCGGGGGGGAGGCTATCATAAATACCATCTTCATAGACTACCTGTTCCTCCTCTAGAGGAACTGTGCGAATGCTGCACCCCGCCAAAAACATGGCTGCGAGTGAAACCATCAGCACAATGTGAAAGCGAGGTTTCATGATACCCCCTTTTTTCGTTAAATTTACTGCCGGTACTATCCGCCTGTTTCAACGACAGATTAATCACCCCATGCGGAACCACGCGGCACCCACAACCATTGCGCTCCGGGATACAGTCGCCGCCGATCGAAGTCATAATCGTCCTGATTCGCTTCGGCGAGTCTGCCCCACAGTTCCTCGTTATCATATACCTCTGGACGTGAAGCGATGATTGGAAGTGTATCGCCTTCCTTCACGAGGTATCGATCTACCTTCTCCGGGTACGCGATGGTGAAGCTAAAGGTGCGACCTGACTCAAGCGTGTTGCCAGCGGCGGCGGTGTCTTTGACGCCTGAGATGTTGACGGTGTACTTACGACCCGACCGATACGGCGCATCGGGAGTAAATGTAATTGTGTTTCCGCTGCCAGCGACGGTCCCCGCAATCTCGCCAGATTGTTGGGTGGCAGACTCGGGCGTCGATTCCACGGAGACGCTTAAACTACCGGAGGCGGTGTCAACATCTTCGCTGAAGGTGATTGAGATAGGAACACTCACGCTCAACGAGTCCTCATACTCCGATATAACCGTTCCATCTGCGGGGCTGATGCCTGTGATGGTTGGCGGGGTTGCGTCGGTGTAGGTAAATTGCTGGCTCATCGTAACGGTGCCCTCCGGCTCCGTGTTGCCGTTGTTGGTCACAACGACCGAAACCGATTCGCCGGCCGTCCCCGATGGTGTCACTGCTGTAATCTCCATCTCACTGGGGACATTTACGCTTGTGGCATTCTTCCCACCAATTTTTACCGTAACGCCATTTTTCATGTCGAATTTGTCGCCCGTAATTCGGATGGTTGTCCCACCAGTCTCAGGCCCTTCCGTTGGGCTGAAACTTGCGGGCTCAGGGGGCGGATTGCAGCCACTGCATCCGGAGATCCCAGCCAATATAAATGCAAATGCAATAACTGTTGAAATATTTCTGAGTGTTTTCATAGGTCATTCTCCTGAACGTTTGGACTACAATATCAAGTCGTCTGTTAAAATGGTGGAGGGCAGTCAAAACTCAGGCTGTCATTCTCGGTGAAACAGAAAATCACGCCATTACGAAGACTGTCGCTGCGTGGGGGATGACATTGTAGTATGCGCTGAAATTCAAAATGCTTTACACAAAGAACAAATTAGATGATAATCCTCTCTAGTATACAGATTGATGGGCGGTTTGTCAATACTTTTTAATATGTTTTGGCATTTCTTACGGAAGCGTATTGGTAGTTGCTGGTCCGAGTGCCTTAGCCAATTCTTGTTCTTCTGAATTTGCAAGCACAGATAGCATTATACGTCTATCTTTCTGTGGCATTTGTTTAATAGTGCTAATGATTTGTTCGATGGTTAAGGTTTGATTCATCTTCAGTCTCCTTTGACACCATAAGAGTATGCGACAATCAAATAATTTAGGAGTTACGCACTTCATCTCGTAGTAGCACATTTCTTAATCCCGCCTGTCCCGATTCATCGGGGAAACGGTACGGGGCTTTAAGCAGCCAACCGCGCAAGCCCCGGCGGAATGATTAACTTTTTATTTGCACCATGCTATTCCGATATGTTAAAATAATAATTACAGACGGAAGAGGCAGCTATCAGCGATAATCCTGACAATCCCAGGACTTACGCAGCTGGTTCATAAGTCCGCTCCCGGTCTCGGCACGGACTGATAAGTAGTACAGTCCGCCTGTCCCGATTTATCGGGGGAACGGCATAAATCAGGGTTCAAAAATCTAAACCACCTCACAAAAACTCACAAAAACGCACACTCAAGTAAAAAATATGTGAGAATATGTGACATTTTGTGACATCTGATTAAAATCAAAGCTAATGTTCATCAACGATCCGCCCACGACTTACGAAAATATGCAAAATATGTGACATTTTGTGACATTTTGTGACATCAGGGCAGCTTGCACCCTTCAGATTATAGCCGCCCGTTTCTTCATCCACCGTCCGGACTCCCGATAATCAGGGATTCATTGGTCACCGAGGGGCATATTCACAGGCGATGAATCACCGAACTACAAATCGTAGACTATCCGAACAGAGCGTTCAACTGCGTAACTCCTATTTGATTTTCGCTCATGTAAAGAAACCGTGCAAAGAAACCGAGTTTTTTCTTGAAAACTCGGTTTCTCCAAGTCACTCTGCACTCTCTTTTGACATAAGCCTTGATTTTTAACGGAATCGTGATATAATTGGAAAAAGCATCGGAGGAGAATAGTTGAAAGCGCGTACGCGCGCCATCCGAGTCTGGAATCCGATGAAAACTGGCAAATCTAGCTGGAGGGAATCCTCGCTAGCGTTGAACAGATTACGCGGGTTCTGAAGTAATATGATGCGCCGGCACCTTCTGTATCGTAGGAAAAGTCTTGGAAAGGACAAGCGATAATCTCGCAGACTTGCTGAAAGACAATCCACTGTTCGACATAGCGTCGCATACCTACAGCCACATGGGAATCTCAAGTGCCAAACCCGCGGTGCTCCGAATTTCACCACTTTTTGTTGTGAGGTGCTATCCATTATGACTACCATTAACAGGCCAATTCTCGACGATCAGCAGATAGCTGACTTCCATGAGAACGGCTATGCGATTATCCGTAATGTACTGTCTCCTGACGAAGCAGATCAATTCCGTCGCATTGTCCAGCAACAAGCGCAATGTAATTCGTATCCGCCCTCGCTGAAGTATCCCACGCCGGGGAAGTACACAATCAGCGGTAATAAGATGGCTGAATCGAGCCTGGCCTCCATCGCGGAGCATCCGACGGTTGTGAATGCCGTTGAGTGTGTGCTCGATCAACCGGCATATCTGACCGCTTTCGTCGCGTACCTACGGAGTCCGGGCGATAGAGGTTCTGGAGGTCACTGTGACTACAAACGGTGGCGCCCGGTCGGATCGTCCATGAACTGGGTGTTCGCTATCATTCCGTTGACCGATTTCGATAAGGTGTACGGTCCCTTTATGGTGTCTCCCAGATCTCATAAGTTAGCTCAGGTTATTGACGAGGACGCGCATATCTTGGATCTCACCCGGCCCGACACTAAGCAACTCCCGTCTTTTATCGATCCGGAGCTCAAGGCAGGAGACCTGCTAATCACAAATGAGCATACATGGCATAGCGCACCCGCTGGCACGGCGACAGATGACCGTTGCGGGATTTTCCATAAATATTGCGCGGTCAATGCGCCTCCCGCTGCAGGTTATTATCCTTACAATCCCGCTGCGCTCGGGTCATTGAGCGATGCCGGCAAACGCCTAATCCCTGTCTGTTTCGACAAGCCTATCACGACGACACGCCTGCTCATTGAGTGCCCGTCTAGCGATGAATTGGTATATCTGCTCCAACACGATGATGACAATGACCGTTGGGAACTCCCCGGCGGGGAAGGTTGGGAAGAAGACGGGGTCGGCTGGGACATCGGCGCACGCATCGCCGCTCTGCAAGATCTCACAGAAACACAGCTCGAATTAGAAGTCCCGTGGATGTCTTATATTGAGGACGTTGATCAGGGAGACGGTATCTGTCGGGTGTACGGCTACTCCGATGAATCGTTGGACGCTCAATCACTTACCAACGGTCGTTATGATTGGTTCACAAAGGACCGGGTGCGGCAGCTACTTGGTGATAACGACTATATCCCACGTGCGATTCACACATGGCACCGGGAGGACATCATTCGGGGTAAGGGCAAAGCGGTTCGTCAGAGTAAGGAACAGTTCGATTAAATCTGTGTTCAGATGTCTCCAATGTCATCTCACAAGGGCTTGCCCATTCTTAGTAGAGAACGCAGATCTGCGGTCCCTACTATCCGTCCTACTTGGGAAATAGCGGATCCGATAACGCTTCCTGATAGGTTTGCCGTCGTCCGGACTGATCGCCACCCAGCCATCGGTACGGTCTCGGATAGAGCGTCAGTGAGCGATCTTCTAACGGGAGCGTCAGCGGAATGCTACCCCACAGGGCGGAATACTTGGCAGCGATCGCCACTTCGAGCGACTGACGGAGGTCGTGCCCGGAGATAGCCAATTCCCCGCCGTTTGATACCACATTGAGGAAGGACATAATCGATGTTGCTAGATAGGAGAAACGGGGGTATTGCACCGGCGTGTAGGAAGGCTCTACCTTGATCCGTGCGCCATTCTGATCAAAACCCCGATAGATTTCGGGCGGCGCCCAATCCCATCGAATCAGCGTATCGTCAGTCCATACATCAATGCCTCGATAAGGGGTTTCCCCACCGAAAACAGGACAGCTGAGACCGTTGCTCAAGCGGAAATGTCCGTTGATGATTAGACCGTCATCGTTGTCGCTGTGGAGAGCAGCTTCAGGGGTGCCCCAAGCGATAACTTCGGCCACCTCTGCCTCTGCTAGCAGCCGCAGCACAGCGATATGCTGACACCCACCGCCCGATATCTCACCACCCCACCGATGGACGGTCGCACCGCGTAGCTCGCCGTAGTTGCCGGCACGGAGCCAACCGGCGACCTCTTGGACCTCTGAGAGGGCTCGCTGTAGGTTACCCCCAGCAAACACAACGCCGCGCTCTGCACACACCTCTACCATTTCGTCAACATCCGCCAGACATGCCCCAATCGGTTTGTCGGTGGACACACCTTTGACACCCGCTTCAGCGCTTGCAATCACAGCTTCTCTTATGTACTTACCGGGTAGAACGACAGCGGCAATATCAGGCACGATTTCTCGATACATCGCTGCGGCATCCGGATAGAGTGCTTTGATGCCGAAACGCTCACCTACAGCGCGCCGTCGCTCCGGGTTGTACTCGGCGATGGCAATCAATTCGGTATTGGGCAGTGTCTGATACACCTCCGCATAGTGTTGACCGAGGCGTCCGCAGCCGATAATCGCAACGGTATATTTGGGTTCAGCCATGAAGGGGGCCCTCCTTGCCATTTTTCAGCGAGATTCTCTAGGATAAAAATCCAAGATATTATAGCATGATGGCATCAACGGATCTACGGAATTTAGGCCCCCGTTTGGTCAAAGAAATGTGAGGAGTGGCTGGATTCTGTTAATATTGCCCAAGTTGCCAGATCCTGTTGGAGGTTAGTGTTGAGATATGAATCCCGACCTACAGGCTGAATGGACATTTCATAGATGAGGTATGAGCGAGAATGGCAGCGCGCCACCCCTACTTTTTCATCTGACGAGGGTAAAATAAATTTAAGAAAAAAGTTGACACTTTTTGGAAGGTGCGCTACAATGAAAAAACTTTTCTTAACTCAAATATGATTGGAGATCGTCATCCAAAGTTGCTAAAATTGCGATCCGAGAACACGGTTTTTTTGCCTTGATGTCCGGATCAATAGTGTAACCTCCCACTGAACCGGGTAAACAGCCCGCGGGAAGGGAAGGTCGTGGAGTGGCTTTTAATTTTGGGGCGATAACTGTTCGTCAATCAAAGGAGGAGAAAATGTCAAAGTCCGATGTTGCTTTAATCGCCCATCTGATGCGTCGTGCAGGGTTTGGCGCAACGCTAACGGAATTAGATGAATACGTCAAGAAGGGCTACGAAAATGTTGTCGAAGATTTGGTAGATATAGAACGGTGCCCACCGATTGACGAAGATCTTCTCGATCGTTACTTCGGTGGCTCTGAGGGCGGGTATAGAGCGACGTGGATGTATCGTATGATCAATAGTCCACGCCCGCTTGAGGAAAAGATGGCACTTTTCTGGCATCATGTGTTCGCCACAGGGATCGGGAAAAATCAGCATATCCTCGCTTCTGCTCTACAGATTGATATGTTCCGGCGTGTGGGGCTTTCAAATATGCGAGAGATTCTGCTCGAGCTATCGAAAGATCCGGCGATGATTTTCTGGCTCGACAATAACGAGAACCGGAAAGGTGAACCGAACGAGAACTACGGCAGGGAGCTCTTAGAGTTGTTCTCAATGGGTGTCGGTAATTACAGTGAGGACGATATTAAGGATTGTTCCCGCGCCTTTACAGGATGGACATTTGCCCAACCTCCGCCCTTGTATCCGCAAGGTTACTATCCCGCACACTTCGTGTTCATCGAAGAGGAACACGACGACGGCGAAAAGACGTTCTTGGGGCAGACAGGCAATCTTAACGGTGATGATATCATCGACATCATCGTGCAGCAGCCTGCCTGTGCGGGGTTCATATCCAGACACCTATACAACTTCTTTGTCGCGGATGAACCGCAAGTTCCATCCTGGAATGTAACCCCTCCCCAAGATCCGGATGCTATTGAAACGTTGTCAAACGCTTTCTTAGAATCGGATGGGAATATGCGCCATGTACTCAAAACGCTCCTTAACTCCGATTTCTTCAAGGCGGCACGATTCAAAAAGGTTAAGAGTCCTACCGAGCTAGTCACAGGTATAGTGAAACTGGTAGGCACCTATCAGAAGCCTGAACCGGGCATGGCGAAATATCCGGGAGCCACCGCTTTGATGGGACAGGAACTATTGAACCCGCCGACTGTAGAAGGGTGGCACACCGGTAAGGAATGGATTGATGGCGGCACGCTTACCGAGCGCATTAACTTCTCTGTCGGTGAACTCAGCGATCCCAGCAAACCGGGAATTGAACAGATTATCAGCCGGCTTAAGGCGGATGGGAGTCCGCTTTCGCCCAATGAATTTGTGGATAAATGCCTTGAACTGGCCGGGCCGCTGGAGGTCGGTGAGACGACGCGTGAGTCCTTAGTCCAGTTTGCAGCGTCTCAGGGTGATCTCAATATAGAGTCTGACGATGCTGCAGAAGAGAACAACGCTCGCGTCGTGCGTATGCTGCAGTTGATTGTAGCTTCAAGAGAATATCAGTTTGCCTAATTTGGTGCATTAGTTCATTGTTATTGGTATCTGACGCGCAATAAATTGCGCTACTACGAACTGAAATGTGTAAACCCTAACTGAGTTGATTGTCTTTACGTTTCAGGTTCTATGCGCCGCAGGGAAACAGGTCCTGCGGGGAAGGAGTAAGTCACATGGCTGTCAGTAAGAAAGATCCCGTCCTTGTCGTTGTCGAATTGAAGGGTGGCAACGACTTCATGAACACTATTATTCCCTATACCGCGGGTATATATTACGATTCCCGTCCGGTTGTAGGACTCAAGGCAGAAGAAGTTCTCCCGCTCAACGATACCCTAGCTTGGAATCCAAATGCTGAGCCCCTTAAGGATATGTACGACCAAGGCGATGTCGCCATTGTGCAGGGCATCGGCTATCCCGATTCTAGCCGTTCCCATTTCCGAGCGATGGATGTATGGCACACATGCGAACCCATAGAAATTGGCAACGAGGGGTGGGTTGGCAGAGTAATCCGGGAACTGGATCCCAAGGGTGAAAACGTCTTAACAGGTGTTTCCTTCGGCAAGGGATTACCGAGAGCGCTTGCCCTCTCTGGTGTGCCGGCGACCTCTGTTGATAACCTTGACACCTACGGGCTGATGACTGACATTGAGGCGGACCCGCAGCGCCTCCAAGCTCTTGAAATATTCAAGGAGATGTACAGCCCGACTATCGGCACTAGTTTCGTAATGGATTACCTATCGCAAACGGGCCTTGATGTCATTAAAGGCTCAGATGAGCTGAAGAAAGCCCCGGCGATGTATACGTCTGAAGTTGAGTATGAAAGCAACCCGATCGCCAAGAGCCTGCGAGATGTCGCACGGGTCCACCTTGCCGACCTCGGAACGCGGGTCTTCTACACCCAGCACGGCGGTTACGACCACCATGCAAATGAGGTTCCAGCGCACCCGAAGCTGCTCCGTGAGCTAACAGGCGCAATTCGTGATTTCTTCAAGGACTTGCGAGACCATAACGCCTCTGACGAAGTGGTTATGTTAGTCTTCTCAGAGTTTGGGCGACGCATCAGGGACAATGCCAGCGGCACCGACCACGGCACAGGGGGGGGCGCGTTCATCATCGGTGACCATGTCCAAGGCGGACTATACGCAGAGTATCCCTCGCTTGATCCCGCCCGATGGGCAAACGGTGAAGACCTTGAGCATACGATCGACTTTCGAGGCGTATACGGAACAGTCCTTGAACAGTGGATGGGACTCGACCCCGTCCCAATCGTAGATGGGGCATTTGAACAGATCGCTCCTTTTGGGAGCAGATAGGACAAAGGACAGTGGAGCGGCGGGAAAAGCGGACTGGTCTCTTTATCTCGGTATATCGGGATTTTCCGGACTCCCCCGCTTCCTTGCATCACTCGTCACAGATTTCAGGAGGTGAATCATGGGTAGACCGTATGGGCTGCTACGCGCAGGGTTCCCATTTTTTAAGACTGTAGGTATGCGGCGACACACCAACTTTCCGGTCGATGTTGCGCTTGGCAAGGAAAACCGCCTGTATATATTGTGTCGAAGCGGCGACGCATCGATGATTAGAAAATATACCCTAGATGAGGACAACTTAGGTGACATCGGTGGTGTGGCGACGTGGGGAGTTGCGATTATCGCCGACAGTGAGGAGAATCTTTACGTCTCCGACGAAGCGAAGCATTGTATTAAAGCGATCGACACAGATGGTGAAACTCTCAATACGTGGGGGGAGTATGGCGACGGCGATGGACAACTCAACGCTCCCGCAGGGATTGCCTTTGACTCTGAAGAAAATATCTATGTCGCCGATAGTATGAATCACAGGGTCCAGAAGTTCACTAAGGATGGCGAGTTTATCTCTACGTGGGGCAGCTACGGCGATGGCGATGGCGAATTCAATATGCCGTGGGGCATCACTGTGGATGAATTGGGAGACGTTTACGTCGTAGACTGGCGCAACGACAGGGTACAAAAGTTCAATTCTGAGGGCGAGTTTATCTTTGCATTCGGCAGGTCCGGCTGCGAGGAGGGCGAGTTCAATAGACCCACGGACGTGGCGGTAGACGAGCACGGCGATATCTACGTGGCTGATTGCGGAAATAACCGTGTGCAACTGTTCAATTCTGAATCGAGGTACGTCGAAAAATTCCTAGGGGACGCAACCTTGTCAGAAACCGCAATCGATTATATGATGACAAACGCTAGTCCCAATCGTCTGAGAGATATGGCGAATCTTGAGCCACAGAAACTGTTGAGGCGTCCAACATCGGTGACAATCAATGGAGATGGGCTGCTATTTATAGCGGACAACTGCTCTTATCGGGTGCAGGTTTACAAGAAGAGGGCTATTCCGCTTACAGAGCAAGAGTTCGGTCCCCCGAGACGGTCGCCGACACTTCACCAAGAATAGTTTGAGCGAATTGGTTATCGTTCAGCCCTCGGTCTTAGGTTCGACTGAGGGCTTTTTTTTTACTGATGAAGCTGCTCAACCTCGGAAGGTTATATGTCTCTAAGAGCGATTATCATCGGCCTCGCCCTGGTCATCATACAAACAGCGGTCACCCCATATAACGACTATTACCTTCAAGGAACAGATATTTCTGGGAGTCATTTCCCTTTGGGTGCGATGTTTGTGCTCGTTGTCCTCACTCTCGGCATCAATCCTGTCCTGAAAAAGATAACGCCGAAGGCGGAGTTGAACCCCGGTGAATTGATGACTGTGTGGGTGATGCTACTCGCTACTTCCACCATTCCTTCCAAAGGCATGATGGGCTATCTGCTGCCCTATATAGTCGCGCCACGCTATTTCGCTACGCCAGAAAACGAATGGGTTGATACACTTCACCCTCACCTCCCAGATTGGCTTGTGGTGTGGGATAAACAAGCCGTCTCAGATTTCTACGCCGGTGAAGCGCTTGTGCCATGGGCGTTGTGGGCAAAGCCACTTCTCGCTTGGACGATATTTATCATCGTTCTGTACTTCGTCACAATCTGTTTATCGGTCGTGCTGCGGAAGCAGTGGGTTGAGCATGAACGATTCATTTTCCCGCTCGTTGCCGTGCCCGCGGAGATGATTCAGGCGACACAACCCAACTCTCTGCTCAGCGGTTTCTTCAAGAACAGAGCGATGTGGATCGGGTTTGCCATTGCCGCTGTATTTCATCTGCTTAACGGTTTCCATGAATACTTTCCTGCATTTCCGCACATTCCAAATCGCTACGACCTTTACGGCCCATTCACCGAAAGACCCTGGATCGTGATGCGTATGTGGCCTCAACTCCGTCTGTTCCTCTATTTCTCAGTTATCGGTATCACATATCTGCTCAGCATGGAGGTCTCCTTTAGCTGCTGGTTCTTCTTTCTTTTTTTCAAAGCACAATACTTGGTCATCAACGCTTTTTCCATCCCAATCAATCCTTGGATCTGTGCGCGTGGACAAACGATGGCGGTCTACGTCGTACTTGCGTTGGCTTTCATATACAACAGCCGCTACCACCTCGGAGATATACTAAAAAAGACGTTCGCCGAAAGACAAACAGCCGAAAGAATAGACGATTCTAACGAACCGCTCCCTTACAGATGGGCGTTGGTGGGATTAATCTTCGGATTTCTGCTACTGGGGCTCCTCTGTGCCTATGCCGGGATGACGCTCTGGGTTGCTCTGAGTATCATCGCTCTGTTTCTAATTGTCTCTACCGCCTTGACCTGGATGGTAGTCAACGGCGGGATGTTGCTCATCCAAGCCCCGATGTACCCGTCGGAATATTTTGAAACCGCCGTTGGGACAAGAATCATCGGTGCGAACAGTTGGACCCTCTTGGGATTCCAACGGGTCATGATGCGGGATTGGGGTGGGATTTTGATGCCGAGTATTCTACACGGATTCAAAGCCGCCGACCCTGTGAGGCTCAATCGACGCAGCCTATCTTGGGCGATGGCGCTTGCTATCCTCTTTTCGATAGGTGTTGCTTATGTGGCATTGTTGCCACTGATTTATGACAAAGGGGCGCTAAACTTACAACAGGGGCCATTCATCAGGTCACCCCGGTACTTTAACCACATCGCCTCGGTGATACAGTATCCAAAGGGACCAAAATGGGCTGAAATTTACAGTATGCTTGTCGGCACCGGGATAGTCTCTTTTCTCCTCGTTATGCGCCATCAATTTATTTGGTGGAAGTTGCATCCAATCGGTTATGTGATGGGAGCTGTCTATTCATCCTATTTTCTTTGGGCGTCAATGTTTATCGGTTGGCTGTTAAAATATGTAATCCTGAGGACCGGGGGGATTGGCGGGTACCGTAAGCTCAGGCCCCTGTTTATGGGATTAATTCTCGGTGAATATAGTATCGTTGGCTTATGGATGGTCATCGGCATATTTACAGGGGTGGACTATCGCGGCGCGTTACCCGGATGATACTTTAGAGTTTTGTCCCTTTAGGGTGTAACCCCCAATGTTTTAACTTTGGGATACACCCTTACACGTCACACCCACACCGTATACATGGGCCGGTCTAAAATTATCCCAAGCAACGACCAACCGCACGCGAGGAGATAATCCCCTACAATCAACCCCAGAAAAAAAGGCAGTGATCGGCGATACGCACGGGCGCCACCACTCCGCAAAATCACCCATTTCAAAGTTGAGGCGAAAACTATCGTAAACCAGTAGTCGTCGATCGCCCGGCTTGTGGCTAACGCATAACCCGCCGGATGAAGGGGCCACCAGAGCAACATGCGCCGTAAAAAGGTCAAAACAAATGTCAATAACAGTCCTAGCAGCAGAACGCTATTGCCAATCCAATCCGGTGAGCGAGGGTGCTGCAACCAATCGGATAATCGGTTGAAGGAATTCCACCCGACCCCTTTCATGCCACCGGCGCGCGCTTCGGCACCGTAGCGGTAGAGCACCTCCGGAAAAATGGCGAACGCCGACAGCAGGCCCATTACGGTTGCAAAGAGCAGAAGCCAGAAGACAGGACGACTGGAAGAACCGGTCTGTTCGGCAATCTTGAAGCCTTCGAGTTGGTGCGGCATCAGGTAGTTTCGCTTGCGGTAGCTGAACCACACGAAAAGCGACAACCCGGAAAGGTTGCGCGGGCCGAAACTTCGAGTGCCCAACAGCCGCACGAGCGAATCTTGTGGGGATACCACGTGCATAATATGCTCCGGTACACCGGATTCAGCGCGAATACGCGCCATAGCGATGCACATCAACAGAAAAACAAGGAAAAAGGCAACCGCCACCCAAAGCGATAATCCCATCCGTTGTGCAAAAATACCGAGCAGTATGCTACAAATTACAACCCCAATAACCGCCCCCCGATAACGCAACGGTTCGCCAGAATCGTCAATCCCTTTATCGAAGTAGACCCTTTTGATCACCTCCCGCAGGTGACGGTTGACAGCGATTAAGGCAATGATACAGATACCAAGCAAGGCGCCCATTGATTGTTGCCCCAAAAAGGGGTAGCCCGGGATATTCGACCACCCAGTGACCTCGCCGACAATCCGTTCGATTTTGCGGAGTATGTAGAAAAACCAACAAGAGATCGACAGATCTAGCGGTAACAGGTAGGTCATACCAATCATGAAGAAGCGAAAACGGATGGGCGTCCACCCAATGGCGTTCCACGGCTTTTCTGTGAAATAGTGATCAAGCCGGATACCCCGCACCGGAATGTAGGGAACGCTGGGATAGAGATAGTTTAGCCCGTTGATAATGTCAACGACCGCTGCCACCGCAAAGCCGACCCAGAACAGCTGGCTGTTAAACAGTCGGGTTTTGGGGTTGCTCATTGAAAGTGGGAGTTGTATGATCGGATAGGTCAACTTCTCCTGTTCCGTCCAAGGACGACGTAGAAGGGCGGTAATACACAGCAGCAAGGCGGTTAAAATTAACACAAGGAGAGACCAACTGATTGCTGGCGTTAACCAGTACCGCCAATAACTTGCGCCATAAAAATCGACATCTCCAACATAAAAATCACGAACAGCTTCCCTGTCAGTGATGATTAGCCATGCGGGCAGATTCCCTGCAAACAGATTTCCCCAATCGTTTTCGGGGGTTGCGAACCAGGTCGTGTGGGGCAAAATGCCTATCAATCCGACGAGGTTATCGTAGCCGGTAACTGCGCTCGATGTGGCGAGGATGATGTAAATCACCAAGAGGTCCCGTTGTGAAAATGCTAGTCGCGGGAAGATGCGACGCACAATGGCATTATAGACAATGAGCCAAAACAGGATAAAGATTACATTCAGCGGGAGTGATGCGGCGGTGAAATGTAAGCCCGACCACACCATTTCGGTCACAGCGATCCAGTAGGTGTTAAGTGGGATGAGTGCCGCAGCAAAGATGATTGCCTGCCATGAGACGCCTTGGGTTTGATTGGGACCAAAAGTGTTTGGTTTTTCCTTGCTTTCTCCGGTAGGCGACCGTGAGTCGGAGAGTTTTCCCGCCTTCCAAGTTTCCATTGGCACTTCCTTTGTCACTAGCGCGGCTTGATTGTACTGCCCAACTACCGATGCCGCTTTTTTGGGCCCTGCGTTGGCTGAAGTGAGTGATGTAGGTGGGAGGTATTATTCAAAAGTTGTCTTGCGATTGCGGCTTTAAGGACAAAATGCCTGAGCCCTTACTGACCTCTCGACGTTTTCAGGGAATCTCTCTACGTTATACGGTATTCTAACATAGCGTTCCGGCAATCAACATCAAAAACAGTCTATTCAGCTTTGAAACCGTTACTTTGAGGACGGAATTCTCTTCTCCTTTCCAGTTTGTAGGTGCTGATATAGCTAGGAGCTATACAGTTAGCGAAAATATAGGTTATAATAGTGTCTATGAATCCCGCCTGTCCCGATTCATCGGGGATTTATCGGACTCTCCCCAACTATTCGGGACTCCGACAAGCTGAGAGCAGGCAGGCGGAACGGAGCCATAAATCCCCGGGCTATAGCACCATGTGCTAGGTATCTGTGTAGTGGGTTTGTCAATCCACTACGAGCAGGTCCATTAGTATTTATCTGACAGTGTACTAGGTTCTGTTGACATTTCATCTCAATCGGATAATCGAGAGAGGTGCACAGACGCATGGCCCCTCCTAGGGGTTGGATTTCCCAACCCTTTGGTCACATATCACAGTCCATTCCGTCTGTCCCGATTCCATCGAGGAGACTAGGGACGATTTTGAACTGCTGTAGGTCGATTTTCCAAAATCAACGTTTCGGTGTCGAGATATGAATCTCGACCTACCAGAGTACGAGGTGGGGAACGGGCGAGGGAACCTCGCGCGCCGATAGATCGGGAGGCGAGCACCTACGATTACAAATACAATTCACATAAATGTCAACACACCCTAGCTAATGGCTGTCATCATAGAAGCAATACGAAACATAGGATAGGGCCGTGCTCCGAAGTATAAGTGCTTGGGAGCACGGCACTATGATTTTCCTGAATTAGTTTCGCCGAAGAAGGGCCGCATACTATCCTTCACAAGATGGAGGATAATCGTCAATTAGGCATATAATGGTGAATTAGAGAAATAAGTGGACACTTTCGTCCCTCGGTAGGTGCGGTTTCCAACCGCACCGGTTTGGAGTGTCTAAATAATTTTAAAATCTACCATAAATTAGCAGAAGAAGGCGAGCTTTTCTAATTTCCTGATAGAATGATTGTGTGATAAAATCTATAGAGGTCATGAATTGG
>JAJEAL010000070.1 GCA_022822785.1 Candidatus Poribacteria bacterium
TTCGGTCAGTTCCGAATCTGATAAAGGGTGAACTTGTTTGGGGCGTTTCATCATATCCCTCCTCTTTATGCGAAAACGGTAAAAAGAAGGATACTATCGTCAAACTCCATTGTCCAGAAATTAATCTGAAATCACTTAGCACTTCAAAGATGTCCACGGACACGGAAACCGAGAGATCCACGCCCTTTACGACCGCACCCACCGCCGGCGATACTTTTTGGATTGAAATTGACATTTGTGCACCTCCTCTCCTCCTCAAAGATATGAACGTGATATGACATTAGGCTTCAAACCCATTCGGTATCCTGCTTCGATTTCCACGCTGCGGCACGGCTGTAGCCTTCTGCTTCACGCCGCACTACGGGTGGATTTGCACGCAACACCTCCTGGTTCATTTCAATGCCGATGCCAGGAGCGGTTGGCACGTCAAAATATCCCTCCTTCTGGCGTGGGAACTCACCGACGACGACCTGATCAAACCAGGGCGCATGACCGCCCTCTTGAATCATGAAGTTTGTCGTACAGACATCGACCTGTATGGCCGCCATCGTGTTGATTGGACCGTAGGGGTTGTGTGGTTGAAAACCGACATAGTATGCCTCCGCCATTGCGGCGATCTTCTTCAGCTCCGAAATCCCACCCGCGTGGCACACATCCGGTTGAATCAGCGCTACAACCTGCTTTTCAAGCAGTTCAACAAACCCCCACTTGGTGTAGAGTCTCTCCCCCGTTGCGAGCGGAATATTTACGGCTTCCGCCACTTTTACCATAGCGTCAACGTTTTGGGGTGGTACGGGTTCCTCATAGACATACGGTCGGAACTCCTCTAACGCATGGCCGATTCGGATTGCAGACGACGGCGACAATCTCCCGTGTACCTCCACCAATAGCTCAACATCGTCTCCGACCGCCTCCCGTACCGCTTTGACCTTAGCGATAGCATCTCGCTCCGCCTCTGCACTGATGAACAATCCTTGGTGACCAAAGGGGTCGCCTTTTAGCGCAGTCAAACCCGTATCCACCTGACGCAGCGCATGCTCAACAGCGAGTTCAGGAGTCGCCCCATCGAAGCGTCCGTATGTCCAAATCCGATCGCGCATTTGGCCCCCTAGCAGTTGCCACACCGGGGCGTTAAATGCCTTCCCCTTAATATCCCAGAGCGCGATTTCTATGCCACTGATCGCCGCCATCTGAATTACCCCACCCCGCACATTGTGATAGAGGTGATAGAGCCGTTGCCAATGCTCCTCAATCCGGAACGGATCTTTACCAATCAACGTCGCTCCGATTTCATCCACAAATTGTGCGACAGACAGGGGACCACAAGTTGACTCGCCCCATCCAACTATACCTTCGTCCGTGGAAATTTTAACATAAACGTAATTGCTTCGCCCACCGCGCCTATTGGACACCGGTGACGCACTAGGAATTGCCTCAACTTTTGTAATCTTCATCCTATGGACCTCCCTGCATAGAGTTACTGTAATCCGTTTATTCTCTTATGTCAGTTGCACCCACCCATCGTCCACTTCCTCAAAGCGGCGGTGTAATGCCTCAACAGTTTCCGCGGCAATCGGTAGATCTCGCGTTACCATCTCAATATTTGATGACAGATGTGATGGGTTATGGGTACCTACAATAATCGTATCGACCTCTGGTTGTGCGAGCACAAACCCCAGCGCCAACAGAATAGGGTCATCAGGTGCTTCTGGCAGGGGTCCCATCTGCGCCATAATCTGGGCCCGGCGAAAGTATTCATCGGCATACGAGTACGGGCTATGCGCCTTACCCCACGCTCCGTTGGCAATAGGTCTCTTGATAATGACCCCCATCCCTTTCGCTTCTGCCAACTTAAATAACCCTTTGGTGCGAGCGTGCTGCTCTACGAGATTAAAGCTCGTTTGAAGTGTCTCGAACAGCCCACTTTCTACCGCCCACCGGGCCGCAGCGTTGTCCCCACTGTATCCGATGAAACGAGTTTTTCCTGCCTCCCTCGCCTGTACAAGGGCGTCAATAACCTCACTATTTTCTAGTATATCAATATTACACGAGTGGAGTTGGACGAGGTCTAAATGGTCTGTCCGCAGCCGGCGCAGACTGCGATCAATACTTTCAGAGACCGCCGGTCCGGTCCACGATTCATGTTCCGTCCACGGTATACCCCTGTCTCCGTCATCCGTGGTGTGACCACACTTTGTCGCCAAAATGTATTCATCTCGCCGGTGGGCAACGGTTTCACCGATAATTTCCTCGGTTCTGCCGTAACAAGCAGCGGTGTCGAGGAAATTAATGCCACCATCGAGTGCGGCGTTGAGCACCCGGTCCGCCTCGGCAACGGTCTTGGACCTCTCTTGACGCGAAATCTCGGCGAGTCCGAGACCGAGACGCGTAATTTTGAGACCGGTTTTGCCAAAATCTGTCCTTTCCATATCTCCCTCCTTATATGGGGCGTCCCGACTAAAATCCTGCTTGCTTGTCACAGACATAGAGAAACGGTTCGCCTGCGATAAACCGCCGGAGGTTCTCCTTGAAAATCTGCCGTCGTCCCTCCCACATCTCAGCGGTCAACGCCGAAGCGTGAGGCGATAGGATAACGTTGTCCATATCCCACAACGGACTATCGGCGGGTAAAGGCTCGACATCCATGACGTCTAGCCCTGCCCCAGCGATTTGTCCGGAGCGTAACGCTTCTATTAACGCCTCCTCATCCAAGATGCCTCCTCGTGAAATAGCTATGATGTACGCACTCGACTTGAGCAACCCGATTCGCCGGCGATCAATTAACCCCGCTGTTTCTCGTGTGAACGGTGCCGTGATTACAAACCAATCCGATATCTGGAGCAGCTCATCCAGTCTGTCAAGTCCCCAGACCTCCTTCACTTCTGACGGCGGTGGCATCGAATGGGCATCAACGGCGTAGACCTCCATACCGAAACCGTATCCCCGTCGGGCGACTGCCATGCCAATACCGCCGAGCGCAAGGATTCCCAAGGTGCTTCCGGTGAGTTCTAATACCCGTTCATCATATTTTGCGGTATCCCAATGGTGCACTTTCTGGTCTTCCCACTGTTCACGTAAACAGTGTGCAAAGGTCAATATCATGCCGAATGCATGGTCAGCCATCGGGTTGGCGTGTGGACCCCGGGCGTTGGTCAAGATAACATCGCTATCTCTTATCTCAGGTATCGATACAATTCTATCGACACCGGTTCCCGGACACTGAATCCACAGTAGTCTTTGGGCGGCAAGAAAAACCTCGCGTGACGGTTCACCACAAAACACATCTGCATCTCGAATGAGCGCTACCTCTTCTTCTGGGGTAGCTGCTCGCTGAAAAGTTATGTCCGGGAAAGCGGTGCGAAGTTCATCCACGAACTGATCGGTTGCTCGACCAGCCAATACAATTTTCATCTGTCATTACCTCATATTTTCAAACATTAGGGTTAGCATAGCTATTTCAACATTTCGTACCAACAACGTTGGTATTTAAGATGAAAAATAGGGTACAATACTGAAAAAGAATCGATTGTTAATTTAATGTTTTCGACTGTATATTACTCGACTTTTCACCATATTCTAACATAAAATTCAGGCGTCTCAACATCAAAAAATTGCCGTGACAGGAAAATTACGGTGCTCCTCAGCTTCGGTTGAACCTGAGTAAAGAAGCAGCGTCTTAAATCGTAGCTACTGCAACTTCGTTCTATTGTATGTGTCCCACAAATCGTCTTTGTCAATAGAAACTTAGTGTCAAAATACTGGCGTAAGGAGAAATTACAATGCGTATCACTAGTATAGATCCCTTTATTGTGAAAGCACCAACTGAAGGACCAGAAGGACCGACAACTGGAACTTGGGGCATCCTCCTCGTCCATACAGATGCAGGTATAACCGGGATCGGACGCGGCGGAAGTATCGAAGTCATCTCCCAAGAGCTGGCGCCTGTGCTTATTGGGCAGGATCCACGTCGGACAGCACTGCTCTGGGAACGGATGTATGAGACAGCATGGCGCTTTGGCGGTTCGGGCAATGCTGCGATGTCGTCCATTGGGGCACTCGACGTAGCCCTGTGGGACATCTGCGGAAAAGCTTGCGGTCAACCTGTATGGCGACTTCTGGGTGGATATCGGGAGAAAGTGCCCGCTTACGCCGATGGCTCCGGATACATCGCGGAGGCAGACCAATCTCCCGAAGCAATTGCGGCGTTGGTCAAGAAGCACGCAGATCTCGGTTATAATGCGATGAAAATACACATGTACGAAGCCAAAAGTCCAGAGGAAATTGTGGAGCGGGTGCGACTTACGCGGGAATTGATTGGTATGGAAAAGAAATTGATGGTAGACTTGCACCGTGCATGGGACGGAAAGACAGCGGTGGAGATTGCTCGGGAACTTGAGCCGTACAACCTCTACTGGATAGAGGAACCGGTGCGTGGCGACGATGAGGCAGTCTACCTGCGTATGGTACAAGAAGCCACGAGCGCCATTGTTGCTGGTGGGGAGAGCGTCGGCACCCTTTATGGTATCAGACCATTTATTACAGAGGGTGCGCTCCAGCTGGTGCAGACGGACATCTTAATTGGCGGCGGCTTCACTGGGTTGATGCGAATTGCAGCGTTATGTCAAGCGTATCACCTGCCCGTCTCTCCTCACGGCGCCCAGTTCCCGGACATCAACTGTCATTTGGCAGCGGCAGTACCTAATAGTTCAATCGTTTCCGCTTATCCTGACTGCGAGCCCAACGAGATCTGGTCAAAGCTGTATGATCCGGCTTTTCAAGTGATAGATGGACACATCGCCATGACTGAGAAACCGGGGCTGGGACTCACGTTGAACGAGGACTTTATTGATAGACACCGGGTTTGAAGGGTTGGCACCACGCCCGAAGCAGGTCGAGAGATCCAGCGCGATAAGCACACAATTTGTTACACCAAGCGGACATAAAAAAAGCCAAGCCACATCAAGAGTTCAATGCGGCTTGGCACTGGGTAATTTTCATCAACTTTATGGATACTAGACAAGGAGTAGTTGACGTTACTTACATCCACTCTAACGAGTTGGACAACCAACCGTTTCATCAATTTCGAAGATTTTATTTGGGGACCGAAATTGTATTAAGAAAAACTAGTAGCTTGCCTGAAGTGTCATTGACACGACATTGTGAGTGTAATTCAGAAAGTCAAATATTTCGTTATCCTCATTGGTGTCATTGCGCGTGAGTTGATAATCCGCAAGGAGCGTCAGAGAATTCCACACCTGCCAATGGATTTGGAAGTGTGCACCGAGTTGGTTATCCCTCCGTTTTTCCGCGTCCTCGTCAACCAATCCATCAGGGCCCCGCACCCGACGCCCATCAAAGGTGATGCCCAACCGCGACAGACGTAGACGCGCCCAATTCTCATCGTTGATTTTGTAAAATCCGCTAACCGCTGCTTCAACCGTAGAAAAATCGTAGAAGGCGATATTTGAGTTACTCAGAAATAGATTCAACTCCTGCTGTAAGAGGAACCGATTCGCTGGAATTTGGATCAATTTCGCGGACACCAAGTTCCGCAGATCTCGTCGAGATGTCCCCTGTTCAATCCCAGCAATACCCAGCACAAGGTTATTTAGATTATCTTTATAGTTTTCCCGTTCAAGCGAATACTCTAATTTCGCCAGTAGTGCTTTGAGGATTCCGAGTTGTACCCTCGCCCGTCCTTGATGATTTGTTGAACCGACAAGTAGGAAATCTTCCCGTCGCGTTATTTTATCGTCAAAACGGTTGATATAGAGATTATATTCCAACAACTTGCCAAAGCGGAAACTGATTTGGCGTTGCAGGTTATCAAAAGCATCGTCTCGCCGATTCAATCGCTGCAGTTGGTGTGATACACTTAAGGTCGGCAATTCCGCTGTCGGGCGGAAACTGAGCTCGGTTGCAAAAAGATCTGCGAACGCATCAAATTCGTTGAGCTGTCCATCTTCACCGGTATAGTTTTCCAATTGCGGATAGTATTGCAGCTTAAGCCCAAAACGTTTACCAAGGGGTAAGGTGCCTTGAATATTGACGCCGGCGAGGTTGATTAGACCGGTGAGTTGTGGGTCTTCACGCCCTGCAAGGCTACTTGTATTCGGATCTATACTCAGTCCAAACTCGACGTGATTGTTAAAGACATTGCTCACCTCATAATCGATGGTGAGGTCAGATTCAAAGGCTGCCGGCGCTTCTGTCTCCTGTTGGAACAGTTCCCGACCGTACTCCAGTTGGAGTTGTGCGGACGCAATTGAAGCCGCAAGCAGTAATAGCCCTATGACGGATGCCCGGTAAATCGGCTTGAACGGAAATTGATGAAACCGTTTTCGCAATTTCTGTTTCCTCCCGAAAAAATAGGGGCACAGCTCCCGAAGACGTTCCGTAGGATGGCGTGCCCCTATGAATAAAGGTCAGATAATTTTTAGTAGATTATACAAGCTCCACCTGCACAGATGCTGCCCGCTTTTTTCGTCACATCACCGGCAACCGCACTTGCTTCACTAGCTTCAAAATCCGCAAGGAGGTCCGTCGTTTCGTTCGCCGATGCAGATAGACCAATCTGCAATTGACCACTCGATGTAAAAGTCGTGACGCAGCCGGAGAAAACAATTAATCCCAGAAGCATCACTGAAATCACACAACCCAACCAGAATCCTTTCATGATATTGACCTCCTGTTGCCTCGAATGTGAAACCGATTCTCTTTTTCCTACAACTGATTACACCTTCACCTCTTTATAATCCACTTCATCAAGGTCGTTAGTACCTAAATCCATTCTCGATGCTGAACGGATATATCTCGACAATCGAGAGATAGAGGGGAGTTGGAGTTCTTTTCGTTTCTCTTCCACGGTTTGATAGACGATTTGATCTAACGCAACCGGATCTTGGCTGATAAGGATACCGCCATAGTGCCATACACCGTCAGGGTTGTACGTCGGCCCACCATCAAATGCGGCGAGCAAGCCATCGACAATGTTCAAAACAACTTTATCCTTGAGGACAGTGTGAGCAAAGACATCTGCAATAGCGGGGTTACAATTCAGGGGATTTGAGTGGAAGCGGTGGGTATTATCGACACTACCGAAGGCAAGATTTTTTAGGCAGCCACTCACACCAGTAATCCCGTGATGTTTCATCACCGGCACGTTAATGACTATAGTCAACTCTTTGGTAAGAATGTTTGTGTACCGGGAGAGAATACTTCCGTTCTCACGGCGAACAGAGACATCCTTTTCAGTTTCATAGAACACTTCATCATCGTAACCGACACCTTCGCTGTCGGAGGCAAAGCATCGGACCCCTCGATCGCTTTGGTTAATTTCGTAGCCTGCGTCGATCAGATGCGACTCAAACCGATCCCAGATGATAATCTGGTTGTGGAGGATACCCGCCCCGTACAAGCCATCAATAATTTTATCAACGATAATCCGATGGGTGCTCAGCTGTCTTCCGGCGAGTGGGTTAATTTTGATCCCAACGATGTCGGTCGGCAGAACAAAATCCTTCCAAGCTTCTTTCGCCGAGTCAAGACCAGTAAGTTTCATCATGGCACGGTCGATCATTTCACTGACGACCTGCTCGTCAAGCAGATCACCATTCCACACCTTTTCGCTGGTGGCTTCGACCAAAGGCGTTAACTGTTCTTCGACGGCTTCTCCTGGCGGGGCACCATGCTGATGTCCCAGTTGTGCAAAGGCAGCGGTAGTCGCTGAAGTTATGCTCCCTAGCGCGAGCCCCATCCCAACGACCCCTTTTGAAGTCTGACGCAAAAATCGTCGTCGATTCACCGATTCGGTCATAGCTTCCGTTGTATGCGAAATCTGGTCGCAATCCGCTTGGATTTGTGCAACAACAGGATTTGATTGGGATGATATTTTATTTGTCATAGTTTGACTCTCTACAAACCTTTCAGCTCTGCGATAATCCTGTCACTCTTTAGCCGATTCCCATTACGTACATCAAGGAACTTCCAGCGGATAACCCCTGCCTCATCAATGATGTAGGTCATGGGACGTGCAATCCGACGATTCAAGGGATCTCTCGCATTATATGCCTCGATTGTTTCCAAATTCGCGTCGCTTAGCAACGGGAATGCGATGTCAACGTTACGCTGATTTTTTACCTTAGCAATCGCGCTCTTTGCCTGTGCTGCGTTATCTGTACTGATTGATAACAATTCAGCACCCTCTGCTTGAATCGCTGCGTAATTCTGTTGCAACTCTCCGAGTTGCCCAATGCAGGTCGGTCACCACTCTCCCCGATCAAAAACCAACACAACCTTCTGCTTGCCCGCGTAATCTGCAAGCGCTACCATTTCTTCATCGCTATCAGGTAGGTTGAAATCTGGTGCTTGCACACCAACGACTAAGCCATCGCCCTCCGGAAGTTGGTCTGGATTGAGAGGGATTAGCTCGACCTGCACTTTCACCGTTTCGCCGACTGGAATAGGATCAACAACGAACTCCTGTTTCTCATATTCGTCGGGATCAATAGAGACCGTGAGCCCCTCGTTCGCGGTAACGTTTTCAAATTCAAAGACACCCGCTGCAGTTGTTAGTGCCTCTGAGGCAACCCCGGCTTCATCGGTCAGTTGAACACGTACATTGCTGAGTGGCGCTTTAGTTATTTGATCCAATACGAGTCCGCGAACAGTGGTTACCACCTCTTCAACGTCGCCAACTTCTTCTGCCGGCATATCAGCTGGAATAACGGGATCCGGTTGCACGGTAGATTCGTCAACTTCTTCTACCGGCATATCAATCGGGATAACAGAATCCGGTTCCTCAGTTGATACCTCTGGTTCCACGGTTGTATCCGGCTCCACGATAGATTCGTCAGCGGTCCCACAACCGAGACACAACATTAGCATAGCTGCTAACAACATGAGTAATTGCACTCTAGTTAATCGCTCTTTTATAGCCATTTTTTCAACTCACTTTCGTAGATTTTTTTATCGCCTTGTGCACCGTTGAATACCTTTACAATCTCGCCATTACGATTAATAAGATAAGCAGCGGGTATTCCGGGCACTTGGTACTTCTGAATAATCTCGGAATCTGCTAGCAGAATCGGGTAGTTCATATCGAAGCCTCTTGTACTCAGCTCTTCAGAAAAAAGCTCGATAGCTTCTAACCGTCCCTCCACGTCATCCGTGGAGATACCGATCATCTCAAATCCTTGTTCCCCAAACTGATCGTAGAGTTCAATGAAAAGCGGAATTTCTTCCTGACACGGTTGACACCACGTCGCCCAGAAATCAACGATGACAACTTTGCCCTGATAGTCTGAAAGGCTAACTTCTTCTAGTTCTGTGCTTAGCAGTGTGAAGCGTGGGGCAATTTGAAACGAAGGATTTGCATCTACACCTTCGGCACCTGTCATTTTGTCGCTTGTATCGTCTGAACACCCTAACGTCCCTAGTAAACAGAGAACGAGACCGAACAGACAAAGCCGTTTCCAATACATATACGCCTCCTAATGCTCAAAAAGCCAAGTTCTTCGGTGATTGCGTATCGAAGAAGCACGCTTTCAGCACAATTTGGTCAAATTGTGAACACGCACACTGCACCATATAGGGCAAAAAACATCGCTCATGTTGAGATTTAGTGCAAAGAAACCGAGTTTTTTCTTCAAAACTCGGTTTCTCTTCGTACTTTGCACTTTCTTTTTACATGAGCCAAAAACATTAACCGAGCCGCAGAATAGTACCCTTCGATCCAACAATCCAAGCCCGTGCTTTATACAGACAGATGTCCAAGAGGTGCCATGTCGCACCACTTGGCTGCGGAGACCAGGTCCCCCCGGCGTCAGCTGTATGTAGGATAAGTCCATCTTCACCTACCGCCCAGCCCTCATTGGCATCTCGAAATGCGACGCCACGCAGATTTTTGTATGTGCCACTTTTCTGGGAGGTCCAGTTCACGCCGCCATCGCTTGTGTGTAGAATTAGCCCACTCGTTCCAACGACCCAGCCGCTCTCTGAGTTGACGAAATAGACACCGAGCAGCGATTCTTCGGTATTGCTTCGCTGGGCGTGCCAGTTCTCACCACCGTTATTCGTGTGGAGGATTGTCCCTTCTTTCCCGACAGCCCACCCGTGCTTAGCATCGGCAAGATGTACAGCCCACAGATGCGGCACCGGTGGCGTATTTTGGCGGATCCATGTACCACCACCGTTATTCGTGTGAAGGATGGCGCCGCTACCGCCGACCGCCCACCCTTTCGTTTCATCCACAAAATAGATGTCGAGCAATCCGTTATCTGTATTGCTCTTTTGTGCTGTCCACGATCTGCCGCCGCTGCCTGTGTAGTGAATTTGCCCCCGGATGCTGACCGCCCAACCGTGGTTGGGGGTGGAGAAATGCACCTTATTAAGGGCGTTTGGGGTAATCGCTTTCTGCGGTGAGCGAACCTGCCACGTCAAACCGCCGTCTTCTGTGAACAACACCAAACCGTCCGTGCCGACTGTCCACCCCCGTTTCACATCAACGAAGTGGACACCGTACAGGTGCGCCTCTGTTCCCGACTCGATCTGTCCCCAGCCGGCCGGTGTTTTGTCGCCGCCGCAACCGACATAGCTGACAATACAGATGAAGGTAATGACTGTACAAATATGTCTCCTCAAGCTCTCTTTCCTCCTCAATTTTATGGCATTGAGTCTATGCCCCTGCAATTTTCGTGACAACTTCAATCTTGACCCAGCTATCCCGTGATTCGGCGCATACCCCATTCCAACGGTCCTCGGTCAAATCGTTTTCTCTAAGAATAAGAGAATATGACCGCGCATATACAGAATACAACGGCACTTCCTACAGCAAATGGAAGTGTTTTATCCAGAACACCAAGTGCCTTTAGCAGTCCCATACCGATAACTAGATGAGCCACGTAGAGCGTCAGAGCAAGTTGACCAGTTACTATGAGCGGTTTCGTCCACCTGACATCTGGATACTTCTCGGTTAGCATGAGACTGCCTCCAATGATTGCCGTGGCGATCCCACACATACCAAGGATATAAGGCAAGGTGAATAGCATCATCTCCCATTCAGAACCGTCTCCTCGGAAAGGGCGATTTGGTACCAACAGAACATAGCGGAGTAGCGACGGAGCATAGCGAATCAGTAACCACGGAGTACACGAAACCAAGACAACAGCGATTCCACCGAAGAACATAACCTTCCGCACGTTAGGGGAGGACATCGTCTGTCGTCCTAAACGCATACCAATCAACAGAAAAGCGGTCCAGTAAAATATCCAGTGAAATCTAGAAACGTATAGACGAAAGATCATACCTTCAACTGTCCAAGGATCGCTATCCCAAAGTGCTTCCCAATTCCGGATAATCTCATTGATGATTTTATAATGGTCAAAAATCAAAAACTGAAATGCAGCCCAGATTGAGACGAAGATGAAGGCAAGCGGCCATAACCAACGGTTAGAAACTGTCAAAAGAAGCGCACCGATACCAATACAAATACTGTAGAAGCATAGGAAGTTGTCATGCCAAATTACGTTACAACAGATACCGACTACTAATAGGGACGCAGTGCGTTTTATCAATCGCTTTCGGCTATCCGCAGATTTGTGAGCACCGCTCGTTCTTTGATCCCGTTGCTTCAGGAGGGATATACCGACGCCACCCAATCCCAAAAAAGCTACGATAGCACCTCCTCGGATTAAGTCATATAGCAAATCGAGTTCAACGTGTTCAACATCTCCACTAAAATTTGCGACCACCAGCCCAAACAACGCAAGAGATCTGGCAAAATCGTAACCGGCGATACGGGTGCACATTTAATCCACTCCGTTTCAATGCTAAATCTTTTCTCCTATTCGCATCAATCGGTCGGCAGCTTCACGTAAGGTCGCTTCGTCTTTGCTGAACATAAATCGCAGCTTCGTTTTACCGAGTTCCGGGCGGCTATAGAAACTTGACCCCGGCACCCCGCCGACACCCATTTCTTTTACAAGCCAGTGTGCAAACTCGGTATCATCGGAAAAACCGAAATTGCTGATGTCGGTCATGATGTAGTACGCGCCTTCGGGGATATAGCACTGAAAACCCGCTTCCCTCAACAAAGCTGAAAATAGCTTGCGATTCTCATCATATTTTCTGACCAGCTCGCGGTAGTATTCCTGTCCCAGCTGCAGGGCAACCACTCCGGCTTGCTGTAACGGATGGGGCGCCCCGACCGTCAAGAAATCGTGCATCTTGCGGATCGCGTTTGCGAGATATTCGGGTGCGATGACGTAACCGAGTCGCCAACCGGTCATCGAGTAGGTTTTGCTTAGCCCTGAAACGGTGATGGTTCGACCTCGCATCTCCGGCAAAGAACCGATGCTGATATGCGGACGTTCATCGTAGATCATGTGTTCATAGATCTCGTCCGTTACAGCGAGGGTATCAAACTCGCAGCAGAGTGCAGCAATCTCTTTCAGTTCCGCGCAGGTAAATACTTTTCCGATCGGATTGCTAGGGGTATTCAGCACGATTGCCTTTGTGTTTGGGCTGAAAGCGTTACGCAACTCGTCGGGGTCGTAGGTAAAGATATCGCCTCTCTCCGGGCAGCGTGTCTCTCGCAGCGGCACATAGATGGGCGTCGCGCCGGAGATGATTGTATCGGGACCGTAGTTCTCATAGAACGGCTCAAAGATGATAATTTCATCGCCGGGGTTGATGATCGCTAGCAGCGACGACATCATCCCCTCCGTCGAACCACAAGTGACAGTAACATTCCGATCCGGATCCGTCGGAATGCCGTTAAACGCCGTAACCTTGTGAGCAATCGCCTCACGAAATTTTGGTGTTCCCCACGTGATACTGTATTGATTGTATCCCGCGTGGATGGCGTCAATTGCGGCAGCCTTCACCTCATCGGGCGGTTCAAATCCGGGTGTCCCTTGCGAAAGGTTGATTGCACCGTAACGGTTGCAAAGCTGTGTCATGCCCCGGATGACCGATTCCGTGAACAGGGTCGATTTATGTGAGATCATCGGTTTTGCGGTTGATAATCCGTTTTTCATATCGATCACACCGCCTTACGGATGCATTGACTCCCCACGAAGCAGGAATGCACGAATATCATATCTGCCCGGACGTTCAACCGGCAAGTCACCGTTCTCGATCATCACTTCCAGCGGTGACGCGTGGGTGCGGACCGGCATCTGTACCACTTCATGTAGTCGCGCAGAGTCGTAGATTGCCATGATAATCTCCACAGCCGCGCGTCCGTTTATCGCCTCGCCCCGATGCCCGCTTCTCCCTTCGATCCATGAGAGCAGCTCTCGGACTTGCGCCACGGACGGATTTTCGCCCGCCGCGCGACGGTCTTCCCATTCCGCCCGTTTGCTGTTGAGCAGGAGGGCTCGTTGTTCGGTCAGATCTATGATACCGTCGGAACCGTAGATAATCCCGCCTTGGTAGTTGGGACCCGCAATCTCCTGAAGCAGCAATCCGATGCAGCCCCCCTGGAAGCCAACAATCCCCGCGCTTCGATCTTCGATTGGGATATCGCGCTCGTAACGCTCCGTCTTGCGCTCAACATTGCCGAGAACCCATTCGGCATCAGGATCGCCGAGAACATAACGCATCATGTCAAACAGATGTGAGCAGTCGTTCAGGAGACCTTGACCACCCTTGCACACAATTTGGCGGGGTTCGCCGATGGCACCGTTAGCAATCAGTTGACGGGCATCCGTCCAGACCGGGTTAAACCGGCGTTGATGTGCGATTGCAACTTTCACACTGTTTCGCTGCGCTGCGATTAGCATCTCGTCGCACTCGCCGAGATTGGTCGCCATCGGTTTCTCACAGAGCACCGCTTTCGGCTGCCGTGCACAAGCGGCAATTGTCATAGGCGCGTGGAGCCTGTGCCATGTCGCCACACTTACGATGTCGAGGTTCTCTTTGTCGAGCATCTCGCGGGGATCGAGGTAGCGCGTTTGGATATTGTAGCTTTCCCCGAAAGCGTTCAGTGCCTCCTCAACGGGGTCGGCGATAGCGACGATTTCAACCTCTTCGACACCTTGATAGCCTAGCGCATGCAACCTCGCGATGCCGCCACAACCGATAATTCCAACACGATATTTATCTGACATGTTATTGGTTCCTCTCTTAATTAACGCAAGTTACGACGCGTTGTTTCAATGCTTGTCTGAGTCGTGAAACGGAATACGTAAAAAGTTCATTATGGGTTCATTGATTCATTTCGTCCTAGCGAGGTCGGCGATTTGCACATAGGTTACGGCATACGGAGTATGCCTACTACATGGGTAAATTAGGTGACTTTGACCAGTTGCTTACCGATATTACTGCCCTTCAACATCCCGATGAAAGCGGCGGGCGCATTTTCAAACCCCTCTGTTACTTCCTCCCTGTATTTCAATTTTCCAGCCTGAATCCACTCCGCCATCTGTCGAAGACCGTCATCATGTTTGTCCGCAAACTCAAAGACAAGAAAGCCCTCTATTTTCGCTCGTTTGACAATGAGGTGCCACAGAAAGCGGGGCCCCTGTTCTGGATTTTCTAGATTATATTGGGAGATTTGACCGCAGATAGCTACCCGCGCTTTAACGTTAATCAATGGGAAAACGGCATCGGTAATCTCACCACCGACGTTGTCGAAATACGCGTCTATTCCGTCCGGGCACTGCTCTACTAGCTTTGCGCTGTAATCCGCAGTGGTTTTGTAATTAAACGCGGCATCAAAGCCGAGCTCGTCCACGACGTAATCCACCTTCTCGTCGCTGCCGGCACTTCCGACAGCGCGGCAACCCTTTATCTTCGCAATCTGCCCCACCGCAGAACCGACCGCTCCCGCCGCTGCGGATACAAAAACCGTTTCTCCCGCTTGTGGATTGCAGAGCTCCAACAAACCGAAATATGCCGTCAACCCCGGCATACCGAGAATTCCTAAAGATGTCGATATGGGCGCAAGGGCGAGATCTACCTTCCTCAGATTACTTCCGTCGGACACCCCATACTCCTGCCAGCCCAGTCCTCCGGTAGCGAAGTCCCCCACCTGAAAATCGGGGTGTTTGGAAGCGATAACTTCGCCGACCACGGTGCCGACCATCACTTCGCCGATTTGCACGTTTGGCGCGTAGGAGGCTCTATCGTTCATACGTCCACGCATGTACGGGTCTACAGACAGATAATTTGTGTGGACAAGTACCTCCCTATCTGTGGGGGTAGGAATCGGCTCAGTCACTAGGTCGAAATCTGATAGTTTTGGATAGCCAATAGGTCTTGCAGCTAAAGTAATTTTTCGATTAACGCTTGGCATTGAAATATTTCCTCCGTAACAGGCATTCCGGATATAATCAGTTAGATGCCGTCTTTCTGGCATTCGACACAGTATCCCAAGATTTCATTTCTGTATTTTACCGCTTTGAACTGATGTATATTACACACCTCTTCTTGGAGCGCATCGATTTCTGGACTTTCAAACTCAATGATACTACTGCACCGCAGACAGATTAGGTGGGCATGTTCTTGCTGTGAGTGAATGTGTTCATAATGAGACTGTTTCTGTGCATCAATTACCTCTGCCAACAGCCCACTTTTGACAAGCAGCGGCAAGGTCCGATAGATTGTCGCACGCGAAGCCGCATATCCGTTTTGTCGCATACGCACCAGCAGGTCATCAGCGCGGAAATGGTCATCGTAAGCAAAAACCTGTTCAAGGATGTTCCGCCGCTCCGTGGTGAATCGGAGGGCGTTATTTTGTAGGTATTTGTTAAATCGTTGTACAATCTGTGGAGGAATTGTTTGCTTCTCTTCTTGCATGATAGGAATCTCCTACTTGTTTTTGACAAATATATTTTTGAACGGTCAACCTGTTTTTGCACACAAAACCTTTGCAGGGAACGCAAATCTGCGTTCCCTACGATAGTTGCAATACAGATTTTTCGGAGTATTCAAACCGCTTCCGCTTTTCGCTCCATGGCAAGTAGTTTTCGTTTCCAGTGCAATCCGCCCCCATAGCCACCGAGCCCTCCATCGCTGCGGACGACGCGATGGCAGGGGACAATGATTGCCAACGGATTGGCACCCATTGCCCCGCCAACGGCTCGCATCGCCTTGGGGTTTTCGATTTCCCGGGCAATCCAACCGTAGCTTTGGACCTGACCGTACGGGATCCGGAGGGCAGTCTCCCAAACGCATCGTTGAAACGGTGTTCCGAGACTGAGATCGAGTTCAATGTCAAAATCAACAGGCACGCCGTTGAAATATTTCTTCAACAGTTCCTCTACCCTCAACAGTTCTGGATTTAGAGGGTCATGTGCAAGTGAATTTAACCCCCGTTTGCGGTGGGAACCGTTGAGTAGGCGATCGATTACCGCTGCGTCCGTCTGCCCACCAAAAGTCACGCGAGCAATCCCTTGATCCGACGTGGCAACACCGACCCAACCGAACTCTGAATTGAAACAAATGTAATTCATAGCGGTCATACAGCGGCTCCGAGTTGGGAACTTTCGTCCGTTGGAATCGACTCACCCTCAACGTCAACCTTCACCCATTCGCGACTGAGTAGATCGAATAGAGTCACGACTGCCTGACGCTGGAGGAGGCTGTCAAGTGGCACTTCAAAGGTAAGGGTTGCAAATTCTTCTTTCTGTACATCACCCTCCTTGTTGAATTTCACAGGGGTGATTTGAATCTTTTTTAACTTAGCATCCATAGTTTAGCGGTTTCCTTCCAAATTTGGTTTATTGATACACGAAACGTGAAGCTGCTACTAGCAGTTCGCGCTAAAATAGTCCAACCTTGAGTAGGTGTGACAGCTTGATGAAGACAATCTGTTCGGTTTCACCGTCCCCCTCGCGGTTGTTATTGTAGACCAGAAAGAATGTACTTTCAGGCAGATATTCGTAAGCAAAAAGCGCGAAGATTCGTTGCTCATCGTCAATGGTGATCTCTGCACTGGAACGGAAGAACATCCGTTGTGCGAATTGATAATTGATGGCAAGGCGGCGCGTCCACTGCTCAAGACTACCATCTTCTACCAAACGCTGCAAAGTCAGCTCAAAGTCAAGTTTCGACGTCGGTCGGACTGTTATCTCCGGACGGATGAAGAATGTGTTTTTATCGTCCCGGATACCGACAGATCCAAAATTCCGTATCTGCACCCACTTGGGGGGGAACCAGCCGGTGAAGAAATTGAGGACCGTATCTGTGTAAGCCACCCCATCATCATTGACATGATAGTACCACTCTGGCCCGGTGAAAATGAAGATATTCTTAACCCCAATCAGTCCATCGATCCGATAGCGCTCATTGGTCAGCTCACCCGCATGGTTATATAAGCGTTCATACCTGCCTTCGCCGCGTAGCCGTTGTACCAACCCAGCATACTGCTTATTGTAGCGGGAAGAGAGCTCCACACCTCGCCGATCCGTCCTTGGAATAAAGCCGGTCTCTACATCAAAATTCTCTCCAATGTCGATATATCGTGCCTCGAAAGAGAACTCATTGGCTCGACGAGAAAATTCGGCAAAGATGATATCATCGCTGATGGAGTCATCGCTCAAGATTCCGGACCGCCACTCTCTGGCATATTCAAAGTTGAAATTCACATCGGCGGGCAGCCTAAAACGCGCATCAATTCCCCCCGCTCGGTCATATAGCGTCTCGCCCTGTTTGTTCACCCCCAATAGCCCGATTGCCGAGCTATTCCCAAGTTCCCGTTGCACACGGAGTACAGAATAGTTGTATTCATCAGCCGGCAAATGATCTCCCTCCACCTCGTAAACGTTTAGGCGATCCCCCTGCTCGATGATAGTGTACTGTTTCTCTTCCTTCGTATCCGTTACCAGCCATTTGCTCTCTTTATCTTTGACCACAGCAGCGGCAACTTCGGAAAGTGAGATGTCATTCCGCTCAAAGACCTCGCGCAAATCTCCCGAAACCATTTCACGATCGAGATCGCTACTGAATTGCGATTTCGTTCTGAAAACGGTGTTTTCCGGACCTGCCTGCGCGTTCAGGAAAGCAAAGTTGTAATTACCTAGCTTCCCAATCGCCTTTCCCCCATACATTAGATCTTCGATTCGGCGACTATAAAATAGCTCAACCGGCGTCTGGAAGAGCTCGTTCCCTTCTAGGAAGAAAGGTCGCTTCTCTGGAAACCGGAGCGGGATGTCCGAGAGGTTAACACGGTCGGGATCCGCTTCAATTTGTGCGAAGTCGGGATTGAGCGTGAAATCGACGGTCATACTGGAGAAAGGATACCGAACATCAAGTCCCGTAGCGGCATCCAATTCAGGGCCCTCATCTCCTATTTGCTGCGGCTTTAGGGTCCCATACGGTTTAACCTCCAACGGCCGTGTCGTAACCAGTTGATCTAACGGCAAGTCGGTCAAATGTCCAAACCGTGAAACGGCGTATTGCCGTCCACCCAGATCTGTCCACGACAGTTCCTCCTGACGCGATTCATCATTTCGCCAAAAATTGATACCCCAAGCCGCCTGGGGGGTTTTCTTAGGAAAACGGAGTTCCGCAAACGGGATTGAAAATTCCGCTGTCCATCGGTCATCGTATTGGGCTGCATAACCAGCCCAATCACAATCCCAAGCGATAGCAGAACCGACATTAGAGCTACTCTGTCTCACATTTCCGCCCTCATTTGTGATTCGTCGGTCAGTCTGTGTGCTGAGCGGATTTAACGAGAAGGCATAACAGTTACGCTGATCAAGATAGGTGTCAATCAAGACTTCGACATGGTCATCAGAGAAGAAAAAAGAGTCTCGCTGAACCGAATTTGCAGCGAGGACGTTCATGTCACTCTTGAAACATTCAAAACCGACATATAGCCGATTCGGATCGTAAAGCAGATAAACTCTCGTCTTATGGGTGGCAGGTTCACCGGCGTTCGGCTCAAATTGGATAAAGTCGCCGGTCTGTGCTGCTTTTTGCCAACATGGATCGTCGAGTTTACCATCAATTTCCGGCGGTGAATCGGTCTGAACGACTGAGATTTTTCTGAGTATCGGATCGTCCGCCGCGTAGATTGTACTGATGGACAATACAAATATGCCTATTACAATTAGTGTTAGTAACGGTTTGACCATTTATCCCTCCAAACTGTGTGTGGGGAATAACACACGTTATCTCCTCTCAAGAGAAACAAGCGCACAAAGCTCAGCTTCTCCAAGAAAAGGTAGCAGGCCTATACTATTATAGTGTGTCTTAACAATCTGTTCAATCGAAATCTGTAGTTATTAAAATAATTGGCAATCGCACTGACCGAAATGCCGTTGTCACTTTATCGTAGATTTTCAGTTGGGGCTGTTGTATACTAAAAAATAAATAGAGTTTCCAATTATAGTATTCTTGGCGCAGGCGACAGAGAAGCACGAAGTGTGTGAAACGTGACACATGAAAACGTGAAAAGGTGCAGCCGTTCGTTGCGAAATACGAGCGGACCGCTCCCACCCCCGATAACTGGTTCCGCACAGCGGAATCCCCGTGCTGTTCCGAGCGAAATCGGAACCTGTATGACCTGCCGAAAGCCCTCGACGAGTCGGAAGATGCGAGTTGAAAACTCTTGGAACGGAGCACCTACGTTTTTTCTATAATAAATGCTAAAAATAAATAGACACTTTCCTTCCCCGGTAGGTGCGGTTTCCTAACCACACCGGTTTGGAGTGTCTCATTCATTCTAAGACCCACTATAAATTATTGTTTACATTAAGGAGGGATGGATGAAAGGACAAAGAATTGTTTGGCCCAGTCAGGCAACGGTTGATATTGAGGAATTTGAGCTCCCATCCTTTGGGGATAACGAGGTGCTGGTAGCCACGGAATGTTCGCTTATTAGTCCGGGTACGGAGCGGGCGTTCCTGCTCGGCCTTCCCAACGCACGAGGACGCTACCCATCATACCCCGGCTACAGCAATGTCGGAGTGGTTATTGATAAAGGTAGAGATGTCGATGGTTTGGCTATCGGCGATCGGGTTGTTTCGTCCAAAGGACATACCAGTCATTTCGTCGCCACGCCGGAGAGCCTGCTTAGAATAGCGGAGTCTGGACTCTCATCGGAAGACGGAGTATTCTTTAATCTGTGTACCATCGCGCTGCAAGGGGTACGGAAAGCCAAGGTTGAGCTGGGGGAACCGGTGCTGGTGTTAGGCGGCGGTTTAATCGGTCTGTTTGCGATGCAACTTGCGAAACTCAGCGGCGGATTGCCCGTGATTACGGCAGACCTGTCCGATAACCGATTAACGCTTGCCACACGGGTTGGAGCGGATTATACCTTAAACCCAGAGGCTGACGATTTCAATGAGCAGCTTGACAGAGTTACTAGCGAAAAAGGAGTAGCTGTTGTTATTGAGGCGACAGGGCACCCACCGGTCGTCAACACCGCTTTTCAGTTGGCGGCTTGGCATGGACGGGTCGTCCTACTTGCTAGCACACGCGGGGAGACAGAGCATGTGAATTTTTACCGCGATGTCCACGGAAAGGGGCTGACGGTGGTAGGTGCCCATAATTCCGTGCGTCCGCGTCACGACTCCTCACCGAACTTCTGGACGACCCGTGACGATTGGGAACTATCGCTGCAGCTCATCGCTCATGGGCGTGTCGTGGTCGCCCCGTTGATTACCCATCGGATGCCAGGGATTCAGGCGACAGACGCGTATCAGCTATTGATGGAATGGGATCCCAATCTATTGGGGGTTGTATTGAATTGGGAAGATTAATTGACACAGGTCTGGTCGGGAAAGCAGATCTGCGTTCCCGGCGTTCGCTAACACACAAGGAGATTCTATGGTTAACACAGCAGTCATCGGATACGGCTACGCAGGTAAATCATTCCACACCTATCTCGTCGGCCTGGCAGAGGGGCTTAATTTATATGCGATTGCGACCCGTAGCCCGGAAAGACGGCAAGCCGCCGCACAAGCGCATCCCGATGTGAAACTGTATGAGGCTATTGATCAGGTCATTGCAGATGATGACGTAGATTTGGTTATCCTCGCCACACCGCACGACACACACGCTGAACTCGCGATCCGGGCGATGGAGGCGGGAAAGCACCTCGTTACGGATAAGGTGATGTGTATGAACGCCGCCGAAGCCGATGCGATGATTGAGGCGAGTCAGCGCAACAATGTCATGTTAAGCGTGTTTCATAATCGCCGATGGGATTGGGACTACCTGACCGTCAAAAAGGTGATTGCCGATGGCCTCCTTGGAACACCGTACCTGTTTCAGGTCGCTATCATGAGATATGGCGGACCGAGAAGCTGGCGAGGGGTTAAAGAGCGGAGCGGCGGCATCCTTTTCGATTGGCCCGCACACTTTATCGATCAAGCCCTACAGCTAATCCCCGCACCAGTCAAGACTGTTTTCTGCGACGTCCATTACGGATCGCGGTGGGATATCGACATTGGCAACTATGGTAACTTGCTGATTAAATTTGAGAACGATGTCCGCTATCAGATAGAGGTAGGTAACTTGGCAAAGGTCGAAAAGCCGCGCTGGTACGTCGTCGGCGATCTCGGCGGATTAATTAAGTACGGATTAGATCCACAGGAGAGACCGATGGTCGCGGGAAACATCGACGCAGCAGCGGAGGATCCCGCCAACTATGCACAGGTATCGACCGAAGCGGACGGTGAGCAGCGTGAACTTGTCATTGAGAGCGTGAAAGGGTCATGGAAGTCGTACTATCAGAATATCTCCGATGTCCTAAATAGAGGTGCAGAGCTAATCGTTAAGCCGGAGCAGATCAAACGGGTGATGCAGGTTTACGACGCGGCGATGCGTTCTTCAGATACGGGGGAAGCGGTCCAGTTTTGAGAACATCTGACCATTTTATGAACACCCCTGTTCATTTATTGGACAGGAACGCAGCGGATATTCCTGTGAGCGTCAATAGGCACAACACCTCGGATATTGGCACGGTACTTGCCTAGACCTTGCTTAGATTCCGGTATGCTGCTACAAGGATCGTTCATCGACTACTCAAACATTACGGAGATTATATGCCATGAAATTGACCAATAGACACAAATACGCAATCGTTTTATTCGCCATCCTCCTCTTGAGCCAACCGCTGTATGCGGATAACCACGGAGGCTCTGATTACCAAGATCTGAATCCGAGAGTGTTGGCAGCAATCGATAAAGGATTGGAATGGCTGCAAACACAGCAGGAAGATAGTGGATTGTTTAGGCATCACCCCGGTATGACAGGACTAGCACTCACCGCCTTTCTGCACCACCCAGGAAACCGGTACGCGGAAGCGGATAACCCTTTCATTCGGAAAGCGATTAAAGCGATGTTAGCGGTGCAGCAACCCAATGGCGGGATATATAACGCCGAGATGCAGCCCGCATTGCCGAATTATAACACCTCTGTCTCGCTGATGGCGCTCTCAGCTACAAATAATCCTGAATATGATGACGCAATCGACAAAGCACAGAGGTTCATCAAGAGCCTACAGATAACCGATGAAAACGATGTCTACTTTGGTGGGATCGGCTATGGAAGTCGGGAGAGTGTCCACGATCTATCGAACATGAATATGGCTATACAGGCACTTACAGAGAGCGGCTTCGATGACCCGGAGGTTTGGCAGAAAGCGGTTAAATTCCTCGAACGAACCCAGAATCGCAGCGAGACCAACGACCAAGATTGGGCAGGAGACGACGGCGGTTTTATCTACGCGCCCGACGGCGAGAGTAAAGCGGGCGAGCATCGATCTTATGCCAGCATGACTTACGCCGGACTGTTGAGCTTCATCTATGCTAAGGTTGACCGAGACGATCCGCGGGTACAGAGTGCGGTCGAATGGATTAAGAAACACTTTACCGTTGAGGAAAATTACGGTATGGGTCAACAGGGGCTCTTCTACAACTACCATACAATGGCAAAGGCGTTAAAAGTGTATGGAGAACCCACCATTGTCGATGGCAAAGGGGTTGCTCACGATTGGTACAGGGCACTCGCTGAAAAGCTGATTGACGAGCAGAAACCTGAAGGCTTCTGGATCAACGAGAACAGTCGTTGGATGGAGCAAGATCCGGTGCTTGTTACCTCGTATGCGCTAATAGCGCTTGCAACGGCTTACCCCGAATAGCCTTAACCTACCTTTATCACAGCCCGGGCGATATGCTCGGGCTTTTTTGTGCTCGGTCAAGTTTCGGCCCTATTGACATTTGGGTGTCGAGACATGAACATTGACCTACAGGCTATGTTGATTCATTAGAATGACAGGCCTTACGCAAATTTAGTAGGCGACGTGAGATTTTTTAATTTTTTACCCCCTAAATCCCCTTGTCAAACGCACTTATGAAAGTCCCAAATGATTAACACTTTGGTAGAGAAAATTCTTTTCACATCCCATCCAAGAACTGGTATAATATTGGTGGAAGCTGATACTCACTAGACCTAGCAGGTCACAGGATAGGTGAGGATAATTTATCAACAACAACATCACATGCGGGCACACCCGTGACCCACAACATGTAAGGAGAAATTATGTTTTTTGAGCTTCGGCAGTATCGAATGAGACCCGGTCAGGAGGATAACTGGGTGAATTACATGGAGGAGGTGATTATCCCCTTTCAGATCTCAAAAGGGATGGTGATCTTAGGAAGCTTTGTCGGCGAAGAGGAAAAAGATTTGTACGTTTGGATCCGCCGATTTGAGAGCGAGGAACAGCGGGAGCAGTTGTATGACGCGGTCTACGAAAGTGACACGTGGAAAAACGAAATTGCCCCCAAAATTCCGGACATGATGGATCGGTCACAGATCAAAGTCACACGCCTTGAAGCGACACCCCGATCGGTCATCCAGTAGGGATATATCAATTCGGGCCTCTGAAGAGAACGGTTAAAATCGCCGTTATCACTGAGACGTAATCCTATAAGGCGCAGATGAAATGCAGTTCCCAAGGTTGTTCTGGGGACAGGATTTAACTAACCCGATATAGGGAAAAGGAGAAAGTTTCATGGAAGCCTTAAAGCGAGTTATAGGTGTTGTTCTGATTCTGATTGCGGCAATTGTCGCTATCCATACAGTTATTGAGCCACTTTACCACACTTCCAGCGACGCTCAACCGTCCAGTAGTGCTTGGGACTGGATCAACTGGCTCTCTGCTATCTCAATAGTACTGGGATTGATATTCGGTTACATTCGCATGAGCGGTGCTAGCGCGAATTCGAGCGGTCCAGAGTTCGTGGCTGCTAACACACTATTCTATGGATTCCTGTTCGTGGCCATACTCTTCTTCTGGAACTGGTTCGGTATCAGCGGCGCCGGACAAGATTTTACCGCCGTCAGCGCCGATACCCGAGGGTTAGTATGGATTATCTTTGATGCTATACACCCGTTGTTAAGCGGTGCGATGGGTGCTCACCTGTTGCGGTCCAGTGCCAGCGAATAGCTCGTTTGTAACCCATCTGTAGAATATCAGCGTTATACTTTTTGCGTCCGGGTTGCCGGGCGCAGAAGCCTTATCTATCTAGCGTAAAACGCGAAATCCCGGTTTCGCCAAGGATTCTCAATGAAATTCGCGATTTATGGGAATTCTCGTGAAAAGGAACGGGACATAAAAAAACGGTGCTCATGGGCGACAGTGTCGGAATCCACTCGTAAATTACGGCAATTTCAGACAGAACCGAACACCAAAATCTCAGCGTAATGATTGCTTTTTTTTATCGGTATGCTTCCACTCAACCGACTTTTCGCCCTTGAACGATGCAGGAGCGACCTCCTCAGCCGCGAGCACCAAAAGTTATTAGGAGAGATTTATGGCAGTTAACGTCCGCCAACGAGAAGGCGTTATTATTTTAGAACTGAGCGGTAAGATTTTTGGAACTGCTGCACTTGAATTCAAAAGGGTATTTGACGAACAGATTGCCAGCTGCAAAGGGGCCCCCAAATTCTTGATAGACTTTGCCGATGTCACCATCATGGGAAGTTCGGGACTGGGCGCCTTAACAGGGGGATATATATCCGTGGAACAGAAAGGGGGACTGGTTGCACTCATCAACATCGGTACGAACATCCAGAACCTTATGATTCGGAGCAGACTGGTCGATCAATTTGAGCCCTTTGATAACGAAGATCAGGCGCTAGAAGCCCTGAATGCCGAATGAACCCCTAGCATGGCTACCGAACCCAATGCCGATAGAGCGGTTTGACCTCCGCTGGCAGTCCTTCGTAAATGGCAGAGGAAACTGGGACAACTTCATTCTCATTCCCGCCCGTTTCATCCACGATGCGAGCTCGATCATCAGAGCCGGGCATCAATACGTCGAGATTCAGCCACCACGGCGCATATCGCACCGCGATCCCCACGCGCGGCTTGTCGGTTCTGTTAGGGGCGGTCGCATGCCAGGTCCGACTGTCAAGTATCAATACGCTACCGGCATCACCCGTCGCCTGCATCTCGGTGGGATAGGGTTGCAATGGGTCAACACCGTTGTCGCCCGACGGATTGTTCGAGGAGCGGTGACTTCCCGGAACAACGAGTGTGCCACCGGTATCGGGCGTAAACGGCGAGAGCATCCACAATGTGGTGAGGTGCATAACAGCATCGGGATAAGGAGCGGGAATATGTCCGGCGTTGTGTTGGTTGAAGGGCCAATCTGCGTGTAGGGGGCCACGGATATTGCCCGGATAGTTGATATGCGCGGTTGTAAAAGAGATGCGCACATGAGGGCCGAATATCACTTCAGCGATTCCCAATACACGCTTGTCGGCGAGGTAAGGAGCAAACGATTGGTTGAAGGCAAGGAGGCCCTTCCGAGTGCCCACCCCTTCGACACCGGTATAAGTTCCGTATGCTTCGACTGTCCTCTCAACGCTTCTGCGTATCAACTCCACTCTATCCTTCGGGATAACATCCTCAACCACGCACCAGCCATTGATCTGGAGATGTAAGCATGCTGACTCGACAGCTGCGGCTGCCTTTCCATCCGCCATCCTTATGCCTCCTCCTTACGCGCGGTAAAATTAATCCGATCCGAATGTCGATTCCAACGGCTGAAAGTGTACATATCATAGGCACTGAGCATTTTGTACCCGTTCTGTTTCAGCAATTTTTTGACGGTGTTGACCTCAAAGATTTTCTGGATGTGAATCTCTTCAAAACGGCGAAATAGCTCACCCTCACGGATGAAAAAGGTGAGCGCGGTTCGGCACACTTTATCGTGGTAGGTGTACATATTCTTCCACATATAGGAGTAGTCAGGATGGTTGTCTGCAAATGTCTGCCCATGGAAGTGCTGAACGATGTTGCGCTCGGTAGTGACATCAAAGATAAACAGCCCGGACGGGATTAGATGCTTTGAAACTGCCCGGAAAACTGCCTCAAGTTCGGCCTCGTCAACAGCATAGTTGATGCTGTCGTAGATACAGAGTACCGCGTCAAACTGTTGATGAAGGTCGAAATCACGCATATCGCCACGAATAAACGGGATATCTAGCCCCTGCTCCGCTGCCTTTTGACGCGCAACCGTTAGCATACCCCCGGCTCGGTCTAAGCCGCACATCTCGTAACCGCGCTCCTCCATAAGCAGCGTCAATGCTCCTGTGCCGCAGGCGACCTCTAAAACCTTCTGTGGTGTAGATTTATAGTGCTTGAAAAGGTCTTCAATATAGCTCGCCCAGCGGACATAGTTGACATTCGCCATCATACGGTCATAGGGATATGCAAATTTCTCGTAAGGGTCCGTCAGTTCTTTCATCCGCTACTGTTCCTTTCCTTTGAATCCGACAGCGGCATCTGTCATTTTCAGCAGCGTATTAATTTCTTCCGCACTCCACACCCCGTCTTCGTTCGCTTTCGACGCATAATCAATTGCAATTTTCACTTTTCTCAAGCGCACCTGTCCCCGCAAATAGCTTAACGGCATGGTTCGCATCGTCTGTTCGACGCGATTAAACGTCGCCCTAATGGCTTCTGCATCCACGCCATCAGGAGCTTGTTGTATGAGTTGAGTCTTCATGAGGCCCGCAGCAAAATCGAATAACTCCGTTATCAAATACCACTGTAAAAAGAAAAAAACAAGCATGACAATGAGGAGTAACACGAGCAGTTTGGTAACAAACGGTATCCGTTTGCGCGGCGGTGCCTGAAGTGAATCTGTCGAATTTTCTGCCATGTTTTTTTCTCCTTCAGCAGTCGTAGAATCAGGATAGCTTCTGCGACATGATAGCACCGGTGGAATGGCTTGTCAACCGAAAATTTCCGTTGCGTTTCATGGACAAGATATCTTACAATTGTCTTGGTAAGAGAAGGCATAATTATTGGCTGAATCGGGCTGCTCAGCCCTGAAGGATTTGCACTAGATAGGCAACGCGATGCGGGAAAACTCAACGTTGGGCTTCACAGTTCCGGTTCAACCTAACCTATCAATGAAGCATAATGCGTAATACCTAAGGACACTGTCAGATAAATACTAATGGTCCTGCTCGTAGTGGATTGCCCAATCCACTACACCCCCGCAAAACTGGCTCCGACTTCGCCGATCGGTAAGTTACTTGTCACAACTTATCTGACAAAGTACTAGTGCACAAGAAAAATGGAGTGGCGTTTTCTGAGCGGTAAAGTATTTCACGAGTACGGATTTCTCGTGTCTATGAGAAGAAGCAATTTTACATTAACGCATTAAGTACGGAGTGATATTATGACAGATTTTCCGATTGTTGATACGCACATCCACCTCTGGGATCCAAGCGTACTGCGGTATCCGTGGCTTGAAGAGGTCCCGTTTCTGAATAAATCTTATCTATTGCCGGATTATCGGGACGCTTGTGGCGAGGTTGATGTTGAAACGATGATTTTTGTGCAGTGCGATACGCATCCGGACGATAATCTGAAAGAGGCTGAGTGGGTGACATCACTCTCGCAAGCGGATCCAAGAATCCGAGGGATTGTGGCTGGGGCGCCGCTTGAGGCGGGGGACGGTGCTAGAGCGCAGCTTGAGCAGCTGGCTGAGAATCCGCTGGTCAAGGGGATTCGTCGGCTCATTCAATCGGAGAGTCTCGACTTTTGTGTGCAGCCCAACTTTATTCGCGGTGTGCAGTCGCTTGAAGAGTTTGGGTTGAGCTTTGATATCTGCATTTACCATCCGCACCTCGCCAACACGATTCAGTTTGTCAAGCAATGTCCGAACATTCAATTTATACTGGATCATATCGGCAAGCCGAACATCAAAGATCAGCTCTTTGAGCCGTGGAGCCGCGAGATTAAGGCGTTATCGGAATTCCCCAACGTTTCTTGTAAGGTCTCCGGTTTGGTGACCGAAGCTGACTTTGAAAAGTGGACAGCAAAGGATTTGAAACCTTATATTGATCAGGTGATCGAGTGTTTCGGGTTTGATCGTGTGATTTACGGCAGTGATTGGCCCGTCGCAGCGCAAGCGACCAAATATCCGAGATGGGTTGAGACTTTGGAGTGGGCGGTCAGCGGCTGTTCGGATGATGAATTGAGAAAGTTGTTCCGCGATAATGCGCTTCGATTTTACAGGGTTTCTGTTCATTGATGTTGATTCATTGAAATAACGTGAAACCTAACGAACAGTGTGTAAGGCGCGAGATAAAGCGATGGACGGAGAAATCCCGCGCTTACGGAAGTTGATAGCCGCTTAATTTACGCAAGGGGTGGATCACTGGGTAAATTATCCCCAATCATCTAACAGAATCTAACACTTTTGACGAAATTGGTGTCCGGATATGAATCTCGACCTACATATAACATGTTTGGAATCGGCTACCGCAAAATATCAACATGCCCTAGCAACTTGGGTACGGAGACAAGAATGGGGGAGGGAATAGAATCGTGGGAACAACGCACGCTTTTCAGGCAAGCTATTTACACGCGATGACGCGAGAAGTGCTTATAGCGTCGGACACACCGCGTCACATCGCGGAAAATGTAGCGGAGATTTTGGTGAATGCAAACCTCGCCGGACACGACTCCCACGGCGTAATTCGCATTCCGAGCTATCTGCAAAGTATCATAGATGGTAGAACGCAGCCCGTTGCTGAACCAGAGTTTGTCAGCGAAACCGCCAATACCTTGCGCGTTGATGGTGGAAGCGGTTTCGGTCACCACACTGCGCGAAAAGCGATGGAACGGGCAATTGAGAAGGCAAAGGAGGCTGACAGTTGTAGTGTGACTCTCGTCCACACCGGGCATATCGGGCGGCTTGGCGAATACGCAGAGCAAGCCGCACAGGCAGGATGCATCGGCATCACTACCAACGGCAGCGGTTCACAGGACGGCGGGAACATTGTTCCCTTTGGTGGTGCCCGTGGGGCGCTCGGGACCAACCCGATTTCTGTTGGGATCCCTACCGGCGATGATACACCATTTATCATCGACTTTGCCACGAGCATGATCGCCGGCGGTAAGATTCTGTTTGCCCAGAGCCGAGGCGTGGACCTGCCCGAAGACTGCATTGTAGATAAGCACGGCAATCCCAGCGTTAAGACGGCGGATTTCTATGACGGTGGATTTCTACTGCCGTTTGGCAAACACAAGGGATATGCATTTTCGCTGCTGATGTGTTTGTTGGGTGGATTAAGTGGAAATTTCGATCTGGAACGTGGCGCGATGGGTGGGCAATTTATGCTAGCGTTGAATGTCAGTGCATTTACACCACTTGAAGCGTATCAAGAAGGGGTACGCGCGTTTCTTGATGGCATTAAGTCGATACCGGCTGCGCCCGGTTTTGATGAGGTATTGGTGCCCGGCGATTTTGAGCACCGCTCTCGCCTTCAGCGTTTGGCGCACGGCGTCGATATACCAGATACTACCTACCAAGAAATTTTGGAGTGGGGCGAGAAATTGGGGGTTTCTTTGAGTGAAGAGGTAGTTGAAGCCGCCGATGTGGAGCGATACGAATAGGAATTGTGGTACATCTTAAGAAGGAAGTAAAGCCTAAAACGCCACGAGTAATGGGTAAGAAACCTACGCGGGTTACGGCGTATGCCTACTACTTACTATTCCCATTGGTTGGGCTAGGAAGTTTAACCTACCCACTTACGCAGTTGGACGTTATCACTCATAGGGAACAATGACCGTTGTTCCTTACACACAGGCTATACCCTTCCTTCGTTTTAATAACCCACCTATTACTAGCGATAATCTTCTGCTGCGTCTTCTGGTTCGTATCCAAGCACCTCGCGAGCATGTGAGATATCACGGTATGCCCACCTGTTATTGGACACAACATCGAAAATATCGAACTTCACACTATCGGGCGCTTCAATGGACTTCTCGACTATCTGTGCGATGTCGCGTTGGCTGCACCACACAGAGAAACCGCGAGGCGGTGTAGGACGGTTTTCGCGGGTAACCGCACCTATACGTAGGCAGATTATCGAGATATCGTAACTGTCCGTAAAATGTCGCGCCAACGCCTCGCCGAAAACTTTGGTGCACCCGTATAAACCTGCCGGCCGTGTCAGCGATTTGTGGTCTACTTTTTCCCACGTGTCGGGGACCTCATCGTAACGCCCCTGGGTGATTGCGTTGTAGGGAAACTCTCGATCCCAGTTACTGACAGCTGACCCGCTGCTCGCGAAGACAACCCGCTTAACGCCTGCCTCCCGTGATGCCTCAAAGACATTGTAGCAGCCCACAATATTTCCACTTAACAACTCTTCCCACGTAACGCCCGGTTGTGCCATCGCCGCTAGATGCACAACGACATCAATCCCCTCAAAAGCAGGTCGGACAGCCTCCAGATCCACGATATCGGCTTGATGACATTCCACTCCGGGGACAGGTCGGCGATTTAGTGCACTCAAGATATACTTTCTCTCCAAACGCTCTCGTACGAGACCGCCAATTAATCCGCTCATTCCGGTGACGAGTACCTTTTTTTCTGCCACGGTTTTCCTCCGCTTCTATTGGTTCGTCAAAATAACGTGAAACGTGATGCGTAAGATAAATGTGTATAGGTTACGGCATACGGAGTATGCCTACTACTTTGATCGTCGGTTGAATTATACATCACCTATACCAGACTGTCAAATTTCGCATATCTATCAATACAGCAGCACAGAGGGATAAACTGACTCACGAGACGTGCTTGATGGACGCAAATCTTCGTCCATTCAGATCTAATCAAAGGTCAGGAAGCACCGACGCGAGTCGGCGGCAGGTGATATGCCTATGATGGAACGTTTTCGGTTTTCTGCCTGCGTGTTCGTCGGGATTGGAAATCCCTCCTACAGCATTGTTAAATACCCTCATCTATTAAAGCGTTCGCTATTTACAGCTTGTGGGCAGTGTGATAGAATCAACTCAGATTGACCGTATTACTTAATGAAAAGCAAAACCAGATACGGAGGACAAATATGGTTACACAAGAACAGACACGATTTTTTGATGAAAACGGTTATCTCAAGTATGGGAAGGTTTTAGAATCCAACGAGGTGCAAAGACTTATTGATGGGTTGGATCGGATTGTCGATATCGAGTTGGCAGGAGGGGATGATTCGTCAGTCGAGTTCAGCGTAGGGCACCGTCGCTCAGTTAAAGCAGCGCAAGATGAACCGCGTGTCCTCACTCAGTATGTGAATATGTGGAAACGGGATAAGGAGTACAAAAAAACGGTACGACACCCGTTGATTACTGGGATTGCTAAGACGCTTTTAAGAACAGCGATGGTTCGGCTGTGGCATGATCACATCATCTCTAAACCGCCGGCGGATAACGGTCATTTCAGGTTCCATCAGGATTTTTACGGTTGGCCCCTCTCCGAACCGAGAATCCTCAGCTGCTGGATAGCACTTGACGATGCCACTGTGGAGAACGGTTGTATGCACGTGGTTCCGGGCAGCCATCGTGATCACCGTTTCTCTCCTGAAGCGAAAAAGAGAGAGGACGAAGCGTTAGCGAAAGATCCGACCTTTAAGACCGAACGAGCGAAAATGGAGGAGCGTCCCGCCAGCTTCGGCGTCCCCGTGGAGCTTTCGACCGGTGAGTGCATGTTCCACCACTGCCTGAACTTCCACGCAACTCCGCAGAACACAACGAATCGGCAACGTCGCGCCTTTGTTATAATTTATTACGCTCAAGGGGTCTGTTTCAACGATGCACAAGCCTCGCACCATTGTCTAATCCCAACCATCGAAGTCAACCATGGCGAGCCCCTCGTTGGCAGTGGGTTTCCAGCTGTGGGCTAGTATTAGCGATGTGCAAAGCCCTGACAGGGCGACATGTACGCAGAATCGAGACATCCCAGCAATCCATTCGTCTAGATGAGCGACCATTAGATAAAAAAACGCCTTGATGCAACCATCGCAGCTCCGATTGTTCCAAAGTCAAGCAACGTGTGACACCAAGGCATTTTCTTAACAGGTTTTCAAGTTGTAGTCTCTATTATGACAACTTGTGCGAGACATCAACGTGATTAATTAAAATGTTTGCGTCAAGCGGACCAGAGACAGACGCCCAATGTCCGGCGCACCAATAAACGGCTGATATTCAGTGCCCAGCAGATTTTGGACTGTCAATGACAGACGAGGTCTCGTTGCAAACGGTATTTCATAACCCGCATTCAGGTCGATAGTTAAATACGATTCGACCTCACCGATGTAAACCCCTGAATTAACAGGGAACCCAGCCACATAATTCAACCGTACCCCCGCTCCCACGCCTAGATTGGTGTTATTGTACTGCACATTTGCTCCGAACTTATTCTTAGGCGCGTTGAGGGCGATGCTCCGGAGACCTGTCTCGAATAGGTCCTCGCTGACGAAGGAATAATTCCCACCAAAACTCAAACTCGGATTGAGGTAATAGGTTAAACTAGCATCAAATCCGTTGAGTGAGATGTCACCGTAGTTGCGATAGGTCAACAAAACCGCGTTTGGATCCGATGCCTCATCGGGTGTTACCGTGCCAAACGGGATGAAAGCGGGACCGTTGTTCTCGGTACCAGCCACAAAGAGTTGTGTTAACTCGTCAATAGCCGAACCGTTGCCATTACCTCCCTGAGCCGGATCGTCAAACGCCAACAACGCCTGGTTAAGGGTGGCATTTTGGGGATCGCTCAACACCGTTGTGAAGTGCTGTGTGAGGAACGCACCTAACGTCTGCGCGTCTAGGAACACATTCGGAGTTTCAACGACCAGAGGACCGACAAAGTCCCTAATTCTCGTGTGGTAGATATCGGCGGAAAACGCCAACTTATTCATGAGAATGCCTTTGTAACCGAACTCATACGTTTGGGTAATCGTCGGTTTAAGCGGGTCAACGCTGGTGGCATCTTCGATATCCGCAAACTCGCCTGTTTCCGGGTTAAGGGTGCGTAAGACATTTTTTACCCCATCTACCTGCTCAGGGACAAGACTAGCAAATCCAGTAAGAATTTCTTCCTCTGTAGATGCTGCAAGAGACGCTGCAAGACCTTGTACAATTTCTGGTGGCAGCGCTTGAAGCACTTGCGGCACTATCTGCTGAAGCTGTTCAGGCGGCAACGCAGCTATCGCCCCCGGTTGAAGCAATGGAGCAAACTCTGGCGGAAGCCCCTGCAGCGCTTGCGGCGGCAGCGTTGAGAGTGCTTGGGTTGCCACTCCTTGAAGTGTCTCCGGCGGCAGCGTCGCAACAACCTGAGGCAATGCCTGTGGTGAGAAGGATTGCTGTATAGTTTGCTTCACTGCGGCTTCAAAAACCGGCTGCACACCAGCCATGACAGCTCCTCGCCCGATGCCCCACATGAGATTGGTGGCAAGAGGGTCATCAAGAGGAAGATGCGCGTCTGCTGGCAGCTCTGCCACTGGTGAGAAGGGGGACCGAAACAGCGGACGTCCAGCTGCATCCCTTTTGAAGGTAAATCCCGTTTCACTGCCAGGCCCCTGCGCGCGTACATCAATCTTAGGATTAAACCCTAAAATTGGTTCAAAACTGCTGCCCAACCCATAGGCGTCTGGAACTGCTAGCCTGTCAAGGAACAGGTTGCTAGCTGTCGGAGTACTGAACGCCCGGTTATAGGTCAACCTCAAGTTATGGTCGTCGTTCGGTTGGAAAGCAAGTGCTGCACGTGGTGAGAGGACTATACTATCGAGGTGATTATGATCGTCAGCTCGCCCGGCGAGGATGAGCTTTAACTGCGAAGTAAGCTCAGTTTCCGACTGCACATACACACCGATCTCATTGATGTTGTCGTTGTCCTCATTGCGGCCATTAATTGTGCCCTCAGTGTCGGGACGGGTTAGTAACAGATCGAGACCGTAGGTGAAGCGTTGACGCTCTCCGAGGCCGTAACCGTGTTGAATCTGCCCAACGTACAGGTCGGACTTATCTACGACTGGCAAGCCATCCCGCAGGGTATAGGTATCGGCGGCATCACTACTATTCACAAAGAATTGCGCGAAAAGGTCTTTGTAAATGAATCGCGTTTGGCCGTACATGTAACGCCAGTCTTTGGCTTGACCGGCTCCGAGACCCGTCAGTTCCGTACCGGTGGTTTGCGTGCCGCCGAAGGCAAAAATCGCCATCAGATCATCGTTGGGCTTATAATCCACACGAGCTTCGCCGCCCGCTCTGTATGTATCAAAGATCGGTTCACCTGGGCCTTCAAGGTCTTCTGTTGACCGTCCCTCTTCCCAATCGTTTCCTCGGAAACCGTTGACTGAAAGCTTATAGCCGAGCGTTTCATTGATAACGCCGGCATGTCGAAGTGATCCGAGCATCATACTCCGCTCACCGCCGCCGATGCTGATCGTCGTTCCTTGAGAGTCAAACGGCGAACGGGTGAGGATGTGCATGACGCCGTTGGCGCTATTTGGACCGTAGAGCGCCGAACCCGGTCCCGAGACCACCTCAATCTGTTCAATATCCTCGCTTGAGGTCGGAATGAGGGTATAGGCATTGAGCCGCAGCGAAGGAACCCGAGCGATGCGATTGTCAACGAGCGCCAGAAGTGAGCCCGAAAACACGTTGTTGAAACCGCGGACGACAACATGCGACGACCCCAATCCAGTGTTCACAACATCTACTCCACGCACCGATTTCAAGTGTTCGGTAACACTTGGGGCAACACGGTCTTGGATTTGTGACGCATTAACAAGGGCGACTGATGCCGGAGCTTCAAGGACCTTTTCCCGACGCCGTGATGCCGTAACGGAAACTTGATCCAGTTCAATAACCTCTGAGGAAAGAGCAATTTCTACCGATGTGGTTCCGTCTGCGGCTAGCTCGATGTTTTCCATAACCTTATCGGCATAACCGGAGGCAGAGGCGGTAATCGTGTAATCATCAGCGGATAAATCTCCAATTTCAATCATGCCGGAGGCATCACTGACACCTTCAGCGGAAGCACCAGCTTGTGACATGACGGTGATAGAAGCACCGTTTAGTTTGGCACCGGTTTGGGCATCTGTCACGGTAACATTTAAGGTGGCAGCTTGCGTTGACACCGCAGCGACACACAAAACAGCAACCAAGACGAATAACCAGACCTTCAATTGTTTCATTACATAACCTCCCCTATTTGGGTAGTGTGGTAGCTGCCTCAATGAGCAGCAAATCACAATCAACGGATTAGCATCATTAATAGATAAATACCTAATTTTCCGGTTTCCACTAACGTGGCACACCGGGGCACACCTACTATACACACAATATACAGGTGTATTTCTTATATTATACACAATATATCTACTATTTGACAACATTTAGAGGGATTCATCAGGTTGGAATGAGCATTTTTTTCTAAAAAAATGTCACTTAGCTTTCGTTTATCAATCTTGAAAGCAAAAGTGCCCGGTTTCGACGCGGAAACGGTTTTAACCATACCTACACAGCAGACAACATTTTTTTATAAACCAGGAAGGGGTAATCATTTTGCGACATGTCGCTCCGCCACGGTTTTGGCGCGACCTTGGAACCTTGGGGGTATCAGCTTCACCTTCAATCCAACTAGGTTCCGAGGCACCTCGACCTAACCCGAAAAACCTAGGGTAATATAGCCGCAATTTGAGCCGTCTACATGATAGTGAGCACCTCGGAGGCAACTAACGCTTCCAATCGCCAGTCGCTCAATATTTCCTCCGCAACAACCGTTGTCATAATCGCCCCTGTCTGTTTTGCGGCGAGATGCCAACTCTCTTGATGGCGAGTGAGGGCAGCACGATACCGTTTCTCAGCCGCGGCATCCACGAAAATCTCCTGCACCTGATCTGTCTCCGAATCAATGAGTCGGATGTTGCCGCGTTCGGTCGGATCTACGTCAACCTCCCCTAAGACCTGCACCACAACGACAGCCGATGCCTGCTCGGCAAATTGTGCTAACAGTGCCAGTGGATCTCCGGGCCAGAGTAGATCGCTGATCAAGACACGCAAGCCAAAGGGCCGCCACGACGGGGGAAGTTTGATAAATGATGTTGGCAGGACTCCGCGATAGGTAAAATCCAGCCCTTCCCAGATCGACGGTCGGTCCCTCCCATTGTCGACTTGCTGACAACCATCTCCCGCCCACCAAGCCGTGTGAGAGTAGCCGACATTTGATGCTGCAGTCGCAAAAACTGCCGCTAATCCGAGCGTCGCTTGCGCCTTGGGGCTATTTTCAAGTGCCATAGAACAGGAACTGTCGATGACAACATCCAGATGTGGATTCACCTCATCACGATATAACTTGACTGTCAGTTTATCACTTCGTGCGAAGCCACTCCAGTCGATTCGGCGCAGGTCATCGCCCGGTTGGTATTCGCGATGATCAATGAACTCTAACGAACTCCCGGGGCGCTTCCCCATTTGACTGCCGGCAACGCCAAAGGGGACATTGCGTGGTGCTGTCAAGGCGTATCGAGCACCCGCGCGTTCACCATCTATGAGATATTGTCGGTAAATTTCGTTCATATAGCTTTGATAATTTTGTTATTTATCCTAACGCAAGTTGCTAGTAGTAGACATATTCCGTTCCGATCCCATTGGTCCCAAATCGGAATAGATTTTATGGAGGAGGAACACAATGTATAAGATTCACCAATTGGATCAACCAACCCACTAATGAACCAATGGATCAATGAACTAATCACGTCCCGTCCGTCCGCTTGCCCGTTTCCGTGCTTGACTTAAAGCGTCAAGCATCCCATCTCGATCGGAGGGTGTTTCAGGCTTTTCTGGTTTCTCTGGCGCGGCCGGTGCTGTTTCCTCCTGGGAAGGTGGTGCAGTAGTCCGAGTCACCTCACGCCCTCTGCGTGGTATGCGTTGTGACACCGCGGTTACAAACCGGCGTCCATTTCCCGTGGAGAGCAGGCCTGTATGACGTTCCAAAACTTCAAGAAGCAGGAGGAGGAGCGCCAGAACCAGCAACCACGGCTGAAGCGATAGCAGCCGAGGTTGTCGGGGTAAGTCGTCCCAAATCTCGCCCAGATTAATCCGATTTTTCCCATCAGTCGCTCTGGCGAGTCGTTTCAACGTCCGAAGTCCTGATTCTGTGTGGGCAGGCTTAAATTCTGGTGAATACGGCAGACAGACGGGGGACAGTGATACATTTCCAACCCCGGGCACCTCCACCGTCGTCAATACCGTTTCAACTCCGTGGATTGGGATAGCGACTGCAAGCGTGTCGGCAGATGTCCAAGACAAGTCGGTTCTATCAATAGTTGGTGTTTCCCCAATAACGCCTCGGAGTACCGTCACGGTGGGCAGTTCCCTGAAAATCTCCCCTTCTCGTTCCGGGTCAAGGTGAAGCTCCACCACATTGATTCCATTTCTAACCCTCTGTGTCAGTAACATCTCGTCGGGCAGATTACCGGCAGCGCCCGCTGTCCAGCGGACCAAACTTGTGAGAAAGTTACCAACATCCTCCCAACCGGCAATGGGACCCGTATGTGCCCCATCTGCTTCACCTGTATAGCAGAGCACCCGTCCAATTCCCACCTGCCACGCTGCGACAACGGGCGCTTTGTACTCGTCTACCGTTACGGCAGCGAGATTCGCATCGGGACGAAGGTAACAGAGATTGTACCCGCCGATCAGAAAAGGTATCTGATATTGTTTGCCGGTCAGCGAGACCATACCGCCTGTTGTCCGAATTTCGGTCAGTTCCTCAATAAATGTGCTGCGTGCGACAACGAAGGTGTCTTGGGCAAACAAACGCGGCAACTCTTCGGCATTCTCAGTAAAGAAACAACGCCCATTCCCAAGGCGGGCTATATCGCGCAGCAATTCGGCGTCAACGTCATGGGGTGTGCCTAGACCGACGACGCTGACAGTGATGTTGGCTTTTTGACATTCTGCAAGCAGTTCGCGGTATCGTCCGGGGTGCTCCGAATCGGCGGCGTCCGCAAAAAGGATAATGTGTCGAGTGCCGGCTTGGGCATTTAAGAGCATTTTGGCTGCAGCGGAGAGCGCCTCGTAGACATAAATCCCGCCGCCCCGTGAATCGATGCGCAGGATGTCACCGCGGACGTGTGGTTGATTTTCGACCGGCGCGAGTTTAGCGATAATGTGTGGGGCGCTATCGACTGCTACCACGCCAAATTCATCCATCGGTGACAGCATATCAAACACCTCCGCCGTGGCAATGTTAGCGAGGTGCATTTTTGTCCTGCCACCTCCTACTGTCATTGACATACTACCGGATCTGTCCATCGTCACCACGATAGCGAGCGATAGCTTCCGGTGCTCTTGCCGTAACTCCATTGAGACTGGCATTATCGGTTCAAGCGGCGAGCGGAAGTAGCCGCCCGGCCCGTAGGCGTGTTGTCCACCCGTCATCATGAATCCCGCTCCGGTCTCTTTCACCCAAACAGCGAGGTTTTCCATACCGGGAAGCCCAATCTCATCCGCTAACACATTCTCAACTAGCACAGCGGAATACCCTGATAACTCATCAAGTGACCAACGGAACGCTGACGGGGAGATGGTTTTTATATCCAATCCACTCGCCTGCAGTAGACGCGCAAGCCCGGAATCGGGGGTGGTAGTGACGTGCAGAATCGGGCGTGGTCCTTCAATACCGACCAGAATCTTTGCTGTATTATTCTCTGGTACAGGATCGGTTTCAGTCCCCGTAACCCGCAAGGTGTATTGATGCGTGCCCGGTTGTGCCGCTTTGTCCCGAAAGATGAGACGGCTCAACCCGGACGACACTTTTCGCGTACCAGCCGCTAAGCGTCGGTTTCCGCGGAGTAATTCAAACGAGATTTCGCCCGGAACCGGCGCGTGTACCCATGCGGCGAGCATAAAGGATTCGCCGGGGTTGACAGTCTCCGGCGCATCTATATGAGAAATGGCAACATCATTTGTCGAAGCCCGTTGTATGGGGCGGTAATCGAGGGGGAGGCCCCGCGCTGCGGCTTGCGCTGTTGCATCCGATGGATCTTTGCCCGTCCATCTCCCATCTGATAGCAGGAGCAGTCTGCCGGGCGCGTCTTGCGGGATGAGTGCCATCGCCTTCCCAATGGCACCATTCAGGTCAGAGGCATCACCGTGTACCTTATTGACAAATCCGGCGAATTTTCCACTTTGGGGAGATTGCTCGATGGCGGCGACTCTGCCAAAGGAAACCACGGCAAGGTTAGAATCGCTTCCCATCGCCCTCTGTATTAGGTCGATCGCCTCTTTTTGCCGCGCCTCGCTGTTGGGAGGCATTGACTGACTTCTGTCCGCCACAACAACAATCGTGCCCGTCCGGCTCGGCAATTTCACAGCCAGTCCACACATCGCTAGCAAGATCAGAACCAGGATCGCCAGACGTATCCCCCCCAAGAAACGGGAAGGCAGTGTCCACACGCGCAAGGATATAATTAGGGGAATGAGCAGTAGCAGCCAGATTGGATGGAGGAGTGTCATGATAGGTATGGTTTTGCGTTTAGAAATGTATAATTCAGTTCGGTTTAGATCAATCAACCTTCCACAGCCGCGTAGACCAATGGCTTAACTGCATGGCTCAACGCGGAAAAGGGAATATGCTGTGCCAAAATGATTGCTACTAACTCATCCCGCGGCGAGATCCAAAATTCGGTGCTGGTTCCGCCAATCCAGCCATATTCACCAATCTGAGAGGAGGGCACCCAGTCGGTCTGTTGAACGCGAACCGAGACACCCAACCCAAAGCCAAGCCCGCCATAGCGATCTTCAGGTTTCTTGTCGAGTGGTATCAAGTTTTGGGGTAAATGGTTGCGAGTCATCAATTCGACGGACTCCGCCTTTATCAGCCGTTTCCCGGATAGGGCTCCCTTGCCTGAAAGCATCAGGCAGAACCGGGCGAAGTCGGCTGCTGTCGAAACCAAGCCCCCACCAGCAGACAAGAATCTCGGTTTCTTTATAAAACTGGTTTTGGATATATGTCCGGTGCCGCCCGCCGGCGCATCAATACGCTGTAAACCTCCCGTCGGTTTTGGACCGTACATTCCCGCCAACCGACCGATCTTCTCCGATCGCACATAGAACCCGGTATCAACCATGCCCAATGGCTGGAAAATGCGCTCGGCTAAAAACTGATCGAAGGGTTGACCGGAAGTGACTTCGATGAGTCGTCCCAAGACATCGGCAGCGATGCTGTAGTGCCATTTTGTACCGGGTTGATACAATAGTGGGATTTTGCCAAGCCGCTCGACAAGCTCTTGTAGATCGCACTCAGGCAAATGGTGTAAGCCTGCTTTGCGGTAGAGCTTATCGACTGCGGTAACCCCGTTCATATATCGGGCAGCGCCGGGCAATCCGGCGGTGTGCTGCATCAGATCTTGAACGGTCATTTCCCGATCCGCCTTGACCGGCGTAAACACTTCGGCATCAGAGGCTTGTGCTACCTTCAGTCCACTTAATTCGGGCAGATATGCCGAAGCCGGGGCGTCGAGCGTCAGTTTTCCCTCCTCACGGAGCATCATCACTCCTACAGCTGCAACCGGCTTGGTCATCGAATAGATGCGGAAAATTGTGTCTTTCTGCATCAGTTTATCGGTTTCGATATTCATCATACCGCATACCTCAAAGTGAGCCACCTTGCCGCGCCGGGCGACAACCGTGACTGCGCCGGCGAGCTGTCCATCGTCAACGAATCGTTGTGTTGTTGAGGAGATAGCCTTAAGCCGTTCTTCGGAAAGCCCGACAGCCTGCGGTTCAGCGGTCGAGCCACGGAGGTTACTATCACAATCGCTAGATATCTGCGCTTCAGAAGTTGATTGCTCGGTCACAAATCCCTCCAAATTTCAATGAAGGCGCAATAGAGTGTCCCCCTGCTTGGCTTGGATAGACATATCCAAGCCAAGCAGGCTACGCGAGGAATTCCTTCAGTTTCGCTGTACGGTAGGCGAAAATTTTCTCGATGTCCGGAGCAACGAAAAACTTTTGAACAAGCCCCCCACCAAACACAGCATATTCGACCTCATCTCTTATCAGTGTGCCATCGAGAACTGGAACAAAAGTATGTCTATGAATCCAGCGTCGGTAGGGCCCCCGACGCTGTTCATCAACAAAGGCGTGAGGTGGATTCCACATCGTTATCTCGCTCTGCCACCGGAGAGGGAGGCCCCGCAGCTTCAGGCGATAGTCGATAAGCGTTCCAACTTTCATCTCTATTGGCGCGGGGGTCAGAACCTGAAAATTGAGCCAAGGTGGCGTTATCTTCGTGAGATTGTGCGCGTTTGAGAAGAACTTGAATAACTGATCTTGAGATTTCTCGATTTTCTGTTCGGTTTTTAGCCAGAATGTTTTCATTTTTCTCACCAATTTGGGAAGCGATGGATTGGGTATCCATACCGAAGATGTTATTTCAAATAAAATCAGAAGTATTACATAACGACGTTTTCTGCAGAATACTACGTTTCACGTTTCACAAGTAACAGATGCACCGTTAAAACACCGAGGGCAAGCAGCAGGAAGAACCACGCAAAACTTTGGTAGCCCCACCAGCGCAACGTTGTTTCACCCCAATCGCCCCAACGCCCTGTAGCTTTATCTGTAAGGTCTGATTCGACTTGATTAAGCGCGTTTGAGGCGAAGGCGTATTTGTCCGTCCCTGCGCGTATCTCATATATACCTACCTCCTCAGCTTTGAGGCTTATCGTCCTGTCCGGAACGGCTTTTACAGCTACCTCCCCATTGGGTAACATGACCTCCACAGATGTTGTGTCCGATTTAGTCGTTAACATAATATCTTCACCTAGTCGAAGGTTGCTGCGTTCCAAGCCGGGTGCTTGCGAAGCTCGCCATTGGAGAAGATTCCACATCAGAATGGGCCAATTTGGCGAATTTTGGAGTGTTGATAGATCCGGCTGCAGGCGTAATCGGATTTCATGGATTCCGGTAAACCGCTCGGTGTCAGTCAACAAAGGCACATTTCCGGCGGTAATAATCGGTGTACCCATAAACTGTTCATCCACGCCAGCTCCCCACACTACGCCGCTGAGTGAAAGCCCCTCGGTCAATGGATGCGTCAAGTCAATAACAAAAGGACCAAGATATGCCGATGCCTGTTGTTCGGTAATAATCCGCATATACCATGCCTCGGAGGAGTCATCGGCAACCACTGTATCATCCAGAAACACCAATTCGGGGGTCGCTTTTGCCGACAACGCCCTATCGGTTGATACCAGTGCATTCTCAATAAGTGATCGGAGTCGCGGTTCCTGGACACGAATATCCACATGCACCGGCTTTCGACGTTCCGGCAAGAGCACAACTTTGTTATCAAGTGCAAGAACGTCATCGCTAATCTGTGCCTTCAACGGCGGTGTCCCAGCTGGAACGTTAAGGAAAATCCGGCGCGTCGCTTTCGGATTGACATCAAGAGTCGAGCGGTGCAAAATTGCAGATGACGATTGGGACGTAGTGTCATCAACCCCCACGATTAACTCCGTACTGCCCGCGTGCGATGAGAGATTGGTTATCTCCAACAAACACCGTTCACCTGCATCGGTGGCGGTTCGTGTAGCATTGACAAAGGCAACATTGGATTGCGGAATCCCGAAAGCCCACCACTGCATCCGGCCCACCCCTAGTATTTGCGGCGGAGGTTCATCTGTCAAAACAAGGATGAGCGCTTTCTCGCCTCCAAGCTCGGCGGCGAAGTTTACTGCTGCATCCAGATCCGCAGATGGCGAGAAACATTGCCACGCGTCCAGTTGGGCTATCGCCTCATCCGCAGTTCGCGCCGGTTCCTTTAGCACCTGCGGCTCTGTGCCCGCAAGTACGTAGCGGACCGCATAGCGGCGATTGGCAAGTGGATTAAACCTTTGGGGAGCAAGTTCCTCTTCCAGCGCCGCAATCGCTCGACTTTGGGGTGTCTCACCGACGCCTGCCAACATTGAAAAGGAATCATCAAGCACCACTGTCAGCGGCATTGCGCCTCGCATCGTCCGAATGATTGGGGCCGCCGCTGCGATGGCAAGTAATATAATGGCAAGCAATTCTAAAAAAAATAACAGAGGCGTATGCAACCGTTCAACGCGCAAGCCGCCTTGACGTGCTTGCTGCTGGTTCGCCCAAAGCATCAGGCTGGACACAGGGTAACGTCGTGATCGGGTACGTAGCAGATAGATGGCAACAAGCCCCGGAATCGCCAAAAGTGAGAGAAAACCGAGTGGAAGAGTAAAAGTGGGGATCATGAATCACCCTAGTCATTGTAACTTCTTGATACTTTATTTGGACTTGTTTGCTACGGAATTTCTTACCGTTTTTTCGGTAGGTGGACGAAAACCGGTAATCCGACGGACAAACCATGGTAGGCTGAGCACCCCAACGAATATCGCAAAAACAGTTCCAATGGCTATACTGTTAGACACATAACCTTCTGTAGCGAAAAACAGCAGTGGACCGAGAGGGCTAGCAACTAGCCACTCCTTATCCCAATTCCCTTCGAGAAAAAAGAGACTAAGCGGTACGACTGTTGTTGCAATACCTAACAGAATGAGAGCAATCACCCACGTATAGTTACTAGCGACTCGGTCAGCCAAAAAGCGTCTCCTTATCAGCAATGCACCTAGCGTGTAACTGAACGCATACAACCCCAAACTAGTCAACGCTCCGATAAATTCCGGCTCATTTCCAGTGGGCATGTATGGAAAAACGATCGACCATATACCTATGAACAACAACGTCAAGATAATCATTAAAGATGACCACACTACACCATTCGCATCACCACTATAAAAGAAAAATGCCAATGGGCGGAGAAACCAGTTGCGCGGAATAGTTCGACGGATGCGCCGTCCTAGAGTCTCCCTTTCGCTGACAGCAACAAACAGACCAATGGAATGCACAAGAATATGTAAGGTTGCCCACACTACTATCGGAGTGAGGCTATTAACTTCTATACTCCAAATCGCCGCACCGACGCCGGTTAGGCCCCAAGCTGTGGTGGCAAAGATACGCACAGGCAACGCTCGATTGGCGGATAAAGGGCTTATAAGCGCGGTCGATAGCAGAGCAAGGAGGCCAATGATTGCCGATCCACCGCCCAATACACCCAAGGCACCTCGCCAAAATTTCCATGAATCGAGCTGACTCCCTATCCCAGAATCCAACAGTCCGCCGGGTGCGAACATCGCTGCGATCAAGGAAACAAAACCGATAAACGTACCAACGAGCCATCCCACACCGAGAATCACCTTGAAGACCCGGTTGGCAGGGATACATCCGATGAGAATGCCACACTGAATACTCACCGCCACCACGATGAAATCGAGCGCGAGTAGGATGAAAACCGATGGCAAGTCAACGCCTCGCAACAGATAGGTGAAGGTCATAAATGGCATACATGCACTATAGAGCAGAATAGTAATTACTATCCCCGCGAGGAACTTGCCCCAGATGATTGACTGCGGTCGAAGGGTTGTAATGAACAGGAGATCAACATTGGCATCTGCCCGTTCGTTTGCCAATCGAATACCGGTATAAGCGGGCACAAAGAACAGAGAGGTCCCCAACAGAATCCCCAGCAAAACCTGAAACACATTTCTGCCGGCGGTGAAAGACTCCGTAACCGCTTTATCTGTCAAGAATAACCCTACGGCTAATAGTTGGAGACAGAGAAAACTGATTAACACGACAATCAAGAACCTGCCTTGAACCGCTTGACGTAACTCTTTGACAACGATAGGATTGAGGCGATCATCAATTTTTTCAAAGGTTTCACTGATCGATTTCATTGCGTCTATCCCTTTGTAACATTCATGAACACCGATTCCAGATCGCTACCGTGCTGCTTGAATTCGACGATACGGTATCCATCTCGGATTAGGTTTTCGAGCAGACCGCTGCAGTCTTCATCAGAGCCAGTGATTTTCACCTCTATCTGATTTTCCAATCGGTTGACTGCGACAACATTCGGTATTAACAACAACATTTGATATAGGTCATCTTGTCGATCGAGGGGCCGAATCAGAACGGTCTGCTGCTCGACCTGCGGCTTGGCAATTTCTTGCAGTGTGCCGGCGGTGATGATTCGCCCCTGTTCAATAATTACAGCGCTATCGCAGATTTCCGAGAGCTCGGTTAGGATGTGCGAGCTAATCAGGATGGCTTTCCCTTGGTCTGACAGAATTCTCAACAACTCCCGCAGTTCGACTCGTGCCCGCGGATCGAGTCCGGCTGCCGGTTCATCCATGACTAACACCGGCGGGTCGTGGAGCAGGGCACGTGCAAGGCTGACGCGTTGTTTCATCCCCTTCGAGAGTGCATACAGGGTTCTTTCCCGGATGTCCGTAAGATTAGTAAATGCCTCAATGTTTTTAACTACTTGGCGGCGTTGCACACCGGTCAATCCGTAAGCGCGAGCGAAGAAATCAAGGTACTCATGCACAGAGATGTCCCGGTGCATAGGTAGGCTATCGGGCACATATCCAACCAACCGACGTGCCCCCTCTGGCACTTCCACAATTGAGACACCATCAATTTTGGCATCGCCACTAGTCGGTTCATCAAGCGTTGCCAAGATTCTCATAGTGGTCGTCTTGCCCGCGCCGTTGGGACCGACAAAGCCGATAATCTGTCCTGACGAAAAGGTAAAGGAGATGTCGTCAACCGCTCGCGTTGCGCCAAAGTCTTTTCTGAGGTTAAGTATATTGACGTGCATGTATATGATGTCGTGGGTTACCGCAAAAACAATTTTTCTGTTGACCCACAGATCCACCCCCTAGGGAGTTTATGGACACAGTCTCTTTGCTCTCCGTGTTAAGGATTAGTCTATGTAATCATTCTCCCCCTAAGATGCCGTAAACAATAGAACTGTATCGTGTTTTCGTCACTTTCCGCAGGGCATCCTCAATGAATGGAGAGACAGCCAAGGTAGCGATATAGCAACCGGGACGAAGATATTTTTTAGGGCTAGTTTTGATAGATTCGATGTTCTGTATCCAATTATCAGAGGCAAAGACCTCGCGCAAGTTAGTCAACCTATCACTATAGACGCTCAACTCTTCCTTATTTTTATGGACTTCGATATTGTAAGAGCGTCCCCACCGCAGATCTGTTACTCTCCATCGGCGTCCAGGCTGTTCAACAAAGATTTCAAGATCGCTAGAAAGCGGTAAGCCGTAATCTACTATATGATGTCTTAAAATCTCTGGCATCCGTCGCGCATCTAATTCTTTTTTCATTTGCGGATAACCCAGCTCAAACAGAAGAACCTCATCAGATTCGCTCACGCGTGCTCCCTGCAGCGGCATCAGTACAGCTTCTGCGCCCGCGGGAATATTGGAGGCCGAATACATTGCGCCATCCACCTCTGCCAGCCAGAATTGATTTATGTCGGCACCCAACCCGTTGACAATCCTCAGATCATTATCGGCTCCCCTTCTGATTGTCACACGTTCACGCCTCAGTTCGCTTTTACGGATCATAAAGTGCGCGGGCACACGGGCAGTTATCCATCCCTTCTCCAAGTGCTGATCGTGTGTCCAGTTGACCGTACGCGGCGTATTTGTGGTCATCGATTCGGCTAGAGGCGTCAACTCTGTTTCATAGCCGAAGCGCAATCCATCGCTTGGCGTCAGTGCTGAATAGAAAGCGGTCCACCCAATAGTTGTTGCCCGGTGGACCCTTTCGTCAAGAATCGTCAGTCCTTCTGTCCGAACCCGTCGTTGCCATCCTTCGGCAAACGTTGCGTAGACAAACACAGCAAGACAGGCAACCACTGAAACAACTGGTGTTGTCCAGAGCATCCAGATGCGCCGCTTTTTACGCGACAACACAATGAGATTTACCGGACCAATTACTACAGCAAAAAGGAGCATCAAAAAGAATAGCCCGCGTACAGGAATCCCCATACCCGCTACCACCGGAAACATCGTGTTGGCTTTCTCAACCACGCCTTCCCATCGCCAAGGTGTCGCAGTTTTCAGCCATGATGCTACAACTAGCCACCAATGGTGCTGACCCAAATTTTTTGGATTGATCTCCGAACTTACAATACACCGACCGAAACCGACATCGTAGACCATTAGTCCTGGAGCATCAGCGGACCGCTTAGCTTTCAGCGATTCCGCTACCCGCCAACTTTCGGGGAGTTCTCTGCCTCCTAGCACAAACAGGGCACCGCCACACTCAACATACCGCCATAGCGCGGATTGAACATCAGGCGTCATCCGTTGGATATCGTCACCTGTGACCACAACGCCATCGTAGCGAGAGAAACCGAGCCAGCTGGTGCTCCACTTTGACACAGGAAATCCAAGATCGATAATTTGGTAAGGAGAACTAGAACGTCCTCCACTCGGAGGTGGAAACGTACCGGTGGAGGGGGATACGCTGCTTGAAGATAGGGAGTTGAACAGTTTATCAGCATAAGTATGTAAATCTGTCGCATCTACATCTCGACTTATCAAGATTTGGAGAGATAGAGAGGCGCCACGAATATGGACTCTCCTAGTCCCGCCTGTCGTCATATAGTTTATGTATACGTTCCGACCATGTTGACCAATCACCAGTGGAACATCTTCCTTTTGCACCTCACCGTTGACAACGACCTCCAAGGCATTGCCGAGCATGAACATAGGTGGCTGAAGCAGGGAAACGTGGACCGTAGCGGACGGACCGACAACAACGGATCGGGTCATTTTCCGTATGTGCTGCCCAGAAAAACTGTAACTCGCTTTCGGCAGGATGAGTGTGACCTGATGGGCGGTGTCGGGCGAACGGTTCGATATGGCAATCCGGTATTCCGCATATCCGTGGGAAGTGTCGCCGCTTGGATGGAGTTCGGGCGTAACGGTTATGTCGCCAAAATCTGTTTGCGCGAGAGCATCAGAGAGGGCACAACACATCCACACAGCGACCAGAAGGAAGATCACACGCAGCACAGAATATCGAATTGTTGACCCATAGGAGAGTGAACACATTTTCAAACCTCTTTATTCTTGATAATATGAGCTCACGCTGAACGAATCTCAAGGTCATCGGGCAGATTGAGGTCGGTCTCGTCAAGGAGGGCGAGGAGGGTATCCACAACCGTAAAGGTATCCACACCGTCAAATCGGGCTTGATAGTTCAGAATCACACGATGGTTCAACACGGCCGAAGCAACCGCTTTTACATCCTCGAATCCGACGGTCGGGCGACCGGAAAGTAACGCAGATGCTCGTGACGCCTCTGCCATCGCGATTGCTGCCCGTGGTGAGGCAGCGTATGTGACATATTGTTTTACCTCTTCGGTGGCTTCAGGGGCGTCCGGATGGGTAGCAGCGGTCAAACGTGATATGTAACGCGAGACCGGTTTGGGCAGGAAGATACGGCCCATTACATCGAACAGTTGGCGCAGCTGTTCAGCGTCCATTGACCACGTGGGGACAGGCGGTTCGCCCCGTCTGCGAGTTGAGATGATGTCGTCGAGCACATCTACATCCGCATGGGGAACAATCAGTTTGAACAGAAACCGATCCAGCTGCGCCTCTGGCAGTGGGTATGTTCCCTCTAATTCAATTGGATTCTGAGAAGCAAGCACAAAAAAGGGATTGGGAAGCGTGCGTGTGTTGCCAAGCAGCGTAACGGAACGCTCCTGCATCGCCTCAAGCAGAGCGGATTGAGTCTTCGGCGAAGCACGGTTTATCTCATCGGCGAGCAGGATATTCGTGAATACCGGCCCCGCTTGGAAAGTCATTTCGCGTTCCCCCTCCGGGGTTTGCTGCAAAATATGTGTGCCGACAATGTCGCCCGGCATCAGATCGGGGGTAAACTGAACGCGATTAAAGTCGAGACGGAGCAATTGCCCCAATGCCTTGACGAGCGCAGTTTTACCAACGCCCGGCACCCCTTCAAGCAGGATGTGCCCCTGACTCAGGATGCCAATGAGCACCATGCGATGGAGGGCAGAACGGCCAAGCAGCACACGATTCAACTCCGCAAGCACCTTTTCTGTGAGTTCAACAGCGGGATTAAGTTCTTCAGGCTGCAGGAGGTTCTCGGATTGTATGTTATCTTGCATGGTTGTTTAGATGTGATATAGATCAGTAGTAAAGCTGCCCAGAGAAACCAAGTTTTTCGGAAAAACGTGGTTTCTTTGCATCTACCTAAATTCAATTTGCTGCTATCAATACTTCCTCTGCTTGACGAGGCAGTTCAAGGAGGATAAAATAAGATTCGGGATACAAGTAGTCTTCCCCAGATTCATCCACGACTCTCATATACCCCTCTTGGGTTGCTGCTTCATCTGGCAGAATTTGGTAGAGCTTCCGCTTTTCAAGATCTTCACAATCACTATTTTCAATGCAAAGTGCAAATTGAGCTTTTTTCATAACTTTTCGTCCAAGAATCGTTTGATTTTCATTTTTCGCCTGCCAATCCCGTGCGCCTCATACCAATGCACTTCCGCTCTTCGAACGTGACCAGTGGTAAGCCGAACACGGGCAATCCCTTTGAGTTTTCGCCATCTTCCGGAACCGTATTGTCGGCGTAATCGCATAATCTCACGGATGCGACCACCTACAGCAATCGTTTCGATATCCTCAATCGTCCCGATGATTTCAAAGTGCATTTGGTATGAATCACGATAGAATCACATGAATTGATAACTAAGCTGCCTAGAAAATCGAACATTTCTCCAAACGAAGAACTTTCAGGAAATTGCACTCGGTTGGTCAGGGTCTCTCAAAATACCGTTTAACCGCCCCTTTATGCCGCGGCAGAACGGTTTGGAAGACGGACGAACCACCGCCAGCCGTTGCGCCACTGAGTCCACCCGATTCCGGTGGAACGCTAGCGGTTTCGACCGATGGTGCCGCAGCACTAAATCCTACCAGTTCACTGTCTTCAAGAGAGGCGATATTTGATAGCGGGAGTGCTTCCGTTTTGAACTTCGCGCCCTCCTCCGTGGTCCCATCGCTCCAAGTCATGGGGGCGTCACCGGGCCCGCGCCCAATGCCTCGACACCAGCCACCGATACACTCAACCACCGCCTTACTATCTGCATTCTCGGCGAGAAACGCAGCAAGTCCCTCACTATCGCATACCCCAAGTTTCTCCGCTGCCTTGAGAATTTCTAAATCAATGAGATTGGCCTCATAAAGTTCCGCTAACCGGTCGTAGATTTCGCCTTTGGTAAAGCGCAACGCATCGGAAATTTCTTTGAGCTGCTCAGGTGTGAATGAGTTCTCAGCGCCCTCCAGATCGGGAAGCTGTGCCGCGAGCAACGCATTTTCTTGTGCTGCCTCCTGAACCAATCCAGATAATGCTGCCATTGACTCCGCCAAAAGCGCAGCACCCATCTCCGATCCCTCGTTTATCAACCCTTCCGACAAGGTTTCCGCTTCAGTGAGACGTTCTGTTTCGTTCAATGCTTCTTGTGCAGCATTTGTTGACTCTTGAGAGAGGGTGCCTGCTAGATGGTCGAGGGTTTCCCACGTCTTGACCGGATCTTCGCCCGAAGCATCCGCTTGGAGTTGAGCCAGTTTCTCTTCGAGCATTTCAGCCTCGGATAACTCGATAATCTCTTCCTCCTTGAGGACATCAATCCCGTCCGCCAACTGTTTTACCTCTTCGCGAATATCAAGAGGTTGTGCTTTAGAAATCTCCACAAAACGCTGCGGTATCAGAAAACTGACGCAAACGAATAGAACCGCGCCTACGAACCGCGCCCAAGAGACGCCACCGTGCCAGCGCAAACGGGGTGTACGAATTAAGGGCATCCGTTTACGCCAGTTGCCCAGTTCTACTGTTTCTGCCGCCATCATCAGTCCGCCGGCACGACTGTGCTGGTCGAGACTCGCTCGGAGAGCGGTTCGCGTCGGCATTTGACGCAACGCTAACACAACTGCACAACCGATAGCAAATACCAGACCGATACTACCAGTCAATAAGGTCAAGGGTGGCAGCCCAATCGTCGCACGGAGTACAATAACGACTGTTCCCCAAACAAGCCCCCAAACGGTTACGAAAGCGAGTGCCTTTCTGAGGATCAGGAGTGTCACCATTTTGATTCTGAATTTACGGATTGTCTTGTTGTCAATGTTCATGCAAATCCTCCTGATAGAGATACAGTAGTTGCTGTTTTACCTTCCCGACTAAAAGGGGAGTGACCTTTCGCCGTTTTCAAACGACTTTTACCTTTCGTAAGATAACAATCTGTTTACAACTGCTTTTAGATTGGCTGAGTCTCCCCTTAAGTATACAGATTAGCTTCTAAGGAAATTGCCATTGAATCAGTAGAATGAACAGCTATAAATAGACAGAGTCTTAGTGACCATGAGGTTCATCTTCTTTGGGTCCCGACCCAATTCGCAGAACGTGACCGTCTAGATCTTCTACCCGAAACTCGTACGCCCAAGGATAGTTTATTGGAGTTTCTCGGATTTTGGCGCCGCTCACCTTGTATGCTTCATAATATTCCCCGGCATCCTCAACGCCCATCCAAATCCAGGTTCCGGGGTGCCCCTGTTCACCCTCACATAACATGATGGAGCAGTTATCGCGTATGACGCTTCCAATATTCGGCGGATTACCCCATTCCCATTCCACTCTGAACCCAAGTACGTTCACATAATAATCTATGCTAGCAGCGAAACTCTTGACCTTTAGGATAGGTATGATGCACTCTACCTTGGCGTCCGTTCCGTTTGCTGTGATGACACCGGACATCTGAAGGTTCTCCTTCGATTATGAAATAGATAAGATCAATTCGACATAAGAAACAGTTCGACAAAAGATACGACATGTCTCTTTTTAGTGTCTAGCAGAAAAAATATTGAATTAAGCTTAAGATACATTATAGTCACACAAATGTCAATAGGAATGTAGGGCAACGTAACGAGCAGCACACCATCTGCCATGAGATATGCAGATTGGAAACCCCTAGACGGTTCGCCCTGGTCAAGTTTCCGGGTTCGATTAACTGCTTCCGCTGTTTTACAAAAAAGATGAAAACGCACAGGATTGGCAAGTTTCTTGCTACTTTTTAATATCCCCATGAAAAGGGACAGTTGGGGACGGTTAACGAGAAATCTATTAGTCCGCTTATAACATCACCTGTAGAAAAGTTAAAAATTGTAAAGGAGAAATGTAAATGGCTAAACACGAACAAGCAGCGGTAAATCCCAATTCAGCAGGGACGCAGGCACTGGTGTTCCCGCCAAGCGTTGATGCAAGGAGCAATCGGTTAGTGGAAGATGAAATCAACGTTTCACGACATACGGCGCAATGCCGCCGAAATCGTCGCAACCACTTTATGACGGGGCGATCGATAGCGAAAACTGGTTCGAGAGCCGTGCAGCTTGCGGCTCTATCAAAAGTTGTAAATAAGGCGTTCACAGGTTGGACGGTCAAGACGGAGAAGCCGGAATGAGAACTATCTGTGTCGGGCTTAAAAGGAACTAACTCGAAAGCGTCCGGACGACATTAGACGTAATTGATAGTGGCTCTTGTAACTCCGAAGACCTTTCAATGTCAATTGAACTTGACCGTTGACTCACCGAAAAGCGAAACTGAAAATGAGAGTAAAAGTAGGAGAGGGGGGTAGGAATTGAATCGTTGATTCGAGGGGAGGCCGAATTAAAAGATTAACGAATCGATGAGTTTCCGCAACAGTTCTGCGGGTTTTAACGATTGCCCTGATGAAACGAGGGCGGAAATACGGATTGACTGTGCTGTATGTAGCACGAATCGGGACACTTCAACGATTGTCCCAATGATAAATGGAATGAACGCAAAGAAAGCCATTGTTACCTCATACTTCGTCGTGTTTTATCTTAATAGATTATCCCGATATAGCGGGGATAGAGCGAGCGTCTTCAGATCCATAACGATAGCACTGTCTATTCGGTTTCAATTGTAATCGGCTAAAACTAGAAAAAAGATTGAGATGAAGGCTAGACCTCACATATTTCCCTGCGTCTAATATTTTTAGTTTCCCTTTTATCAGGGCATGGATTGGAAGCAATCGCGGATTATCAAGATAGGAATGCTCCATTATTCTCAGAAAGGTTATTGTATGCGTGTAAAATGTGTAATTGGCGTGTCGATACTACTTATCACGATGGGCGGTGTCGCGTTAGCACAGGATGGTGCCGGAAAATTGGTTTTTGCCGTTCGTAAGCCGTTGGACCATCGGGACGGTTTTCGGGCGGCGACACGGACACTGGAAAGGGGGCGAGGGACGTCTAAATGGTGGGAGTTCTATCAGTATAATATCTGTACGATGAATCCAGACGGAACGGCTTGCCGCCAGCTTACGGATGATGGATTTTCTCGTAGGCCCCGATGGTCACCGGACAAGGAACGGATCGCTTACATCTCCGGGGTCGATAGAGCGGAATCACTCTATGTTATGCGGAAAGATGGGACCGAGAACAAGCAGATAATAAAGAGACAGCATCGCATCCACGATTTCTGGTGGTCTCCCCGGAGCGATGCCATTTTAGCTGTGGTCGAGATTGACCGTGCGAGAGATCGTCTCGAAAATTGGGAAGTGACAATTGATGGAAAATCGACCAAACGGTGGCGAACAAGCCGGTGGGCGGAGGGTTGGTTCCACTGGGATACCAAAGGCGAAAACGTCAAAGAGCCGAAAAACAGACTGATTGAAACGTTGCCGGAGGGAATCAGTTGGCCCGAATGGTCACCGGATCGCAAGTGGATTGCATTTGAGACAGAAGGGTTTTTGGCGTTGGCAGAACCTGATGTTGTCGGCACCACCGGACTCTGGTTTCTCCAAAACGATGAACCACCGTGTCAACGGATAGAGGAGTGGTCTCCAGATGGAAAGCAGATTCTGTTTTATACCTCAGGTGATATTTGCGTCGCGACGGTAGAGAAGGGTAAATTCACGAGTTATATGAACCTGAGCTTTTACAGGGGATGGGATGCAACATGGGGGCCGGACGGGAGCAAGGTCGCCTTTATTGGGAGCGATTCGGGCGGACGCCGAACTAGTGAAATCTTCATCGTAGACGTTGCAACGGGTAAGCTGCAGCAGGTTACCTCAACTAGTGATGAGTATTTCGATCTCCATTGGCGATAAAGGGTAAACGCGCTTCAGATGCTTGGGGAAATTCGTACGAAACGCTTAGCAAAATGATGGTACATTATAAACATACCCAGATTGGTCACCTCCTCCTTATCTCATATAGTGTAGTCGCACTGTTTCTGGGCTATATAAATATTTTAGCGGGTTTTCACCCGGTTACTGTAGTCGGTCTGCTCATCGTGCTAGTTCCGCTTGGAATATTTTCACGCTTGACAGTCACGATTGATGATCAGACGATCGCGGTTCAATTTGGGCTAAAATTCGTCCGCAAGCATTTCCCCCTAAGCGAGATTGAGGCGTACGAGGTGGTCAAGAATCCTTGGTACTACGGTTGGGGAGTAAGATTGACGCCCCGAGGCTGGCTTTTCAATGTGTCGGGTCTCTCAGCGATTGAGCTGCGGATGAATAATGGGAAGCGATATCGAATAGGAACAGACGATCCCGATAATTTAGCAAGAGCACTCGGCGAAGCACTAGACAGCGCGAAACATGATGTGTGAACCGCGAGGGTTGGGTTTTACGGCGCCCGTTTAACCCAATCTGCTACCCTCCTTGGCGATATAATCGGCTGATCATTGTGTGCGGTTTGGTAGGAATCCAAGCATTTTGAATTTTGCAATCAGGATTGGGCATCGTCGGATACAGGTCTGCTGCCTGTAATTTTGCAGCGAGTTCAGGGGAGGTGGGTTTGTAGTCCAAATCGTGCCGCAGGTGTCGATAGTAGGAGTAATGGTTGTAAAAATGCACATTCTCCACGCCAAACGCCAAGAACATCGCATATTTTAATCCACTGATTCTACTGCCGCTATGTAAAATTCGCGGATCAAAGATAACACAATCGCCCGGTTGGGTGGCAACCCAGTCGGCATATCCAGAGAGTCGGTCGGTATGGCAAAGAAAGGAAATAAAGCTAGTCAACAGATTTCGCCGCCGCGTCAGTTTTTTTCCCAGTTTTGCGTTTATCCGATGACTCCCTCGAATAAAACCGAGACGAGAGTGACTCTCCTCGTAGCGTTGCAGATAGATACCCACACGCACAATCTGGTACGGGTATTGTGTTTCATCCCAATCGGACCCAACGCCGTAGGTACGGTTGACATTATCGCGATGCCACGACATCGATGAAAATCCAGCGTGTAGGTCATTATGTTGAAGGTAGCAGAGGTTCGGATCCAAGAGGTCACGAACCGTATCGAGCAGAGCTGGGTAAAATATGAGGGGCCAGAAATCTCTGTTCTGATTAACACCATCAGGAAACGTCCAACTCCGCCTTCCGCCTCTAGACAATTCTTCCAATTTTTCTCGGTAAAATACGACCTCTTCAGCCGGCAGAAGATTTCTCAGTACGGTGTAGCCGTTTGTCGTAAATTCCTTTTCCAATTGACTCATTTCATTTTTCCTTTTTTATACATCAAGCCTCAGGTCGAGGCGTATTCGTAGATGAATCTGTCTGAACACCGGGAAAATGGATTACCACATATCTGTGTGAATAGGTCAATTTTTGAGCATAAAGATGTCGATGTCGAGACAGGCATCTCAATCGGAGTCGGTAGTAGGTGGTACCCCTGTCAAACCTCGCTCAGTTTTAGATGTTCTGAAGTTCAGCAAGGCATAAAGTAAAATGGCGTCAATAATCATAACCCAGTAGAATGTCAAAAAACGCCACCCTCCAACGACAATTGCCAGTATTTCGTCGGGTAGCTGTGATTTGAAGATCAGATAGAATAGTGCTTCGCTTCCACCGGTAGCACCGGGCGTAGGTATGAATAGTGTTAGGGTAAAAATGAACCACTGAAACACTAAAAAACGGATGAGGTCAACTTCTACGCCTAAGCTAGTGACAAGCATCGCAGCAACAGCATTCCGGCAGATCCACTGTATTCCTGCAATGATGGTGCTTAGCAGGAGACGAGATTTACCCGTTCCCCCAATCGTTCGACAGACGTTCAAAAAATCTGACCCAGCTGCCTTCAACTGATCTTGAAGTCCCTCCCACCTCCGAATCCTCAGTCGTGACTTTCGATACAACAGTGCGAGTCCACCTCCCCCAATCAAACCAACAATTAGGCAAGGTAGCACCCAATGTAGATCAATTCCCTCTGAAATCAGATCGAATACTGGATGATTCCATGACGATGAAATGGTCATCGCAACTGGCACTGCCACAATAAAAAAGAAGATATCTTCGATAGTAGGCAATGTTGCTATACACGCTGCCCCGCCTGCCCTAACACCGACCTGAACCAGCATAGCAATCTTCAAGGGACCGCCGCCAATGGCAGTCGGCGTGATAGATGCCGCCAACTCATTGGCAAGAACAATTTTAAAGAGCTCAACCAAGCCAAGGCGGTAACCTAGAAATCTCGTCCACATAAGGACACGGACCGTGTGCCCTAACCAAGGCGCTAGCGTTAATACCATCGCTAAAAAAAGATAACGCACATCGAGATGGATGATTTCGGAGAGTTTTTGACGGTCCGTCGTCCAGAGACAGAAGACCAAATTACCAATAACACCGATGATAACAAGAACGAGCAGAGATTTAACAATCTTATTGAGATTAAGCAGGGAGGAGCTGGAGCGCTTCTGTTCTGGTATATGGGCTGATTTAATCAATTGTCCACTATCTCTCTCTTTCTATCTTCCTCAACGGCGTGGGAAAATTATACTCGGCGGATGTTACGCGCTTATGGCAAAATTATCACAAATTCATAACGTTTCTCTCTGTCTGCGATATTGTCAAAGTTCTGTTAAATTTCCGTAACATAACACTGCTATAATGTAACAATTCACTCTATATGTCCACTGCGTCAAAACGAAAAGATCGTGGTTACTCTTTTGGCTTACGTTAAGACATGGTGCAACACACACCGAACTTTCAGGAAAACCCCCGGTGGTTGTTCGTACTTTTGCACCTTCTTTTTATATGAGCCCCTCTTTTATTTCGGAACGATTTAGATTTCTCACAACAGGACTTGGAGGTTAGGCATGACAGAGCAAAAAAAGATTCTCTTTATTTGTGGCTCGATGAACATCACCACTCAGATGCACCAGATTGCACAAGCGTTACCAGAGTACGCACACCATTTTACGCCATTTTACGCGGACGGGTTTCTCGCACTACTTAACAGGCTGAAGCTCCTCGAATTCACAATCATCGGTGACAAGCGATCAAGCCAATCGCTTCACTATCTTGAATCTCAAAACTTAACTGTCGATTATGGCGGCGAGCAGCACGATTACGACTTGATCCTCATGTGCACCGATCTGGTGTTGCAGAAGAATATTCGCGATAAAAAACGGATTGTTGTGCAGGAAGGAATAACGGACCCAGAGCGATTCGCGTTTCGGTTGGTCAAGACCTTCAAATTTTTGCCGAGATGGTTTGCAGGCACTTCAGCGAACGCAATCAGTGATTCTTACGACTTTTACTGCGTTGCCAGCGAGGGCTATCGAGACCTATTTATTCGGAAGGGCGCCACACCTGAGAAGATGCGAGTGACAGGCATACCGAATTTTGATAACTGTAAACGGTATTACGAAAACGACTTTCCGCATACAGGCTATGTCTTGGTTTGCACATCAGATTTGAGGGAGAAGTTCCGTTACGAGAATCGGAAAAAGTTTATCGAAGAAGCGGTACAGATTGCAGACGGTCGTCAACTGATTTTTAAGCTGCATCCAAATGAGAATTTTGACCGAGCAACGCGGGAGATTAATAGGTGGGCTCCTAGCGCGCTCGTTTATTCATCGGGCAGTGCTGAAGAGATGATTGCCAACTGTGATGTCTTAATAACTAGTTTTTCATCGACCGTTTACGTGGGATTAGCACTCGATAAGACCGTTTACTCAAGCCTACCGATGGAGGAGCTAAAGGCGCTCAAGCCCTGGCAAAACGGGTGTGCGGCAGAACTGATTGCCGATGTGTGCCGAGAAGTGCTCGAAGGAAACCCCCAGACCACCGCTGAACGCAGTAGCAAAGGCGTTCAGCATTCAGAGTAACTTGCTGCCGGAGGTTAGTAGGGTAATTCCTCGTTGAATTCCTCCAGCGCGATTAAACCGATCACGCCGTAATGATCGGAGAACAGCGGTTTTTTGATAACGTCGCTGTATTGTAACTTGACGTTGTATCCGGCAACCATTAACCCATCGATAACCGATCTCTCGGTCCGATTACCCGTTACTCGATTGACCCCTACCTGTGTTAATGGATTATTAACAGCATCATAAGTTGGATCAGTCACGGCAATTTTGAAGCGCTTACCAACAGCTGCGTTCATCTCCATACGGCGTGTCAGCGGCAAATTGTAGTCTCCGCCGATCACCAAGTGGGGATATATCTTTGCTAGGTCCAAGACGACCTTGAACTGTGCTTCTGTAAGGTGTCGTTCTTCCGGCCCGGATGAATACATGTGGGTATTACCGATAGTCAATCCCCCCCTGTCTGTGACCAGCAGCACCCCTTTTCTGGAGTGCTTTTCTTCAAAATTCCCCGTCTCTAGCTTGGGAAATGGGACGAACGTTCTTTCAAATTTTCCCTGGTCTTTAGTTAGTGTAATCAACCCACCCCTGTTTATGGGATCACCGTCACTGCCAGACCAAAATGCCTGATACTCGGACAATGCCTCGACCATCCAGTTGACATCGCTAGCGCACCACACCTCTTGAAGCAGTACATAGTCGAAATCCTGCTTTTTCAGGTACGTGACGATCTTACGCTGCCTCGTTCGATTTTTTGAAGACAGCCAGAGCGGGAGACTCCACGCATTGAGTACGAAAACAGTTCTTGACTCTTGAGGCGAGAAGGCGGTGCAACTCGCCTCAAATTGTATAAATTTCTCATCCATTTTAGGCTCTCCTGTCATAAAAATCCATATTCGGTTCGTAGTAGTTAAAGGTCAAATGGATTCTGTGACTACTAGCTGTCAACCCGTCTAGTCTGCAGCACAGGCATCATCGAGTGTATCTCTGCGACGCAACCGGAGCATGGCTTTTTTCTCATCGGGGTAGACACGTTTAACGCCATCGCCCATAGCAGATTCGACAACCCGGATATACTTGACCAAACGTTCCAAACCTTGAGGTTCGACGGAGGCTGCCTGATCGCTTCCCCACATCGCGCGGTCGAGGGTAATGTGCCGCTCGACAAAGCAAGCACCCAGTGCGACTGATGCAACAGTTGTGGGCAATCCGACCTCATGCCCCGAATAACCGATGGGGCAGTTAAATTCTCCAGCTAACCGCATAATAGTCCTCAGATTTAGTTGCTCCGGCGGACATGGATATGTACCGTTGCAGTGGAGCAGCACAAGGTTATCGGTGCCTAGCAGTTTGACAGCAGCATGTACCTGTGTGAGACTCGACATACCGGTTGATAAAACGAGCGGTCGGCCAGTGTTTCGGAGGTAGCGCAGCAACGCCGCATCGGTCAGCGTGGCTGACGGGATTTTGTACGCAGGCGGGTTGAACTGTTCAACGAAATCGACCGACGGTTCATCCCAGCAGGAAGCGAACCAATCGATGTTTTTGCTTCGGCAGTACGCATCCATTTCCTCATATTCTGCACGTTCAAACTCTACACGATGCCGGTATTCCATATAGGTGATATATCCCCAAGGGGTTTCCCGCATCTGGTTGCGTTGCTCCGGCGGAACACACAGTTCCGGTGTCCGTTTCTGAAACTTGACTGCATCGCAGCCTGACTGCGCGGCAGTATCAATCAGCTGTTTAGCGACTTCCAAATCGCCGTTGTGGTTGATTCCGATTTCAGCGACGATATAGACAGGTTCACCAACACCAATTAACTTATCACCGATCTTAACGGTTGGCAGCATGATATGCCTCCTTAATGTTGAAAAACGTTAGTTGCTACCTACTTCTTATTAATTTTCTTACGTTCGCATGTTTGCGAGAATTAAGTCACAAAGTTCACGGACAGCGCCGCGTCCACCGTCACGTCGAAGGATATAATCAGCGGTATCAAGAATTGTGGGATGGGCATCCGCGACAGCAACTCCACAGCCGACAAGCTGCATGCACGCTAGATCATTAAGATCATTACCAACATAGATAATCTCATCAGGTGGAATCTGATGTTGATTTGCTAACTGCCGGAGGGCAACGATTTTCTCCTCAATTCCGTGTTGACAACAGATACCTAGCTTTCGACACCGCGCACGGACAACTGGGTTCTCCTCTGACGATAGCACGAACACACCGATGCCACGCTTCCGCAGCATCGACAATCCCATACCATCACTTCGGTTACATAACACGGCTTCATCGCCTGACTCATTGACCCACACACGATTGTCAGTCAGCACACCATCGAAGTCTAGTACGATCATCTTCGGGGATTCCGGCAGTCGATTCGCTTGGCTGCTCCTATTTATCGACAGCGGCAAATCGATCTCCAGATTTTCGTGTTCCAGAATCCACTCGCCGCGCTCCCAATCTTGCAGCGTGTCAATATCTATACAGTATTCGGGGGGCACAAAAACCGGAAGGACGACATCCCCGGTCATGGATTTCTTTTCGACGATAGTACGGCATCGCATCACATCAAGATGCCCGGTCTGCCAGTATGTCAACGGAAGTTTCTGCCTAGGCATGTTGTACGGTTCCGTCAAGCCCGTTTCCAAAAGCGGGGAGAGATAACCATCTCGCATCCGCCACATTTTATACGGATTCTGGCGTGAAGGGGCAACGGTACGCACAGAGTCCGCCTGCGGATCGGCGAGCAGCTGATGGATAGCTTCATCGACCAACCCTTGCGGTCGAAGCGGGGAAGTGGGACGGAGTTGCACAATCACATCCGGCGTATAGTCCTCGTACTGCTTGAGCCAATGTACAGCGTGATAGAATAGCGAAAAATCAACAGCATCGTCCGTCGCCAATTCTGCAGGACGCATAAACGGCACTTCCGCCCCGTATGCGCGTGCAACGGCTGCGATTTCAGCATCATCCGTGGACACAATCAGCCGGGTTACAGTTGATGCCGCCTGTCCCGCAGCGATGCTGTAAGCGATCAGTGGAATACCGGCGAAGCGTCGAATATTTTTACCCGGAATGCCTTTTGACCCACCACGGGCTTGAACAATTGCCAGCACCTCCGGCCTCCACCCTTTACGGAGCGAACGCTTTAGCTGTATCGTCGGTTGACCATATAGGGGCCCGCTACCATCGTATTTTGATATATCTACCTGATTTACCATGCTGTCCATCCTCCATCAACAACCAAATTTGCGCCGGTCATATAGGACGACGCATCCGATGCCAAAAAGAGCACAGCCCCACAATACTCTGATTTCTCAGCCATCCGTCCGAGCGGCGTTCGATAGCTATACCGCTCAACAAACTCGAGGTCATGGTCGTTGAAAACCCCGCCCGGCGTGAGTGCATTCACACGAATATTACGCCCCGCCCAATACGTTGCCAAGTAACGTGTTAAACCTAACACCGCACTCTTTGTTACGGAATAGACCACCGGTTTGTACGTCTGAAGGGCATCCGGTTCCCCTTTCTCATAGATTCGTTGATCGGGGCCCACCAAACCGTAGGTTGAGCAGATATTGACAACCGTCCCTCGCTGCTGGTCACGCATCACGCGGCCAGCCGTTTGAGCGCAGAGAAACATACCCGTCAAGTCCACATCAATGCCCTGCTGCCAAAGCGAAAGCGGGTAGTCCTCAAATGCGTTGACATGTTCACCGGCATGCGCTTTATCAAACTTTGGGTCGAGCGCAGCGTTGTTTATAAGAATATCCAACCGTCCAAATTCACGAAGCGTTCGTTCGACAAGCCACTCTACCGAAGTTTTATCCGTGACATCGGTTTCGACGCCGATTGACTTGGGCAACCTCACATCGTTTATTTTATCAGCGAGTCCTTTTGCAGCGCCGCCACGCAGGTCGCTGACAACGACATGGGCACCAGACTCCGCGAGTGCGTGACAGTATTCAGTTCCGAGCATACCAGCACCGCCCGTCACAACCGCCACGCGATGGTCCAATCGAAAAAGATCTGGTTTCAATCTCGTACCTCCTTTTTTATTCTTACCGCAGTTCCCTGTACTGCTGATTTTTTGACCGCAAGGGCAATCCTGAGCGCAGCAATCCCATCATCTAAATTCACCAATGGCTCAGCTGTGCCGTGGATACATGAGAGAAAATGAGCCATCTCTCTGTGGAACATCGTATTCCGTTCAAAGTTTCGCGGCGGTTCGATAGTTTGCCATTCGCCTTTGTGTGCTTGATATAGCTGAACACAGTCATCAGTGTTATCCCATCGGATGGTGCCGTCCCTCCCGGTTACCTGAAGCCAGTGCGAAGGGGGACGCTGTAGGTAATCGAGGTGAACAACGCCTAGTGCACCCGATGTAAAGCGCAGGTTGACATTCGCCGAATCTTCGACATCAACGCCTAATCCCGCGAGTTGACCCGTCATCGCTGAAACGGATTCAATTTCGCCAACCACCCAGCGCAAGTAGTCGAAGGGGTGACATAGTGTCAACACGACGCCGCCGCCGAGGTCGTTTCGCGCAGCGTACCCTTTCCGGTAATCCTCCCACGGATGCCAGTCAGGCAGGTATTCGCCCCAATGACTATGCACATAGGTAACAGGACCAATTGCCCCATCACGTAGTAGATTGCGGATTGCACTCAAGCAAGGGTGGAAACGGAATTGAAATCCCACAACGACTTTCAGTTTTTTCTGAGCGATAATCGATCCGAGTTGACAGACACGTTTCATATTGTGAGAGATGGGTTTTTCAAGCAGGAGATGGCAACCGGCTTCGGCAGCGGGAATGGCAACATCAAGGTGATATGCAGTTGGATTGCTTACGATGACCGCAGCGGGTTGATGACGATTCAGAGCCTCATGTAAATCATGCTCGGTTAACATACCTGCAAGCTCCGCGTCAGGTAATGTCGAACGCCCCGAACGCAAGAGGATAATTTCCGCTTCATTCAAGGATCGAAGATTCCGCAGATGGCGTCGCCCGATGGACCCGAGCCCGGCAATGAGAAACCTCATGTGGTGCTACCTCCTTGGTGTTCGCTGTTGCTTTGTTTCAACTATCGTTAGAACTCATAATACCCTTAAGATTATACGCTTTTGATATTACAGAATCGTCGCTTTTATATAGTTTTTTTGCGACTTTAATATGACATAATTGTCAAGTCTGTATGGCGTTTTTGCAACATCTGAAACAATCAGATTTTTTTGCAGTTGTATCACTGCCCGCAGACACTTGAATCTTTTACACTTGATCTAATACGGTTACGGGTTGTATAATCATTTCATTTGATTCAACCGATTGCCGCCGAACACTTTAAATTGAGAAGACTTGGACCTTTGTCGATGCAAAAGGGAATGGAAGGACAAAAGAGAAAACAGGCATTAATCCAACGGCATTATTTTGCTCCATGTGAGATACATTAACCCATCCCACCACACGAATCGAGGAGATAGCTTGATGAGCACGAATAAAGCAGAAAATACAACGATAATGGACACTTACGTTCAAGAGGGTGAACGGAAGGCTTATGAGATTGGCAATCGGGGACCAATCCGATTTAACGCCGATGGTACGCTGCACGAGGACATCGCAGATGCCTACTGGCGTTGTGGATTCTATATGTTTGAAGGAGCACTGAGCGCAGAAGAACTCAAAGATTTGCAGGAGGATTTTGAACGTGTGCTCGACCGAGCGCCGCACACGAAGGATGCAAACGTCGATTCAAAGGGCAGACCCGCGCTTGGGTCGGAGTTTACGAGGTCCAGTTTCAATTTTGCAAAACCGTTGAGCGACCCTGTGGGTGGGACCGCGAGCAATAATGGTCGTCATCCAGCCAAGATGAACGAGCCCACCCCACCGGAAGACGCCCCGGACTTTGTGATCACCTCTGTCTCAGGGCCGCTTCAACTGATGGACTCTTGCCTACGGCTCTATGGCCACCCACAACTCCTGTCCGTAGCAGAACATATTAACGGACCGGATTTCACTCCGTTCACAGAATCCATAATTGTTAAGCCACCGGGGTTGGGGGCATCTGTAGCGTGGCATCAGGATGGCACCACACAGTGGGATAAGGCGGATTGGGACCAAGGCACCCATGGGTTCAATTTCATGGCACAATTATACGGAAGCACTGCAGCCAACGGGGTATGGGTGCTGCCCGGATCGCATAAACAGGGCAAACTGGACATTAAAGCAATGATTGAAGCCAATAACGGTTCTGACCATCTGCCCGGCGCAGTCCCGATGGTATGCAATCCCGGCGATGTCGTTATGTCCAACCGCCAAGCCTTGCACGCCTCTTTCCCAAACACTTCGCCGGACTGGCGGGTGACGATCAACTTTGGGTTCCATCGCTACTCGTCCGTTATTGATCTTGAGACCACCTACGGAACGGCCCCGGTGGTCTACGACGCAGAACGCATCTTTGAAAGGTCACGTTTAATCGCTGTGGGCATTGACGCTCGTCAGCAGCGCTTTCCCGACGAACCGCGCTACGTTTACCAACCCATGGTTGGACTGGAGGATGATAACCGGTGGAACGAAGCGACACGGGAAGACATCGTCAAGGACTATAATCTGCAAGACCTCGGCATTTGAGGTATAGGGTAGGAGTAGTCTGGATGTCTTTTCCAATAGGTCTCAATTTCAAAAGCAGGCTAGAGACGTAAGGCGAGTGTGAGAGATTAGGCGGTGGGGAAAGTATGGCTACAACTCAGTTCGATACCTGGAACGCGATTACCGAACCCGACGAATTCATTAAAGCTGCGCTAGAGGAAGCCAATATACCTGCGCTGATGGTGTCGCTTGTGCACATAACTGGTGACATGAACATCATACAAGGAGACATCTGCCCTCACCCCCGCGTACTCGGCGACCCCTACGTTGGCATCACCGAAGCACAGCGAGCGACTGTGCGTGCACAAGCCCTTGAAATCCTGAAGACTTATCGGGATAGCGATTGCAGGCTGCCTCAAGCACCAACTGTAGACCAAGTTCGTGAAATGATGAACTTCCTTGTCGGAGAGCCTCTATCCGACGATTATGGACAGTTCTTGATGGGCGAGTTGTCCTTGGGCGGTGGTAATCCTTATGCCCAACCGGGGCTGAGGGATATCCTGCTAGAGAAAAGGCGTGCATTTCACGTCATCATCATCGGCGCGGGTATGTCCGGCATCCTTGCCGCACACCGTCTCAAGGAAGCGGGTATTTCCTTCACAATCATTGAGAAAAATACGTCGGTTGGGGGAACTTGGTTCGAGAATACCTATCCGGGGTGCCGCGTTGATACTCCCAATCACATATACTCCTACTCGTTTAAGCCCAAGGATTGGCCCAAGCATTATTCTCCACAGGACGTGCTTTTGAAGTACTTCAATCAGTGTGCCGATGAGTTTGGAATTCGTCCGCATATATGTTTCAACACGTCGGTTGAATCGGCAGAATTCGATAAAAAAACTTGCACATGGAGGGTACGGGTTAAAAGTGCCGACGGTGTGAGTCAAACCCTAGAAGCCCATGCAGTCATCAGTGCCGTGGGTCAACTCAATCGCCCCAGACTTCCCGATATCGAAGGGCGTGAAACGTTTAACGGTATCTCGTTCCATTCGGCAAAATGGGAACATGAACATGATCTGACCGATAAACGGATTGCAGTCATTGGTACGGGCGCTAGTGCTTTTCAGTTTGTCCCTGAGATTGCGAAACAGGCAGGTGAAGTCTTTGTTTTTCAGCGGACGCCGAACTGGATTGCGATCGAGCCGGTATATCATGACGATATCCCGGAGGGGAAACACTGGCTTCTAAACCACGTGCCATTCTACGCCAAATGGTTCCGTGTTTTCAGGTTCTGGCATAATGCCGAAGGCGTACTTGCTTGGGTAAAGAAAGATGCTTCGTGGACAGATCAAGCCCATTCAATTAGTGCCGCCAACGATGAACTCCGTGTCCAATTCACTAAAGGCATGAAATCAGTACTGGGAGACAATGCGGATCTGCTACAAAAATGTATTCCAACATATCCGCCAGCGGGCAAGCGGATGCTGGTGGATAACGGCACGTGGCTCAAAACGCTGAAGTGGGAGGACGTCCATCTCGTCACTGATCCAATTACCAAAATCACTGAGACAGGAATTGTGACCAAATCCGGCGAAACTTACGAAGTGGATGTGCTAATCTATGCTACGGGGTTTTATCCGAGCCGCATGCTCTGGCCCATGAAAATCAAGGGTCTAGGAGGAATCGACCTTCAGGAACATTGGAACGGCAACCCCCGCGCATATCTGGGGATGACCATCCCTAAATTTCCCAATCTGTTTTGCATGTACGGTCCCAACACGAATATCGTGGCCAATGGAAGTATCATATTCTTTTCGGAATGTGAGATGCGGTACATTCTGGGGTGTATCAAGCTGCTGTTGGAAACTGGTTGCGCGGCACTCGATTGCAAACAGTCCGTCCATGACACCTACAACCAATGGATCGACGAAGGGAATTTGCAAATGGCTTGGGGCGCATCGAATGTGAGAAGCTGGTATAAGAACAGCCAAGGGCGCGTGACCCAGAACTGGCCATTTACCCTCCTTGAATTCTGGAAGCGCACACAAGCCCCCAAGAAGTCGGATTATACTTTGTACAAACCGGCAGCTACCCCACGGACATCCCCATCCGTCCACCATCGACATGGAGAGTAGTGCCGGTGATGTAGGAGGCGTCATCGCTGAGCAAAAAAGTGATAGCGGAAGCCACCTCTTCTGGCTGTGCAGTGCGTTTCATAATACAGGAAGTGATCGATGTTTCCTCCAATTCCTTCTTTCGTGCTTCCGGATCCGGGTGCTTGGCAAAGTGCATCTCCGTAACGATCCACCCCGGTGCAACCGCATTGACCCGAATACCGTAGTCAACAAACTCAACCGCCATCGTCTTAGTGACTGAAACCAAGCCCGCCTTTATTGCGTCATAGACCCATTGCCCAGGTCTGCCGAGAAAACCGCCCTCGGAGGAGAGGTTGACGATAGCAGCCCCCTCCTTCTTTAACAGGGGCAATAACACCTGAGTCATCAGTACCCAGCCTCTCAAACCGATCGCTGTCTCCGGTTCCCAATTTGGCAACCAGCCCCCGTCTTCAATACGTCCTTGTCTCAGAATAGCGGCGTTGTTCACCAGAATGTGAAGCGCAGGGAATTGTTCGGCGACGGCACGACCAAGGGCTTTAACGGAGTTGTCATCCCCCAAGTCAACCTCCATATAAATCGCAGCACCGCTGTCCCCCTCTATTTCCGAGACAGCTTTATTTGCCAGGTCCGCGTTATTGTCTGCGATGATGACCTGTGCACCTTCCGCCGCCAAGCGGTTTGCCGTTGCTCTGCCGATGCCTGAAGCGCCGCCCGTTATCAAAGCAACCTTATTCTCAAAACGTCTCATGCCGTACAAATTTGGTGACATATCGAACACCTCACTTCCCCGACTTAGGGTCGAACCCTTCTGGTGTATGATTGCGTTCGATGAGTGTACGCTGGCCATCGCTCATTTCGAACCACGGCGCTGGCGGTTTCTCGGCTACGATAGGCATTTCACGACCGTTGACGATGGTCAAGGTGTTGCGTACCAACTCCGTCCCCTGCCGTGAGTTCATCCGCACATCATAGAAGGTAAAATCGCCTGATTCAATACGGAAGAGTGCTATATCCGCCAAGGCACCCGGTTTCAGCGTCCCGATTTCGTCTCCCAAACCCATCACTTGGGCAGGCTTTTCGGTTGACGCCTGTATAACTTCCCTAAAACTCATCCCCAACGCCATAAATTTGCTCAGGCAGGTGGGCATATCAAACATAGGTCCGCCAATACTATTTTGGTGGATATCGGAGGAGATGACATCCGGCTTATGGCCCACACTCATTAGCGCTTCTGCGGTTTCAAACGAGAAAGAACCCGCCCCATGACCTATATCCATAACCACGCCACTGTCCCAAGCCTGTTTTGCTTCATCTCGCAGCGTGCCGGAATCGTCGATGATTCGCATGTCTCCGCCGGTAAAGCAGTGGGTCAGTATGTCGTTGGGTTTCATCTGTTTTAGAACCTCAACAATCCCAGGTGGTCCGCCACCAATATGAACCATCAGTGGGAGTTGGCAGCGATCCGCTGCCTCACGTGCGTATGTCAGTGGGACGATGCCTGTGCCGCGGGTTGTATTTTGATCTATACGTACTTTTACGCCCAACGCTATGTCCCGATTCAGATTTATCATTTTGCAGCAGAGATCGATGTCGCAGTAATCTAAGTTGGTGAGTTCCCCTGACCGCGTCGTCAAGCCAATGGATGAAATATTGATTAACGCATAAATGCGGGCTTGAGCGGGGGTAACGATATACTCTCTGAAGCCGGGAAAATTGTATCCGCCCGAAGATCCCACATCGAGCCAAGTCGTCACGCCGCTGCGCGCTGCCACTGTATCTGCATGGACACCGTAATAGCCAATACCGTAGAAGATATGGGTATGAAGATCTACCAACCCCGGCGTCACATATTGACCGCTGGCATCAATAATCTGAACAGCAGATTCTACGGGAATATTGGCGCCAACGGCTGCAATGCGATTGCGCTTAACCGCAACATCAAGCCTGCCATTGTGACCACCACCTGGATCTACAACATCACCACCTTTGATTAACAGATCAAATTGCATTAATCACCTCGTGTCAAGTTGTTCATTTGTTCATTGGTCCATTAACCAACCAATGGACTGACGAAATGCGTTTAGATACCAGTGCCACCTTCCCCTAGGACATTTGGAATTTCTTGAACTTTGTCTGAAACACTGGTCTGTTAAGGACTTCCCTATTCACTAATTCCTCGGGAATCTCACCTCGAAGAATCTGTGCTGCCTGTCGGAGTTTACCACTCCAAGCAAGTTTGTAGTACTCATCAGTATGACACAACGAGTGCGGGGATACCACCACATTGTCCATACCGAGTATCGGATTGTCAGGATCGACGGGTTCCTCTTCAAAAACATCCATTCCCGCGCCGCAAATCCATCCCTCCTGTAGTGCTTGGATCAGTGCTGCTTCATCGACTACCGGGCCCCGCGAGGTGCTTATTAGATACGCTGTCGATTTCATCTTACGCAACTCCCGCTCCCCAACGAGATATCGGGTTTCTTCGTTCAACGGCACACTGATGCTTACGAAGTCGGACTCCGCTAGCAAGGTATCCATATCCACTAACTGCACACCGACATCGTCCACATCCGTTTGCTTTATGTAGGGATCGCAGCCCAGATGACGCATACCGAAAGGTTGCGCCAATGCAAACACCTCGTGACCGATGTTGCCAACCCCAATAGATCCAAGCGTTTTGCCCATCAACCCCTCGCCACGGTAGTCATTCTGCTCTGACCAGCGTCCCTGACGGGTAATTTTGTCCTTTGCCATCAATTTCATTGCAAGTGCTAAAATGAAGGTTATGATGGTGCACGCCATGGGGCGACGGACGGCATCGGGCGCAAAGCAAAATAGAACTCCCGCGTCCGTTAAAGCTTTAACATCAATGTGGTCGTAACCTACCCCGGTATATAGCAGGGCGATTAGGCAATCATTTCCGTCGAGTGAACGTTCCGTCCAGCTGGCTGCCGCACTGATGACCATATCACACCCCTGTATTTGCTCGGCGGTGACTTCCGGCAGAAACTGATCGAACATTCGATACTCCATCTCAGGCATCTCGTCAAGGAGTTCAAGCCCCGGACCGGGGATGTCCAGATTCCCCTCCGCATCGAACATATCTCTTGTAATTCCAAGCGTGATTTTTCGTTCCATGTATTCCTATCCTAACGCAAGTTGCTAGTTAATAGATCAAGCACTATAAACCGAGTTTTTTCTTCAAAACTCGGTTTCTGCGTGATCCTAACCAATTGGGTGATGTTATAGAATCCTAGTTGTAACGCAAATGTTGCAAATCGTGGCGCAGATTGCCTAATCTGCGATCTGCCCCATTACGTATTACCCTTCGTTTCATGATTCAGACAAACACAGGAACAACAACTAGCAACTTAGATTATCCTAATTCCTTAAGAGATGTGTGTAAAGGTTACGGCACACGGCATATGCCTACTACTTTGCCACAACTGACATTATAATATTCCCTAGCGATATATTGACATCGCTTGTGATGCCGCTTCCCGCAATAGACTGTATTCGGGACTTCTGAGGCTGCCAAAGAGCTGAATGCCACGTTCCCGCTGCTGCTGATACTCCGCACGGTTTTTCGGATAGATTGCTGGCTCTACAGGTAAATTCCGAGACAACGCGATTTCAATCACATGCTCCATCGCAGCGACCACTTGGGGATGTTCCCATTCCCCATGGAACCCCATTTTTGCAGCCAAATCCCCGGGACCGAATACAACGGCGTCCACCCATTCGTTTGACAACAGCACCTCGGCATTTTCGACACCTCGCCAAGATTCAATTTTGAGAATCAGCAGTGTTGCGTTGTTGGCTTCCTCGCAGTAACGAGCAGCATCCGCCTCTGCATAATCTACGTTGGCACCCATCGCCAATCCGCGTTCACCCACTGGGGCATATTTCATCCAACGTACCAACGCTTCCACCTGATCGGGTGTCTCGGCGTGGGAAAGGCAAATTCCCAGCGCACCGCCATCAAGCACACGCGACACGATGTGCCGAGAAGGTTCTAGGACAGTTACGGCGGGTGAAAGCCCGTTGTCTCTCGCAATGACCAGAAAGTTTGTTAGGGTTTCGTCATTGTGCAGAACATGCTCATTCTCAACGAGCAGCATGTTATATCCAGTTTGCGCGGCTATCTTGGCAACAGAGGGACGCAGGGACTCGAACACATTGAACCCGAACACAGGTTCTCCATTTCTTAGGAGGTTTTTGGCTGGATTGATGATCAGGGGCACTTCAGATGACATGTTTCCGCTTTCCCTAGTCGTCAAAGCTGGTGTAGAATCTATCCGTTCACAATTTGCCACTCAGGATCGAGTTCGATTCCAAGTCGCTTGGCTCGTGCCATAACCGAATCAGAAACAGTTTTATAGGCATCAAGTTCATCCACGCGCGTTGAATGCCCTCCGCTGAAGACAATCTCACCGTTGACCAGAACCGTATCTACGCTGCCCGCTCTTAATCTTAACGCCAGCGCGTGAACGAGATTGTTATCGGGATAGGCTTCAGATGACCGTGCGGATCTCACAACGATATCTGCACGTTTGCCGGGCTCCACGCTACCCAACTCTGCCTGTAGTCCGGCTGCCGCTGCTGCGTTGAGGGTCTGCATTTCGAGCAGAGCACCGGGAGAGACGGGATCCGCATAGGACTGCGCGACCTGGTGCGCTGTGAGCATGGTCTCTCCCGGGGTGCAATCGCGAGCCCCGTCGGTGCCGAGGGCGACACAGACACCACGGCGATATCGGGCCGCCATCTTAAAGGTGATGTCGAATGTGATACCGAGCGAGAAGAACGCTATCGGACACCACACAATTTTGCAGCCCGTTTCGTAAACTGCGGTTTCCTCGTCCGCATCGAGCGCGCTCGCGTGCACGACAACGGTGTTTTCATCCAAGAAACCCAACTCTTGTAGATGTACGAGGTGACGTTTCCCGGTCAGGGTGCGATAAAGATCCGCCCCTTCAGGGAGGTAGCCGGCATGTATATGTAGCGGAACTTTGTTTTCACGTGCACAGGCGTGTGCTGTCCTCAGCAATTCGGGGGAGGCAGTCCCCTCGCCATAGACGAATATATACCCACGGACTAAGGCATCGGCGTTTTTGTTTCGGTGGAGTTCTGCATCCAATTCCTTTATACACCGGTCGTGGTCAATGGTCGCACGCGCCATGAGGCTAGGACTTGCGAGTGTAGGAATCGCCTCGAAGGATTCGCCTCGATCCCATAGATACAGCGGAGAGAAAAGGGCTCTCAACCCGACGCGCTCAACCGCCTCCGCCGCGGCTTCCGTTGAAAAGAGCGATCCCGGTTCGATGAACATGGTGAAACCGTTACGAAGCATCTCAATTCCCGCCATGGCAGTCGCTGCGGCTTCATCCGCGTCCGTAACGCTCGCTTTCCAATCCGCGAAATTGACGGGCAAGGATTCGGCGTCATGACTGCCACCGAAAATTCCCCGGCAGCTGGTATGTACAATGTGATTGTGTGCATCGATCAAGCCGGGGTGCACGATGGCACCCGCTGCATCGATCGTTTTGCTGGCATCAAACCTTTCTCGCAATTCAGCGTCAGGTCCAACCGCCACGATGCGTGAACCGGTGATCGCTACCGCGCCCGGAGAGTAAATCTTACGATCCGTATCCATCGTAAAAATTTGTCCGTTATGAATGAGAGTATCGCATGTCCTTTTGTTCATAGTTATACATACCCACTTTCGAGATTACCGCCTTGCTTCGCGATGTGACGCTTCCCAGCTAAAACAAGAGGATATTACCAATCTTGTACCGACCCGTCCTCTCGGCGCAGATGGGTGGCCTCTTTTGACGAATGCGGATATTTGGCTGCGGCCTCTTCGTTCAGGTCTATCCCCAGACCCGGTGCATCGCTTGCTATAAGATACCCCTCCTCCGTCCGCATATCGTTCGGAATGACTTCGTTCATCCAATCGGTGTGTATCCCATACTCCTGTACCGCACAGTTAGGCACCGACATATTCAGATGTAGCATCGCCGCAGTGCTGACGGGACTTCCTGTGTAGTGGCAGGCAAGCTCCTGATAATGTACCTCTCCCATCACCGCGATCTTCTTCCCTTCGGTGATTCCACCGCTATGACAGATGTCCACACGAAGATAGTCAATTAGTTCCCCCTCGATCAGTTCACGAAACAGCCATTTTGTCGGTAGCTGCTCACCGGTGCCGATCGGCACGTTTGTATGCGCCCGCAGCGTCGCAAACGAGGCTGGGTTTTCGGAACGGATGGGGTCTTCAACGAAGAAGGGATGGTACTCTTCAATTCCATTGCACAACTGAATCGCGTGCGGCGGTGTCAAGCGGGTATGCACCTCAAAGATGATTTCGATTTCATCCCCGACCGCCTGCCGTACCGCTTTCATATACTCAATTCCACGCAGCGTCGCTTCCTTCTGATTAAACCCGCCATCGCACCGAATCGGCGAGATGCGTAGGACTTTCCAACCTTCGTCTACCATCTGCTTTGCACCTTCCAGACCGGCATGGCGATAGACCAGCACCTTGTCCCGTGTTGCCCCACCAAGCAACCGGTAAGTCGGCACGCCGAGCGCCTTTCCCGCCAAATCCCATAGTGCAATGTCTATCCCTGCAAGTGCGGATTGCAGCACAGGACCGCCACGCCAGAATGTACCCCGAAAGATGTCCTGCCATATATGTTCGATTCGGGTTGCGTCTGCACCTACCAGGAGCGGTTTGAGATGATGTTCCAGCGCCCCGACGACAGCCAATGATCTACCGCTGAGCGAGGCTTCCCCAACCCCATATATCCCCTCGTCAGTCTCGATCTTGACATATACAAATTGATCCACAACGAATACTTTGAGATCTGTGATTTTCATAGCGTTCTCCTTATGAAATGAGTCGGGATTCGGAGATCCCTCCTACTCAATGTCCCTATGTGGTCTGTGGCGCATTCTCGCCCGTTACTCCAACCCTAACTCCACCCATTTGGCAGTCAACCGTTGGATACGCGAACGGTCACTATGCAGAAAAGCGTCAGAAAACACCCGTCCCGGTCGGCTGTACTGCAATCGCTCGATCAAATTCAGGACGCCTTGATGGTTCTCTTTCAAGAGAGCTATATCTGCTGCGGTGGTGGGTTTAGGCACGAAATTGACCGCCAGATGCCGACGGCCCGTCCTGCCGCCGAAGGATGCATGCCACGTATTCATATCTGCGAAGAAGACATCTCCGGGCTGCGATTCAAGCGGAAAGCAGGGGACATCAGGGCCGGGCAGACCGAACTGCGTCCAAGGCTTGAGCGTTTCGTGCAGGGGGGTGCGATGGGAACCGGGAATTACGCGCAGACAACCTGTCTCCTTTGTCAACGGATCGAGATACAACGATACCTTCATGGGTCGATATTCCAGTCGAGTCCCATCGGGGTGCCAATCGGTATCGCCGACGTAGAGATTTCCCTCGGAACAGAGCCACATAAAGCCTTCTCCTAGTAGGGATTCGACCGTCTTGTAGATACGGTCATCCGCCACCAGATCCGTTAGCAAAGGGGTGATTTCGGCAATACCGTAGAGCGACTGACGACTCTCGCCCGGAAACGGTTGTCCGTCCCGCTCCTTGTCAAGCAGTTCATCGAATTTTTGGGAAATTGCGTCCACTTCGTCGGGTTGGAATGCCTGCCTCAGGACCAAGAAACCAAATGTTTGGAAGTACGCAATCTGTTCTTCTGTTATCACAATCGTCCTCCTAATGAGGCGGCCACAGCCAAAAAATGCTATACACATTGCGCTCCTCTGAAGCGCAGAGATTGGATGTATTGCCTTCTATAGACATATCGCTCCTCTGGAGAGAAAGACGGAATCCTTTAGTTTTCGGTGAATTCTAAAAATAATATAGACACTTTCGCCCCTGGTAGGTGCGGTTTCCAACCGCACCGGTTTGGAGTGTCTAAATAATTTTAAAATCTACCATAAATTAGCAGAAGAAGGCGAGCTTTTCTAATTTCCTGATAGAATGATTGTGTGATAAAATCTATAGAGGTCATGAATTGG
>JAJEAL010000044.1 GCA_022822785.1 Candidatus Poribacteria bacterium
CAAGAAACCGAGTTTTGAAGAAAAAACTCGGTTTCTGGCATCTTTTCCAGTGATTTGAGGGTTTCTCGCGACAGCAAAAACAAAATGTCAACACGCCCTAGGTGAATCAGAGAAATTATAGCATACACCAAATTGAAATCACAAACTGTTTTTGATGTGCTTCCCCGTTTGTAAAATAGGTTCTAAATGTCCCCGCTAACCAAAGGAAAACTTTTGACTTTTTACACGGTTGTGTATATCCTAATACCAACTCTGACAAAGGATAATGCATTGTTGAAACGTGAAACGAAAGAAGACGGAGGGAGCGAGGAAGTGAGGAGGCGAGGTTTTTAGCCCCAGCGGGGCGATATGTTTATAGACGGGCGGCATCTTCCTTCCTCTCAAGCTCCAGCGGGGCGACATGTGTTATGGGAAGCGGGATACGTGATAAAAACATCGCGGAGGCACAGCGTTTTTTAATTCTTTCCGGTTTTCTCTGCGGGCTTTGCGACTCTGCGATTCATTTATTTTACAAAGGACAATCAATAGATGGCAAATATGCGTTTTTTTGCGACAGCAGCAAAGGGCACGGAACCGCTCGTTGCAAATGAATTGGCAGCGATTAGTGCTCAGAATATCCGACCCATCGTCGGCGGTGTGCATTTCGAGGGCGGGTGGGAGACGCTCTATCGGGCGAACCTCTGGCTCCGCACAGCGAATCGGGTGTTGATGCCGGTCGCAGCGTTCCCCTGCCCGACACCGGCAGCGCTCTACGAAAACGCCCGTAACGTCCGGTGGCGCGAGTGGATGACGCTGGATGACACATTCGCTGTCGATTGTAACTGCCGCGATTCGCAGATTTCGCACTCCCACTACGCCGCGCTGAAGGTCAAGGACGCCCTTGTGGACGAATTTCGGGATAGGACAGGTCGCCGTCCCAACGTCGATCGGCAGCGGCCCGCGGTCCAGATTAACGCCCATATCGCCAAAGACCGCTGCACCCTCAGCCTCGATGCGTCCGGGGACCGGCTACATCGGCGCGGGTATCGGCGTCAAGCGCTGGACGCCCCGCTACGGGAAACGCTGGCTGCAGCGATTGTGGAGTTGGTCGCGTGGGATAACGAGGGGATGTTCATCGATCCGATGTGCGGTTCCGGCACCATCGTCATCGAAGCCGCGCTCAAGGCGATGAACTATGCGCCGGGCTTACTGCGGTGTGCGGATTCCGGGCGGCGGGGTTTCGGTTTTCAGCGGTGGCGGCCCTTCGATCGGAAACTGTGGGGCCAGCTCGTTGATGAAGCGCGCGGCGCGATTCGGGAGAAGCTGCCGGGCAGGCTCCTCGGATACGATATTTCACGACCGGCGGTTCGGCTCGCGTCCGAGAACGCGAAATTAGCGGGACTGGAACGGGGCATCCGTTTCATGCGGGGCGACGCGCTGAAGTTGAGTCCGCGTGGGCATCGGGGGGTCATCGTTTCCAATCTCCCCTACGGCGAGCGGACCGGCGAGATGGAGGCGTTAGCATCGTTGTATCGGGGGTTCGGGAATGTGTTGAAACAGCGGTGCGCGGGGTATACGGCGTATCTATTCACAGGCAATCTCGGCTTGGCGAAGCGGATCGGCTTACGCACAGAGAAGCGGTTTACACTGTATAACGGGCCGATTGAGTGTCGGCTGCTCAAGTATGCGTTGTTTTGAGCGGAGACACCGAGAAACGTAGAAGAAAGCGAGCAGGGAGGAAGACGAGGTTCTTAGCCCCAGCGGGGCGATGCGGCCTGGCAGACAGCCCAAAGTCTACACATCAGTGCGATAGATTCCCTAATCCTCTTCACGCCCTATATTTCTGGCTAGAATCAGAATACGCAAGAGACTAGTGAACTTTCTGATATTCTTTAGAATTCATTAGATAAGTTCTAACAATCAACATGCCGCTCCGTTGGAGTCTTTGTGTTGTGGGTTGAACTGCTCAACCTGAATCCTTATCAAGCACAATGGAGATCCTGCCTTTCAATAACCTCCTCTTACACAGATAGATGGTGAAGCTCAACACGGATTCTATACACTCTCTGCCCCGCTGGGATAACGCAACAGGGGAGAAAGGGAGGTGTAGGTTCCAGTCTCACACTTTCCCCCTGACAAGGGAGGATAGGACAGCGTGAACTTACCCCCTTGTCAGGGGGACTTGATAGATACATCTTGTGTTTTCTTTGGATCTGCGCTACACTTAATTGATCCACTGGATTTGTCAACCTAATAATCCTGACAGCAAAGGAGCGCTATAGACCAATGACCGACCATAAACCACCCCTTCACCGTTTTACCGTTCTCGATTTGACCCGCGTCCGAGCGGGCCCCACCTGCGTCCGTCAGCTCGCCGATTGGGGCGCGAATGTGATAAAAATTGAAATCCCACCCGCTCCCGGCAAAGAGGGCGACGCCCTCGGTTCACGCCACAACTCGGACTTCCAGAACCTCCAACGCAACAAGCGCAGCATGACCCTAAACCTTAAGTCCGAGCTGGGACACGCGACATTCATGCGGATGGTGAGGCAGGCGGATGTGGTGGTGGAAAACTATCGTCCCGACGTGAAGAACCGGCTAAACATTAACTACGAGGCGTGTCGGGTGGAAAACCCTCGCATCGTCTACGCCAGTATCTCCGGGTTCGGGCAGGAGGGGCCCTACAGCGGACGGCCCGGCTTCGACCAGATCGCGCAGGGGATGGGCGGCCTGATGTGGATCACCGGCTTCCCGGGCCACGGACCGCTGCGCGTCGGGGTACCGATTGCAGACCTCGCCTCCGGCATGTACACCGCCATCGGGGTACTGATTGCATTGCTGCAGCGCGAAGAGACCGGCGAAGGGCAGTGGGTCCATTCGTCGCTGCTTGAAGCGCAGATTGCGATGCTCGACTTCCAAGCGGCGCGATGGACCATCGATAGCCATGTGCCGGGTCAAGCGGGCAACGATCACCCCACCAGCATCCCGACCGGCGTGTTCCAGACGACCGACGGCTACATCAATATCGCCGCGAGCGGTGGAACGATGTGGAATCGGCTCTGTGATGTCTTGGACGCGGACGAGCTGCGGAACAACCCCGACTATGCGAACGATGGATTGCGGTCACAGAATCGGGAAGCGTTGAATGCGGAGTTGCAGGAATACTTCTCGACCCGAAGCAGCGACGAGTGGATCGAGGCGCTCAACGATGCGGGGGTGCCGTGCGGCCCCATCTACCGGATGGACGAGATGTGGTCGGATCCGCATGTGGCGCACCTCGACATGTCGCGTCCTGTAGATCACCCCGTGCTCGGTCAGCTGGAGGTGCTGCGTCACGCGACAAACATGAGCGGCACGCCAAAGATGCCGTACCGTCCGGCGCCCGAAATCGGTGAACATACCGATGAAATCTTGGGGGAGTTTGGGTTCGCTGACGACGAAATCGAGCGGATGCGAAAGGAGAATGTCGTATGAACGTCGCAGCACGTGGCACCACAGATTTGATTATCGCCGACAAACGGAACGGCGTCGGCTATCTCGGCTTCAACCGTCCCGAAAAACATAACGCCATCTCCTATGAGATGTGGCAGGGCATTGCGGCGGTCATGGCGGATTTCGAGGCAGATGATACGGTCCGCGCGGTCGTCGTGTCGGGCGAAGGGGGCAGGGCATTTTCCGCCGGCGCGGATATATCGCAATTCGAGAAGCAGCGCGCATCGGCGGACGCGATTAAGGAGTACAGTCTAGCGTCAGGGCTCGCCCATGAAAGACTGACCAATATCCCGAAACCAACCATCGCTAAGATTACAGGCTACTGCATCGGCGGCGGGTTGGGACTCGCGCTCTGTTGCGACCTCCGCATCGCCACCGACGATTCAACATTCGGCATCCCCGCAGCCAAGCTCGGCCTCGGTTACGGCTACGGCGGACTGAAGCCGTTGGTCGCGCTTGTCGGACCCATCCGCACCAAAGAGATACTGTTCACTGCTAGACAGTTCGACGCCTCAGAAGCCTACGATATGGGGCTTATCAACCGGGTGGTCGATCGGACTGAACTTGATAGCTTTGTGGACGAATACACGGAGCTAATCGCCGGCAACGCGCCCCTGACCATCAAAGCCTGTAAGCAGATTGTGGCGGAAGTCTGCAAGGACCCGGCCGACCGAGATCTGGCACTGTGCACGCAGCTAGTGGACGCCTGTTTCGCCAGTGAGGATTATAAGGAGGGCAGACAGGCGTTCATGGAGAAACGGAAACCCCGGTTTCAGGGGAAATGAAACGTAAAAAAAGAATAACGAGAGAACGAGGAGGCGAGGGAGTAGGATTGATTTGCGCTCCAGCGGAGCGGCATGTCTATAGAGGCACGACACACCTATTGCCTTGTGCGCCAGCGGAGCACTATGTGGAAAACCGCTTACCCCCTGCGGGACGACATGTGCATATTGTCTGAACCGCAGATTAAAACGGATTTAGCAGATTGCACGGAGAAGGCGGAAAGCGAGAAGACGGGAAAACTCAAGAAGGAGCAGACGAGAAAACAGGTTATTTATTACCCTCCATGTGGTAAGCAAGCAGCATCTCATACAGTTTATCAATCTTCTTATCAACATTATTGATTTGTAATTGGAGATTATCCCCTAATCTATCAATCTTCTTATCAAGAGGTTCCTTGATAAACTTGAGAATAAATATCATATTCAAGGTTATGACTGTTGCACCAGTGCCTATCACTGTGGAAACGATGGTGATTAACGTGGCATTATCCATGACAGCCCCTTTCAAGATGACTCAATTATACCAATTAGTCAGATGGTTAATCAAGCAAAATGTGGCAGACGACCAGTAACACACACGTGAACAAATAGAACCTAAGAGAGAGGAACGCCCATGAGTTCAAAAAAAGATTATGCGGTTCAATTCGTCGCACGGGAACAAGCCGAACTCCACGCCGTTGAGCGTGACCCAACCCCACTAGCGCCCGACGAAATCGCCGGTAGCAGCATCGTCACCCTGATAAGTGCCGGAACGGAAACGACAGGCTCCTACAGCGCAGACAGCGGTTTCCCACGCGGTTCCGGCTACGCCGCCGTCTTCCAAGCCGAAGTTGTCGGCGCAGAGGTCACCGACGTCCAGGCCGGCGACTACATCTTCTGCATGGGAAACCATCGCTCCTACCACCGTGTTAAGCGGGACGCGGCGATACCGTTGCCTCAAGGACTTGCACCGGAGACCGGCGTCTTCGCCCGGCTGATGAACGTGAGCCTGACCACCCTGACCACGACGACCGCTCGACCACCGGAGCGTGTGGTTGTCACCGGCTTGGGCATCATCGGCAATCTCGCCGCCCAAAACTTCACACACGCCGGCTACGAAGTGTTTGCCTGTGAACCGATCGAATCGCGCCGTAAGGTCGCTATCGAGTGTGGGCTGAAAAATGTCCTCCCCGCTGTCCCGGTGGCCGATCCCGACATCGTAGACACAGTGGCGCTGGTCGTCGATTGTTCGGGTCACGAGCAGGCGGTCCTTGACGGTTGCAACGTCGTCCGAAAGAAGGGTGAAGTGGTACTGATTGCGACGCCGTGGCGGCGCTATACAGAGATGTATGCACACACTATCCTACGCGCGATTTTTCACAGGTATGTGGTCGTCCGCAGCGGGTGGGAATGGGAGTTGCCACATCAAGCGACGGAGTTTCGGACCAACAGCATCTACGGCAATCTCAACGCCGGGGTGCGATGGCTAGGTGAGGGTCGGATGTGCGTTGCCCCGTTGGCAACCAAGATCTCGCCCGGTGACGCGCAGACCGCATATCAGAACCTGCTGCACAAGCGGAACGAGCGATTGACGTATCTCTTCGATTGGACAACGCTTTGAGAACCGTGAAACATAAAAGGTAGTAGGCATAAAAGTAGTAGGCATACGCCGTATGCCGTAACCCAAGGCTACCAACTTCATCTGTGGGAGGGGCAGCCTGCTCCGACATATTGACGGGGAGACTGACTAACCCCCTAAATCCCCCTTGTCAGGGGGACTTGCAAACACCGAAAACGACACAATCTTTTCGCCCCAGTTGCTTTGAATCCCGACTTGTCGGGGAGGGGCGACAGGTGAACAATCCGTCACACGAAATGCGTAACAAACAAATGACCCAACCCAACGACTCCACCACCAAGCAACACACCCCCTTACAGGTCAGACCCCCACGAACCCCTTGCAACA
>JAJEAL010000032.1 GCA_022822785.1 Candidatus Poribacteria bacterium
AGCTTCAACAGCAATACTAAACTTGAATTTCGCCGTATGACGAATCCGTTTGGTTGACATTTTTAGGCCTCCATTTCTGGCTGTGAGTTAGACGTTAAATCTTACTTAACTCCTGGCCCAAATATTGGGGACCATTATAAACAGTTGTATTTTACTTGACAGATAAATTGAAGAATTGATACCATAATTAAGCACAACATACAGCCATGTTGTGGTGGATACATTTGACTCCAATGAAAAATAACTCAGAACGAGTTTCAATTTTCAGTTTTAGAAAAGGCGGGGCAAGATTAGAACTAACGCTTTTTGTGGTTTTGGTCCTCGCCTATACGATCTTTGCGGGAGTCTATTTAACACCTAAAGGATCCAGCGGTTGGCCAGAGATATTAGCCAGTATCGTCGGGCATGTCTCAACCTTTATTCCCGTGGCAATTGTTGTAGTCCTTGTTTTTGAAATTGTGGGGGTGTATATGTTATTACTCTGGGATCTCTATAGAGAAGAGAGGAATCGTCAAAGACAGGAAAGAGAGGCTGCGCTTCAACAAGCCAGAGTCAAGGCTGAAGAAGCTAACAGTAGAGCCGAAGTTGCTGAAAGAAGGCTAAATTCGTGGGAAGAGTGGTATGCCCGTCGGGTCGAGGCTGAGAGACAGAATGTTAAATTTGATGAGCCACCACCTTCCGAATCTAACAACTAAAAACGACAAGAAAAAAGGTTGACTCTGGTAAATGAATGACAAAGGATATACCAATCCACAACTGCTGATTTCCGCTGAAGAGTTGATGAGTAGACTTGACGACGGTTCAATCTGCCTTGTGGATGTCCGACCGACGCATGAATATATCGAGGGACATATCCCCGGTGCTATCCATCTCGATCTATTTGCAATCAGTCTCAGCGACACGAGCGAACAGGTGTTCGACGCGTTTATGTGGACGATTGCTTATCTTTTCAAGGACCGGGGGATTGACCCGACGAAGACAATTGTATGGTATGAAAACGAGTCTGGCGTTAAGGCAGCGCGCGGATTCTGGTTCTGCGAGTATCTGGGGCATGAGGATGTCCGGGTATTAGATGGCGGGCTGAGTGCTTGGTCCGCTGCGGGTGGGGAGGTGAGTACCGAAGCGGTAGTACCAGAGGAGGTGCCACAATTCTCTACCGAGTCAAAAATAGATGCCCACATGGATGCGGAGACCATCCACGGGTTACTTGATGCCGGTGATTTTGCTGTCCTTGATACGCGCGCCGCTGCTGAACATTACGGAACTGTTGCACGTTCTGCGCGGGGCGGTGCGATTCCCGGCTCCGTCCATATCGAATGGATGAACAATCTGGATGAGAACGGCATGTTCAGACCTGCTGCCGAACTCCGTGAGTTGTATGAATCGGCAGGGATTACGCCGGAGAAGCGCGTCATGTCCTACTGACAGGGCGGATACCGCTCTTCCCACAGCTATCTGGCGTTGCGGCTTTTGGGGTATCAGAAAGTCAGCAACTACATTGGCTCGTGGAAAGAGTGGGGAGATCGGCTGGATCTGCCGATCGAAATACCAAGCGCGTGAAACGTAATGCGTGAAACGTGAAAAAAGTGTACAATGCAGAGAGAAACCGAGTTTTCAAGAAAAAACTCGGTTTCTGTTGTGCAATTTCTTAACATGAACCTTTTGTGTCTTTCCTACGCTAAGGCCTGATCGAGGTCTGCGATGATATCTTCCACTTCCTCCAACCCGACAGAAATCCTGACCAACCCATCGGTGATCCCGGCGCGACGGCGCGCTTCCGGCGAAACATGCAGGTGCGTCGTGGACGCGGGGTGACAGATCAGTGTTCGCACATCACCCAAGCTGACCGCAAGCGCACAGAGTTCTACCCGATTCACCAGTTTCTCTCCTGCTTCTACTCCACCTTTGAGTTCAAAAGCGATCATCCCACCGAAATAATTCATCTGCTGTTTGGCGAGCGCGTGTTGTGGGTGACTCCGCAGACCGGGGTAGTGTACCCTCTCGATCGCTGAATGATTTTCCAGAAATGCTGCGAGCGCGCCGGCGTTGGCACAGTGGCGTTCAAAACGTAACGGCAGTGTAGCGACTCCGTGCAGCGTCAACCAGGCGTTGAACGGACTAATGACTCCCCCGAAGTTTCGGAGTGCCCCCTTCTTTGCGGAATCGATAAACGCCTTTGATCCAACAATCACGCCGGCGACCACCGTACTATTTCCGCTGAGATACTTGGTCATACTGTGGACGACGATATCGAACCCGAAGGTGATTGGCTGCTGTCCACACGGCGTGGCAAAGGTGTTGTCGATGATGGACGTAACCCCGTGCGCGTTTGCAATTTTTGCACAGGCAGCAAGGTCCACCAACTTTAGTGTTGGATTGGCAGGACTTTCGAGGTAGATGGCTTTTGTGTTCGATCGAATCGCACGCTCGACGGCACCGGAATCGGTAGCATCTACAAATGTGGTCTCGACCCCCATGCGACGGAGATCATCGTTCAGGATGTTGTATGAGCCGGAATAGAGAGAATCCATCGCCACGACGTGGTCTCCATGAGCGAGCAGCGTCAACAGTGCTGTGCTTACGGCTGCCATGCCCGACGCTGTTGCGAGTGCGGCTTCACCGCATTCTAGCACAGCGATTTTGCTTTCGAGCACGGATTGGGTCGGGTTTCCCCACCGTGTATAGACATAGCCTGAATCTTCGTCCGTGAACGCAGCGACGCATTCCTCCGCTGTCTCAAACTGAAAGGTACTGTTCTGGTAGATGGGCGGGCTGAGGGGGCCTGTTTTGGGGAGGGATTCTTCGCCGGCGTGGATGGCTTTGGTTGACCAGCCGGTGGATTTGGATTTCGTTGTCATAATATTCAATCCGTTGGTTATTCTTATAGGACTTACGCTGCCTGATTCATCAGGTGTATCGGGGCAGGGATGCCCCTCTCACAGATATATTATAAGAATTTAACGCAAGGACGCAAGGGTGCCAAGACGCAAGGATTTTCTTTTTTTTACTTCGTGCCTTTGTGCCTTAGCAACTTCGCGTTGAATTTCTTTGCCTTATTTTCCCTTATCGAGCGTATCGGGGCAGGGATGCCCCTCCCACAAGGCTTTGACCGTTCAACTGCGTAAGTCCTAACGCTTATAATTTTTCTAAAACCTGTTCCGTAATTTCTATGGTGTGTTCGATGTCCGCTTCCGTGTGGGCGAAGGAGATACTCCCCTGTTTGGTGGGGAGTGGGAAGTGGAAAATTCCTCTTTCGATCAAGCGTGTTCTGTACCTTTTATCGAGATCCATATCGTGGGATTGTGCAATTTGCAGCCAATTGGTGGGTGCCTCCTCCATGAAATAGACGACAAAGGCGGATCCCTGTCGAGCGACTATTGCGGGGAAATCTTTCGTGGACAGCAGCTCCTTTAAACCAGCTTCCATCATCTGACCGAGGTGTTCTAGATGGTTGTAAATCTCCGTCTCTTGCGCCTTCAATTTCTTTAAGGTTGCGATTGCCGCTGCTGTCGGGACGGGGTGCGCGCTATAGGTACCCGCAATTAACACCTTCTTTTCCGGCTGCGGGTGATTGAAATACTCCATATACTCCCGTTTGCCCCCGACAACACCGAGCGGGTAGCCGTTGGCGACCGCTTTTCCGAATACCGACAAATCGGGCTGCACCCCACATATCGACTGATAACCGCCCAAGGCGTGACGGAATCCCGTTTTGACCTCATCAAAAATTAGCAGGGAATCGTATTGATCACACAAGCGTCGAAGTCCCTGTAGGTATCCGGGGTTCGGTTTGACCACACCGATGTTTTGTAGAATGGGTTCAAGAATGATGCACGCGATATTCTCGGTTTTTATCAGATTTTCTACGGCGTCCAAGTCGTTGAATTGTACGACATGGACATGCTGGGCAGCGGACGCTGGCATTCCGGCTGTGATGGGGTAGAGCGGCAGCTCCTCGCCCGGCTGATAGTCCGCAATTCTTTCATGGGGATCCATCAGATTGAAAGCTACATCATTATGCCACCCGTTGTATCCGCCCTGCATGATAATCACTTCGTCACGTTCGGTGATTGCCCGAGCAACCCGCACGGCGAAAAAGGTCGCCTCTGATCCTGTATTGGTGATCTGCACTTGGTCTAGGGTAGGGATGCACTCCACCAACAGATTCGCCAACTCCCCTTCCCAAGGGGTTGTCCCCGCACCGATCAGCGATTTGCCCTCTTTTATGGCTTGGACCACCGCGCCATCGACATCCGGATCGCTGTGACCCAATAGATATGGAGAGAAGGCGGCGTGGTAGTCAATGTACTGTTTCCCATCGCTATCCCAGAGATAGGCGCCCACCGCTTTCACGAAAACGCGCATCGGATCAATGACCCGATTCAGTGAAACGACGCCGCCGGGGATTACTTTTTTGTGTTGTTCCCATACTGCTGCTGTTGTGTCTTGCTGTGTCATCGTCTTTTCTCTCTTAGATATATTAATGCAAGCATTCTGCACACATGCCGCCCCGCTGGGACTTGGGATAATTGGTTTGCCGATGTTCTATAAACATGCCGCCCCGCTGGGGCTTTGTCGGTCGGACAAGATGCCCGACCTACGGGTATAGAGGATTAACTTTTATCGCCCCGCACATAACTAGGTTTTGTTGACATTTCATCGCAACCAGATAATAGAGAGACATAAATCGGTTCACTGAGGTAGAACCCCCAGAAAAGAAACCGAGTTTTGAAGAAAAAACTCAGTTTCTGGCATTCTTTTCCAGTGACTTGAGCGTTTCTCGCGACAGCAAAAGCAAAATGTCGACACGTCCTAGCAAGTTGGGCTATCTTATCTGAATTATTGCTTCCGTTCATAGATTTGTGTTGGATCGATTACTGATTTTTCGTTATGTAGTTCTTCGGTCAGGCCCCCGTCCCGGAGTTGCGTTATGCTGTCACCGGTCTTGACAAGCAGGAGCGGATCTTTCCGGTATTCGGCGAGACCGACCTCAAGCGCATCCCGTGCCCGAAACCGTCGAGTCACGGCGTTACCCACGCTACCGACCTGAGCGAGTCCGCGTTCCTCCAGTATGGATCCAAGCTTGTTAAAGTCGTTGCCGGCAAACCCCGGCTTAGGACTGTAACCGAACATGGGAAGCGGATGCTTTCGCCCATCAGGCTCTCGAACGCTTGCTTCGACTTCTCGCCACCGCCGGTAGCGAACTTGCACGAGCTGCTCGATAACGTGAAAGAAGGTACAGCGGAGATAGGGAACGCCTAGCATTAAGATGTGGGCATCTAGTTCGTAGAGTTTCCAGAAGGGACCATCAGCTGCCCAAGCGGAGGGACCGTGGACAGCGGTGATATCTTCTGCGTGAGATCCTAGCGCAGCTACGGAGTGAAGTAGATGATGGCTTCGTTGTGCGCCGGGACGCGTCCGAGTCACCTCCGAGATACGCCCCATCTCCGATGGATCGCGAATAGGATCGAACACCGGATTGGGCTTCCCGCCGTGGGAGAAGGTGAAGGTCGGCACCACGAGTGTACCCGTAGCACCGAGTAGATCCAAGAACGCATCAACCACAGCATCTGCACCGCCTTCGACGTAGCCGATACTGCTCAACGAGCTATGCACAAAGACAATGTGACCAGCTTCCAAACCCAGTGCCTGTAGGGCTTCGGCGATCTGTTCCCGTTTCACTGTTTATCCTAACGCTGCGTCCACTTTGTTGATCGCCGCGGCCATCAATCGGGCATGGTCTTCCTGCATGTTGACATTGAACCCAAATCGTAAGGCTCTGCCCAAGATCGAAAGGGTCTGCGGACACATATCTCGCGAATATTCAACATTCCCCTTGTAGGCTGGATCTTTCCAAGGATAGCCCGACGGATGGTGAGAATGCTTAAACAGGATTGAATCCCAGTAGTAGTAGATGTGCCGGTCTGGAAATCCCTCGTTGTACGCTGTGCCTGCGCCTAGCCCTTCTGCCTTGAGTGCTTCGACATATTTCGGGGTGAGTTCCGGATCCTCAATAATAATTGCTGCACTGATGCCACATTCGCCTTCGGGATCATCAACATGCTGTGGGATATATCCCTTCGGTGCATCCAGCTCTGCGAGGAACGCCTTTTTCAACCGACGCGTATGGCTCAAGATGTCCTCAAGTTTGGAAAGTTGTACCCGCGCGATTGACCCCATAATTTCGCTCGGACGATAGCCCTGACGTGAAAATGGCGGATTTTGCCATTCCTTATCACTCATCCACATCGGCATTGCAGCGTCGCTGGCGAAGGCGGTGCGTTCATAGATGTCATAGTCATCGGTGAACACCATACCACCCTCCCCGCAGCTGATCACCTTGAAGTAGTTTAGACTCCACGCGCCAGCTTGTCCCCACGTTCCGGCATACGCGCCTTTATACCGTCCACCGACACACTGACAACAATCTTCGACCATTTTGAGGTCATGCCGTTTGGCGATCGCCATGAGGTCATCAAGACGGCACGGCACCCCCTGCATATGGACAGGAAGGATTGCCTTTGTGTGCGGCGTAATCTTCCGTTCAACATCAGCGGGGTCCATACCGAGCGATTCGTCGATTTCGGCGATTACCGGGATAGCACCGACGCCGACGACCGCTGCTGCTGTCGCAATAAAGGTATAGCCTGGGACAATCACTTCGTCGCCGGGCCCGACGCCGATTCCTGTCAATGCACAGATTATCGCACTCGTGCCAGAATTGACCATCAGCGCGTGATTCACGCCGAGCAGCGCTGCGGCTTCCTTTTCAAATGCAGCGACATGAGAATCCTCAACAAACCGGAACAGTCTGCCACTCCGCAGCACTTCAGTAACTGCGTTAATTTCTCGGTCATCAATAGCACTTGGACCGTGTGTACCGCTGGGAATAGGTTCGGCAATAACCGGAGTTCCACCATCAATTGCCAATCGATCTGCCATTTTTTTCCTCCAAAGCCTTCATTGTTGATATGTGTTATCCATCCTCTATTGGGGCTTGAAAACTATATCACAGGGTGTGATCTCTGTCAACGGTTGTTTTTCAACCTCAACTGTCCCGCCGTAGGGTCAACTAGGTAGATGTCGGGATTCGGCGATCCCTCCTACAGAGGAATTATAGTAGATTTTAGAATTACTGATACATTAACCCCCCTAGCCCCCCTTATCAGGGGGGAAACCCTTGTTAGGGGGACTTCGGAAACTTCGAGCGGGTCGGAGTTATTCGTAAATGTCTCCTTATTCCTCGTGTTTACTATAAATGCTTCTACATGTCGCTGAAAGCGAACTTGACATTTTTTGTGGCATAGAATATCCTATAGCCATCTTATTCCTTGCAAAATTATGATTGGTGCTATGCAAATTTCACAGGCTTCTATTGAACAAGCAATCAAGACCATCGTTGTCAACATGAGTCCACCGATTGTTGCGGCATACCTTTTCGGATCTCGCGCAACAGGGAAGGTTTGGGCGGAAAGTGATGTCGATGTGGCACTCCTATTTGGTGAGGCGGATACGTCGAACCAGCTAGAGGTTATCGGGAGGCTGTCGGAATACCTGTGTCAAGCATTGGGAGGCATTGAAGTTGATGTTGTGAGTCTGGATGGAGTACCGACGCATTTTGCCTATGAAATCCTGCGGACGGGGAAACTTGCCTTTTGTGCCAATCCACACGAGCGTATTCGGTTTGAGATGGGTGTTTTTGAAAAACACACGGACGAAGAACAGTGGCAACAAATTGGGCGCCGTTACTTGATGAAGCGGGCAAAAACGAGGCAGATGTTAAAGAGGGGAAAGGACATGATAGATCAGAGACGCGTCGAGCATTTAGTGAATTATGTCCAAGAGATGCTGAATCGTTTACAGAATCACCAGGGGAAGGGTTTCGGGGAATTCGCCGAGAATTTCCAGGTGGTGGATGCGTCATTATACGAGCTCCAAACAATGTTGGAGGCAATTAGCGACATTGCGATACACGTTGTTACCGGTGCTAACCTCGGATTGCCTAATAGCCGTCCCGAAGCGATTGAAATGCTCGCCAAGAATGGGATTATACCGCAGGAACTAGCAGAAAAGATTAGCCAAGCTGTCAGGATGCGGAATATCATTGTCCATCATTACCCTAGAGTTAATCTGTGTACAGTTTACGATGTCATCCAAGACGGTCTCGGGGATATTGTCGATTTTTGTGCCGAGATTGCGAACTATCTTGATTCGCTGTAGGGGCACCCCCCCGATGGAATCGGGATTCAAAGGAACTTGTGGTTACCCTTTTGGGCAGGTACGAGACCTGCCCCTACGAAGCGATAGAATCTTCCGAAGGCTTGGCAGCTTTGGAAGGTGAGTGTCGATTTGGGAGGATTAATTTATGCCGAATCTGCGTTTTGCAGCACCCAAAGAGAAACGGGTGGCAGTAATTACTGGCGGGGCTCGAGGTATCGGTGGGGCGTCTGCCCTTCGCATAGCGGAGGAAGGGCGGGATATTGTTATCGCGGATATCCTCGAAGAGGAAGCCGTCGGTTTGGTCAAAGAGATTGAACAGATGGGGCAGCGTGCGCTGTTTATAAAAACAGATGTGACTGATTTCGCTGCCGTTCAATCAATGGTCAATCAAACGGTTGAAACCTTTGGACGATTGGACATTCTCGTATGCTGTGCTGGGATTTTGGGGTTGGAAGCACCATTTCACGAACAATCCGTCGAGCAGTTCGATAAAGTTATGCGGATTAATATCTACGGCGTTTATCACGCACATCAGGCGGCCATCCCTCACATGTTGGCGCAAGGCTGGGGACGGTGTGTGACAATATCATCCGGGGCACGTAACGGCGGGACCAACGTAGTTCCGTATGGTGTTTCTAAAGGCGCGGTATTCTCGTTTATCGGTGCACTTGGCAATGCGTATCCCAAGCAGGGGGTATTTGTGAATGGTGTGGAGCCGGGGCGCGCACTTACGGAGATGGTTGTCCCACGCTTTTCCGCTGAATTTCTCGCCAATCCGGGAACGCCGGTCGGACGGTACTCAGATGCAGAGGAGTTGGCAGAAGTTATCGAGTTTCTCTGTTCAGAACGCAATACCTACACCACCGGCGCTGTCTGGAGTGTGAAGGGTGGAACGGGATAGTGATGGATCGGTGGGGAATTGAGAATCACTGACACAGGAGGGACAAGCGGCAATGCGCGATCAGCTCACAGCAGTACAGATTGAGTTTTACCAAACTAACGGTTTTCTGGTCATTGAGGATTTTCTTGATGCGGACGAGTTGGAGGAGTGGCGCCGATGTACCGAAGAATCCGTTGCAGAGCGTTTGGGGGGCGCCGTGGATTTCATGACGAATCAGATGGATCCAGATGCTTTTTACGCGAGGGTTTTTACACAGTGCCTCCGACTTGCAGATACACATGAAGGCATGAACAAACTGATCTGTGATCCGCGGATTGGGCGGCTGGCTACGACATTGGCGGGTGTAGAAGGTATCCGAATCTGGCATGATCAAGCGCTGATTAAGCCGCCTCACGGAAATCCTACCGCTTGGCATCTGGATGTACCCTATTGGTCGTTCAGTTCTCGTGATGCTTTATCCTTGTGGATGGCGCTGGACGATATAACACTTGCCAACGGCTGCCTCTGGTATCTGCCCGGCGTGCATCGGGTTGCACGGTTCGAGAACGTCGGGATTGGAGAGAACTTAGGTGGATTGTTCAAGGTGTATCCTGAATGGCGAGAGATTGAACCGCAGGCGTGCCCGTGTCCTGCTGGATCGATTGTTTGGCATAATGGTCTCACCGCCCACGCCGCCGGACCAAATATGACAATTCGACCGCGCCGTGCGATGACGTGTGCCTTCATGCCTGACGGTTCGACGTTTAATGGCAAGCAGAACATCCTGCCGGACGACTATTTTAATTCGCTGACAATTGGTGATTTGCTGGACGATCCGAAGCAAAACGAGCTAATTTGGCAGAACTCGTGGGCGGAACAGTAAAACGCGACACTTATGTCAGGGTATAGTGCAAAGAAACCGAGTTTTTTCAAAAAACTCGGTTTCAAATACCAATCGTGTTTGCTATAGCGTTTGGTAAAGAGATCCAAGATTGTTGCGCGATGGGGTTATGAAACTGACACTATTGGTGGATTGATGAAATCGTGATATTTCTGTGCGACCTGTCCCGTTGCAGCGTCACCGGCGTGGATGAGCACACGGAACCGGAAATTCATCTCCTCACCACTTTTCATCGTGTAAGAGCCATCTTTGCTGGGATCGCCTTCAAACGTGCCGGTCCCAAAGATGTTTGTGGTCATTAAGCCGTAGTTGCGAACGTGCCAATATGTTGGATAGCGCGGGTTGGAGGTATGATCAAATACAGCAATCCCGACGGGCGTTCCTTCGACGGTCCCCGAATAGTCGCACCACTGTGCGCGTTTGCCCCACGTTTCGCCTTCGTTGATTCCGCCGTATGCGTTTTCAATCTTTCCACCATCGGAGGCGTTCATCGAGGGGTTGACGCGAACTGATATAATCCCGCCCTCTTTGGTATCGCCGAAGTAGACATCTCCCGCAGACGCGATGAGGGTCAAGTCCAGATCGATAACGGTTCCCGTCTCAGGAGTGTTGTAGATGCGGAAGTGCTGTCGGTCTGACATCAACTTTTCGCCCGCCTTGGTCACCCAATCGTTTTCGGTATAGATTTTGCCGACCGTCGCTCCTCCGCTTTTATTTGTGAACGATCGATGCACGACTCTGCCAGAATTTTCGCCCTCTGCCCATACATCCACATCGTTGACCTCACCGTAGGCGACGTATAGTGATCGGTGATGGACGTGATCGCTGGAATCTTCACTGGTTTCGCCGCGGGTTATCGGGTTCCCTCCGGGTCCTAGGACCGGGAAGAAGTAAGGGCGAAATCCATCTGTCCCGTAGCGGAAGGTTGTAAACGCTCTGCCATCAACTGTCACATCAATGGCATTGTCCCGTTCGCTGAACGCAACCCCACCACTTCCAGCATCGCCTGAGGAGAGGATATATGAGCGTTCCTGATGGGCGTTGAGTCCATCCAGAATCCATGAGAGCGTTGCCGTTTTGCCATCGCTGTTGAGGTCGGCGGGGATGACCGCGCCGCTTGCCTGATCCGTAAGGCTGACTGATCTACCCGCGAGTGTTTCAGCTTCCGGACTCTCTATATCAACACTGACGGGGCAACTGTCCCGGTTGTGTTCGCCTGCGTTGACGGTAACAGTAATACGATTTTTCTCTGCCATACATAGCTCCTTGGAATTTGTGATAATGTGCCGTTCCATTATATCACTTTTCTCATGGTTCGGACAACTATCAAAGTGAAGACTCGCTTTTCCGCTCAACCGTTAGCAACTCCGGTTCTGTAATAAATAAAAAAACAGTGCACACACCATTTATCCTGTTCATAATTAGCGTGCAACCCAACCGCCATCCACGGACATAGCGTGCCCGGTAACAAAAGAAGCTGCATCCGATAACAACCACATCACCGCTTGGGCGACATCTTCTGGATCTCCTATTCGTCCGATTGGATGTCTCGCAAGCATCCGCGCTTTGCTTTCAGGGTCGTTCATTCCCCTTTCTATCATCGGCGTGTTGATGTGCCCCGGACATACCGCGTTGACTCGAATGCCTTCAGCGGCATATTCCATTGCAGAAGCCTTTGTCAACCCAACGACGCCGTGCTTGCTCGCGACATATGACGGTGTTCCTCCGGCGGCGGCGAGCCCGTATGCAGATGCCGTGTTCACAATGGCACCGCTGGACTGTTTGAGCATCTGGGCGATTTCGTACTTCATGCACAACCAGACGCCGGTAAGATTGACTCTGATGGTAAATTCCCAGTCCTCTTCTGTACAATCCACTGTGCTGCCACCTCTGCCGACGCCAGCGTTATTGAAGGCACAGTCCAAGTGGTCATAGGTTTCGACTGTCCTATCAACCATTGCTTCCACTGAGTCAGCTTTTGACACATCTGCCTCCACAAAGACCCCTTCTCCACCGGCACCCTGAATCAGGCGCACAGTCTGCTCACCGTCCGAAACATTGAGATCGGCGACGACGACCTTTGCCCCTTCGCTTGCCAACGTCAGCGCAGTTGCCCGACCGATCCCCGAACTTCCACCTGTTACCAAAGCAACTTTACCTTCTACCTGTCCTGCCATTTCAGTACCTCCTCGATTAATATGAAAGCCCTTTTATAGTGGCCCTTAGAATTAATGAGACACTCCAAACCGGTGCGGTTGGAAACCACACCATAGGTGTCAATTTAGGGATTATCTGTAGCGTCTTGGAGTCGTGTAAAGGTTGTATTTTTTCCACAGGTTCTCTGAAAAGCGCCGCCCTTTTCAAATGCAAGTTTTATGTTATTCAAGGTTTGGAGGAGTGCTGTTTTTGAGAGATGGAAACTCAAGGTTAGCAGCCTCGCATAGCCTGCGATGTATTTTGCTGTCTTGATGAAACTCTGTTGTATATATCGGTATCCGGCAGCTAACATGATGGCGTGTTGAATCAGAAGTGCGATGAGTTTGGCATAGATTTCAGTTAAGATACGATAGGGTTTGTGACTTTTGGAGATATGAAGTTTTCCGTTG
>JAJEAL010000034.1 GCA_022822785.1 Candidatus Poribacteria bacterium
ACGCCCCGCAGATCCATTAACACCTGCATCTGAGAGATGGTCTCGGCGTACTCTGTTGCGACACCAACTTTTTGATAGAGTTGACTACAGACCTGTTGGAGCTGGTCCGCATTGACAACGGTTTCCTGTTCGTGATGATTCATCTTGATCTCCTCATGTATGAAATGTAAAATGTGATGTGTGAATTAACCCAAAATTCTACCTAGGGCCCGCTCCTGAATGGACAGATTTTCAGGAGCACACGACGACTCAAGGCTGGATATACAGGTTATACAGTCGATCAAGCCCATCAGGGTCGCCCTGATCCAACAACATCTTTGAAGCGCTGCCCAAAACGGACCGAGCCACCCAACGGTTGAGCGCGGGAATGTCTTCTGATGAAAAGGCTTCAATCTCCTCAAGGGTAAAGTACCCGGCGGCATCAACCTCACGTCCGTCGGGAATGGGATCGTGTGATGACACCGGCGTAAGTCTAAAAATCAGGTAGGTCGAGTTATCACCCTCCTTCACACGGTGTCGTACCCCGAGCAGCCCTTCCACCTTTGCACGGATGTGAGTCTCTTCGTAAATCTCCCGCACCACCCCCTCATGGGCGCACTCTTCCGGCTGAACATAGCCCCCCGGAATCTGCCACATCTTTGCACCATAGGCGTGATGTACGAGGAGGAGGCGCTCATCGCGCACAACCGCTCCGCCAACGCCAAGTGTAAATTTCCACTCCATACGGCCGCCCCTATCCAAGCAAACTCAAGATAGATTCAGGCCTTCAGATCCACGCTTAAATCTCCCAACGCTCGTTAATCTCATCCTGATAGCCTGTTACCCTGTCGTTATAAACATCGTCGAACTTTACAGCTTGACCCAACCACCCCGATTCGTAGATCGCGTTACAGACCGCTTGCGCCTTCAAGCCGTCGACCCCATCGAGTTCGGGTCTGCGCCGTGTGCGAACCGCGTCCAGAAAGTCGTAGACCTCAAGCATTACCCCTTCTGTGATGCCGTGTGGAAACAACCGACCCTTTTCCTCCGGGCCCAGGCTTGCCATGTAGGTGCGCTGCAATGTGTCTGGATCGTCCACATTCCCATCCCACAGTTGCAACTCAGGTGATTGGGGATACCCACCAGTGCTGTAGATGGAACCGATGCTTCCGTGATAGCTGTTGTAACCGATACTGCGTCCCGGGGCAGCGCCGGTGTTGACCCATTGACCAATCACACCGCTCTTAAATGTAATCGTCGCGAGTGCGGTATCCTCGACAGTTTGTGGCACATGGTTGCCGCCTGCCTCCTTGAACTGATATTGGTTCAGATTCTCTGATCTGGCGTAGACCTCATCAGGTTCACCGAAGAAGTAGATGAGAAGATCGATGTAGTGCACCCCGCCATCGATGATCCCGTTTCCGCCGCTCGTCAACTTGTCTTTCCGCCAAGTTGTCATCTCATCGCGTAAGAGGTTCTCAGGATCTTTGTTGGTTCCACTGACACTTTGTCGGAAAAACATGCGAGGCGCCCCGATCCGCTTCTCTTTGTTAATCAGCCACTCAACAGTACGTGGCCCGACCCATCGTCGGACCTGCTCCGCGGTAGCGAGGATACGATTGTGGGCTTCTGCACTCTTTATCATCTTCCAGCCCGCACGGACTGTCACCCCAAGCGGCTTTTCAACAATCACATCGACCCCCGCCTCAAAACAAGCAATCGCAAGGGAGTGATGTAGGAAATGGGGGCCACAGATGTCTGCGCCGTCTAGGGTTTCCTCCTCTAGCATCTTATCAATGTCCCCGTAGACTTTGGGCTCTACGCCGCCTTGCACCTCGGCAGCTCTCACGGCAAAACCTTTCGCTCGATCCGTATCGACATCGCACATCGCCACAAAATCGAAGATATCAATGCCGCGATTCTTGAGCCCGATGTAGGCGTTAAGATGCGCCCCTGCCATCCCGCCACAACCAATAATAGCCAACCTAACTTTCTCTGTTTGCATAGAGTTCTCCGTATATAGAATTTCGCGCTCCCGTCTCTATACTTCAATCATACCATGACGAAAAAAAAAGATCAACGCTCAATACAGCAATTCCAGCCCAGCGAACTGGCAGGAAGATAACGGTCTTAAGAGGGGCATCAATTCACTATAGGAGTCGAACAATTGAAAGCAGCATCAGGGGAATCGTGAGAACTCTCTGAAAAATTCATCAAAGACAGGCGGGCAAGGCGCAAAGGGGGAGTCACTCTAAACTCATAGCTCAATTTTTGTTGACAAGATAAATCCCATAAGCGACTAGGCAGGCACCGGCAATCAGCCCAAAACCGATCTCGTCGCCCAAGAGCAGATAGCTCAAAACCACTCCGAACAACGGCGTCAGAAAGAAGAGAACAACCAATCTGCTCGGACTATACTTTTCAAGGATTGATGTCCACGAGACAAAACAGAACCCAGCAATAACGATGCCCTGATAGAAAATTGCGCTCACGCCGGAAACTGAGAAGTGAAAGTTAGCCCCCCGCTCCAAGAACACACTCGAAATAATAAAACACGGGATGCTAAAAACCATCAACCAGAACAACAGCCGATAGGGATGGATGGATTGGATGATGAGCTTGGTGACCACCGTCCGCAGCCCCAACAGACAGCCGCTTAACAACACGATCAGATCCCCGCGTAGATACGCTTGCGCCTCAAATTTCAGGTTGCCCCCGAAAGTCAGCAGGACACCACCGAATGCAAGGGTAATTCCAACTGTTTTCTTGACCGAGAGTCGATCGCCCGGCACCCAGAAATGGGCAAACAGCGCAGTGAAGAATGGGTACGTGCTGATAAAAATCGTCGAACGAGACGCCTCTGTAATCTGCGTTCCGAGGTTCAGCGTGGCAATCTGTAGCGTGAAAATCGCCGACACAAAAATCAGCGGGAGCCATTCACCCGGATTCATTCGCAGGCGAACCTGCTGATGTAATGACCAGAGCGTAATCGCGGCAAACCCAAGCAGGAAACGCATCGTCGCGAGTGCAAAGGGCGGAACGCCCTGTAGACCGATTTTAATCGAAACCGAGTTCCCACCCCAGAGCAAGCCAAGCAAGAGCACCAAGGCGATGATCCTAGCACTTGGTTGGTGAGCGGCGATTTCAGGCTTTGCACTCATATTTTCTCGCGCTTCTTTCCCTACATTTTACGTTCTAAGTTACCTATTTGGTTGGCTGCATTACGTAAAACGTAAGGAAACCAAAATCGCAAGAACACCCGATATAGCTATCAATCGTAATTACTGGGTCGGTGGTCACCAAGCAGTCGTCGCTGCCGGGGTGTTGCCTGTGCCAGAATCGCTTCGTCGAACTGAAATTTGTTGAGGTAGGGCGGAAATTTCTGTGTAATCATCCGCTTGGCGTAATGCACCTGTAATAGATAACGGTCCTGATTACTCGTATTCGCTGAACCGCGATGCCACACCTCGCTTCGGAAAACGACCACATCCCCGGCGTTACACAGAATACTGTGATCGCCAACGCCTTGCCACTCGGCATCGCCATTTGGGCTGCGTCCCGACCGATGGCTCCCCGGAATAAACTTCGTCGGTCCCAACTCCTCATAAAGGTTATCAAGATAAAAATGGGCGGTAGTAATAAAAATTGGGATATTCACGCGGGGATCCGCCAACACATCTGCCGGTAGGCTAATCGGCAGCCAATCGGTGTGTAAGGACTGATCCGGACGACCAGGGCCCGTCGTCCACGCGGTCATCCCAATAACATGGCAATCGTCGCCATGAACCGCTTCCTCCAATTCAATAATCTCCGGCCTGTCAAGATATTGCAGAAAGACCGCGTCCCGATTGAAAGCATTGTTGATATGCTTATTGAGAAAACCGCCGTTTTCAGGGGTGCTGTGTCTATCAAAACTTTCCGGCATCTGTGTCAGCCGGTCCATAGCATCACGCAGCTCGACAATTTCTTCAGGGTTAAGAACACTAGGGAAATAGACAAAACCGTCCTCTTCCATCGCTTTGACTCGACTCTCTAAATCTGGGTATGCAACAAGTGGTAGCACGTCAGCCATTAGCCTATTCCTCCTATTCTCATATATTGTACTAGCGGCAGGCATACGCCCTATGCCGCAAAACAGACAGCAATGTAGATTTGATTTTATCGACCGACTCACACAATGTCAACACCTGCTGATGGCAACGACAGCGACACCGATATGTTGAAACTTCCCTAATCCATAATCCCAATACCTTGGAGATAAGCGACAGATTTCTCCATCCGTGTGTGCACACCTGCTTCATCTATCTCCTCGCCATCAATCCCTTCTAGTTCCATCGCGCAGGGACCGTAGAAATCAGCATCGTTCAAGATTTGAAATACCTCTTTGAAGTCAACTACACCTTCACCGAGCGCCGGAAAGTGCCATGTTTGATATTCGCCGTTGGTATCCTTGAGATGAACAGCACCCACATAGTCGATAATTCTTCTGAGTTCGCCGATAGCGGTGACGTTACGGTTATAGAAATAAATATTGCCGGTATCAAAGTTAATGCAGATGTTCGGATGATCGACTCCCTGCATCGTTTCGAGCGCGACCTCCGCGTTATGCGCTAGATCAAGATGCGTTTCCAAACAGACCTTAATCCCGAGCGGGGCGGCGTTTTCCCCAATCCGCCGCAGCCGTTCATAGATGGTATTTCGATTGTACTCACCCGCATGGGCACTAGTAAAGATGACCTTTACGCCGATTCGATGTGCAGCGTCCAAACACGCCTGAAAGTCTGAGACGACGTTTTCGTCCTGAACATTGCACGGGGCAGCAATGCTAGTCGCTGTAAGTCCGTGGGCTGCTAGCTCCGCGAGGGCGTTATCCACCTCCTCTAACGCGGGGGCACCGATCTCGACGTTTGTCAACCCAATCTTCGCAAGATGTGAATACGCACCTTCACGAAATTTTCCATAGCTATTCAAATTACATGCGATAATATTTTTCATTCCTGTATCTCCCATCAATAGATTTATCTCTCAACGTATGAATTATCTTCCAATACGCGCCGCACAAAACCGCCGCTTTGCTCCAATAGCACATCAGCTTCCCTTCGACTGACAGCCTTTACAAGCATGACAATTGCGGTCTTCGCACTGCCGCCAGCGCATTCCAACGCCTTTTGCGCCCTTGCATAATCGGCACCCGTGACCTCCATAATGATACGTGCCCCGCGATCAATGAGCTTTGCATTCGACGCTTGAATATCGACCATTAAGTTGTTGTAAACCTTCCCGATCTGAATCATCGAGACGGTAGTGAGCATGTTGAGAACTAGCTTTGTCGCTGTGCCGGTTTTCAAGCGTGTGGAGCCGGTGATGATTTCGGGTCCGACAACCGGCACAATAAAGAGATCCACAAACGCCTTCAACCTATCAGCGGGTGGGGTGCAGCAAAGGAAAATCGTACCGGCACCAATTCGATGAGCTTCCTCCAACGCGCCAAGTACATACGGCGTACGACCGCTTCCCGCAATCCCCACCAGCACATCTCGGTCAGTGATACCGTGGTCACGGATAGCTTGCGCTCCGGCGTCAGGCTCATCTTCCGCAGCCTCGACGGAGCGCCGTAAAGCCCGGTCTCCGCCGGCGATAATCCCCTGAACCATGCTGGGTGGGGTGCTGAATGTCGGTGGGCACTCGGAGGCATCAAGGACTCCAAGCCTGCCGCTTGTCCCCGCGCCAATGTAAAAGAGGCGCCCAGCCCGCCGAAACGCATCAATGACGAGCGATATCCCTTGTGCGATTGATTCCGATTCCGCTTCGACAGCCGCGACTGCTCGCCGATCTTCTTCGTGGAAAACCTGCAAGATTTCTTCCGTCGACTTGAGGTCAATATCGATTGAGTTTGGATTCCGTTGTTCCGTGATAAGCGTGGAGAGGTCGTCTAACATCCCGTCTGCCTAAAAATATTTATATCCATTAGATAAATAACTACTAGCTCTGCTATTGCGCCAACATCTGTCTGGCAACCTCAAGCTCATCTTGAAACTGAGGCAGATCCGCTGCGAGCTCTACAAAAATATCAAGATAGCGTTTCATCGTGAGACGATCGCCCCGCTTTTCGTACATCCGAGCAAGGTGGTAGTACACCTCCGCATCGTCCGGGTTAAGCGACTGGGCTCTTTCGTATGCACCAATCGCGAGATCAACCTGCTCTGTCTCTTGATATACATGTGCAAGGTTATAATGTGCATCCGAATCGCTGTCATCTAACGCAATGGCTTGTTGATAATAACTAATTGCTTCTTCAAACTGTTCGCGTGCATGAAAAGCACCAGCCAAATTAAAGTAGGCGTCTTGGAAGGTTGGATCCGTCTCAATCGCGTTGCGATAGGCTGCGACTGCTTCGTCAAACCGATCGTCAGTGTCGTAAGTATACGCCAAATTGTTGTAGAAAACTGGATTGTCGGGTGCAAGTTCGGTTGATTTTTGGAACGCCTGAATCGCTGGATCCATCAGTCGCATATCTACGTAGACTAGGCCGAGTGCGTTGTGCACGTCTGCGTTTTCTTCATCAACAACGAGCGCCTCATGGAATTGCTCAACGGCTTTCTCATATTCTCCCATTTGATGGTAAACTTCGCCGAGCTCTAGATGCCCCGTTGGATCCTCCGGCGAGAGCATCATCCCCATCCTGAGTCGGGTCGCTTCACGGCTCAGTTCCTCTTTTTGCTGCGGTTCCTTCTCCGTAGGTTGACAACCCCCAAAAAGGGACAAGAGAAAAAGAAAAACCGGAAGTATTCGCATCGACGGACCTCCAATAAGGTAAATATTAGCAAGACCCCGCAAACCTAATTATAGCAGCACCACCCACAGTGTCAATAACTTTTTGAAGGATAAATTCCGTTGAGATTTAGCCTGCGTTATGATACTATTATACCTGTAATCGTGTGGTTACGATTACAGGTATCTCTGGATTACTGCCATACTCCATTTGTAGCCAAATTGTAAGTTGGCCCCGTCCTTCGTGTAAATTAGAAATTGAAGATGGGTTTAGAGGAGAGCAACGAATGAAAAAACGACTATATCTCATCGGTGGCATTGCAGCGGCTGTCTTGCTACTTCTCGTCACCATAATGAGTTTCTTCATATTCAAATTTAAAGGCAATTTTGAAGCAGAACAAGCAAGTCGGATCACCTACGAAAAAAAATCCGAACAGCTACAGAGCGAACTGACAATAACCCAAGCAGACCTAGAAGCTAAGAAAAACAAAATTACACTTTTGGAGGATACAATCGACGAGATACAGGCGCGCACAACCAACTTGACGGAAGCCAAAGCGAAGGCGGAAGCGGAGGCGATGCAGCTGCTAACGGAGAAACAACAGAGGCAGGAAGAGCTAAAACGGAAAGAAGCGGAATTTCGAGACCTTCGAGAACAGCTCCAAAAAGAACTTGAAGCGCAAGAAATCACCATCACAACACTCAGAGGACAACTGACAGTCAACCTGATGGACAAAATTTTGTTCGATTCGGGCAAATCCGACATTAAGACGGAGGGCAAACGGGTCTTGGATAAAATCGCACAGGCTTTCTTAAATCGCTACCCCAACCGAGAGATTCGAGTTGAAGGGCACACGGACAATGTGCCTTTCAGAGGCTCGGTCCTAAACAACTGGGATTTATCCACGGAACGGGCGATTTCCGCAGTTCGCTATCTGCAGACACGTGCGGGTGTAGACCCTGCCCGGTTGGCAGCGGTTGGATACGCCTATTACCGTCCGATTGACACAAACAAAACCACCCAGGGTAGGGCGAGAAATCGTCGAATTGAGATTATTGTGATGCCACCGAAACAGCCTGAGACGCAAGAGTTCTGATCCTATCGTTTCCTAGTGCTAGTAACAGTTTGCAATTTAGCCTTGACGAGTAACTGTTCCTCTCACCAACCCAACGCGTAAAAGGAGATTATGCTTATGTCAACGAAGGCAGCCGTTAAGTTTGGACATCAGGAGCATACCCAGTTTATGGAGGAGGGATACGTCCGACTCGGACACCTTCTATCAAACAAAGAGTTAGCTGCATTGCAGCAACGGATTGATGACATTATGCTAGGGGTAATACCCTACGAGAATATGCGGTTCCAACTGGATAGCACTACCGGTGTCTACCGCGAAGCGCCGCCAGAGAGTGTGGGACACAAAGGTGCAACACTCCAATATCGGAAGATTATGGACCTTGAACAGGACCCGCTGTTTCTCTCCTACATGCAGCATCCACTCCTACGCGACATCGCACGCCGCTATATCGGTGAGGAGGTGTCAATCTACCGAGCAATGTTCATGAATAAACCTGCCAACCAAGGTACAATACTACCATGGCACCAAGATGTTGGTATCGGGTGGGGATTGGACCGCAATCCAATTGTCACTGTCTGGACAGCATTGGATAACGCAACGGTAGAAAATGGTTGCATGCAGATCGTGCCCGGCATTCATAAACACGGTGTGCTGAACGAGAGACATTTTGCCACAGACACAGAGATTGAAAAACACCGGATAGAGGAGAATGCCATCAATTTGGAAGTAGAGGAAGGGGAAGTTGTCTTGTTGAATAATCTTCTGCTGCACCGTTCCGGCGTGAATCAAACGGGGAAGCCGCGACGCGCGTTCAGCGCAGCATACATGGATGCAGCAACTCAATCGGTAGCAACAGGCAGGACATTTCCGGTGATTTTTGGCAAAAATGCGCTAAAATCTTCTGAATGTTGACTCACGCAATCGAAGGAGTACAGAAATGCCCACAGCGGCACTCATCACCTTGGGATGCAAGGTGAACCAATACGACACACAAGCGATGCAGGAGGTCATGCTGCGTAACGGATATACCATTGTGGCGGAGCACGACCCTGCGGACCTTTGCATCATTAACACCTGCACTGTTACCAACACCGCCGACCAAAAAGCCCGTCAAGTCATCCGGCGAGCGATTCGGAGAAATCCCGACACCGAAGTCCTCGTTACGGGTTGCTACGCTGAAAGCGATCGGGATGCCATTGCGGCAATTCCTGGCGTTTCGCTCGTATTCGGAAACCGTGAAAAGGCGGATCTACAGAAGTATCTAGATATAGTTCACGAGTCATGGAAAGAAAAAGATTGCTCACCGCTGTTGCAGATTGATCCCGTCCACCACGACGCCGTACGAGAACACGCGAATTTCAGCATGTCGGTCAGTGAAGCGGGCAAGCACACACGAGCGCTTATCAAGGTGCAGGACGGATGCAGCGCCTTCTGTACCTACTGCATTATCCCCTACGTCCGGGGACGCATGACCAGCCGTCCCTTATCCGACATCGTGCGGGAAGCGAAACAGATTGCAGCAAACGGGTACAAGGAAATTGTCATCACCGGCGTCCATTTGGGAGCTTACGGACTGGATAACGGTCGTCAACAGACTATCGCCGATATTTTGGAACACATCCATCCCATCAATGGGATTGAGCGGATCCGTTTCAGCTCCATCGAAGCAATGAATTTCCCACCAGATTTGGTCGATCGGATGGCAGCGCTGCCCAAATGTATGCCCCACTTCCATCTGCCACTACAGGCTGGCAGCAATAAGATTTTGCGCCAAATGCGCCGCCGCTATACGACGGAACAATTTTCGCGCCTCGTCGAAAAATTGCGTGCATCGTTCCCAGATGTTGGCGTCACCACCGATGTCATGGTCGGTTTTCCGGGCGAAACTGACGCGGACTTCGAGGACTCACTTCGATTTGTCGAAGCGACCGGTTTTAGTCAGCTGCACGTTTTCCGGTATTCCCCACGGCGTGGCACCCCCGCAGCGGATTACCCAGATCATGTGCCCCCACACGTCTCCGCAGACCGCAGCAAGGCCACGATTAGGTTGGGGAAACGACTTGAGATTGAATTTCGGAAACAGATGTTAGGCAAAACGATGAACGTTCTAGTTGAGGAGAGCTGTGAAGGTCCGGCGGGGCATCTGGCAGGATTTACGGATAATTATCTACGTGTGCTGCTGGATGTGCCTGATTCAGCGGTGAATCGGATTTTGCCGGTGAAGTTGGTAGCTTTGGAAGGCGAGTTTATCCGGGCGGAAGCAGCCAACGGCTTCCATCCCGAAACGGATTGAAATTTGGAAGGGACAACGGTCCCACCGTTCAAGTCAGACCTGTGAGGCGAACTCATCAAGCATCCGGCGGATACTTTGTGCATCGCCCTCAATAAACAGGGGAGCTAATGCGCCTCGACCGTGTATACTTTGCAGCAGGCGGTCTATCTGAATCATGCGGACTTGTGGGGTATGACACTGGGGCCACCGTTCAACGAATTCTCGCGCTGGCTTCGGGTTACCTGTTATTAAGGATTTGGCGGTCTGACGCCACGCCTGCCACCTGAAGGTATGTCCACAACGAGTGCACTCCAGTCTTTCGTCCCGCTTTTTCAGGCTTTTGCGGTAATCGCGCCATCGGCGTTTGTAGCCGCATGTTGGACACTCAATATTGCCGCGCACATGAAGCGCGGACTCGTGGCATTTGGGACATTCTACACCGGCATGAGAGTGCCGGTGTCTCACGGAAGCTCGGGGCGTCTTGAATACCGGTTTGCGTATTGTTAGACCACAGTGCGGACAAGGTAAGCGGACGCGGGTTCTCACCGACCGACGGTAGGCTTTCCGATCCCATATTTTACCACAACGGCACTGTAATTCATCTGTTCCCGCTAGCAAAGAGTGACAGTCAAAACAGCGCGGGGTTTCACGAAGGGATTCACGACAGTCACGCCAGAGCATCCGCTGGGTGCAGTGCGGACAGTGAAACCAATTTTCGCGGCTGCCACCATCGCTTCCGCGAAAGAGGGGGTCAATCCGGCGCTTTACCTTTGTATGGCATTGGGGGCAGGGCACTACTCCATCTCGGTAGGCATCGGCGACTGTTGCAATATCGACACAGCGACCGTAGAGCTCCCAACCGACAATCTGTAGCAGATCGTCATCGTGGAGACCTAACCGAGCAGCGCGGTAAAGGCGACGAATTTTGATAGGTTTTACACGGGGGGACCACTGCATGATTCTTCCGCTTAGTCGAGGTAAAAGCCTTCACATAAGCGGCGACGCATTCCCGTCAGAAAACCCTCCACAACGCGGGACAGAATCCACAAATCTTTTTTTACGTCTCAGGTTCACTCTCTTACGCCGCCGTTATCTTGTTCATGTCGTGTGCCAGGCGGGATTTCTTCCGATTTGCCATACCCTTTTTGATAACCCCTTTCCCAGCAGCTCTGTCTAGGTGGCTTGCTGCTTGGCGATACAGTTCCTGCGCTTGCTCCATCTCTCCATCTGCAATTGCAGATTCAGTTTGCCTGAGCACCGTTCTGAGTGCCGACTTGCGCTGCATGTTCCGATCGCGCTTCTTCTTATCGGCACGGACATGCTTCATACCAGATTTTCTCGTGGGCAATTCAAATCACCTCCATTTCTTATTACATCTCAAAACTATCACAGCACATAATAATAGCATACTTTGCCCCATTTGTCCAACCTCTTTTGATTATGCAAGGGGGTTTTCGGGAGGAAGAATCGCAGATTCTATACGTGGCACGACCCTACTCAGCTTCTTGATGCTGCCCCTCCGATATTTTCTGATGCAGCAGGCGGTCACAGGTATCCGAAAGCTTTTCAAGCACCCGCAGTACACGCCACGCGAGAAAAAGCCAAAAGAGTGTAGCGAAATAACCAATCAGGGCCCCAATGACTGTAAGGATAGTCATACCCCTTGAGGAACATCTATGTTGTTCATCGACAACACAGTAACCACGATTGCCACCAATAGGATCGCAATCGCTAACAGAACTTTCCGGCTGCACATAACAGCCTCCCATCGCTTCTAGTATCTACGCTGCAGAATAATGCCTTTTCAAACCAGCTCTACATTCTAACGCCTATTCACCTGGCAACGCACGGCCGAACACTGCGGGCGCAGCCCCGACCGGCTTAAAGATGGTAATACTCGTGACCTTGGCATCGGCGTCGTAACTAAATTCTATCCCCTTCTTCCAATACCAATGTACTTTCCCACCTTCTTCAACCTTCTCCGCACCTCCGAAAGCTTCTTCTACCCGCTTGCGTGTGCTTCCAATACCAATCCCACCCGCTGTTTTGGCTGCATTCGGCTTCCGTATAGATAGATTTTCCACAAGACCGATACCATCAAAAACACCGGATAACCCGATGTCTGGATCCCAGTACGCAAAGAAATCGCTATTGCGCTTGCTCGGACTGCCATACAACCCCTTCACTCTGTCGAATGTGTCCCCTAATCTAATGCCAGCCGCCTCCTCCCCCGGCACAAGTAGCGCATGCACGATTCGGACCACTACCGATTCTGCCACCGGTTCGTTAACGCCATCATCCACGGTTAGCGTAACAACCACTAAACCCATCTCAAGCGGAGCAGTCCACATCGGGGTCGGGGTTGTCGCTGAACGGAGCTTCCCTTTTTTTACTTCCCAGCTATAAGTCAGCGTATCGCTCTCCGCATCATGAACCGCTGCTTGGAGTGGCACATCGCTGGCCGCATGGATCTGTTCTGAGAGAACAATTTCTTCGATGACAGGGGCGCGATTTTCGAGAGCGACAGGGACCCTTACTAATTTGATAACCGGTTCGTTCACACCGTCATTCGCAGAAACGGTGACCGCTCCCACCTTCAGATCTGAAGGAACCGTCCATTCTACAATCTGTCCTGTTCTCCCATCCAGTTTTCCCCGGTCTACATCCCAGACATAAACCAACCTATCACCATCGCCATCATGCGCGATCACTTGTAATTCGACAGTGGTACCCGGACTGATTTCCTCCGGCATAATTAGATAATCAATGACAGGTGGACTATTGTGTTGGTTGTCGGTGCTCTCAACCCCACAGCCAATAATAACAAATAACAGTACCGATAGTACAACTACTAGTCTCATTGTTGTCAGCTCCTCTCAATTAAGTGGTTGAGTAAGCCGCCACACGAGATCAAGGCAGCATGAATTTGCTAATACTGTCCGGCTAGCTTAAATTGCTTTTCAACAGCAGTGCTCTCTTAGATACTACGCCGGTTGGATTCCTGTTTGAGCCAATAACGAATCCCTTTACCCGCATAAGGCTCAGAACCGTAACGTGGAATAACATGCAAATGGGCATGGAATACCGTTTGTCCAGCTGTCGCACCGCAGTTCCAACCCAAATTGTAGCCTTGTGGATTATGTTCGGCATCAATCAGCGCTCTGACCTCAGCAAGGAGTGAGAATGTGGAAGCGAACTCGGCTGCGGTGAGATCAAAAACTGATTTACGATGGGCTCTTGGCACGATGATTCCCGATCCGTGCAGTATCAAGTGTTTTAGGTCGATAAAGAGACTCAACTCGTTCTCAAGTCGAATGCATTCGTCGTTAACTTTTGGTGGGCAGAATGGACAATCCAGAGCATCCCCCTCCTAGTCTGCATAATACAAGGTTTTACCCTATACTCTAATAAGATTAAATCCCTGATTGAAGAATCTGCTGATAATTATATTATCACAGCAGAAACTCAGTCAAGTGAATAATTGGCGAGAAGGAAAACGACAAATCTCTAGAAGATTTCTGGATAGGATTTTAGGAGGCGTACGGCCCACCATTAAGGGGGCAGTCTCTACGCTGTATTCTACTGGCACATATAAATCAATAACGGGTATCTGTTGGCGAGGAATACCTCCAGTATTGAGCACGAACTCGAATCAGTTAAAATAGAAAATAGCGCTGCGCCATCGGAAGGATTTCGGCGGGTTCGCAGGTGAGGAGTTCACCGTCAGCATGGACCTCATAGGTTTCGGGATTTACTTCAATTTGTGGTAGATAAGTGTTGTTTACCATTGCCGATTTGTCCACTTCACGGCAGTTTTTCACGGGGGCGGTCGGCTTTTGTAGACCGAGACGATCCCCAATGCCCCTCTCAACGCCCGCCTGCGAAACAAAGGTGTACGAGGCGGAATAGGGAACGCGCCCAAACGCGCCAAACATCGGACGTCCCAAGACTGGCTGCGGCGTCGGAATGGAGGCGTTCGCGTCGCCCATCGCAGCCCAGACAAGGAATCCGCCTTTTAGTACCAACTCTGGTTTGACGCCGAAAAACGCTGGATGCCAGATAACCAAGTCCGCCAGCTTCCCCACTTCAATGGACCCAACATAGCCGCTAATCCCGTGGGTAATCGCCGGGTTAATGGCATACTTCGCAACGTACCGCTTTGCACGGACGTTGTCGTTGTCACCCGTCTCTTCAGGAAGACGACCGCGTTGCTCACGCATCTTGTGTGCGGTCTGCCATGTGCGGAGAATGACCTCACCGACACGGCCCATCGCCTGCGAATCGGACGCCATCATGCTAAACGCACCTAGGTCGTGCAGGATATCCTCAGCGGCGATGGTCTCCGGACGAATCCGCGACTCAGCGAAGGCGAGATCTTCGGGGATGGAGGCATCAAGGTGATGACAAACCATCAACATGTCAAGGTGCTCGTCGATGGTGTTAATCGTGAACGGTCGTGTGGGATTGGTGGAGGAGGGCAGCACATTGCTTTGACCGCAGACCTTGATGATGTCCGGCGCATGTCCACCCCCTGCGCCCTCTGTGTGATAGGTGTGAATCGTGCGTCCCTTGAACGCAGCAATCGAATCCTCGACAAAACCCGCCTCGTTGAGTGTGTCGGTGTGGATGGCGACCTGTACATCGTACCGATCCGCAACGGACAAGCAGCAGTCGATCGCCGCGGGGGTTGTTCCCCAGTCCTCATGGAGTTTCAACCCTAACGCACCCGCTTCAATCTGTTCGGTGAGCGATTCCGGCAGCGATGAGTTTCCCTTGCCCAGAAAACCGAGGTTAATCGGAAACCCTTCGGCAGCTTCGAGCATCCGCTCGATATTCCATACGCCGGGGGTACAGGTAGTCGCGTTGGTGCCGGTCGCAGGACCGGTTCCTCCACCGATCATGGTCGTAACCCCTGACGAAAGCGCTTCATCAATCTGCTGCGGACAGATGAAGTGGATGTGCACATCAAGTCCGCCCGGTGTCACAATCATCCCCTCGGCAGCAATAACCTCAGTTCCTGCGCCAACAACCATACCGTCGCTGACACCGTCCATAATGTTCGGATTCCCTGATTTACCGATTCCGACGATTTTTCCGTCGCGCACCCCGATATCCGCCTTGACAATGCCCCAATAATCCAAGATAAGCGCATTGGTCAGCACAAGATCGAGGACACCATCTGCACGTGTAGCACCGGGCATCTGCCCCATACCATCGCGCAGCGTCTTGCCTCCTCCAAACTTCGACTCATCACCGTAAACGGTATGGTCTTTCTCGACCTCAATGAATAGCCCGGTATCCGCAAGGCGAACCTTATCGCCGACAGTGGGCCCGTAGATGTCTGTGTATGTTCGTCGTGGAATGCTGAGTGCCATTATTTTTCCTTCATATGAGGCAAAACGGATTCTTACGTTTTATCAAGCGACCCGTTGGTCAGATTGTTCAAGCCGTGCACAATCCGTCTACCCCTCAATTGCGTGAGGGTTACCGTTTTCTCGTCCCCCGGCTCAAAACGGACAGCTACACCGGAAGGAATATTCAACCGCATACCGAACGCTTTCTCCCGATTAAATTGGAGAGCAGCGTTGACTTCAAAAAAGTGGAAGTGCGACCCGACCTGTATCGGTCTATCACCGGTGTTAGCGACTGTCAGATCGACAGTATCGCGCCCATCGTTGGCGGTGATGTTTTCTTCTGCGAGGATATATTCTCCGGGAATCATCTCTATGTTGCGCCTCCAATTATCCATTCTCACCGAATCGGGTTGTGGACCGTAACAAGTTTTGTGCCATCGGGGAACGTGCCTTCGACCTGCACCTCATGCAGCATCTCCGGCACCCCTTCCATCACATCGTCACGGGTCAGCAGCGTTGTGCCGTACTGCATCAACTCCGCGACCGGTTTCCCATCACGGATGCCCTCTAAAATTTCAGCGGTGATAACGGCGACCGCTTCAGGATAGTTGAGCCTCAAGCCGCGCGCACGTCGATCTTTGGCAAGCTGTGCAGCCACATAAATCATCAGTTTCTCTTGCTCACGTGGTGTCAGGTTCACAAATCATTCCCTCCATATCTAATACTTTCGCAAATCAACCGCTTTGAGTCCGAAATGCTCTGTTTTGAGCCAACTCCAAATCGTTTGGAAGGCAGATTGAATCGCCCCCGCATTGTAAGCCAGCATCCGGATGACAACACCACCCTTCCCGAGTTGGGACAACCCCCCAATCGATTTTTGGGGTTGATTGAGGGACGATTCGGCAAACTCACAAAGCATCTCCCACCAAGACATCTCAAAATCACCAATCAGATACCAACTTCCCCAACACGCATACCCTTCCAGCGCGCCGGGCCCAGTAAGGTAAGGGTGACACTTCGGTTGGAGATGGCAGGTATCATAAAGCAACAACCCTTCTGAATTTGAGGCATCAATGCGACTTCGATAGTGCGTAAACGTCAACCTTTCGCCCCGCGCCAACCGCCCCGGCATGACAATTTCTTGGAAGGCAACCTTTGCCCCGTCCCCCAAAAAGAGGGAGATGTTTTGGCTAAAGTCTGCATCTCGAAACAGGATTGCCGAATCGGGTAGGTATTCAAAAATCGCATCTTCCTCGACCCGAACTCGCATCGATTGTGTTGCGCCCTGGCGGGGCATAGCGTACACCTTTGTCGCCGCTTGCGTCGTCAGCACAGCGTGGGTGTTGGCAGCGAGTGTAACATCAATCTGGTAATTGTCACCCTGAACCACACCGCCCGTGGGACTCAGCAGGTAGACACAAGCGCAACCTGATTCGTCGTAACGCGGTTTCATCACCTGCAACGGAACCCGAAAGAAACTCTCCGTCAACACGGTCTGATCGTTCCGCTGTGCAAAAGTGAGTTTGAGTGCGCCGTGACGCCCAACACTAGAGTCAATGCGTGACATACTAAACGCTGAGATACTCCTGAATCATGTTTTCGTTGAGTGCGCCGGTCTCATCATGTGCAACAATCTCACCGCGGTTCATAATGTAGAATTGCTGACAAAACTCTCGCACAAAATCGAGATACTGCTCGACGATGAGAATAGTTATCCGCCTGTTTTGGACTAACTGGCGCAGGACCGTCCCAATCTGTTGTATGATATTCGGTTGGATCCCCTCGGTCGGCTCGTCGAGAATCAGCACCTTCGGATCGGTAACAAGGGCACGGCCAATAGCAAGCTGCTGTTGTTGTCCACCGGAAAGATCGCCACCCATGCGACTCCCCATCTCCTCAAGAATCGGGAAGAGTTCATATATCTCGTCGGGGATTTGCGTCTGGTTGTCCGTCCGCGCCGAGAGACCAATCCTTAAATTCTCCTCAACAGTCAATCTCGGAAAGATCATCCGTCCTTGCGGTACATAAGCCAGTCCCGCGCGAATCCGACGATGCGTTGCAGCACCCACGAGCTCCTGTCCCTCAATCTGAATCGAACCGGACGACGGCTTGAGTAGGCCGACAATATTATTCATCAGCGTCGTTTTGCCTACACCATTGCGCCCCATCATAGAGACAATCGTCTCAGCAGGGACGTGAATATTAATCCCGCGCAGTACTTGAACTTCTCCGTATGAAAATGAAAGATTTGAAACTGTCAACATAATATTAAAGAGAAAATAGGAGGCGGAGACGTCTAGACAATTCGTAAATTTCCGTAGCAGCTTCAACAGAATGTTGATACACATCAAGCTGCCAATGATATTGGATTTTCTGAGCCACTCCGCTTCCCCCAACCCAGTTACTGTTTTCCGGTTTTCTCGGTCCTACCGTCCGAGGTACGCCTCAATAACCTCCTCATTCTGCTGCACCTCGTGCATCATACCTTCCGCCATAATAATCCCTTCGTTTAACACAGTCACAAATGAACCAAGCTCACGTATAAAATCCATATCGTGTTCGATAACGATAAGCGTATGCTCCTCCTTCAATTCGAGAAGGAGTTCAGCGGTCAACGCCGTTTCTGCGTCAGTTAAACCTGCGGCAGGCTCGTCGACAAGGAGCAGCTTGGGATCCGATAAGATGAGCGTACTGATCGCCAACCACTGGCGCTGCCCATGACTCAGGTATTTCGCTTCGCGGTGCAGCGCATCAACAAGCCCAACGCGCTCCAAAATCTCCAAGATTCGCTCACGCTGTGCCTTGGTTGTGCTGCCAAAAAGGTTTGACCAGAGGCGATAGTGACCGGGCAGGGAAAGTTCCATATTTTCGTAGGTAGTGAGACTATCAAAGACCGTCGGCGTTTGAAATTTTCTGCCAATGCCGTGCAACGCAACCTCTGCTTCCGTCCACTGCGTAATGTCGGCACCATCGAAAAAGACAGTTCCGGTGGTTGGTCGGGTCTTACCGCTCACAACATCGCAGAGCGTTGTTTTCCCAGCGCCGTTGGGGCCAATAATCACACGGAGTTCATTATGTTCAATCCCCAAAGCCTCTATATCTAACGCCTTGAAACCATCAAAGACAGCGGTAATATCCTCCAAAAAGAGTAGATACCGTTCCTCAGTAAACCGGCTATCTCGTGGGCTGTATTCCTTGTATTCCGCAACCCGATGGGCTGGATGCATATCTCCTCTTCTCTTCATTATCTCAATTTTTGACCGTTGTTCCTATCTTGTTTTGCCTACCAAGCGATGCCATAAGTCAACCAAGCCGCCGGGGAAGAGCAGCACCACCCCAATAAACAGTCCACCCAAAATAAACTGCCAATACTCAGCCCTCCAAGTGAAGAGCAAAAGATTCTTTTCAGACGTAAAAAAATTATAGAGGAGATTAACCGCCAACGTTCCAAGAATCGCCCCGGACAGCGAACCACGTCCGCCAACCGCGACCCATACCACCACCAAGATAGACGCGCCCGCCTCCATATTCGTCGGTGTAAAAATGCCCATCTGTGGTGCGTAAAGCATCCCGCCGAGGCCAGCAATCATTCCGGCGAGGCTAAACGCGAAGAGTTTATAGATGTAAGGCTTATAACCCGAAAAACGCAAAGTGGATTCGTCATCTCGGATAGCAATCAAGATGCGTCCCAGACGCGATTTGACGACATGTTTGCACAATGCGTAGACACCGACCAACGCGAGAAGTGTAACGATATAAAGCCCGACTTTGACATGAGGGGTAGTTAGCTTGAACCCCGCTATCCGGTCAAACCGTGTCAACCCATTTGTACCACACAGCTTCATGTTGTTCATGCAAAACACCAACCAACCTGCGACGGTAATCGCCTGCGTCAAGATGGCAAAATATACTCCACGGACGCGACTCTTAAAACCGAAATACCCGATGGCCAGAGCGGCGATACTCGGAATCAGTAACCCTAAAATTACGGTGACCGGAAGCGTATAGAACGGCTTCCAGAACCATGGAACGAGGGCGTCTCCCGGCACCTCGCCAACTTTATAAGGGTAAACCACATACAGGCAAGCGGGAATTTTCCAGTTGTTGGCATCTATAATCCCCTCCGGACCGCCGTGGTGTGCCAAGTACATCCCCATAGCGTAGCCACCCAACGCAAAAAAGAAGGATTGGCATAGGCTCAAAATACCGGTGTAGCCCCAGATAAGGTCAAGCCCCACCGCAACAATCGCAAACGCCATGTACCGGCCGAGCATGTTCACCGTTCCGATAGACATCAGACCGATGTAATATAGCAGCGGTATGACAATTAAACCGATGAAAAACATCGCCCACGGGACATAGCGTTGGAGAAAGATTGACAGCTGGCCGTTGACTAGCCTTCTATCCTGCCACAGTTTCTGTTGAGTCGTTTTAATAGATTGGGGATTTGCCTCGATCGGGCTCTGATCTCCTGTTTGCATAATTGCAGCTTTTCTAAACATCGCTAAGCCTGCCTTTCGGTGCGAACAAGCCCGCCGGCTTAAACTGAATGAATCCCACAATAATTATCAGAAGTAAGATTTTTGCCCAAATTGCTCCGACCACTAGCGACCCAATCCCCAACGGTTCAATCATCTTCATCAGTACGCCAATCCCTAGCCCGGCACAGATAACGCCAATCAATTCACCCACGCCGCCGGTAACAACGACGAGAAACGAATCAATGATAAAATTGGTCTGTCCCATATCAGGGGTGACACCGCCGATAAGCGTCCACGCGTAGCCTGCAACGCCAGCAATACCGGAACCGAAGGCAAAGGTATAGCGGTCAACGCGCTGTGTGTTCACCCCCATGCTGTTCGCCATATTCCGGTTCTGCATGGTGGCTCGGACCCGCAACCCCAGCTTGGTGTAGTTCATCAGATAATAGATTAGCAACACACACAAGCCACACAGAAAGATAATAAAGCAGCGACTGTAAGGAACGATGAGATCTTGCAGAACCTCAAATCCACCACGTGCCCAAGTCGGGGCATTCACACCGATATTGTCACCGTAACGAATCCGCACGAGCTGGATTAGGATAAGTCCGATTCCCCACGTTGCTAAGAGCGACTCCAATGGACGTCGGTATAAGTGACGAACGACTAAAACCTCAATGACATAGCCAATAAGAGCCGCGGTTAAAAATGATACCGGCAGCGCGGCAACATAATACCAATCAGAAGGACTGTCCGGCGTATGACCAAATAGCCGCTGCATCTCAAAGGTTGCATACGCACCAATCATCATCAATTCACCATGTGCCATATTGATGACACCCATCAGACCGAACGTAATCGCAAGTCCTAGCGCCATGAGAATAAGCACGGATCCGAGTGAAAGCCCACGGAAAATATTGCCGATACCCTCTACGAAGCCTTGATAGCTGTTAATCTGATTAACCGCGTATTTATACGCAATACCGTACTTATAGATACCTAGAGACGCTACGTCGGCGGGATCAAGGTCCTCAATGTCAGTCCCTTCTTCAAAGTCCGGCAAGGCTTCAACCTCCACCATCAATTCATCAAACATTTCCTGCAGCCGGGGAAGTCCACGTAAGCTTTTCATCTTCCCTAATTCACGGACGATTTCAAGATGTGCCTGTGGGTCATGCTCCCGAGATGTCTGACTCAACCGAATTAGGAGCAGGCTCTCCTGGGCAACATATCGAATTTTCTTCACGGGGTCGTTTTGGGCTATCTCCTCAAGTTGGGAAACTGCCTCGATAATGCCCGGCGGATCGCCGCACTTTTTGACCCCAGATATCCGAACCTCAGGATCCGGCGATGACAACCTTACGAGAAATTTCGCGCTATGTGCTGTCCTCCGTTCTGCCCTCGATGGTGACAGCTCTTCTAACTCTTCGAGCGGGACTCCAGCCCGGTTCCCGGCTGCACCGAGAATGAGTTCGTCAGTCAGCAAGTCGGACAGAATGTAGAATTCGTTGAAATCTTCATCCTCAACCATGTCTGTGCAGCGCACCACCTGCCCATTCCAGAGATAGAGTTCACCCAACCTATACGATTCAAGGAGCGCTTCCGCACGCAGATCACCGGACTGTGCTAGCGTCATAATAGCCGCTCTGCGGGTTGAGGCATCTTCGTCAGCAAGCTTGAGGGTTTCAGATCGGATGAATGTATCGTCTGCTTCGGCAAAGCAGAGATATACAACAGTAATCAGTTGTAAAAAGATGAGGGAGATGATTCTGAAGATTCTTCGCATGAGATTCGCTTGGTGAGGTTAGTTTTATCTCCGTTTGGAGGAGCGTATCGCTCACTCAATGTAGGTTCACTACTGGCCCTTTACAACATCGTGAACCCACGATAGAGAGGGGTAATTGGATTGAAGCAGTTGTAAAGTAGGATACCGGCGGTCCATCTTTGTGATGTCCTACCTCACAACTGACCGGAAACATTTTTGCGATGCTGTCAAAAAATAGATTTATCCAACAGGGAGTCGACTACATCCCAATTTTTTCTTTTGGACCACCGGTCGGTGCCGGATAGATGCCATCTGGGTGGAGATAGCTGCTGTACGAATCAGGCGATACCAGTCCGTCCGACTTATAGATAATCTTGAACTGACCGTTCTTCTTGATTTCGCCGATGTAAACCGGTTTAAGTGTATGCTGATTGCTTGCGTGCATCTGCTTCTTGCCACCGGGGGCGTCAAATTCCAATCCGTAGACCGCTTCTCGCACTTTGTCAACATCGAAGGATCCCGCCTCTTCAACGGCTGCTTTCCATACGTAAACACCGAAATATGCGGCTTCAATCGGATCGTCCGTAACACGTTTTGAACCGCCGGGCAGATTATTTCGCTCGCAGAACGCCTTGAAGTTCTTCACAAACTCCTTGTTTTCTGGTGTATTGATGCTCTGGAAATAGTTCCAAGCAGCCAGGTGCCCAACAAGGGGAGGGACATCCATCGCCCGTAATTCATCTTCCGCAACAGAGAAAGCCATAATCGGACAGTCATCAGAAGTCAAGCCTTGGTTGGCGAACTCCTTGTAAAAAGGCACGTTACTGTCGCCGTTAATCGTGGAAAGCACACAAGCATCACCACCGGCGGCAAATTTCTTTATCTTCCCAACGATGGTCTGATAATCCTGATGGTGGAACTGCGTGTACTCTTCGACGATATTCCCATCGGGAACCCCCTTCGTCTTCAGATAAGCCTTCAGTACCTTGTTCGCTGTGCGAGGAAACACATAGTCGGTTCCCAACAGATAGAACTTCTTGGCTCCGACCTCTTCCATCATATATTCAGCTGCCGGAATCAACTGTTGGTTCGGGGTCGCGGCGGTGTAGAAGACGTTCAGGGACTGCTCCTCACCTTCGTACTGAACCGGGTAGAAAAGCAGCGAGTTATGTTCCTCAAAAACAGGGAGAACAGATTTCCGACTCACAGAGGTCCAACACCCAAAGACCACAGCAACCTCTTCCTTAGTGATTAAATCCTTCGCTTTTTCAGCAAAAAGGTCCCAGTCACTGGCGGGATCAACGACAACCGGTTCAATCTGTTTGCCCATGACCCCGCCCGCGGTGTTGATCTCTTCAACCGCCATCAGCACAACGTCCTTGAGAGACGTTTCAGAAATTGCCATCGTTCCGCTCAAAGAGTGTAGCACACCAATCTTTACTTTATTAGCCTCAGCGTTTACCTCTTCAACGCCGAGGAATCCAACAGCCAAAAGTAGCAAACCTATCGCAACAATACTGTACAACCGAAACATTTGATAGCCTCCTTAAAAATTTACGTTTTCAGATTTTCAATTAGAATGTAAAAAGGGATTCAACTGCAATAATTGTCTCTTCTACATCAAGTCGCTGTTTGAATTCGGCCAGAAGTAACCAGTTATCTGTCGCTGAATAGGAGGGGCTAAAGGTGAACTCCGTGGAGGTGGCTGAATTATCTAGACTGATACCACTGAAGCGGACGGTTACACCAACCGGCGCGGAAATGATATCCGCCAACGAAACATTCGCCATTCCCAAAAAGTGCATACCGTTATTCCCATCAGCACCCCAGTTTCCCAGCAGATCGATTTCGCCCGCGAGGGTCAACGGTCCCTGTGCAAATGACACCCACGCGTTGAGTTCGCTCTGTGTATAATCCTCCATCGCGTCAAATGCATAGCCAACCTTCGCAGTAATCTGTTCGATTGGAGTCAGCGACAGCTGAGCTTCAACGCCAGGGGTCGTGGCATCTGTTTCGTTCACATCCCAGACGCTCGACAGAAACGCGACGTAAAGTCCCGCTTCCTTAATGGGACTCACATTAAGCGCAACACCGTTCTGATACCCAGGATACGGGATGCCCTCAGAAAAAGAGTATTGATACAGCCCTGTCGGCTCTGCCGCTTCAAAACCGAACGAACTCAAAAAACGACCTGCAGTAATGCTCACACCGGGCAGCGTATCTTTAGAGAACATGTAGGTTGCAAACCCCTGCTCCAGTTTGATCCCCTGATCGGCGTCTGTACTATCGATATCAACCCGTCCAATAACCGAACCGTAATTCAGATGAAAGTCCATCTCGAACTGATCGAAAGACAGACCGACTTCGGTCTCATCACCCACAGTTGTAACACTTGACATATCCAGAAAACCTGAAACTGACAGGTTATCGTTCAGTTTAATCTCCGCGGAAGCGGAACTGAACGCGAAAACCAGCGCCAACATAGCGAAAACAGAAAGCGACTGGATACCTCCATTTGATAAAATCATCAATTGACCTCCATTTTCAAATGATATTGCAAGCGCTGGCAAAACTTTCGCCTGCACCTGCTGCCAACCAACACATTACCCAGCAGCAAACATCCTTCTCTTTCAACAATCGCCTTCGTCAACGACCTGAAAACGGAACGGAATCCCAACATTTTTCACAAACGGTTTTCGAGTAGGGCAAAGATGCCGGGGCCCAATTGCATATCTCAACCTCAATGTCAACAACCTAATGTGGACGGTGAAATGCGTTGGCAAGAACGGTGCCAAAGATTGAATAATCGTTTTTTTTATTTAGAAGAAATGTGTGGAAGGTAGGTAGAAACGGAAGGCAGACTTAATCTTTAAGATAATTATTCGGTCAGGATTATCGCTGGGCAGTTGACACGGCTCTCACCAATCTGCTGAAAATTCAAGCAGCGCATTGCCTAAATTTTCACTCAAGATGCTAGTTGACAAAAAAAATCGTAGAGACGCACGAAGCGCGCTCTACGATTCGGTATGTGTCCGGGAATGCCGGACACGCCTCACATAAATGTCAACATGCCCTAGTATTTCCGAGGTTTGACATGCTCCCAATGTTGAAACATTGGGATTGCAAAAGGGCTTTCAATCAATACTGAATGAGGTGCCAATGGTGATATATGACATCTTGAGGTCGGTATTAGGATTATAGCCAATGTTGAAGCTAACAGAGGTCTCTGCATCACCGGGAATAGAATACGAAATGCTTGGCGTGATGTCCACCAACGCAGCCCCCTCAGTCCCATAAAGCGCACTTTCGCCAAGCGCAAGGCCAGCTGTCAATCCAATTCCCAAGTTCTTATAGGTTGTTCCGAGACTGGGAGCAAGATACATCGAACTATCATCGTCGCCGGCAAGATTCATATAAAAGGCGATAGCGTTATCAAACGGCAGCGCACTGATGCCGATACTTGCGTTTGCTTCAAGCACATGGCCATCTGCAAACGGAAAACTGTTTGGAATCACGTAGTCAATAACACCCGCACTGATATCAACTACTCCAAGGCTAGCACCAAGGGATACGGTGTAATCGATCTCGCTGTTGTCCGCATCACCCCCTTCAATACCCTGCGAATACCAGACATTGGCACCAACGGTGACAGGGCCAGCGGCGTAAGAGACATCAGCAGAGGGTTGCATAAAACTCGTTCCAGCACCCGCACTAGCACCTCGCCAATAATACGCGCTTGCATAGGTGGCGTCAATTACGATGTCAACGGGCAATGATGAGCTCTCCTCTTCTGCTGCTACTGTCACGGTTCCTGCAACAGAGACTAATACGCAAACGGCTACAACACACCAATACCGTGCGATGGGCATCTTACATGTCATTTGTAATCTCCTTTACAATGCTTGTTTTTCAATCAAGTGAATGGCATATCCTGCCAAGTTCAACAATAAACCAGCAAAAAAGATACCAAAGGTTATATCAAAAGCGTTTTGTACCATGAAAACCTGTGTAGGACGAGAAGAAACGGCAAGCGGTTTAATTTTTTGAAATTATTCGTTCGGCACACTATCGACGAAGAGGCTATACAATTTTCATCAGACTGCTAACAATTCAAGCAGCACATCACGTAGATTTTAAGCAGATTATCGCTTCGACGAACCACGTTAGCGCTGGAGGTGTGAGATTGAACCGGGAACCGTGAAACCCAACACCTCCAGCACCCGCCCCTTCGCTTCAGGGAAACATAATGTATAGGGCACATTAGTGCAATGAACCAATAGATTTATGACCACCTGCACATCGCGTTTCAATTTCAACTTGACAAAGCATCTTCACTTTGCTAGATTAGAACCAGAACACCATCAAGAGAATGAGATACGCACTACATTCATACGGAATCAGGAGGGTATCATGCCAACCATTTCAGCCGAACAATTGCGAGAGATTGCCTCTCAGCTTCTTCAAGGCGCCGGTGCCAGTGCAGAGGAAGCGGCAATCATCTCCCGACACTCCATGGGCGCCAATCTGGCGGGGCACGACTCACACGGAATTATTGCGATTCCCGGCTATATCGACCGGATTAAACGGGGGCACATTGTGCCAGGCGCTCCTTTCGAGATTGTCCGCGAAACTAGCGTCACCACGGTTATCAACGGCAATTGGGGATTCGGGTATGTCGTCTCCGAACAGGCGATGCAAATCACTATCGACAAAGCCAAACAGCACGGGGTCGCAGCCACTACAGTCTACCAGCAAAGCCACGTCGGGCGCGTGGCGGACTACCCCATCATGGCAGCTAAAGCAGATCTTATCGGATTGATGACCGCTGATTCCGGACGCACAAGTAAATCGGTGGCACCATTCGGTGGCAGAGAAGCGCGGCTCGGTACCAATCCCATCTGTATGGCAATGCCGAGTGATTTGGAGGGCACCCTCTTCATAGATATGGCGACTAGCGCCGTTGCGGGAGGTAAAATCAATGTCGCGCGCACGCGTGGTGCTGCGATTCCAGAAGGTTGGATCCTTGATAAGGATGGCAACCAGACCACAGACCCTGAAGACTTGGGACGTGGCGGCGTCCAACTTCCGTTGGGAGGCCCCGAAGGACACAAGGGATATGGACTATCGGTAATGGTTGAAATCTTCTCAGGTATCCTCACAGGTTTGGGGTTCGGGCATGATCCCTCCGGAAAACATAACGACGGTTGTTTCATGGCAGCGTTCAACGTTGATGCCTTCCGCCCACTTGCCGAATTCAAAAAAGAAGTCGCAGAATTCGCCGCCTATCTGAAGAGTTGTCCACCTGCCGCCGGCTTCACAGAAGTCTTCTATCCCGGCGAATTAGAACATCTGCGAACCCAGCAGAAATTGCAGGACGGTATTTTTATTGAGGACGCCACTTGGGAACGCCTCAAATCTTTAGCAGAGGAGTATGGCAGTGCCACGTCGCTAGGCTTCTAAGAAATGAACAGATGAATTACCCAGCTTTAACCGCAGCGCGATCTTCCGCGATCCACTCCGCCCAGCGCGCTTCATCCGGCGATAGAAACCCAGAATTGCAGCGTGGCTGCAGATGGACATCGACCCCTAAAAGCCGCATGAGCCGGTAGTCGTCACGGTCACGCGCTTCCGCAAGGAGGCGTTGTGTCAAGGGACCGCTGTGGTTATCAGTATGCTTGAGCCACGTCGAATTGTAGTAAATGCTGAAAAAGTAGCGTAATCCATCGGCGGTATTCGGCGTCCCGGAATGGATGAGGTAATTGTGTGTCACAACGACATCACCCGCCTTCATATACAGTAAAGTCTCGTCCGGATGCGGTTTATTGCGATCTTCCGGCGCAATCGTAATCGGTTGCCGATGCGACCCGGCAATTACCCGCAACGGACCATATTCAGTCGTTAAGTCCTGTAAATAGCTGATTGCGTTCGCAGCGGTTGGCCGCTCATAGATATCTTTCTGCGGTACTTTTGCCCATCGATCTCGGTGCCAGCCAGACGCGCGTCCCTCGCCCTCATCTTTGGCTACCGTCGGGAAAGCCGCGAGCGTGAGATTATCGAGTTGTACAAATGGGCCCATCACCGACTCCAAAAAATCGAGTATTGTTGGATGTTTCACGGGGGACCACATCAACTTCGGGGCATATTCTAGCATGTTACCGAACCATGTTTGTCCATCGTAATCGTCCATCAGCTCCTGATGTTTTGTACGCCAACTCTGCATCTGTGACTCAGTGAACAACCCTTCAAAAACGGTGAAACCGTTCGCCTTATATTCCTCCAAACGCTGCGCTAAATCTTTGCTCATTCGTATCTCCTCCTCCGCATACGCGGACGTAACTGAATTTAACAACCATATTCCCTAAGAACGACTGATAGTCAGTACGACAGAACTCCCCTTTTAAAAAAATAGGTTTCAGATTACGGTTGGATATGGTATACTGCCTACTATCAGAAATCGAATTTTGCGGCGGATCAACCCGCCGACAAAGCGAGACGTGCAAAGCACAATCTTTTATAGTGTTTAGTATACCATGCTGCGATTTTTAGACACCACGCTTTTCAAAGAAATCCGTTTATACGTACTAAGGAGAAGAAACTGCAGATGAAGATTTTGTTCGGACCCAATTTCATGAAACTCGAAGACGCAATCCCCGAATTTAAGGACACATATCCTGATGTGGACTTTGTGCACTGTGACCAACCGGAACATGCAGCACCACTTATTGCTGACGCTGACGCCTACATCGGTTGGATTAACCGCGATCTCTTTCTGGCAGCCAAAAATCTCAAATGGATTCAATCCCCGAGCTCCGGCGTTGACTATTTTGTGTCTGTCCCTGAAATCGTCGAAAGCGATGTCCTTCTCACAAGCGCAAGCGGCACCCACGCTGCGTGTGTCGCAGAGAGCGCGATTGCCATGATTCTCGCCTTTACGCGCGGCATCAGAGATTCTATCTTCGCACAGCAACAGAAGGAGTGGGCAATCCGTGCAATTCGCCCAAAATTAGTGGAGTTGACTGACAGTACAATGGGCATAATCGGATTTGGAAATATCGGGCGCGAGATTGCGAAGCGGGCGAGTGGCTTCGATATGCGAATCGTTGCCGTAGACCTTTATCCCGGCGACAAACCGGACTATGTCACCGATGTGTGGGGCTTTGATCGCCTTGACGACCTATTACGTGAATCCGACTATGTGCTCATCGCTGTTCCCCGCACCCCGCAGACGCGCGGCATGATCGGCGCAGAACAGATAGCGTTGATGAAGCCCACAGCGATGCTTGTCGCTATGTCACGGGGCGGCATCGTTGACGAGGCAGCATTAGCACCGGCCCTGCGCGAAGAGCGGATAGCGGCGGCAGCAGTCGATGTTTTGGCGACAGAGCCGCTGCCCGAAGACAGTGAATTGTGGGAGTTGGACAACCTATTAATCACACCGCACGTTTCCGGCGGCACACAGTTTGAGCGGCAGCATGTGCTTGATATCTTTGGCGAAAATATCGGACGTTTCGTGCGCGGCGAATTACCGTTGCGTAACCAGGTGGACAAAAGGGCCGGATTCTAACGGATCAGGCTTATCGGCTCAATTAACCAACCTATGAATCCGGTCCTAGGGGGCGTAGGCCATTATAGAGCCGTCAATTGAAAGAAACCGATGCCGGCAAAAGAATTAACCTTAGAACAGCGTGAGGCTTTACGCCGAATCCCTTCCATTGAACAGCTGCTCACTCATGAACTGTTCCTCAGTATGGAAGAGCACTATTCGCGAGATCTCATAGCGGAAACACTACGGGCTGTAACTGCGAACGTTCGCAAGCAAATCCTTGACGGACCGGAGACCGTGGAAATTCTTGATGAATCGACCTATGCAGCGTTTGTTCATGCGGAACTAGAATCCTTAACAACCTCCGCACTCCGTCCAATTGTCAACGCCACCGGCACAATTACCCATACCAATCTCGGTAGATCGGTGCTCAGCGCTGCCGCGTCTGAAAGCCTTGCCCACGCTGCTGCAAACTACGTGAATCTGGAATATGACCTCGCTACCGGGGCACGTGGGCACCGAGATCGAATCACTGAGCCGTTGCTACAGCGGTTGACCGGATGTGAAGCGTCAACAATAGTCAATAATAACGCAGCGGCCGTGCTACTCGCGCTAAACACGCTAGCACAAGGCAAAGAGGTGATTGTCTCCCGCGGGGAACTCATCGAGATCGGTGGAACGTTCCGCATCCCTGATATGATGCAAGCGAGCGGTGCTATCTTACACGAGGTTGGGACGACGAACCGAACGCATCTTCGGGACTACCAGCACGCAATTAACGAGAAGACAGCACTCCTCCTCAAGGTGCATCCGAGCAATTACCAAGTCGTCGGATTCGCCTCAACCCCTGAGATGGAGGAACTCACCGAACTCGGGCGCCAGCACGGTATCACAACGATGGAAGATCTGGGGAGCGGCTCCCTGATTGATCTGACCCGTTACGATTTGCCTTATGAACCGGTGGTTAGTGAACGGATAAGGGCCGGTGTTGATGTCGTGACTTTCAGTGGGGATAAACTGCTTGGGGGATCGCAGGCGGGAATCATTGTGGGGCGGCAGGACATCATCGAGAAAATTCGCACAAATCCATTGATGCGGACGTTGCGTGTGGGGAAACTCACTATCGCTGCGATCGAAGCGACCTTGCGGCTCTACCTCAACGAAAAGGGGTTGGACACCAAGCTGCCGATGCTTCAGCGTTATACCCGGTCAGGTGCCGAACTCCGTGAGGTCGCCGAAAAGCTTGCCAATCGCCTGCAGCACATTTTCAGCGATTCCATCCAAGTAACGGTTGAAATGAGCGCTGCACAGATTGGCAGCGGTTCACTGCCCGTTGATACCTTGCCAAGCGTTGTTGTTAGTCTACACGCATCGCAGTTTTCCGCCGAGCTGCTTGCGGCACATTTTCGAGCGCAGCCGACACCTGTGATTGGACGTATGCAAGGTCAGCAGCTCCAGCTCGATATGCGGACGGTGTTTGAGAGGGAGTTGTTATGGATTATCGAAGCAGCGAAGCGGGTGATGGAAGAACTTCAGACAGAATAGCGCCATTCACTCTAGACAGGACAGGATAATATGCGACATGTCATCATCGGCACGGCTGGACACGTTGATCACGGAAAATCGACACTGATACACGCCCTGACCGGCATCGAAACCGATCGACTCAAAGAGGAGAAAGAGCGTGGACTGTCAATCGAACTAGGGTTCGCCTATTTTGATTTACCGGATGGGGCACGGGCTGGCATCGTCGATGTTCCCGGACATGAACGGTTTATCCGAAATATGCTCTCAGGCGCGTACGGGATGGATATGGTGATGCTCGTCGTTGATGCAAAGGAGGGAGTGCAGGAACAGACGCTAGAACACGTGGAGATTCTCGACCTGCTCAACATTCCGACCGGCATCCTTGTTATGACTAAAGTAGATCTGGTAACGCCGAATCAATTGGTGGAATCCGCCGACATGTCTCAAGAGATGCTGGTTGGCACAACCCTCGAAGGCTCACCCACCGTCCATGTCTCCGCAATGACCGGTGAAGGTTTAGACGAACTTAAGCGCACAATTGTGGCGTGCGTCAACGCTGAAGCAGAAACAGACCGGTATAACGGCATCCCCCGCCTATATGTAGATCGGGTTTTCTCGATGACAGGGTTTGGCGCGGTGGTAACAGGGACCCTAATGGGGGGCGCAATTCACCGCGAACAACGACTCGTGATGCTACCACAAGGGCACGAAGTGCGGGTACGCGGCGTCCAAGTTCACAATGAACAGGCACAAAGTGCACAATCAGGACAACGAACAGCGTTAAACTTATCAGGCATCACCACAGCCCAGATCGAACGTGGGAATGTGGTCTGTCCAAGCGGGTTTTCAGCGGTCACAGACAATATCGACGTATCGCTCGACCTCCTGTCGTCTTTCCCACGAATGCTTGAACACTGGACACGCCTGCGATTCTATCTCGGGACCAGCGAGACCTTTTGCCGAGCAATCTTACTCATGGAAGAAGGAGTTCTGCCGGGCGACTCGACACAGCTCCAGCTGCGCCTTGAGAAACCGATTTTGACCTTCAGAGGCGATCGGTTTATCGTGCGAGATTTCTCCGCTCAACATACAGTCGGCGGCGGACGAGTGGTGAACCCATTCGCTCCGCGTCATAGGCGATTCACAGAAGAAACGCTAGAAACTCTAACGATGTGGGAAGATGCGGAGGATACGGACGTTGTAAAATTAGTATTGGCACAAAACCGCGACCTCTGTGTCCCCGAAGAATTTCTCCGCTACTACCTCCCTTACGCCGATGCGGACTTTAGAGCCTTCTTAAAAGATCTTGAGAACCGCCAAGAGATTGTGCGCTGGGACGGAAGTACCGCCCTCATTTCTGCGATAGATCGAGCGGAACAGGCACAAACCGATTTAACCTATGCCTTGGCGAGCTTCCATGAGGAACAACCGCTTGCCCCCGGTCAGAACGCCTCGCAACTCCGACGTCAACTTGGACTGGACGAAATCGGTTTTGAAAAGGTTACGGATCAGCTCATCCGTGAAAAACAGATAGTCACCGATGGAAATTTACTGCGGCTCTCAGCGCATCAAATTCAGTTTTCAGCGGAGGAAGAAGATATCAAGGAAGAGGTCGAAAAGATATTCCTTGATGCCGGCATAAACAGTCCATCTATGGCTGAGTTGACCACACAGCTATCAGCGTACCCGCCACAATCGGTTCAGCAGACCTTTTATGCGCTGATGAACCTGGGACGATTTATTAGAATCGGGGACGACCTCTTTATCCATACCGAGATGTTTGAACGAATTGTGAGTTCGCTTACCGATTACCTTAAAAAAAATGATATAATAACTGTAGCTGAATTTCGAGAACTCGCACAAACCAGTAGGAAATACGCTGTACCATTTCTCGAATACTGCGACGGCAAAGGACTCACGATCCGCGAGGGGAACCATCGACGACTGCGGATATTGCAACACAAAACGTAATAACGCAGATAAATACTTGAATCCAAATTTCTGTGTGGGAGGGGATAGGGTCCGGTGGCTCTACTGGTCTTCAAAACCAGCTTGTCCATGCAAGTGGGTAGGTGGGTTCGACTCCCACCCTCTCCCGCCACTTAGCCTACATTCTAGGCGCCCCATTTCATGTGTCAGGAGTTGATCATGTCAATCAAAATTTTACCTCCCGATATCTCTAACAAAATCGCAGCCGGCGAGGTGGTTGAACGTCCCGCATCGGTTGTTAAAGAATTGGTCGAAAATGCAATCGATGCGGGGAGCACGACCATCAATGTCGAAATCCGCGCGGGCGGCAAACGACTCATCTCAGTCTCAGATAACGGTGGGGGCATGAGCCGTGAGGACGCGCTCATCGCGATAGAACGCCATGCAACCAGTAAAATCAGCTCCGTTGAGGACTTAGAGAGCATCCAGACGTTTGGATTTCGTGGGGAGGCACTTCCGAGTATCGCATCGGTTTCGCAGTTTGAGCTGTTGACACGAACCCCCGATGCAGTGGAAGGCACAAAAATCGCAGTGGAAGGCGGCGTGGTTCGCCCGGTACAGGCGAGTGGGTGTTCGCCGGGAACACATATCAACGCTAACAACCTCTTTTACAATGTGCCAGCACGGTTGAAATTCCTCAAAACTGATGCCACAGAGTTGAATCACATCACCAATCAGGTAATGTGGGCCGCATTAGCTAATCCGAGCATCCAGTTCTCGCTCTCACACAACAACCGCTCTCTAATCGATGTCCGAGCGTGTGAGTCTTACATTGAACGCATACGTCTACTATACGGGAAAGAGTTCGCCGACAACCTCATCGAGTTCGATGCCGACCTCCCAAATCTCCATCTTCACTGCTTTGTTGGTAAACCCGATTTCACAAAAGCGAATCGTAACTATCAACTCTTTTTCTTAAACCGGAGACCTATTCGGAGTAAGGTTCTCGGTGCAGCGCTTAACGAAGCGATGCGATCCATGGTGCCAAAGGATCGGCATGTGGTTGCATTCCTGTTCCTGAGGATGAGCGGCCAGCAGGTTGATGTCAATGTCCACCCAGCTAAAATTGAGGTGCGATTCCAGAATGAGCGCAGCCTGTACAGCGGGGTAGTGCGGCTGCTACACAGCAGTATCTACAAGAACAAATACATACCAAAAATGGAAGCGCGAGATTCAACCGCTGAAGGCGTGGACACCCCCACAACCGGCCCGCCACGACAACCGCGGCTTGAGGTCGAAACTGCATCTGCCCATACCTTCTCCGTCTCGCGCCGCGGATCTACAAAATCGGATCCAGTCCTCACGCCTAGCACAGCACCGTCACCTCCTGAAGAATTTAGCGTACCGGATGAATCGCTTCAGGCCGAATCGGTACAGCGCCCACAACACCCAATCCCCGAAGGGACAGCGCTCGAACTTCTCGACTTTGAAGGCGTTCAGCTAAAAACCAATCTGTTTAACACTTACATCGTCGCGGAAGGCGGCGATCGCGTGTTTCTGATTGATCAGCATGTCGCAGCCGAACGCGTACTGTACGAACGTTTCGTTGAACAGCTGAAGACAGATGGCATCCCTGTACAGGGATTGTTGCTACCGGTTACCATCGAAGCAACACCACAACAGTTAACAGCGCTCGACGACCACAGCGAGCTATTTGAAAAACTTGGTTTCGACCTAGAGCGATTCGGCGGGAAAACCGTTCTCGTCCGATCTATCCCCGCAACACTCCCCACACGCCTCGTAAATGTGACGGTTACAGACCTACTCGATGGGCTTGGGAGTGCCGTGACGCCAACTACAGAATATCTCGAAGTGCAGGACAAGGCACTCATCATGCTTGCCTGCAAGTCCGCCGTAAAAGCGGGAGATGTGCTGACAATGGAAGAGATGGTCAATCTAATCAAGGACCTCTCTCGCGCAAAGTTGCCCTTCAACTGCCCGCACGCACGCCCTATCATTGTGGAAATGCATCGAAATGAGTTAGAGAACCGATTCAAAAGGCGATAGTTGGTTACGTAGGGTGTAAATTGGCCCTATATACTATGGTGGACCAGAGTTACCGCATGGCAAGATCGCTCGCACCCCCAAAAAATTTGTTAACGCTAGTGGAGGCAAAATTCGATGTCAGAGCACTATAGAGTTGGCATCATCGGATGTGGACGAGTTGCGACTGCACACGCTACTGCGTACGCAGCAATCGAATCCACTGAACTCGTTGCAGCCGCAGAGCCAGATCCGGAACGCCGACTAAGATTCGACGAAGTTTATGGTGTCACCGGCCTTTATGAAAACTATCGCGAGATGCTTGCAAATGAGGAATTAGATATTATCAGCATCTGCACATGGCCCCCGCTTCATTGCGAAATGACGGTTGCAGCCGCCGAAAGTGGTGTGAAGGGCATTCTCTGTGAAAAACCGATGGCACTGAATCTGGGGGAGGCAGATAGGATGTTGCAGGCGTGCGAAGCGACTCAAACAAAACTGGTCATCGGGCATCAACACCGCTTCGACCCCCAAACAGCACACGCGGTGGAACTCATCAAAGGACACGCTATCGGTGATTTGCAGTCAATTTTCGGTTTCTGCAACAGGGCAGATCTGCTTACCAACGGCACGCATGTTGTTGACCTTATCCGCTATCTCGTTGACGATTCACCGGTTAAATGGGTGATGGGACAAATCGATCGGCCATCGGATAAGGTCGACTTTGGGCATCATGTTGAACATAACGCCGTTGGGCATTGGCATTTTGAAAACGGCACCCACGCTATGCTCGCGCAAGGGGAACTTGCTCCAAGCGGCTACGCCTTTCAAATTTGTGGCACCGCAGGGGTTATCGGAATCAATACCCCCCAAAATCAGCGGCTGCAAGTAATCACCAAAAATGGGGAACTTGATATCATCCTTGAAGAGGTAGACCCCCAACAAGCAGAGATAAAGGAATTGATTACGTGGATGGAAGGAGAGGGCTCCCACCGATCTTGTGGAGAAAATGGCAGGGCAACGATGGAGGTCCTCATGGCAATTATGGAGTCGTCACGCCTGCACCGCGCCATCTACCTGCCCCTTGAGACGGCAGAATCGCCACTAGAGTTGATGATTGACGCGGGGCAGATCTGACGCTTAACTTACAACCGTTGAACTTAACACAACGCAATCGGAGTAAGCCTATGCTGACACCCAAACAAATTCAATTTTACAATGATAACGGCTACCTACTTGCCCCACAGGTCTTCACGTCCGAAGAAATTGCGGAATGCGTCCGTGAAACCGATGCGATGTTTGACCGTGTCCAACAGGGCGGACGTGAACTCGAAGCGACGTGGCGCGGCAAATGGCGGGAAACTCAGATTCCCCAAGAAGAGCTTGGCAAAACATCGGTACTCAGTATCCATAATATGCAATACCATTCCGCGGTTTTCACTAGAATGTTGGTCAATCCGAATTTAGCTGGTATGGTCGCCGATTTGATTGGGCCCAACGTGCAGCTGCACCACACCAAACTACACGTCAAGCCTCCTGAAAAGGGCTCTCCGTTTCCGATGCACCAAGACTATCACTACTTCCCGTACGAACAGGATACAATGATCGCTGCGGTAATCTATCTTGAAGAGGCAACGGTGGAAAGTGGCTGTTTGTGCGTCATACCGGGTGTGCATAAACAGGGCCCCTTACCGCACGAACCCGATGGACTTTATCTCTCACCACAGAAATATCCCATTGAAAGGGCGACACCGTGTGAAGGGAATGCAGGCGATGTGCTGCTCTTCAGTTACCTTACCCCACACGGTTCATATCTAAATCGCACTGATCATCCAAGACGCATCGCCCTGTTTCAATTCTGCTCCGCTACCGATCAACGGCTTAAGGATGTGCACATCTCACCCGGACACGGACTGATGGTGCACGGCATCAATCCAACTCCGGATGTGTAAAATACAGTAGGCATAAAGTTGATTGAAAACTATATTTATAGGTGCACAACACCGCCTCTCTTTAGCTCCAGCAGGACAATAGATGCATGGAACAAACGAATTGCTACAATCTCTAAAATCCAGAAAGTCGGTACACAGCAATTTGAGTTAAGCTCTACAGAAAACTTTGTCTATTCACGAAGTTAAAGGAATACAACCAATCCATGGAGAATCGTAATGCAAGCAATTGATAATCAAGAGTGGCAATCTTTGCCCGAGCAAGCACAACAAGAAATTTATGACTTTTTCCTGTTTATAAAACAACGCTATGAGAAACAGGCGCGACAGGCACAACATGATGAAGCTGAAACATTGCTATTCTCAAATCATAGTGCCAATCTGATTGAAGAATGGTTGGATGATTCGGAGGATGAAGTATGAAAATAGAAATAAACTAAGGAAAAGAGAAATTATCGGTAAAGGAGAAACATCAATGGTAAAAACAGCCGATGTAGTCATCATCGGGGGAGGCGCCATCGGCACGAGCCTACTGTATCATCTAACGGAAAAAGGGGTGCGAAACGTTGTACTCCTAGAAAAGGGGCTGCTCTGTGCAGGCTCCACGGGTGATTCGGCGGCAATTATGCGTCAGCACTACTCCAATGAAGTCAGCATCCGCCTCGTTAAGAAAAGCCTAGAGATCTTTCAGCATTTTCCTGAAATGTTTGATGGGGCAGAGGTACTCCACAACGTCGGTTGGTATTTTTTAGTCCCACCAGAGGCTACCGAGCTGTTCCGCGACAACATCGCACAACTCAAGCGGTTAGGCGTGCGAACTTGGGAGATGTCACTCGCAGACGCCGCTGAGGCACTACCGGGCTTAAATATGGAAGGCATCGGCTGTGTGGCTTTTGAGCCGGACTCCGGCTATGTTGATCCCCACGGTATGGCAAGCGCCTTTGCCGCAAAAGCCAAAAGCAAGGGCGCACACGTCTACCTCCAGACGCCTGCTCGCGATATCAAGCTGAGTAACGGCAGCGTTTCTGCCGTCGTCACGGACCAGGGGGAGATTAGTACACCCGTTGTCGTCAACGCCGCCGGACCGTGGGCAAAAGTGGTGGGACGTTGGATGGGGTTAGATCTACCCCTCGAAGTCACGCGGGAATCAGAAATCGTTGCCCGCATCCCCGCAGATATACCGCCCGTGCGACACTCAGTTTCCAATATGGTAGACCGCACCTACTGGCGGCCTGAACGGCGCGGGATGCTCCTTGTCGGTGTCGGTCATCCCAAAGAAAATGAGCTGGTGGACCCTAACCAATACTCACGCGAGGTCTCCCGCGATTTCGTCGAGGACCTCACCCGTCGTCTAAGCCATCGGCTCCCATCAATGGAAGGTGCAATGTTCGTTAAGGGGTGGAGCGGTCTGTACACCGTTACCCCTGACTGGAACATGATTTTGGAAAAGAATCCCGATGTCGAAGGACTCTACCTCGCCGTAGGCGGCAGTGGCCACTCATTTAAGATCTCGCCGGCTATCGGATTGTGTATGGCGGAACTTATTGTAGATGGTGCTGCCAGTACAGTGGACATTACGTCGTTGCGGGGAGCGCGGTTCACAGCGCAAACACATCTGTCCTCCACATACGGCGGCAACCGTGCTTAGCCTTCCGCTCCAGCGGAGCGATATATCTATAGAACCACGACACGCCCAACGACTGCGCTCCAGATGAGGTTTCAGAAAATAATCGGGTAATTCTATATTTTTCCCTAGACCCGGTAGATGCGGTTTCCAACCGCACCGGACATCGCTCGGAAATTATCCAATTATGGTGAACAATATAAATATGTAGACACTTTCGATCCACATGTTTGGTAGGCGCTGTTTCCAACTGCGCCGGTATAGAGTGTCCAAGTAATTCTAAAATTCACCATAATAAATTAATCTTCATGAGGAGCGCAATGTGTATAGTAGAGTTTCAAAATGGACAAAAGCGTCTTTTCGATAGTATCACTTTCTGAAGAATCAGACGACAAAGAATATTGGCACGCTAAAACGCCACAGGAACGCTTGGAAGCTGTTGAATTAATGCGGCAGATTAACTATGGCTACGATCCAACTACCACCCGACTTCAAAGAGTGCTTAAGATTGCTCAAACTCACATCAAGTTGTATGCTAATTAGTGTCATACGATGAAAAGGAGAAGGAGACATGTCAAGCGTTACAAAAATTCAGAAAGCGATTCTATCTCTTCCTGAAGCCGATTACCTTCAATTGAGACATTGGTTTAATGAGTTAGACTGGGAAAAGTGGGATCAACAGATTGAAGCGGATTCAGAAAGTGGAAAATTGGACTTTTTGATTACCGAAGCTTTTGAAGCTAGAAAAAAGGGTGCACTTATTGTGGGACGAAATTTTCGCAAGTCCTAGCGGAGCAACTTGGGTTATATAAACAAAATTCATAGAAAGATATATAATGGCTGAAAAGTTTTTGTACGAAACAATACTAGAGGAATTTGGACGCCGAACTATCCAAGATACCGAGATTCCCAATTATCTCAAAGACAATCTGAATCCCAAGTTTGACCTCCGCCCCTATCAGGAAGAAGCTTTCGCCCGTTTCTTCCTCTGTTTTGAAGAAGATTTCGATGGTAAGGAAAAACCTCTGCACCTTCTGTTCAATATGGCGACCGGCAGCGGCAAAACGCTCATCATGGCTGGCTTGATTCTCTACCTCTACGAAAAAGGCTATCGAAACTTTCTCTTCTTTGTCAACTCCACCAATATCATCGAAAAGACAAAGGACAATTTCCTCAATCCGCTGTCGTCCAAATACCTCTTCAATGAAAACATCCACTTCAGATCGATTCGCGTCCCCGTGACGCCTGTTCCCAATTTTGAAGGCGTCAACGAAAACGATATCAATATCTGTTTCACCACCATCCAACAGCTACATATCGATCTAAATACACAAAAAGAGAACGGCTTAACATACGAGGATTTCAAAGACAAAAAGATCGTGCTCTTAGCCGATGAAGCACATCATATCAATACCAGTACGAAAACCGGACGGGAATTGTTGGAAAGTTGGGAAAATACGGTGGAGCGTATCTTTAATCAGAACAGAGACAATCTGCTGCTTGAGTTTACCGCCACCCTCGATTATACCCACAGCAGCCTTGTCGATAAATACCGGAACAGAGTATTGTATAGGTATGATCTGCGACAGTTCCGCAATGACGGCTATTCCAAAGATGTCTTTATTGTTCGGGCGGATTTTGAGGAAAAAGATCGCATCGTACAGGCACTTGTTCTCAACCAGTATAAACAGGAGGTAGCCGCAAAACATCAGATTAATCTCAAGCCGGTGATCCTATTCAAGACACAGCGCACCATTGAACAGTCAAAAAAGAACAAAGCGGACTTTCACAAACTCATTGATAGCCTCACGGCAGCGGACATCGCTAACATCCGTCGATCGGATATCCCGTTGGTGCGACGGGCATTTCAATTTTTTGACGATAATGACATCAGCGACGAGCGGTTAGTCGGACGCCTAAAACAGGAATTTCAGGAGGACTACTGCCTCTCGGTCAACGATGAACGAGAGAAAGAAAATCATCAGATTCTGGTCAACACCCTTGAGGACAGCGACAACCGTATCCGCGCTATCTTTGCCGTGCAGAAACTCAACGAAGGGTGGGATGTCCTGAATCTATTCGATATTGTCCGATGCTACACGACCCGTGACGCAAAAGCAGGGAAACCGGGCAAAACGACAATTGCAGAGGCGCAGTTAATCGGACGCGGTGCGCGGTATTTCCCCTTTGCTACCGACGATAATCCTGATCAATACCAACGGAAATTCGATAAAAATCTGACAGCGGAACTACGGGTGTTGGAGGAGCTGCACTATCACAGTGTCAACGATTCCCGCTATATCTCTGAGATCCGCACTGCCCTGATTGATGAAGGGATGCTGGACGATGGGACGGTAGAAAAACCGCTTAAACTGAAAAGTGAGTTTAAGGAAACCGATTTTTACAAGCGTGGGATCATCTACATCAATGAACGGGTTAAGAACGGGAATGAATCTGTCCGCTCATTCGCCGATATGGGTGTGTCGTCAAAGAATTACCACCATTCACTCGCCACCGGCAGAGGTGTTGTTGAAGCGGCTCTGGATGACAACGCTGATGTTCAACAGATTATAGAGGCAGGTCAGAAAAATATTCCGGTGAGAGATATACCGTTCCATATCGTTAGGGCTGCAGTTACTCGAAATCCCCTTTTTGCTTTCAAATCTTTGAAAACCTATTTCCCTCACATTAAATCTATCCGTGAGTTCATTGAAGCGGATGAGTATCTCGGTGGACTTTCAATCACCCTTCAGGGCGATGAAAGATACCTTTTGTCTAATGAAACCTACCTTGCTGCGGTGACGGGGCTTCTTGACCGTGTTGCATCTGAACTGCGTCAAAATATAACCGAATACAAAGGCACAGAATCTTTCAAACCAAGCAATATCAAGTCAATTTTCACCGACAAAACCCTCAAATTGGTTGAAGGCAGCGAAAGGGCGGACGGCGACGAGGGGTTGGTCTCCGATAGGGAGTGGTATGTATTCAATGCCAACTACGGCACCGATGAGGAAAAAGCATTTGTCCGAACCCTTGACAGCCAGATAGACAAGCTGAAAGAAAAGTACGACGGGATATATCTTGTCCGTAACGAAAGACATTTCAAAATTTACAACTTCGACGACGGACAGGCGTTTGAGCCCGATTTTGTGCTGTTTCTGCGTGAGAAAAACGGAAACACCCTCATCCGTCAGATATTTATTGAACCCAAGGGAAAGCATCTGCAAAAACACGAAAAATGGAAAGAGAATTTCCTAAAACAGATTAAAGAAAAATTCGCAGGGGAAGTGCTGGTGCTTAAGACCCAAAGCGGAACGCAGAAGCACAGGCCAATTGGCGTGCCGTTCTATGACTATCAAGATGAAAGTCGGTTCTTGGAAAGCCTTGAATCTGTGTTATAATCCAAGTTATTTGGCACTGAAAATCCATCGGTTTCCTGTTAAAGTTGAGGTACTCTATCTTTTGCTCCAGAGGAGCAACATGTCTATAGAAAGACGAGACATCCAAAAACCACGCTCCAGCGGAGCGCAATGTGTGTAGCCTTAGATGTCGAGTGTGAAAACTCGACCTACGGACTACTAGCAGCTTGCGTTATTATAAAAGAGGTGCTCTGTCTTTTGCTCCAGAGGAGCAACATGTCTATAGAAAGACGAGACATCCAAAAACCGCGCTCCAGCGGAGCGCAATGTGTGTAGTCTTAGATGTCGAGTATGGAAACTCGACCTACGGGCTACTAGCAGCTTACGTTATTATAAAAAATGAAGAAAATGAACACAAGCAACCGTTATGTCAAGATTGTCGAATGGTCTGATGAAGACCAATACTATGTTGGTAGTTGTCCGGGGCTCCTTTATGGTGGCTGCCACGGGGATAATGAACAAGAGGTATTCTCAGAGTTGTGCCGCATCGTTGAAGAGACCATTGAACTATATCAGCGAGACGGCAGACCACTGCCTTCAGCGACAGCCGGAAAAGACTATGCTAACAAGATGTTGAAGATTGCCTAACAAACGGATACCCCAAGGACCGTACAATGCCAAAGAATTTTCACGAAAAACTAATTAACCTCCTCAAAACCGACCCTCGATTCGTTGATGACGAAGGCGAGCTAGTCAAAGCGGCAGTCGTCGATCGGGCGTGGAAGATTGACCACGATCTCGTGAGGCTGCTGCTTGCTGATGCGGACATAAAGGCAAAATTCTTCGACGAAATCGAGGGACACTATATCTTCAATACCAACACCTTCATCGACTACATCTCCGACAAAAACTTCCTCGCCAATTCCTACACCCGCTTCCGCAATAAAATCGGGTTGAACATCGAGGATAAATTTCTACCTGAACGGGGTGAGGTGTCTCTGGTTTGGCCCTACAAAGATTGCGTATTGGAAGGTGGACAGACAAAAGAGGAGGAGAAGCGTAAAGAGCTATTTTTCAACGAAATTCTGGCACAGGATGAGATTGACCGTCTCTTTGACCCAAAGGTGTTGACCGGTTGGAAACGCCACACGGTTGACGGCGAGGGGGAGGTGACAGAGATTAAGCGCGATGAAAACGGCATAATACAGGAGAACCTACTCATCAAGGGGAACAACCTGCTGGCATTGCACACACTGAAAACGCAGTTTCGGGGAAAGGTCAAACTGATTTATATTGATCCACCCTATAACCCCGACAGTCCGTCGAATACTTTTGCGTACAACAATAATTTCAATCATTCATCTTGGCTAACTTTCATGAAAAACCGGTTGGAAGTGGCGAAAGAATTGCTGACTAAAGACGGTGCCCTCATCGTAGCTATTGATGAAAACGAACAGGTATATCTTAGTGTACTACTCATGGAATTATTCAGCGAGTATGAAGTCCACTGTATTACAATTGTACACAATCCTCGTGGTGTTCAAGGAACAAATTTCTCATATACTCACGAATATGCACTTTTTGTTATTCCGCAAGGGCAAAAGGTTATTGGCGATAGAAAGATTCCCCCTGAAAATATTACTTGGTCCAACTTCAGAAATTGGGGCGGAGAATCAAGACGGGAAAATGCCAAAAATTGCTTTTATCCGATTATTGTAGAGGATGGCAAGGTTGTTGGGTTTGGGAAGGTCCTTGATAGCGATGAACATCCTTTCGCTCAAACAACCCCGCAAGGGAAAAGAGATTTTGTGTTTCCAATCGATCCGAATATGATTGAACGCAAATGGAGATACGCGCGGCAAAGTGTGGATGAAGTCAAACATTTGCTCAGAGCAAAGAAAACGAGAACAGGTTACGAAATTGAAATAGGGAAGGATTTCGGGGCATATCGCACTGTTTGGGAAGATAGTAGGTACGATGCCAATATCTACGGAACGCAAATTGTAAAATCACTCGTGCCTGACTGTGATTTCGCTTTTCCAAAGTCCCTTTGGAATGTCTATGACTGTTTGTATTCAGTGGTAGCCAATGATAAAGAGGCCATCGTCTTAGATTTCTTCGGTGGGAGCGGCACAACTGCCCACGCCGTGTTGGAATTGAATAAAGATGGCGGGAACCGAAAATTCATTGTTTGTGAGCAGATGCACTACGTTGAAACTGTAACAAGGGAACGCATCAAAAAGGTTATTGAGCAAAACAATAACGGCGACTTCATCTATTGCGAACTGATGCCATACAACCAAACCTTCATGGACAAAATCCAAGCCGCACAATCATCCGAAGCACTTGTCGCACTCTGGCACGACATCGCCGAAAATTCATTCCTAAACTGGTACGTGAACGCGGAAGTCCCAGAAGATGCGGTGGAAGATTTCATTGAAATTGGTCAAGGCGAAAACGGACTGAAAAAACAGAAGAAATGCCTAGTGGAACTGTTAGATAAGAACCAGTTGTATGTGAATCTTTCGGAGATAGACGACGAGGATTTTGGTGTCAGTGAGGAAGATAAGGCGTTGAATCGGACGTTTTATGGCGAATAAGCAGTCTCAAAAAACACAGGTTCCAATCCGTCATTATTTTATAGACGAGGGTGGCGATAGCACGTTGTTTTCCCGGAAAGGGAAAGTGCTGATTGGTACAGAGGGTTGTTCCCGCTTTTTCATGCTCGGCTTGCTGGATGTGCCTGATCCAGCGACATTACAGCGTACTTTTGACGACCTACGGACGCAGCTGATGAGCGATCCATATTTCAACGGTGTACCATCTATGCAGGCGAAGGCGCGAAAAACGGCACTTACTTTTCATGCGAAAAACGACTTACCCGAAGTGCGAAGAGAAGTTTTTGGACTTTTGCGTGACATGGAAGAGTTACGCTTCTTTGCTATAGTTGCTGACAAATGGCGCGTCCTAGAGTATGTCCGCCAACGAAACGAAAGTAATTCTGATTATCGCTATCACCCCAACGAACTTTACGATTATCTGATACCGCGTTTGTTCAAAGAAAGACTGCATCAGAGTAGTAGTTATCATATTATTTTTTCAAAACGGGGTCAATCTGACCGCACCACCGCCTTGCGTCAAGCACTCCAAATAGCCCGGGACCGCTTTGCCAAACAACAGAATGTGATTAGTACTGCGTCCTTGCAATTATCTGTGGCAATCCCGAAGGAACGGGCCAGCCTACAAGCCGTAGATTATTTCGTCTGGGCGTTACAAAGACTTTATGAGCGAGGCGAAGATCGGTATGTGAAATATCTATGGCCTGCTTTTCGGTTGGTTCAGGATATTGACGATAGACGCAAGGCAGGTTATGGTGTGTATTACACACAAAAAAATCCGCTCACCGCGGCGGATTTGGAGTGGAGATAAGAAAATAAAAAGCCAGGGATATAGGATTGCGCGAACCGCAGCCCGACAATCACACGGCATGGAGCCGAGTTTCGTCCCTGGCAACTATAATTATTATAAACAAATGTAAGGGAAAAATCAACAAAAACTGCAATAAATAAGGAAAAAATCAACAAAAACTGCAATAAATGAGGGAGTTACGCACTTCAGTTCTAAGAGCAGATAGGGACACGGTTTTCGCTGATAAAAAGAGGACAGAGGAAGCAAAAACCATCCTGAAAAGAGGTCTTGAAAGCAGCCACGAAAGTGTGCGTCAAAATGCAGAATGTGCACGCGAAAACCTGCTCCGTGAGAGCAGGTTTGATTTATTGGATTTGGACGATTGACGATACCCCACAAAATACGACTGAATATCTGGACGGATTGGATAAACAAAGAAATCCTATTAACCTAACATGCACATAAAACGCCATCAAAGCTGGATCCTCGCCGGTATATCCGGCATCCTACTCATCCTCAGTTTCCCGAACTTCAACCTTTTTCCACTTGGGTGGATTGGTCTAATCCCGCTGCTGATTGCCCTACAATCCACATCGAGTTGGAAGTTCGCTTTTCTACACGGCTACCTCACCGGAGCGATTTTCTTCCTCGGACTAGTCTACTGGATCAGCCTCCTCTATCCCTTCGCAAACATCTTCTTAACCATATTCGCTTGGGTGCTGCTGGCAGCCTATCTTGCCCTGTACGTCGGCATTTTTTCTGGTCTGCTCCATGGATTGCCGTGGAAATCAGGTCTACCTTTTATTTTTATTGTAGCTGCATTGTGGACCGGGTTAGAGTGGGTACGAAGCTGGTTTTTAACAGGTTTTCCGTGGGGCAGCATGGGGTATACCCAATGGAACAACCTACCGGCAATTCAGATTGCGTCAATCACAGGTGTGCACGGAGTAAGCTTCATAGTTGTCCTCCTCAACGCCACAATTGCAGATATAATCCATACCTATTTCATATCGAAAAACCGATCGACTGCCCCTAGAACCTCTTCACATTTCACGTTTCACGTTTCACGCCTTATACCTATTGTGATCGTCATTGCTTGTATAGTCTACGGCGCGCATACGATGTCTAAACCGGTTAATAGCGATTCAGATATAAAGATTGCGCTTGTCCCCGGCAACATACCGCAGATTGAGAAGTGGAATCGCGCATACTGGCCCCAAATCTTCGAGAAATATATGAGACTAGTAAAGGCGGCGGACGCTGAAAAACCAGATATTATCATTCTGCCCGAAACCGCCCTACGCGGCGAAGTCTTCGCGTTTGAGGGAAATACCTACATTAAACAACTGAAGCAGATATTGGCAGATCAGGAAATATACCTGCTCACAGGTACTTTTTACTCGTCCGAACAGAAGGTATACAATAGCGTTTTTCTGCTGTCCCCAAGGGGCGAAAAACTGGGCAGTTATTCGAAGATTCACCTTGTTCCGTTTGGGGAATACGTCCCAATCACCCGCCATCTCCCGAACTTCATTCAACTGCCCACGGGCTTTGAATCCGGGAAGTCAATCGATCTCTTGCCGATTCCTCATTCCGAAAACAGGCAGATGGGTATCGTAATCTGCTTTGAATCTGTGTTCCCCGATCTCTTCCGAAAATTTGTCAAAAAAGGGGCATCGGTGATGGGGATTCTTACCAACGATGCCTGGTTTGACGGGACAGCGGCTCCAGAGCAGCATCTTGCCATGACACCCCTCCGCGCGGTTGAGAACCGTATAGCCATTTTCCGTTGCGCCAACGGCGGGATATCGTGTATAATTGATGCGCTTGGCAGGACAATCACAACACCGATTCCAGCAAGTGATACCGAAGGCTTCCTGATCGGGAATGTACCACTGAGCGATCACGGGGGAACCGTTTATACACACTACGGCGACTGGTTCCCGATTTTATGTTTTTTGATAACCGTTCTCCTAATTCTGTACTACCATCGAAATTGGTTCGCCGCTAAACTCAAGCGAGGCGCATAATTACCAGCTAATGACCTAAATCGGGAGGCTTCACAACGCCAGCTATATCGTCATTCAAGACCGGAAAGGAAATAGACAATGCTTGCAGATTTAAAATCTGAAGTTGAAGAGATGACACACCGACTTCTTGAACTTAGGGGGCATCTTTGACTTAACGAATAAGGAGGAAGAGCTCGAAACACTTCAAGAAGAAACCACGAAACCTGACTTTTGGGACGACCCCCAGACCGCTCAAAAAATCACACAGCGGGTCTCGAACTTGCGGGAAGATGTGGAAAAATATCGGAAACTCCACGCGCAACTCGAAGACCTTCAACTGCTGCTTGGACTCGCAATCGAGGAAGATGACCAGACCGTAAGCGAAGAAATTGAGGCGGATCTGAAAGGGATCACAGCGGAAATTGAAGAGATAGAATTTAAGCTGATGCTCAGCGGCGAACACGATGCGAGCAACGCCATCTTGAGCATCCACCCCGGCGCAGGGGGCACCGAATCTCAGGACTGGGCGGCTATGCTGATGCGGATGCACCTTCGCTGGTGCGAAGCGCACAATTACAAGACTGAAATCCTTGAACTGCTCCCCGGCGAGGAAGCAGGTGTCAAGAGCGCGACAATCTTAGTCACAGGCGAGTATGCCTACGGTTATCTGCGTGCGGAAGCCGGCATTCACCGGCTCGTACGTCTCTCCCCTTTCGATTTTAACAATCGCCGTCACACCTCTTTTGCAGCCGTCGCCGTCTCTCCCGAAATTAGTGATACCATTGACGTTGAAATCGATCCGGCAGATCTACGTGTCGAAACTTACAGATCGGGCGGCGCCGGCGGACAGCATGTCAATCGTACCGATTCAGCAGTCCGGATGACCCATCTCCCGACCGGAATTATCGCACAGTGCCAAAACGAAAGGTCGCAACATAAAAACCGGGATATGGCAATGAAGGTTTTAAGGTCACGAGTCTATGAGTACTATCAAGCCCAACGGGATGAAGAGATCTCCAAGCTGCAAGGTGATAGACTCGATATCAATTTTGGTAGCCAGATCCGCTCCTATGTATTCCATCCGTACCGTCTTGTCAAAGATCTGCGAACAGGAGTGGAAACCGGGAACATTGATGCAGTTATGGATGGCGAACTAGATCGATTTATTGAAAGCTACTTAAAAGACGCAAAGCCCGACACGAAATGAGCGCAGCACCCACAGCGTGACAGTCGGTTTTTTATTGCTTAAAGCCTATGAACATGCTATACTAGCTATTTAGCAAATTTTGTAAAGGACTCAAAAATTGGAAGATTCGAGTGCACTAATGGATCAGCGCCGAGAAAAGCTGGAAGAGATTCGTCAGCTTGGCGTGGATCCATATCCCTACAAATACTCACCGACCCATACAACCGAGGAAATCCGTGAACAGTTTGCGGAGGTCGGCGATCACCCGGACGAGACGCAATCCGCTCGTATTGCCGGGCGGATTATGACCAAACGCGACCACGGCAAAAGCGGCTTCGCACACGTCCAAGATTCAACCGGACGGCTACAGATCTATGTTCGTCAGAATGTGGTCGGGGAAGCGACCTATCAAGTCTACAGAAAGCTGGACGTTGGAGATGTTATCGGCGTAGATGGACCTGTGTTCCGCACCCGAACCGGTGAAATTACGGTGATGGCAAACGAAGTTGAGCTCCTCGCCAAATCTCTCCGTCCGCCCCCCGAAAAGTGGCACGGTCTACAGAATAAGGAAACCCGGTACCGTCAGCGATATGCGGATTTGATGATGAACCCGGACGTGAAACAGGTTTTCATTAACCGCACACAGATGGTCCAAGCAGTCCGCGAATACCTCAATGAAGACGGTTTTATTGAAGTAGAGACACCGATTCTTCAACCAATCTACGGAGGGGCAGCAGCACGTCCCTTCGTCACGCATCACAACGCATTGGATATGCCGCTCTATCTCCGTATCGCGAATGAGCTGTATCTCAAGCGGCTCATCGTTGGCGGGTTCGATCGGGTCTATGAGTTCTCAAAAGATTTTCGGAATGAAGGGATAGATCACGACCATAGTCCCGAATTTACGATGATTGAACTGTATCAGGCGTACGCGGACTACGAAGATATAATGCGTTTGACCGAAAACCTGATTGCCCATGCCGCACAAACCGTACTCGGCACAACGCAGATCACCTATCAAGGTGACTCCATCTCACTCGCTCCGCCTTGGCGCAGATTGACAATGGTTGAATCGATAAAGGAAGAGACTGGTACTGATGTTGACGAATTGACCGATGAGGAACTGCGCGATGCAGCACTCGACGCTGGCGCTGAGTTAGAAGGCGCAGCCCCCAGAGGCAAACTTATCGCCGAACTCTTCGAGGCACATGTCGAATCAAATCTTGTTCAACCGGCATTCATTTACGATTACCCCATTGAGATTTCACCGTTTGCAAAAAAGAAGCGTGGAAGCGAGCGTTTCGTTGAACGGTTCGAGTTCTTTATCGCCCGTATGGAGATGGGCAACGCCTTTAGCGAATTGAACGACCCAATAGATCAGCGCGAACGATTTATTGAGGGCGCTAAAAAGGGTGAGGATGAAGATGCGTTGATGGTAGATGAGGACTATCTACGGGCGTTAGAATATGGTATGCCGCCGACAGGCGGGCTCGGTTTCGGCATCGATCGCCTCGCCATGCTCCTCACGGATCAAACCTCAATCCGAGATGTAATTTTATTCCCACAAATGCGTCCGGAAAGTTGAAACGATGAAATACGAATGGTTGATCGCATCCCGCTATCTGAAATCGCGACGAAAACAAGCCTTTATCTCAATTATTAGTATTATCTCCGTCGGTGGAGTTAGCCTTGGTATTGCCGCTGTCATTATCGTGGTCTCTACCTTGGACGGTTTTAGCCATGGATTGAAGGAGAAATTTCTCGCCAATGAAGCGCACATCATCGTCCAATCAGCACGCGGCTATTTTTCAGATTATCAGGACAAGATTGAGGAAATTGAAGCACTTGACAAAGTCGTTGCCGCCTCCCCATTAATTCTAAGTCAACTCGCCGTTCAACCTCAAGGGAGCGAATCTATAGAAGCGACTATTTACATTAAAGCGATAGACCTCGAACAAGAAGATCGCGTCACAGGATTTTCAGATTTTGTGAAGAATTTTGGCGCATTTAATCAATCACAGTTCATCAACGAAGCACGAATTCGGTTGGCAGGGAAGGAGACAATCACCGGCGGTATTGTATTAGGCTATCATGTCGCTCGAAAAATCGGCGTCGTTCCGGGAGATGTGCTTCGCCTAATCTCTAAAATGGTGCCAAATCCCGCCACCCCGGGCTCATTTATGCCGTTGATGCGTAATTTTGTGGTGGTCGGACTTTACCAATCCGGACTTTACATCCATGATAACGCATTCGGTTTCATTGATTTACAGACCGCACAAAAGTTGTATCAAAAGTCAGATCAGATCAACATGATTGAGGTTCGTCTCGTTCATGCAGATATGGCCTCGACGGTCAGTGATCGGATTAAACAGGAGGTTAGCTTTGAACCAGGTTTGGGGGCAATCCCAATAACCACGACATGGATGCAATCGCGGTCAGATTTTTTTCAAGCTTTTGAGCTCGAGAAAATTGTCACGATGATTGTCGTCGCCCTAATCATTCTCGTGGCGGTGTTTAATATCGCAAGCACACTCATTCTGATGGTCATGGAAAAAACGCAGGACATCGGCATTCTCCGAGCAATGGGAGCATCGAAACAGGGAATCCGGAACATCTTCATTTTTCAAGGTGGGACCATCGGTATCTTAGGGGCAATTTTGGGCACGGTGCTAGGTGTGTATATCTGTTGGCGGCTTGAGTTCCAAGTTGGTAGCTTTCCTCGCTGGTACGGTCTGTTGATTCTGTTGGTCCCCGTTGTGCTGCAAGTGTGTCGGCGTTTCGTATCGCTGCCCATCAGTGCAACAGGGTTTCTTTTTATCTGGTGCATCGCAGCGGGGCTGTCCCTCTATTTCATCGCGCAACCGATTTACCTCGATAAAATCCTAGGCAGAGATTTGAGCGCTGTCTACCAACTTAACCGTTTACCGGTCAAAATCAGTTGGGGTTTTGTCGTCCTGATGAACCTGCTATCAATGGCAACCTGCTGGCTTGCAGCACTGTACCCGGCATCGAAAGCCTCCCAGCTTAACCCCGTCGAGGCACTCCGCCATGAATAATAACCTTATCCGTGTTGGTGACCTATATAAGTCTTACTACGACGGTGTGACAGAACTCCCCGTACTTAAAGGAATTGATTTGGAGGTCAAAAAGGCGGAGATTGTCGCGGTTGTGGGTGCCTCCGGTGTCGGAAAAAGTACGCTGCTTCACCTACTTGGCGGCTTAGATCGTCCAACAGACGGAACAGTTCTTTACGAAGGAGACGACATCTTCGCGCTGAACGATCAGGAATTAGATCGGTTCCGTAACAAAGAAATCGGCTTTGTTTTCCAGTTCCATTATCTTCTACCAGAGCTCACTGCGCTTGAAAACGTTGCAATGCCGGGGCTGATTGCCCGGCAGAAACCGGATGTTGCTCAGAATCGAGCCAGAGAATTGCTAGATTATGTCGGGTTGGTCGAGCGACTGGAACACCGTCCCTCTGAGCTCTCCGGCGGTGAACGTCAGCGCGTCGCGATAGCGCGTGCTTTGGTTAATCAACCGAAGGTAGTGTTGGCAGACGAACCGACCGGCAATCTTGATCAGAAAACGAGTGAGGCGGTGCACGACCTACTTTGGACGCTGAATGCCCAGTTCGATCAGACCTTCATCATCGTAACACATAATCAGACACTCGCCCAACGCGCTGACCGATTGATTCAGCTCGTGGATGGCCAAGTTTCCGACCAAGTATAATTGTTAGTTTTATCAATATGTGTGTAGTGCACAATTCGCAGATTCGAGGAAAACGCTATGTTGGTTTATATTGATGGAGAATTTCTTCCACAGGAAGAAGCGAAGATCTCTGTTTTTGATCACGGTCTACTCTACGGAGACGGGGTCTTTGAGGGCATCCGATCTTACCACGGACGAGTCTTTAAGCTCGATGAGCATCTACAACGTCTATACGATTCGGCAAAAGCCATCATGCTCAAAATCCCCATGTCTATTGAGAACATGGAAGAAGCCGTCTTGGAGACGCTGCGCCGGAATCAGCTTCGTGATGCCTACATTCGTCTGGTAGTGACCCGTGGTGTTGGTGACCTTGGCTTAGATCCGGATAAATGCCCTGTACCGACCATCTTTATCATCGCGGATAAGATTACCCTCTATCCCCCGAATTTTTACGAGGATGGCTTAGAAATCATTACAGTTTCCGTACGCCGAAACTATGCCGAAGCCATCAGTCCGCGCATCAAGTCGTTGAATTATCTTAACAATATCTTAGCAAAGATTGAGGGCAAACAGGCAGGCGTCGAAGAGGTGTTGATGCTGAATGCAGAAGGATATGTTGTCGAGTGCAGCGGGGACAACATCTTTTTCGTTAAAGATAATGTGATTGTGACACCGCCCACCCATCTCGGCATCTTGGAGGGGGTCACCCGCAACACGGCGATCGACTTGGCACGTGAATTGGGGATCACCGTCGAAGAAAAGGTGTTCACGCGACACGACCTGTATACTGCAGATGAATGTTTCCTGACCGGAACCGCTGCAGAAGTAATTCCTGTCGTTAAGATAGATCAGCGTATCGTTGGAAATGGATCTCCGGGCATCGTTACGCAGAAGCTCATCGAAGAATTCCACCACGTTACAAACGTATTGGGGACTGCTATTTATCCCGAATCCGATTCATCGTAGAAGTTAGATAATTCGCACCACCGACAAAACGGAGGAGAATAGAGATGAAAGTGAGATGCTGGCAAATCGGTTTATTCGTGGGGCTGATGTGTGTTATTTTATCCACAATGTCTGTTAACGCTCAAGAGGAGCCGAAGACCACATCAACCGATGAGGCATTAACTGTAAGAGAGATTGAGTTTCAAGGGGTAGCGGAGGATTCGGAAGGTTTAATTAGTAGCATCATACAGACCCAAGTCGGCGAAGAGATTTCTCCTTACCAGCTATCCAAGGATATCAAAAGCCTGTATAGAGATACCGGTTTTTTCGAGGACATTGCCATTGATGTCGAGCCCACTGACGGTGGCGGACTAAAGGTTATCTATAAAATGGCCTCAAGCCCTAAGATTGAGGGTAACATCAATCTTATCGGTAACGAACAGTTGAAATATAAAAAAATAAAAGAGGCATTTAGTCTGAGACCGGGAGAGCTTTACAACGATTACCATCTCTGGGAAAGCAAGCAGAACATCCTGAAAACGTACAAAGAGGCGGGTTACTATTTGGCAGAGGTACAAACACACAAGGATATTGACCCCGAGACCAATACAATAGCTGTGACCTTTGAAATCACAGAAGGACAACGGATTAAAGTTCAAGAAATCAACTTCGCCGGTAATGACAATATCTTATCAAAATCGCTGAGCAAGCAGCTCAAGACCCGTACAGGAAAGCATTTCGACGAGCTCTTCTTTGAAGAGGATCTAACCACCTTAACCCGATACTACCAAGATAACGGTTTTAACCAAGCAAGGGTCTCTACACATGAGAAACGCTTTTCGGATGACAAAACGGAACTCATGCTTGATATCACTATTGATGAGGGACCACAGTTCTTTATTGGGAAGTATACACTCGAACTTACGCAATCTGAGAAACCCGCATTCTCTGAAGAACAGCTCCGGGATATGTTGAGTCCAAAAGAGGGGGAGATTTTCAACCGCGGCGAGTTTGAGGAGACACTTCGGCAGGTTGAGGAGGCTTATCAAACTAAA
>JAJEAL010000135.1 GCA_022822785.1 Candidatus Poribacteria bacterium
TGTGACCAGATAATGGAGAGACATAAATCGGTTCACTAACGTAAAACCCCAGACAAGAAACCGAGTTTTGAAGAAAAAACTCGGTTTCTGGCATCTTTTCCAGTGATTTGAGGGTTTCTCGCGACAGCACAAGCAAAATGAGTCATCTATCCACGACATCTTTCCTCAAGCTCCCGCATGACAATTATAATCCAGTCGTGAATACAAATTCCCAACCTGTAATTTGATGGTGCTTCAGGTGTAGTCGGATTGTGTGATGATTTTGTTTTTCTTGTCTGGATTGGGATGATATAATCAGCGCTGTCTACTATCAACGCTGCAAGTTTGAAGGAGGAAAGTATCTTCAATGGCACATCAAAGCGCAACCCCATCCAACAGTCTTTATGCGGGTACTGCCCAAATCGACATCACCCCACAGACCGACATCCATCTCGCCGGAGCCGTGGGGCAATTTCGACCTGCCCAATACGTTTACGATCCGCTTTACGCTAGGGCGTTGGTGTTGGAAAACGACGGACAGAAAATTTGCTTTGTAAGTCTGGACCTCACCATCATTACGGAGGAGTGGACGGCAAAAATTCGCCGCGCAGTTGCAGATGAATGCGGACTCACGCCCGATGCTGTCATGGTACATGTGACGCAGACGCATTCGGCGCCATCGCTAGGTCACTTTATGTTTGATGAGAGCTTTCAGGGAACACCGCCGGAGATGGAGTGGCTCCGCGGGGGCGATCCGCGATATTTCGATTTTGCGTTTCAACGCATCGTTGAAGTTATTAAACAGGCGAACGGTGCTTTGCAGCCGGTGCGCCTCCGAGTCGGCAGCGGAGCGGAAGGACGGGTCGCTTTTAATCGACGGGCGATTATGAATGACGACAAGGTGCGTATGCCGGGGCCCGAATGGCAAGACCCGTTAGGACCTGCTTATATCCGTTATATGGAGGGACCAATCGATCCAGAGGTCGGGGTAATGTGCTTTCAAACGGATTCTGTCGAAATGCTTGCAATGCTGCTACACCATACCTGTCATCCGGTGAACATCTTTCCGAGACCAATCGTCTCTGCGGATTGGCCTGGCGCGTGGTCGGACGCGATGCGCGACACCTTCGGCGGTAGTTGCGTGCCGCTTGTCCTGAACGGTTGTTGTGGCAATATTAATCCGTGGGATCCATTCGACCCGAATTACACGCCTGATCATCGGCGTATGGGAAAAATCCTCGCAGAGAGAGCGCAAGCGGTGATTGAAACGTTGCCCTACGAAGATGATTTGTCCTTAGATTGGAAAGTACGTCATGTGAAGTTACCTATTCGCGACGTTGAACCTGCATTACTAGCACAGTCGAAGAAGATTTTGGAGGAAAATCCAGAACCAAAATGGTCGGCGCAGAATCCGAGGCAGATTGATCCGGAGTGGATAAAGGCCGGTTCTATCTTGAGCGTTCATCTCCGAAAGCAGCGAACGCCGGAACTGGATTACGAGATTCAAGTGTTACGGGTGGGAAAAACGGCGTTTGTCGGTCTGCCGGGTGAGCCGTTTGTCGAAGGACAGCTGCAGCTCAAAATGGCTTCCCCTACCTACCCGACGTATATTGCACATTGCACCAGCCACTATGTCGGCTACCTGCCTATTCCCGATGCTTTCCCTCGCGGTGGTCATGAGGTGGAGACACGATTTTGGGCTAAGCTAGAGCCGGAGGCGTTGGGGATGGTGGTTGATGCAGCAGCTACGATGCTTCATCAGGTTTTCGAGAATTGAGGGGTGTCTCCTGATGTCAGTCTAGGCGTGGGGACTAAGAATTGGCCTCGCTGTACAAGGTGCCCCTCAAGACAAGGAGGAAATTGATGAAAATTGTTGATGAAAGGGAAGCGTGGATTCACACCCATTTTTTTGTGGATAGCGCATTGGTTACGCTTCAAGAACAGAGAATCATTTCGATGCACGTCGAACCTGAATTGAGACAGATGGGTATTCAGTACGGGTTACGTTACGAAAAGCCTGCCAATCCCGAACAATCGCTTATTGTTTTGGAGTGTATCCCCTTTGAGAGAACTAGAGAAGCAATCAAAGACCTAATCAATGAGACGATTAAGGATTTTCCGAGTCGCAGTGCAACTCCACCGCGCAATGTGGTGACAAATATAACCGTTGAAGAGGCAGAATCAGCACAACCGTAATGATAAGCTTCCAACTGCGCTCATCGAAAACGGAAAGGAAGGGGTATCCATGACACTACGCGCTGGGATTGTTGGCTGCGGTGGAATCAGCCGGAGCCATGCGACCGCATACGCAAATCTGAGAGATGTGGACCTTGTCGCCTTGTGCGACATTCAACCCGCGGCACTCCAGACGCGAGCGGACGAGTATGCCGTGTCCAATCGCTACACCGATTTCCGAGAGATGTTTGAGACAGAAGGGTTGGATGTCGTTAGTGTCTGCACCCATGCGCCGTTACATGCGCTAATCACGATTGCTGCTGCGGAATCTGGCATAAATGTTCTGAGCGAAAAACCGCTCTCCACCGATCTGGAAAACGCCGATCAGATGGTTACGGCTTGTGCGGACGCAGGAGTGCGGTTGGCAGTCAGCCATCAATACCGGTTTACCCCACTATTCTGTCATGCGAAGGCGTGGATCCAAGCGGGACGGATTGGTGAATTACGTTCCATCCGCGAGGTGGGCAAGGGACGCGAAGCTGGATTTGAGTTGATGGAAATGGGTGTCCACTACTTTGATGAGATGGATTTCTTCATGGACGGTATTGAGTGGGTTCACGGACAAGTTACCTACCACGGACACGCGGTCGGTGTTGGAGACATTATGCACAGCAGCGAGCTCTGCAAGACGGACCGGCGTGACAACGGAATGGTGGCAGGCGATACGATGCTAATCCATCTCGGTGGAAAACGGGGCGCGAGCGGCGTAGTCGAACTCTATCGCCGTGAACCGCTGCACGGTTGGATGATGGGGCCCCACATTTTGGGAAGTGAAGGGCAACTGATGATTAAACCGAATCCCAAAACCGGGATAGATGAGATGTGGTATTGCCCGTTTGATGTTTCGTTTGCAGCACATACCCCCCAATGGGAACGTATTTTGCTCCCTCAAGAGGATTTTACCGTTGACGGTCAGCTATGGCCCGATAGGCATTCCATCTGGAGTGTGCGGGATATGGTAAACGCAATTCGTGAGAACAAACAACCGGAGCTCGGAGGCAGCAAGGCGCTTACCTCTTTGGAGTGCGTTAGTGCTGTCTATGAATCCCATTTCACTGGGGCGAGGGCTTATCTGCCGTTAGAAGACCGCCGTCACCCCCTCATCAAGCGGCTGAACTCGGTCCCTTCCAGCCCGGCGCGGGAAGAAGCGTAACTAGGTTCTGTTGACATTTCATTGCAACCAGATAATAGAGAGACATAAATCGGTTCACTGACGTAACACCCCAGACAAGAAACCGAGTTTTGAAGAAAAAACTCGGTTTCTGGCATCTTTTCCAGTGATTTGAGGGTTTCT
>JAJEAL010000107.1 GCA_022822785.1 Candidatus Poribacteria bacterium
ACTTGGACACTCTATACCGGCGCAGTTGGAAACAGCGCCTACCATACGGGAGACTGGACGGCGCAGTTGGAAACAGCGCCTACCAAACATGGGGATCGAAAGTGTCTACATATTTATATTGTTCACCATAAATACTCCCCGATGCAGACTCGGCTTCCAGCTGTTCATCAGCTCAATGCACTAATGAACCAACACCGCACGCGCAACCCGAAGCACATTGCCGCCTAGAATCTTCTGAATCTCGCTATCCGAATACCCACGCTGAACCAAACCGATTGTAAAGATGGGCCAATTGGTCCAGGCTAGACTCTCTCTCTTGCCTGCTTGGTTCCATTGTGCCGAAAACATGGGATCATTCTTGTTCCAGAAGTATTCCCACCGGTTCCGTCCGGAACGCCGCTTCGGAATTTGTTGCTGTGCTTCTCGCGATGCGGAGGAGGTGTACGCCACATCCGTCCCAATCGCGACATGATTTGCGCCGAAATTTTTTGCCACATAATCAACATGGTCTAGCATCGCACTGATGTCGCCGCTCCCGCCCAAAAACGCCGGAATCGCACAGATACCAATGTAGCCGCCGGTATCCACAATGGCGCGGATAACCTCGTCCGGTTTACAGCGATCATGCACGTTCACCGCACAACAGCCGGAATGACTCGCGACCATCGGACGTTCTGATGCCTGTGCTGCTTCAAGGCTCGTCTGCCAGCCGGAGTGCGCCACATCCACAATCACGCCGACCCTGTTCATCTCTGCGACAACGGCTCTACCGAAATCACTTAATCCCCCGTTAGCCGGTTCCGCACAACCATCGCCAATCATGTTCCGCCGATTGTAAGTGAGGTGCATGATACGGATACCGAGCTGAAAAAAGATTCGGATATACCGCAGCTCTTCCTCAACGGAGACCCAGTCTTGAGGTAGAGGCACCCCGTTTCCACTGAAATATAGGCAGTGCCGATTCTGCTGCTTTGCCTCAACAATATCATCTGGCGTAACCGCTTTCTGAATAAAGTCACGCATCATGTCTGTGGTGTAGGTGAAACGCGCTAAACGTTTGACCAGACGTAACGCCGATTGTCCTTCCTCGCCTGCGTTCTGCACGATACAGGTCACTCCGGCGGCTTGCCACGCTGCCATAAACTCCCGTTTTTCGCGTTCATCGGTAACAAATCGGGTCATCGACATATCTTCCATCATGTCCCGAATCTCGACTTCGGACGCACCGTCCTCCACAGCAGCTGCGACAGCTTCCCCATCGACAGCCGCGCGCGGCGCAAACCCGTATGAATCACAGACAATCGAGTCTTGGTGGAGTTCCATGCCGTGTTCTATGTCACGTGAACTCGGCTTCAAGATATCTAGCGCCACTTCGCGGGCGCCCTGGATTGTTTCGTTCATGCCTAACCTCCAGCGACCTCTCACATCAAATATATGGAAAGAATTTTATCACAGATCCGCTAGGAAATACTATGAAAAAATGGCGGGGTTTGAACTTGACACATACCCAGTGCGGATATATAATGACGCTGTCATAATTTAACCCTATGGGATGGAGGCTTTACTACCCTATGAAGACTTACGGATTTGGAATTATCGGCTGCGGCATGATTTCCGATTATCACTCGGCGGCGATTGCGGAACTTGATGGCGGAAAATTGGTCGCTGTGAGTTCAAGGAACGAAGATAACGCGAGGCGGGTGGCGGATCGCTACAATGTCGATTCGTATCCCGACTACAATGAGATGCTAAGACGCCCCGATCTGGATGTTGTTTGCATCTGCACGCCGAGCGGCGCACATCGGGGTCCGGCGGTCGCTGCAGCAAGGGCGGGAAAGCATGTTATCGTCGAGAAACCGCTTGAGATTACCCTGGAACGCTGCGACGATATCATTCAAGCGTGCGACGAGTCAGGGGTACGTCTGTGTGCAATTTTTAACTCGCGCTTCACCGAAGGCAGCCAACTAGTCAAGAAAACCATCGAGAGCGGCCGTTTCGGGGTGATTACGTTAGGCGATGCCTATATCAAGTGGTTTCGCACGCAGGAGTATTACGACAGCGGTGGGTGGAGAGGCACATGGGCACTCGACGGCGGCGGCGCGCTGATGAACCAATCGATCCACGCAATAGATCTCCTCCAGTACTTCATGGGTCCGGTAAAAGCGGTGCAAGCGTTTACCGACACAATGACACACGAACGGATTGAGGTAGAAGATGTCGCTGTTGCAGCGCTCCGCTTTGAGAATGGCGCGTTGGGCGTGATCGAAGGAAGCACAACCGTTTATCCGGGTCTCCTAAAGAAACTCGAAATATCGGGCAATAAAGGCACCGTTACCCTCGAAGATGAAGATATTATCCGGTGGGAGTTTGATCCGGAGCTGCCCGAAGATGCTGAAATCCGTGAACAATTCTCAGAGACACGATCGGGCGGGGGCGGTGCTGCGGATCCCCGTGCAATTACTCACGAGAATCATCGCCTACAGATGCAGAACTTCATCGATGCGATCAAAAACGGGACGCCGCATCTCGTTGATGGTCGTGAAGGGCGCAAAGCGGTCGAGATTATACTCGCCATCTACAAATCCAGCCAAGAGGGACGGATGGTAGAGTTACCGCTCTAATCCTTAACGCAGCCTACCACCGATTATAGAGAAACCGATCAGATTTTTGCCCAACGCATCTCCGAGAAATAACGTAGGGCCTCCCCTTACCCGCATCCACCCAACGACAGCTGTCCGTTCCCCATTTGGGGACCAGTCAATTGACTCGGCAAAGAGTTCGACATCCATTGCTTCAGGCATTGCGTTGGGATCGGCATCAACCCGATAAAGTTTACCGTTCGAGAGGGGTTTAGCGATGCTAAGAACAAGCCGCTTACTGTCCGGCAACCAATCGAAGTTGACGATAACGTCTTCCAAATCTGCGGCAATCTGAAAGGAGTTGAGTCCCTGAGCGTCCGTCACAAACAATTCCTCCTTATTGGGGCGGCGATCTGGATCAAAGGCAAAATAAGCAATCCATTTGCCATCTGGCGACCATTTCCCTCGGAAACTGCCTGGACGCGGGGGAGGGAGGGGGCAGCGAGCAACTTTTGCAAGTTACTACCATCAAGATTCATCACCATCAATTTCGATGCCTCCTCTCCCCCAACTTTCTTGGTCGCGAATAGAAGGTGCTGTCCATCTGGGGAGAGTGCAGGGGCTATTAGTGGAACGGGTGGTTTTAGGACCAGTTCCTTATTGTTCCCATTAGCATCCATCCGCCAGAGCGTTTTCTCCCAAAAGGCATCTCCAGCTCGCACATAGTAAATCTTCACCTCTGCATGTCCCAGCTGACCGATGCCAAAAATCAATAGGCAAAGCCAATCAATGAGGACGGCTTTGAGATACACTGTGATTTTGCTGTTCTCCTTGTTAGGGGTATTGAGTTCGCCTGTAGATCGAAGACACTTCTTGATAAATCGGGATAGTTGACAAGTCCGGACGGAACGGAGAGGGATCTCCGAATCCCGATACCTCACTCGTCCCAATCTGCGGCAGTTACTGGTGAACCTGCTTGAGCCGTCCCCACATTGTAAACCTCTTGCCCACGGGAGCAACCGAAAAAGGTGAGTTCAACCATGCAGGAAGGGCATCATAATTCGGACTATTGGTCAGGTTTTTCTGATTTCCGCCATCGGCGTCCATGACATAGATTTCCATGTTCCCATCCCTGTGGGACCCGAAAACAATGCGTTCATCGTTAGGAGACCAGGAGGGTGAAGAGTCAAAAACACGATTTTCAGTGAGTCTTTGTTGATTTCCGCCATCAGCGTCCATTACGTAAATTTCAAAGTTTACAAAGTCTCCTTTCCTATCAGACACGAAGGCAATCCGTTTGCCATCGGGAGACCAGGAGGGATGCCAGTCATTCTGACGATTTTCAGTCAACCTCTGTTGATTGTTCCCATCGGTGTCCATGACGTAGATTTCATGGGTGATTCCAAAGTTACCTCTAAAGTGCCCCTCCCGGTGGGAGCTGAAGACAATCCATTTACCGTCGGGCGACCATGACGGATACCGGTCCTCCAGGGGATTCTCGGCGAGCTTATGAAGATTCCCGCCATCGGCGTCCATCACATAGATGTCACGGTTAAAGTGCCCCTCCTGATTCTTTTCCCTCCTAGATGTAAAGACAATGCGTTTACCGTTGGGTGACCATGAGGGCTCCCTGTCATCATGGGGATTGTTAGTGAGATTTTGTTGATTCCCGCCATCAGCGTCCATCACGTAGATTTCATCTGTGGGAAAACCATTCATAACGTGCCCATCCCTTTCAGAGGTGAAGGTAATCTGTTTGCCATCGGGGGACCATGAGGGATGCCCGTCAGCGTGGGGATTGTTAGTGAGTCTACGTAGGTTACCACCATCAGCATCCATCACATAAATTCATAGTTCCCATCCTTATTAGACGAGAAGGCGATCTGTGCTTGTGCGTCAACGCATACTATCAGCAGCGTTAGGCCCAACCCGACAAGGCTCAATAAAATGAAATATGCGAGATTCTCCCTTCGGTGCATCTGTTGTCTCCCCTCTATTTTCAAATTGATTGGTCTCAAATCGGTTTATCATTCTTTGGAGTTGATAGAGTTTAGGTTGGGTTGGCGAACCCTGTACGATTAAAAGGGCAATTCGTATTATTATCGTACGAACTCACCCCCTCTTCATTGGTGATTATGCCACACTCTCGTATATTGCCGTGTTTCAGTAAACACTGTTTTCTCGATGAGGGCAATCATCGGTTGTTCTGTTTGATCCACCCCCATATCGTCAGTTTTTTATCGGCGGGAGTAACTGCAAACGCAGGACTCAGCCATGCAAAAGCAGTATCATCCTCGGGATGATTGGTCAGGTTTCGCACATTACTCCCATTGGCATCCATCACGTAGATATCCGGATTCAAATCCACAGTCCGAGTCGACACGAAGGCAATCCGCCCACCGTCCGGTGACCATACCGGATTCCAGTCACTATCGGGATGATTGGTCAGGTTTCGCGGATTTTTCCCATCGGCGTCCATCACATAGATGTCCGAAGTTTCCCCATTCCTCCTAGAAGTAAAAGCAATATGTTTGCCGTCAGGAGACCAAGAGGGATTCTTGTCAAAGCGTCCATTATTTTCGGTAAGGTTACGCTGATTACCACCATCGGTGTCTATCACGTAGATGTCGATGTTCCCACGATTCTGGGAACCAAAGACAATCCGGTTGCTGTCGGGCGCCCAAGAGGGTCCCTCATTATAATGGCGATTGTTGGTGAGTCTTCGTGGATTGCGTCCATCGGCATCCATCACGTAGATTTCACCGGCTCCATCCCTATCAGACACAAGAGCAATCCGTTTGCCGTCGGGGGACCATGAGGGTGACCTATCATCACCGGGGTTGTTAGTCAGGTTTCGCGGGTTGCGCCCATCGATGTCCATCACGTAGATTTCCCAGTGCGACTCCTGCCAATCCCTATCAGACTCAAAGGCGATCTGTGCCTGTACATTAACACATACCATCAGCAGTGTCGAATCTAACACGGCAACGATGGCTAAAATCAAACGTTCGAGCCTGTATCTTTGTCGCATCTATCTGTCCTCCGTTATTCTCAAATTGGTTGGTTATGCTTAAACACCGGTTTCTCAATAGTGACAATTATCGGACAATCTGTTTGACCCGGCCCCATATCATGAATTTTTTGCCTGCAGGAGCAACCGAAAGAGGGGAATTCAACCATGCAGGACTAACGTCACTATGGCGATTATTATTGGTGAGGTTTTGCTGATTGCCGCCATCGGCATCCATCACGTAGATATCAGCTAGGAGTTACGCAGTTGAGAAAAAAAATAGGTTATAATAGTGTTTATGAACCCAGCCAAATGTACCGAATATGACTACATCAACTTTGTGATAGCCACCCCGAGTGCCTACAGTTGCACAGAGGCAGCCCGTGTGCACCCTCCAGACGATAATCCACCTGCCCATGACTCATTGAATCGGTTGCTGTATCGACTGCCTCCGGATTCAGAAGCATTGTGGCGTGAGGCAGCCCCTTGTGTCAACAAAACCCAAGGCGTTTTAGTCATAGACGACTCAACGCTTGATAAACCGTATGCCCAAAAGATGGAGCTTGTCACCCGGCATTGGTCCGGCAAACACAAACAAGTCGTCTCAGGCATTAACCTAATAACGCTGATGTGGACTGATGGTGACAGTCACATTCCTTGCGACTATCGCTTGTATAATAAAGCCGATGATGGCTTGACCAAAAATGACCACTTCCACGCACTGATTGCCACCGCTGATGCCAGAGGGTTTCAACCGGAGTGCGTCGTGTTTGACAGTTGGTACAGCAGTTTGAAGAATCTAAAGACGATTCAAAAGTATCAATGGCACTGGTTGACCCGACTGAAGTCGAATCGACAGGTGAATCTCAATAGACAAGGCAATCAACCGATAAGCCAACTGCCGATTAGCAACAAAGGCACCATCGTTCATCTGAAGGGATACGGATTGATTAAAGTGTTCAAGATTGTTTCTAAAAACGGCGACATTGAATACTGGGCAACAAGTGACCTCTCAATGAACGAACTATTTCGACGCAAATATGCCGAGTTGTCTTGGGCTATTGAACAATATCATAGAGGTATCAAGCAATTTGTTGGTGTTGAAAGGTGTTTTGCTCGCAAGGCGGTGGCACAACGGAATCATATCGGTCTGGCATTAAGAGCATTTCTGCGTATTGAACGACACCGGTTTTTGACAGGTATCAGTTGGTTTGAAGCGAAAGTCTCTATTATCAGAAACGCTGTGCGCGCTTATCTTGCTGAACCACTTTACACATTAAAGCCAACTGCGTAACTCCTAATCAGCGTTAAATTTATCATTCCTATTAGACCAGAAAGCAATCCGTTTACCGTTGGGGGACCACGAGGGGGACCCGTCCCAACCGCGATTATTGGTGAGCTTTTGTTCATTTCCGCCATCGGCGTTCATCACGTAGATATCAAAGCTTACAACGTCCCCCTTCCTATCAGCTTCGAAGGCAATCCGTTTGCCGTCCGGGGACCATACGGGAGACCAATCATTATTCCGATTTTCAGTCAGTCTCTGTTCGTTGCCCCCATCGGTGTCCATCACATAGATTTCGTAAGTGATTCCAAACTTGTTTTCAATGTGCCCCTTCCTACGGGCACTGAAGACAATGCGTTCACCGTCGGGCGACCATGCGGGATACCTGTCCTCATTGGAGTTGTTAGTGAGTCTTTCAGGATTGCCGCCCTCGGCGTCCATCACGTAGATTTCAATGTTATGAGGGTTATCTCTATCCGTATCTCTATTAGACGAGAAAGCAATCCGTTTACCGTCCGGTGACCATGAGGGAGAACTGTCCCGAGCCTGATGATTGGTGAGGTTTTGTTGATTACCGCCATTAGCGTCCATCACGTAGATTTCAGAGTTCCCCTCCCTCTCAGACACAAAGGCAATGCGTTTACCGTCCGGTGACCATGAGGGTGAACGGTCCCAACCAAGCTGGTTCGTCAGTCTGTGCTGATTGCCACCATCGGCGTCCATGACGTAGATTTCAGGGTCCCCATCCCTATGAGACATGAAGGCAATCTGCCCCTGTGTCTCAACGCCTACCACCAGTAGTGTCAAGCCCAAGATTACAACGCTAGCTAAAATCAGATGTGTGAGATTAGATTTCCGGTGCATCTGTTATTCCTCTTCTGTTCTCAAATCAGTTTTTTTAGCCTTTAATACCGTTTTCTCAACAGTGGCAGTTAGCGGTAGAACTGTTTGACCCGTCCCCACATTGTAAACTTTTTTTCCGCGGGAGCAACCGAAAAAGGTGAGTTTAGCCATGCAGGACTGCCATCGCTGTGACGATTATTGGTGAGGTTTTGCTGATTCCCGCCATCGGCGTCCATGACGTAGATTTCTGTGTTCCCATCTTTATTAGACGAGAAGGCAATACGTTCACCGCTGGGTGACCATGAGGGAGTCCAATTCCACGCGCGATTATTGGTGAGGTTTTGTTGATTGCCTCCATCGGCGTCCATCACGTAGATGTCAAAGTTGTCAAGGTTCCCTTTCCTATCAGACACGAAAGCAATCCGTTTGCCATCCGGTGACCATACGGGCAACAACTCATTATTCCGATTATTGGTGAGTCTCTGTTGATTCTCCCCATTGGCGTCCATCACGTAGATTTCATAAGTGACGGCAAACTTGTTTTCAAAGTGTGCCTCCCTACGGGCGGTGAAGACAATGTGTGCACCGTCGGGAGACCAAGAGGGTTCCTCGTCATTAGGATGTCCGTTAGGATCAGGATTGTTAGTGAGATTTTGCTGATTCCCGCCATCGGCATCCATCACGTAAATTTCATTGTTCCCATCCCTCCTCGACATGAAGGCAATCCGTTTGCCATCGGGCGACCAGGATGGATCTCTGTCATCAGCGGGATTGTTAGTGAGATTTTGTTGATTGCTCCCATCGGCATTCATCACGTAGATTTCAGAAGTAAACCAACCGGGTATTCTGTGAGGGTGCCCATCCCTATCAGAGATAAAGGCAATCCGTTTGCCGTCGGGAGACCAGGAAGGTGAATGGTCACTAGCGGGATTATTGGTGAGTCTACGCTGATTACCACCGTCAGCATCCATCACGTAGATTTCATGAGTGGGTCTACCGTTCCTTACGTGTCCATCCCTATTAGACGAGAAGGCAATCTGCCCCTGTGCCTCAACGTCTACCATCAGTAGTGTCAAGCCCAAGATTACAACGCTAGCTAAAATCAGATGTGTGAGATTGGATTTCCGGTGCATCTATCCGTCCTCCTCTGCTTTCAAATCGGTTCTTTTATTTTCAAACGCCTTTCTCTCAACAGTGGCAGTTAGCGGCCTGCCTGTTTGACCCGTCCCCACAGCGTGAGGGTCTTACCGGCGGGAGCAACCGAAAAAGGAGTGCCAAACCATGCAGGAGCAAGGTCATCCTCGGGATGATTGGTAAGGTTTTTCGGATTACTCCCATCGGCGTTCATCACAAAGATGTCAGGGTTCGCATCCGCCTCTCTATCAGACACGAAGACAATCCGTCTTCCGTCAGGCGACCATGAGGGATCTGAATCCTTAAAGGGGTGATTGGTCAGGTTGCGCGGATTGCCGCCATCGGTGTCCATGATGTAGATTTCACCGTTCCCATCCCTCCAAGAATAAAAGGCAATGTGTTTGCCATCAGGAGACCATGAGGGGGAACTGTCCCACTCGGCATGATTGGTGAGGTTCTTAGGGTTGTCCCCATCGGCGTCCATGACATAGATTTCATTGTTCCCATCTCTCCAAGAATAAAAGACAATGCGCTCGCCGTCAGGGGACCATGAGGGAGCATAGTCAGGAAAGCGATGATTGGTGAGGTTTTTTGGTTTGCTCCCATCAGCGTTCATCAGGTAGATTTCATTGCCCCCATCCCTACTAGACACAAAAGCAATCCGTTTGCCATCGGGTGACCATGCGGGGTCCCAGTCATCAAAGTCATTGTCAGAAAGGTTTTGCTGATTGTCCCCATCTGCCTCCATCACGTAGATTTGCCGGTTCCAATCCTTACCACTCCTATCAGCCGTAAAGACAATCTGTTTACCGTCTGGAGACCATGACGGATACTGGTCATCACCGGGGGCGTTAGTCAGGTTTCGCAGATTGCCGCCATCGGTATCCATTACGTAGATCTCCCACTCCCAATTGTCCCAAACCCTGTCAGACGCGAAAACAATCTGTGCCGGTGCCTCAACGCATAGCATCAGCAGTGTTAGGCCGAAAACTATAACACCAGCTAAAATCATATATGTGAACTTGTCCTTTCGTTGCATCTGCTATGCCTCCTTCGTTTGTGCAATGTTTATCCACTCTCCTCCCACTCGACCCAACCCTACCGGGTGACTTCGGGTGCCTACCAATTAAAGCGGTTCCGTTCGGATGCCATGACCTTGCACTTTGAGCACAACCCGGATTACTACCGTGGCGGAAATCCCTGTATCGATTGGTTAACCTTGAGGGGCTTCACACATCCCGGCAATGCGGTTAAGGCAGTTGAGAACGGCACACTGGATCTGCTTTCGGTCCATCTCCATTCGATGCAGTCTCTCTACCAATTTCCAACGACGGTGCCTTGTCAGCAGTGGCCCTTTTTTGAAGATACCTACTACGCCCTATTCCTCAACCGTCACCATGCCCCCTCTCGGATGAAAGGAACTGTAGGGTACTTAAAGAAGCGATCGATTATCAGTCAATCAACCTCTTCCGATATCGTAGGTTCTGTTAATTCTTACGCATCATTCTTCATCGGTTGTCCTGTTTGAGTTACCCCCATATCGTCAGTGTCTTAGCTGTGGGAAAAACCGCTACAATTATAATATAGACACAAAATCCTACTAGAAGTTCTCAAGTAAGTAGCAACTCCGATTAGATAAAATATGACACTTGTGTTAAGAAATTGTGTAACAGAAACCGAGTTTTTTTAGAGTTTCCTTCGTCCGGTATTGTCTATATCTGTAGGCGAGGGTGAGGCATCTTGCCTCGGTCTGTAACGCTTTGCCGTAATTGCGCTGTGCCTATAAAAAAAGCCCCAGAGAGGTGACAAATGTATAAGACGCACCACTTTGGGGCTAATTTACCTTATGCACGTTTAGGTGAGGGTTCTATCAATCATACTCCAGCACAATCTTGATAGCCTCGTCCTTCTTATGCAGCGACAACTCAAACCCACGCTGCACCTCGGTAAATGGCAGACGGTGCGTGATGATGGGCGAAACATCAAGCCGGCCTTGTGCAATCATATCCATCGCTAACGGGAAATTGTTTTGCGCGTCGGGCCCGACAGATCCGATAAAACGGATATTCTTCCTGAAGAAGTTGCCGAAACCAAACGGGTAGGTCGGGTCATCGGGCACACCGAACGCGAGGATCGTCCCATCCCGTTTGACGAGATCCATACACTGATTGATTGTCTCTGTCTGATGTCCTACCACTTCCACGACCAGATCGGCCATCCGACCGTCCGTGATTTCCTCAACGGCGGCGACCGTATCCGTTTCAGCAGCGTTAATTGTGTGCGTCGCCTGCATCTGCTTTGCGACATCCAAACGGAAATCGACGAGATCCGTGGTAATGACCGTTTTCGCGCCCAAATTACTTATCAGGTGCGTGAACAGCAATCCCATCGGTCCCTGCCCCATTACAACGACATCCTGATTGAGCAGATTCCCTAGCTTACTACATGCCCAAATCACCGTGCCGAGTGGCTGAGACATCAGGATACAATCCTTCCGTTCAAACTCCACCAACGGGATGGTGACAGATTCGTGGGCAACGAAGTATTCCGAAAGTCCACCGGGACGACCCGGCAGCGCAAGCACCGCGTCCCCTTCCTTGAACCGATCCGACTTGCTCGCAGCGACCTCGCCAATACATTCATGGATGGTCATTCCGGGCCCCAGCGGATAGGCATCGGCTGGTTGTTCCAGAACGAACGACGGCATATCGGTGCCGCAAATAGCGTTCATGTGAGTTTTGACAAGTACGACTCCCTCCGGATCAGACGAAATGTCGGGTTTATCAATATCAATTATCTCAATCTGATGGGGAGCAACAATTTGTGCAGCTTTCACATATTCCTCCTAAACTGTCATGCACCAGCAACCGAGTTTTCAAAAAAAACTCGGTTTCTCTTTGTATGAACCTCAAACTTTATAGGCGAACAATTTCGCCTGAAACATCTTCACGCGGATGGCGACCATCTCACCGACATCGGTGATATCACTGTTGCCCTGCCAAGTCACAACGTGATCTTCTTGATCACCGGTCAGGGGGTCGCACATATCGAAAGTGTAACCCTCAAGCGGGTCAACATCGGGGCACATCATTGTGGGGATCCTTTGCAGCAATTCTACGCAAATCCATCCACCGGGCGCGCAGCGGTAGTTCAGGTGCAGTTCATTGGCTTGTCGAAATACGGTGGGAATAGTGAATCGCCCCTCCGCTTCCGCTTCGACCCCGCAGAGCCGATGCGGGCGCCAACGTGCCCACCGATTCTGAGACGGTATTGACTCCGGGAATATTGTTTTTTGATGCTGTTCGGGTACAGTGTGCAGGGTCGAGCGTGCATGGTAAGGCACCGCCCAGTAACCGTCGGGCAGCTCCACCAGACCGTTGCGCCAGACATGAATCTGTCCCTCTTCCCCGCTCCCTGCGGGTCCTAACTCAACAACCGCCCGGCGTTCCGGGCGCGTCCAAATCAGACCATCACGACTAAAGGCGAGCTGCAGGTCGACATGGTCGGTAGCGTTATGGAATACCGGAATGACCATAGCGTGTAGCTCATCTCGTCCCGGGTAGGGGAAGTAGCACGCCCCATAAAACGATATGTCTAGCGGATCCTGTGCATCAGGATAAATCAACAGTTTCGCCGCGGGCCATTTGCGGAAGTCCGGTGTCCGCGTCAGTCCGATAGCGCGGCGGAACACCTCAGTTTCAGGTATGCTAGCCCCCATCGCTTGCGGCTCAACTGGGGCAACCCCTTGGGGCTGTATGTACGCGTAATAGACACCGTTGTGGGTGTCGTAACCCGGACAGATTCCACCGTTCACCGAGTAGTTGGCGAGCGGTTCGGGGAGGCGGGTCCAAGTGAGCATATCCGGCGAGGTTAAGCCGCGCAACTGCCCCTTCAGCACCACCTTGCGACCGCTATAGGATTTGCCCTCGTAATGCTCGGCACGCCAACAGCTATCCGCCTCATCGGGATCCACCTCCGCACCGGTTTCTCGGTCAAGCCAGAACCCCTTTGCCTCTAGGGCTTTGTATCGCTCTGCAGGCGGTGCGGACGGATCTTCAAAGATACTCGCTTGCAACGGTGTCTTGAGGATATTGTTGTCCGTCGAACCGTTAAATTCGGTCAACCCCAGCGTCGGTCGTTCCCAATGGTAGCCGTCATCACTGACAGCGAGACAGGTCCGCTCCCCGACATTGTAGAGCATGTGAAGTCGCCCATCTTCGTTCCAGATATGCGCGGGATAGATTATGTCGTCGGTTTCCCACTCCTTTTCAGCACTGATGAGTGGTCCCGATTTCTCCGCCATTTCCACCCGCAAGCTCATACCGACCGGTGCGTCGAACATTTCGTAGTTTCCCTGACGGGTGATGCTACGGTGCCCTGTGAAAATCTCCGCCAGATCTACCATCGCCATCCAAGTGCCGGGATTGTATCGCGGACGCACCCAGTCGCCAGGAAAATAACTGCCGCGAGCTAAAATCTGTTCCCGTTGGTCAGTCATCCTTGCCTCTTTCTTATGCTTTCAGACTAAACCGTGTTGTGACTCTTCCGTGGTTTGGTCCCACGCTCTAGCACTTGGCTGTCAGGTGTCAGGTATTCAATGGGAACCTAGCTCATCTTGCTGACTGCGATACGGACATCGCTGATTTCTTTTCGGATACCTATGACCGGGCGATTGAAGGCCTCAATTCCCTTGTCTATCCGATCTTCCAGGCCGTTGCGTAACTTCTGCAAATCGTCTACTTGTTTGTTCAACTGTCTCCCTAATCGCCCTGTACAAAGGCGCAGGACCATTATCTGTCCCAAGAACGTCATCGCGACACCAACCGCAATAACGGTATGAGATGGGGACCATGTCGAAAAATCCATACTTTCGCCTCCTTGTCTTTCCTCAATCGGTTCACCCAGTTGAACACTCAGAGGAAATACCGTTGTTTCGCTTTTCTAGTAGCGTTGATGAAAATTATTTCGCTCATGTTAAGAAATCGTGCAACAGAAACCGAGTTTTGAAGAAAAAACTCGGTTTCTCGTTGTGCTTTGCACTTTC
>JAJEAL010000073.1 GCA_022822785.1 Candidatus Poribacteria bacterium
ATCTCCTCCAAGAGCTGGAGTCGTTCCTCATCAGTCCGTGCCGCTTCGAGTTCATGCTTCAGTTTGTAGTATTCGGGAGGGAGATTTGCTGGCATAGTCGCCTCCGTGAGTGCCGGAAATTTCAGATTTTGGTATTAGAGCCTATTTTGATAATAGTAGAACTTACACAAAGAGTAGTAGGGACCGATTCAGCCCGATTCATCGGGGATATATCGGGAAATCCAAAGCGACTTGCCCCGTCCTCAACGCTTTCACCGTAATTGCATTCTGTTTTTACATGAGCCTTTTAGGATTAGGATTTGTCCCAAAATTTCCCGCTCAAAGATAGCGCGGGTCCTTAGCCATCACGGTTTTGCAAATCAATTTCATCAAGTGTTTGTGCGGTCAGCACGTTCTCAACAAGCGCGTCCAAACGGGAGTGACTCCGTATCTGAGTAATCTGACTGGTAACAGATTCAGGAACGGAATCAAATCGTAACCGTATCATTTTGAGGATAACCTCTTGTTTCGCTTGTGTTTCACCTTGTTTAATACCTTGTGCTTTGCCACGTTCAATACCTTGTTCAATGAGATGTTCTGCCATTGTCTGCGCCATGACTTCTACCTCCCTCACCGTTCTCTTTGTCTTGGAGCAGCCATCGGGCACTTCGGTCAGGAAAGTGTTCAATCCGGATGTCGAAAAAATTGAGTATTTCTGTTTCTTCAGCCATAATCCCTTAATTTTCAAACGGATTCTTAACTCTTCTTTATTTTTCAAAGTGTCCCCACGTCCCATAATCAAAGAAGATTATAAGTGATAGAAAAACGAAGATCAAGCAAAAAAATCACAGCACAGACTAAGCAGTAGTAATGAGAAAATTCCCTCTTGTCCTTTACAGAGTAGCGGTGAAATGCTATACTACTATGTAAGTGTACTATCGACATAAATTCCCGCATTTTTTTAGAATGCAGAATATGGTGATATTCGATGAAATTCCTAATCTATCCCGCAGTTGATGAAAACGAACTACAAGAGATTCAATCCGTTTCGAGTGAAGTTGATGTGCTGAACGTCGCAAGCGAGGACCAAGTCCTTGAAATTATTGGCGAAATCGATGCGATGTATGGCAGAATCACCCCGGAGTTGTTAGCACGAGCGCAAAAACTACAGTGGATTCAGACCCCGATGGCGGGACTCGAACACTATATGTTCCCTGCGCTAGCAGAAAGCGATGTAACGCTCTCTAACATGCAAGGGATCTACAGTGACAATATCGCAGACCACGTGATGGGCTATATCCTGATGTTCTCCCGTGGTTTTCACATCTTTTTGCGACGCCAACTTGAGCGGAACTGGGCAAAGGGAGTCCCTGTCCTCCATCTTGCAGATACAACGCTTGGGGTGATCGGACTTGGTGGCATCGGCACCGCAGTGGCGAAGCGTGGGGCAGCATCGGAGATGCACGTCATCGCAACGAATGCAGTGGAGATCGAAAAACCCGACTTCGTTGACACCCTGTGGAGCATAGATCGACTAGATGCCCTCTTAGCGGAATCGGATTTCGTTGTCAGCTGCGTTCCGCATACCCCTGAAACCTTTAAGATGATTAACACAGATCAGCTGAAACGGATGAAAAAAACAGCGTATCTCATCAATATTTCACGCGGTGTTGTGGTAGACCTTGCAGCTTTGACCGCTGCGCTGCAGGCAGGCGAAATCGCCGGTGCTGGACTCGATGTGTTTGAAACAGAACCGCTCCCCGCCGACCATCCACTTTGGGACATGGAAAACGTTATTATCACGCCGCATACTGCGGGAGTGGGGCCCTATACCGCGGACCGGCGTATCGAAGTCTTAAAAGCAAATCTTCGCCGATTCGTCGCCGGTGAACCGCTGCGAAATGTTGTAAATAAGAATCGCTGGTGCTGAAGCGAAAACGTTCTCAACTTGGGAGGACATATCCATGGATACCAAAAACAGGGAGAATAAAGCTATTCTCGAAGGCAAACCAATCCATCTACGGGAAGCACAGACAGGGCGTCCACAGCTGTCACGACGTACGTTTCTCAAAGGTGCAGCAGGAATTGTAACGACAGGTTTTGCCATGGATCGGTTCGCCGGTTGGGGGCAAGCATACCCTTTTAGAGAATACATCCCATACGACTCCTCACGGGATGCACACTACGGGCATCAATTCGGCTGGATTGAACACCACCATCCATCACCTGACTCAATAAGTGAAAAATTTGTGTTTGTCCGACTGAAATATCCGGGCGGCGATTGGTTCACAAACGCGGTGAATTACTACCGTTGGCCCGCGGATACAAAGTTCACAGAGGTGCTCGCAAGATACACATCAATCGACGTTGAACTCCACGATAACCCTCAATACGTCTCTATTGAAGAAGATGACATCGATCATCTCTGTAGCTACCCTTTCATTTTTATGACGGGGCATATCGGCGTCCGCTTTTCGGAGAATAATGTACGGAAGTTGCGCGAATACCTCGAGCGCGGTGGCTTCCTCCACGTTGAGGATTGTGATATCCGCGTTGACCGGATGCGCCCCGCTGTGTATCGCTTGATGCAACGCGTTTTTCCGGAAAAAACGTTTGAGCGGCTTGATATGAGCCATCCAATTTATCATACCCTCTACAAACACGATGAATATCTCGGCGGCGACAAACTAGTCACACCACACGGAGATTTCGACGAAGCAATCATGATTGACGATCGGATTGCCGTCTACTTCTGCCCAAGCGATTTGAACTGTGCGTGGGAGGGAAGGGTGTGCGAGCCGGGCGGCGAGGAACAGCGGCGATGGGCATTTGAGCAGGGAATGAATGTTGTGACATATGCCCTGACTCACTAAAGGATTAACTATGAAAACGTTCGACCAATCTAAGAAACGCCTCGCCGATTTTGCGAAATATCTGCCCGGTGGGGTCAACAGTAACTTTCGGATGGGCATTTCCCCGACGCCACTTGTCTTTGAACGGGCAGAAGGTCCCTATCTGTACGATGTCGATGGCAATCGGTTAATTGATTACTATCTGGGGATGGGGCCCATGATTCTGGGCCATAATCCCGAACCGGTTCTCAAAGCGGTGGCTGAACAGCTCAAATACGGGATTTTATATGCCGGTCAGAGCGACATCGAGTTTGAAGCGGCGCGGCTGCTCTGTGAAATTGTGCCGTGTGCGGAAATGGTGCGCTTCAACTGTGCGGGGAGTGAGGTCGTTCAGGCAGCGCTTCGACTAGCTCGCGCTGCCACAGGACGTTCCATCATCGTTAAGTTCGAGGGGCACTACCACGGATGGCTCGACAACGTGCTGTGGAGCATCGCGCCTACGCCGGATCAATTCGGCCCCGAGTCCTCACCGACGCCTATCCCTGCAAGCGCGGGACAAGATTTACCTGCCGGTCAACACACTGAAGTGTTGCCGTGGAATAATCTCTCTTTGCTAGCGGCGCGCCTAAAACGTGGCGATGTAGCGGGAGTGATAATGGAGCCCGTAATGTGTAATACCAGCGCGATTCCACCGGCACAAGGCTATCTCGAAGGAGTGCGCGAAGTCTGCACCGAGACGGATACCGTTCTTATCTTCGACGAAATTATTACCGGTTTTCGACTCGCTCCCGGCGGCGCACAGCAGCGTTTAGGCGTCACCCCAGATATAGCGACCTTTGGTAAGGCTATTGCCAACGGCTTCCCAGTAGCAGCATTAGCGGGACGAAGAGATTTGATGGAGCAGATGGCAACGGGAGGTGTCTTGCATGGTGGTAGTTACAATGCGTTACCGGCGGCGATGGCTGCTGTTGTCGCCACGCTGAACGAACTGAAGAAACCGGAGACCTTCCAAGCCTTAGAAGCGCAGGGACAGAAACTAATGACTGGTATCAAGGGCGCCTTGGCTGATGCTAATATTGAAGCGCAGGTACAAGGATTCCCTCAAATCTTCCACCTCGCTTTGGGTGCGAGCTCACCATTTAGCAACTATCGTGATTCGCTAGCAGCGGACAAGGCACGCTACGTTGATTTTACAACCGCTCTCCTCTCCCGTGGAGTCCGTGCCCTTGAACGCGGAGCATGGTTCCTTTCCACCGTCCATGATGACGAAGCAATTGATGAGACTATCGCAGCAGTCGCCACAGCAGCGAAGGAATTGCCGTGACGGTTGCTTATATGAGGGCCCATGGCGACATCCACACGTGTCCGGCACCCAGAGATTACCCACGACCGAGATAGGGTTGCTGCACAGGCAGAACTTTTGCTTCAAGCATATTCACATGTGCCGGTAACGTCACCATGAGCACTGCAGCTTGAGCCAAGTCGTCTACCTGCATCCGGTCAGCGGGTGAGATGAGGGGCCCCAATCTTCTTCCTTTCCATCCTTCCCCTCGGATTTTTTATGTTCTCGGTGTTAGATTTTAAGCCTTTAGTCTTGATCAGGTTTAACGATGATGCGTGTCCCATCGGAGCGACCGCGGACGGTTTCTTGGTACATCATCTCTGCCGTCGCAGGCGGATGGACAAAACTTCCGGCGATATTTGCCTTCAGGCGAAAATAGAAATCGTAAGTTCCCTTGGGCAGGACATCGTAATAGAAGATGACCTGATCATCCTGATACTGTGCATAGGCGGGATTTTGCGTCATCGTACCTGTAGGCTTAGCTGCTTTAGGGGAAGTGGCAAGATTCGGATTCATCGGTTCAAACCCCGCGGCAAACGGCGCAGCCACAGCGATATAATGCCGCCCTTCCGGGTTTACTAGGCGGATGTGCTCCTCCACAATAGCCCCCAGCTCTAGTTCAAGACTTTCTCCGGCTTTGACCGTATGCACGACAGACGGTTCGTCTGCCCCGCGGATAATCTGAATTTGCCGCTCAACGGCAAATCCCTCGTTTCTCGCGCGCACTTGATCTCCGCTCGCCGCAGGCATATAGTCCAACGTCAGCCGCGCGTGGGGAAGGACATCAATAGGGCCCGATTTCCAGATTAATTTGCCGGGACTAGCAGCAGCAGTTTTATATTGAGTGATAATCTTCCCATCCGTGTCAACCGGTATAGACTCATCCCGAAATTGCAGGACAAATTGGTGTCCCACTGACGGCGGTGTTTGGAGTCGAAACACTTCGCCCAAAGCAAGCAGGGCAGCGGCATTGGCGTTAGTGCTGCCCCACCCGTTTGCTGTCCCACGGGAAATCAACTCGTCGATGAGCAGCTGGACCATCGGTTCGTCGGGAGAAGCAGTGTAGAGAGATCTGGTAACGCTAGCGAGCGTCTTTATCTCACTGGAATTGATGAGCCCACCCCAGCTGTCCGCCCGATACTGTAAACCTTGGTAGACCTCTTCCCCGTCTCGGAGTGCAAAGATCAAACTTTTCGAGAGATCTTGCTGAAGTCGATGAATCGACTCGGTTTCACCCGGTGTCTGCATGAGAAAAGCGTACAAAATTTGGGCTTCACTGTAGAGATCCATCGTCAAAGCACGAGCGAGTAGGTCATGCGCGTAGGTATCTTGGAAATTACCAGCAATCGCCAACGCATGAAGGGCTTCCGCACGCTCAACGTACGATTGTCCATCGATAAAATTGCTATAATCAGAGCGTAAGGCGGCTTTTAGCGCATCAAGTCCCTTGTCCAAGAGTTCTTCATCAAACTCATACCCGTGTGCCTTTGCCATCAGCAGAAACTCCACTACATAGGCGGTTAGACTGACATAACCGTCAGAACCGGGCCAGTAGCTGTAAAGCCCGTTGGACTGTAACACACCTTCTAGATAGGTGAAAGCCTCGCGCATCGACAAGTCAATGACTTTGGTGCGATCTCCCCGGCCAATCTGATCTAGAAGTTCTTTCAACGCCAACTCAGGCATCAGCCGGCTTATACGCTGCTCGGTGCAATCATATTGGTAACCGGCCAAGTAATCAAGTCCCGATAACATCCTCACTAATGCAGGTTGATAGGTCAACATCAAAAATTGATGAACTGTACCCAGTCTAGGGTCTTCATCAAGGGTTGGAAAGAAAATTGTTGCCTCTGGCGTGACCGGTACGAAGGATTCTAACCGTCGTCTATCGCGGTCATTTTTGAGCGGCAATGTTACTTCAAAGGCATCCATTGCCCCATCGATTTTCCGCTTCACCGCAAGTTGAACCTTAACTTGATTGGTTTCGCCATCAGTGTCGGTCAGTGCACCGACTTTCATTGGGAAATAAAGCTGCTCAGGTTGATCTTTCACCCAATCAACCGGCCGATGTGTTTCACCATCGACCTCCAGACCTTCCACCTGAATCTCAACTTGTCCCGGCCCTCCTTCTCCTTCAACGACCCGACCAATGCCGCCCGCGACGAAGCTATCTCCCGGACGCACAAAACGCGGCAACGCGGATTGAACAATCAATGGCAGACGAATGGAGAGGACAGATTTGGCGTGACCAAAACGCGCAGCACCGTCGGTAGCCACCGCTCGTATCGCAAAATCCGTCAGGTTGTCAGGCAAGTCAATAGTAAGTGACGCAACGCCATCGACCACCTGCACGACCGGGTTGTAATAGGGAACGGACTGGAAGTTTCTCCGCACCGTGACCTTGCCAAAAAGCCCGGTAAGGTCTTTAAAGCTCCCATCCCCGCCGGGGGTCTCGTTCACAGTTAAATCTCCGACGACTTCGTTACGTGTATCACGAATACGGAGATGGGCGTTTACCGCATCAATAAAGGACGGCAGGGGATCCAACGGCTGCTCCCTTCCGAGCGCGAGGACAGCTCGATCTACGAGCCATAAGGTCACTTCACCGTCGAGTGGACTTCCATCGGGATCGCTGATTTTAATCGTTATCGGCATAGATGCACCGGGAAGGCTTTGGGCGGGATGGTCTAATTCAACCCTGAGTTGATTATCCCGTGGGTTGACCTGAATCCAAGCGGTGCTCGCCATCGCAATCGGTTTAGCAACATCAATGGTGCTCATATCCTCCATCTTCACGCCTTCAAGTCGTCCACGCAATAGCAGCGCATGTGCCGGTAAACGCGGCATCATGTCTCCACTGATCGGGAGAGGAAAAATTCCTTGACCGTTTTCGATATCCACCCAGTGGTACTGATTAGCCTTCGGTCCTTCCACGATAATCAAGGCACGTGCAGTCTGAAACGGGCTTTTCAGAAGCAGGTTAGCAACTTCTCCGGGGTCGTATGCGGTTTTATCCGGTGTGACCTCAAATACATTCGCCTTTGGCTGGCTCCATGCCACAGCGGTATCACCCGCTACATAAAGATCTACGGTTACATGTTGTCGGCGCCCGAGTCTGTCCTGAGCTGCAATTTCAACAACATAAACGCCAGACGCTGCGACAGGCAGTGATAATACCATCGGTTCAGCCGCTGAAACCAACGTCTGCTGACTCAAAGGCACATCAACCACCTCAGTCACATACTCCGCCTCGCCCGTCGTGAAATCGCTCTCCTTAAGGTACGAATGCCATTGACGGTGCATTAGGCGCAAACCAAACTCTAGTCCTTCCAGCGGCTCTCCCTCATGGTCCAAGACCAGAACTTCCGGGTTAATAACTAGTGTATCCTTTAGGAAGCGGTCCAACTTCAATCCCAAAACAAAAGCGGGCGCTGCCAATACACTTTTAGCAGCCGTAACGGTCTGTTCATCAGCACCGCGCACCGTCGCTTCTACTACATACCGACGAGATCTGCCATCCGGTTCCAAGGCGGGATTGAGCTCCAACGTTGCAGAACCATTATCGTCCGTAATTTCTTGCTTGATACTACTTGCCGCGCGCAACGGGTTGCCATCGCTGAAACGCTGATCTGTGGAAAACAGAAAGCCGGGATAGCGGTCTGGCGCCCTGTAGGTATGTGCAGATTGGGTAATGTGCCAAATGACCTGCTGACCCACTACTCTACCGCCGGCATAGTAGTCAGCAATCATGGTTAACGCAAAAGCTCTGTCTGTCGGAACAGTATCCGGGCCCGACAGTTGAACTTCAAAGCGAGGGATACGATAGCTTTCCTTCTCAAAATACACAGAGGCCAGACGTTTCTGATCGACATCATCGAAAATGCTTGCCTCATACCCTCCTGTAGGCAGATCTTTTTCATCAAACCTATGATAAAAGCTGCCCATCTCCGTAAAGCCAAGCGGGTACGTCCACATTTTATCTCCCGGTCCCTCCACTCGCACGCTGCTGCGGCGATGCCCCTCATATTTGAGAATACCCTTTTCTCGCAGACGCAAATACCCCTTGATGTGAACAGGTTCCTCTGGACGATACACCGGTCGTTCTGTAAAAATATGTGCCTTCCGCACCGGCTGATCTTTGATTTGACGAGGCTCCCTCTCTAACCATGCGAGCCAATCTCTACGTGCGCTATACCAGTGGTTATCCAGAAAATGGGGCGGCGGTTTCGCGGGGTTGAGGGTCAGCACATCACCTTCGTGACTGACCACGATACGACGCATATAGGCTTCGACCTTTCGCTCATGTACATAACGATATTGCCCTGCGCCGTCCGTAACACCCGAAATAATCGGGGACCAGATTTTCTCTGAGTTTCGACGATAACGTCCTTCGACGCGAATCTGTGCGCCAACCACAGGCGCACCCGTGCTCAAGGAGGTTACAACAAAATTCACCGCTGATTCCTCCTCGACCGTACTGAGGCTTAAATCGGTCACTTGGATACGGGCATAATTTCGCCGGGGGCCGCTGCCGATTTGACGGTAGCCAAGCAGGTAAGTGCCCGGTTGGTTTTCACCGGCGATTTTTAGGAATAATGGTTTCAGGTCAAGGCCAAATCGGAGGGACCCCATCCGATCTTTCATCGGCAGCGGAACTAGCCGGGAAACAACCGGACTACCGAGTAACCGGATCTGCTTTGGCATGTTTGTGGCAAAGGCAGGCTCTTCGCCGGGCCCCGGTGGTCGCGATTCCTCATCAACTGACACAGGCTTGTCCGGGAAGGGCCAGAAATTCCGATCCAAGGGATCTAGCTTGTAAATTCGCAGATCGACCTGTTCCTCACCATGTCCTTCCATGGGGAATTTCTGTGCGCCATAGCGCTCGAGGATTCCTCTGCTCTGTCGCCATCGAAGGTAGGAATCAGCATGTGTATAGTAAAAATAAAGGCTAGTCGCCCCAAATGCAGATAAATCTCTGCCGTTCTTATCGGTTAAATTTGTCTCTTGAAGGATTAATTGGTAAATCTGATCTCTGTCGAGGTTGAAATGGAGATGGAGTCGTTTTCCAGACACATCAAAACGGAAATTCTTCACGGCGGGCTCAAATCGCACCAGTTGCTTTACCGCTGCCATTGAAATGGGGCCCAGCTCATGGCTAAATTCAAAAAAAAGCGGTTCATTCCCATCACCACCTTGGAGCGGCTGCTCCACCGGATATACGCTGCCCTTGACAGCAACGGGAAAAACAGTACTCCCACAACCAACGCCGGTTAATCTAAAAGCCGTTTGAGTCGCAAAAGTATACCGAGCGAGTGCGCCTTTGAGCCGTTCATCCAATGAGAGCTGCAGGGTCATAATGACTAGCCTACCATAAGGAATAGGTTTGTCAAAAGTAACCTGATATCGGACAGCATCTCGAATCGATGTCCGTTCAATCTCTTTTATGGTGAAGTCTCGATTGGTCAGTTGTACAGACGTGGGCACCTCTCCATCGGAAGTAGCTTCTAGCCCCGGTGCTGGGCGCACTTCAAAGCGAAGCATCGCGCCTAGTTCTTCGACATCTAGCGACTCCGCAAAAGATAGCTGTATTTCCTGAATCGGTTCTAATTCTCGGCTACCACCGGACGGCGATATACTTTCCGGGGCTGCCATTAGTGTGACGAGCGTGCGTTCTACGCCATTGACGGCTATCGTAAAGCGTCGTAAAGGGGACCACGGCACAGTGGGTAGAAACTGTAGGGTTCTGGCATCCAACCATCGGTACTCGCCGGGATGATTAGGTTCAAGTTGTAACATTGCGCCGGGGTTATCCGCTGGTCCCCCTGCCTCTGGACCTCTATCTTCAGCGAAAAAGACAGTAACGGGATCGTAGCTTCTGAGAAAAACCTCAGGAACCACGGTAGTCTGTCCTTGACCGAAACCGCGCCAAACCATATTCAGTATAAGAATGAAACCGATAAGTATTGTTCGTTGTGTTTTCATAGATTTTGTACTTCTTTTTTCTGCATCACAATCGACCTAGCCATCTTAAAAACAATTGCATAAACGGAAAGATTACATAACGCAGAGGCATTTCCTCTCAAAGTAGGGGAATTCGTTCCCTAAGCCATGGGCACATGCAGACTACGCTTGTCAGTTGTTAGGCAATAAATGGTGCTACTTCAGTCCCCCCGTCGCTGAAGAAGTGTAAAAAGTCTACAAAACATAACTATCCTTGTCAACCATAAACATTGTCAAGGTATATCCCTGGCCTACCCAAAAAACACAGATTTTTCATCATAGTTTCCGGCACAATGCTAACTACGATACCTATTTACTATAATAGAGCAGCCGCTGGTGATTACGCAGCCCTAGGATAGACGCCTCGTGGAGGTCGAGTGAACTGCATTCTAACTCTAAATAAAACCGTCTCCATGATAATACGCCGTAGCGCTAATTGATTTGAAAAGAATTGAAAGCTGTATTGAATAAATAAAGCCTCCGTCGGAGGGAGTGCGTTGGTCCACTGACGGCGGCTTTTTGTGTTTTCGGGGAGCAACGGGTTCAACCTTATTCGTCTATGATTTGGAGCGCTTTCTCGATTCGGGATTTGAGATTCTTGTCGCTACGTTGTTCGGCAAGCTTCAAGGCACTCCTGAGATCTTGTGTCGCTTCTTGGAAGCGTTTCAGCAGTGCTTTTACTATTCCCCGATTGAGGTAAGCGTCGGCATAATCGGGTTTGAGACGGATAACCGTATCATAGTCGTCGATGGCGGCGGAATATTGCTGTAACTCTGACTTTGCAATCGCCCGGTTGTAGTAGGCGTTGGCGTCATCGGGTTTGAGGCGGATAGCGGTGTTGTAATCGGTGATAGCGGCGGAATATTGCTCTAATTCTGACTTGGTAATCCCGCGGTTGACATAGGCACTGGCGAAGTCGGGCTTGAGATGAATGGCGGTGTTAAAGTCTACAATCGCGGCGATGTATTGCTTTAAGCTTGCCTTTGCAATGCCTCTGTTGTAGTAAGCGTCTGCATCATCAGGTCTGAAGTGGATAAGGGTATCGTAATCGGCGATGGCGGCGGCATATTGTCCGAGACGCGCGTTGGTATTTCCTCGATTGTAGTAGGCGCTGGCGAAGTCGGGATTGAGACGGATGGCGGTGTCATAGTCGGCAATGGCAGCGAAATGTTCTCCTAGCCGGCTCTTCGCGATGCCCCGGTTGTAGTAGGCGTTGGCAAAGTCGGACTTGAGCTGGATAGCGGTATTATAATCGGCGATGGCAGCGACATACTGTCCTAAATCGGCCTTCGTGACCCCTCGATTGTAGTAAGCACTGGCATTATTGGGCTTGAGGCGAACAACGATGTCAAAGTCGGCGATAGCGGCGTGGTATTGTCCTAAGCTTGCCCGTGCATTTGCCCGATTGTAATAAGCGTTGGCGATATTGGGTTGGAGGCGGATAGCCTGTGTGAAGTCAGCAATTGCTCCCTGATAATCCCCGAGTTCTGCTTTTTCGTAGCCCCGGATGAAGTATGTCGAGGCGGATATGGATTGGCCGACTTGTGAAAGGTGTTTGACGGTGGCTGATTGCCCAAGCAGTGCTTTGAGATAATTTGAGGGTATGGCAAAATTGAGATTTTGTGCTTCTATACCGCGGTAGGTTGAGACTGACACGCCGATGACTTTGCCCTTGCTGTTTAGCACGGGCCCCCCACTGCTGCCGGGGGAGATGGGTGCAGTCATTTGGAGTCGTTCTGCTGTGTGTCTATCGCGGCGCCCACTGATGATCCCGTCGGAGAGTGTGCCTTCAAACCCCAGTGGGTTGCCAGCGACGTAGATTGTTTCGCCGATCTGGACGGTATCACTGTTGCCGAGTGGGAGGGGTATGATACCGTGGACAGTGACTTTTAGGAGTGCGAGGTCGTTTGTTTTATCGGTTGCGGTGACGCCTTCGATGATGTACCTCGCTTCTTTGCCGACTAACTTGACGATGCCTTGTGTTGCGCCTTCAATCACGTGATAGTTGGTGGCGATCAGGTTGGGTTGGACGAAGAAGCCGCTGCCTTGTCCGAGTCGAATACCGTTCTTATCTTGCATCTGTAAGGATACGGTGGCGGCTAGCGCTTTTTGTGCAATCTGCGGCACGGTCTGGGCGGGTGCGTTGCTTGCGGTGCAGCGCAGCAGCGTCCCCACAAGTATAAACAGCGGCAGCCGCCACAATAACGGGTTCTTGCGTTTCATAGGATCTCCTGCTGCTATGATTGCCTCACTTTTGAGTCGCTTGCTTTTCGTGCGTAGTATATACCATAACCTGTCTCGCGCTTATTGTCAATATTCTGAAGTACAAATATGATTCGGGCGGAGGGCGGGCGGTTTAATCGGCGACATCCCACAGTCGAACCGTCCCATCCCGACCTCCACTGGCAAGGGTATTACCATCCGGGCTAAACGCTAAACTCAAGAACCTGCCCCTATGCACGGGGAGCATCGCAACCTCTTGATAGGTCGCTGTGTCGTAGAGCCAAGTACCGATTGAACTGACAACAGCAAGGCGAGGCCCGTCCGGAGAATACAGTACCTCCTCTATTCGACCTTTGCCGAGCCGCACAAGGGCACCTTCGGGAAGATTTAGCTGCGTGTAATCTTGGGGGTAAGTGTTTGGTAATAATAGAGCCAAAAACATCAGTAATGTTATCGTAATTTTCATCGGAAATTATCCCTTTCTCTCAATGTAGTAAATGATAATTTTTACGAGTGCTCTAGGGCTGGCACCAATGAGCTAGTGAATTTCCGACAGTAACACCGTCTTGACTTGTAGTGGCAAGCATCGTGCCATCTGGGCTAAACAGTGCATTATAAATGTCTCGCGTATGCCCGGAAAACAGGACAACCCGTTGATAGGTCATAGTATTGCAGAGCTAAATACCGATGGAGGTCACAGCCACAAAGCGCGCCCCGTCAGGAGAACCCTGAACAGCATCTATTGAGCCTTTACCGAGTCGTGCAATCACGCTGTCGGGGAGATTCAGGCACGTGTATTCTTGGGCGGGGATGACTGAAAATAAAGAACGAACAGAGTGAGGAATTTCGTCCGTCTATAAATATGTCGCCTCTTTGGGGCTAGGTTGGTGCATTGATATATTAAGTGTTGGGCTTGACAATTCGAGTCAACTCAACCGATGTGCTCCCAAATGTCAACACGGTCTGGCAACTTGGGATATTATAGTCGGTTTTAGGGCTGAAGCACAATGGAAATTGGGGAAGGGGTTGAGGTAATGGGTGAGATGGGTCAAAAAACGGTGGATTATAGGTGTCTATGGTAGATTTTTGGACTACTTATACGCTCCCAATGCATAGCTAACCCCCCTAAATCCCCAATCCCGCCGCCCAGAGGGCACCCGCCCCTTCGCTTCCCCCCTTGTCAGGGGGACTTTGGCAACTTCGTGAAGGTCGGAGTGGTTGGTAAATGTCTACTGGTTTCGCTAATTCGCCATATAAAGTGACTCTGCTGCGATCTGTGGTGAGGTTCATCGTTGTCATGGGACTGGTTTTCAACCGCTTGACAATTTCCGGGGATATCCACTATAATAGCCGATAGTTCGGTGTACAGGACGGGGATTGCCACCATGTAGGGACGGAACGGTAGGTGGAGAGACAGATTACGGTATACATGGGTAACCTGTAAGGAAGGGTGATGGTCATGCGCCAAATGGTATCAGCGCAGTTAATCGAAGGGCTGCGCGGTTTTGATAGCGCAACAATCGCTAACGCAATTGAACACTTTGAGGTGCGCGATCCGACGACGGGTTATGCGAACAATGAGTTGGTCTGCCAGATGCCGGAGATTGGCCTGCCGATGGTCGGTTATGCCCTTACCGTGACAGCTGATACTACTACGCCGGGGGACACAAGAGCTTCACGTGTTGACGATTTGGTGGAGGCGATTGATAGGGCACCGAAGCCGTCGGTGCTTGTTGTCCAGCATGTTGGGCATGACCGCAGGCGAAGCTGCTTTTTCGGGGATATGTTCTGCACGATCGCGCAGAAGTTGGGATGTGTGGGGTTTGTTACGGACGGTAATGGTCGGGATCGAAGTGCTATCCGTCAGCGCACGCCGGATTTTCATGTCTTTTCGACTGGCTGGGTTGTCTCGCACGGTTATGGTGTGTACATCGATTTTAACGTGACGGTATCGGTCTGTGGTTTGACCATTTCACCGGGAGCGCTGCTGCACGGTGATGAAAGCGGCTTGGTCTCCGTTCCAATTGACATCGCGGCGGATGTGGTAAAACGGGCGGAGATAGTTCGTGAGGGGGAGGCGGAGTATTTCGATTTTCTAGAGAGCGATCGTTTTAACATGGCGGAGCTGAAGCGTCGGATTATCCCGCATGAGTGATTCTTGCTGAATGGTATTATTTGTTACACAGTGCCGTTGGAATGAAGTATAATAGCGCACGCTGCTGGTTAGCCCATAGATTAAGCTACACGCTTAATGGAATTGACCAACTTTGTGACACACATGTCGCCCCGCTGGGGCTTTAGGATGTGGCAATCTGTCTTTTATAAACATGTCGCCCCGCTGGGGCTAAGAGATTGAAATAACCCCGGTTTGGACACATAGCGCCCCTTTGAAGCGAAAGGTTGAATAGGTCAAGGTAGCCCGAGCGGGTTTTACACAGTTATAGTAGCGGGCATTTGGCTGTAAATTTTGGTAGATTTTGGAATTGCTCAGACATTACTAATGCACGGATAACCCCCTAAATCCCACCCCCGATAAATCCCCGATACATCGGGACAGGCGGGATGTACCACTTGTCAGGAGGACGTGGATAAGAAACCCCCTTGTCAGGGGGACTTTAAGAATTAAATCTTGAGATCGAAGATAATATACGAAAGTTAAGATAGCAAGGAGATGCACATTGAAAATTACTGATGTGAAAACATTGGTCATGGGTACGAGTTGGCGTAACCTGACTTTTGTCAAAGTGGAAACAGATGAAGGATTGACTGGTGTGAGTGAGGTGCGGATGAATAATCGCACGGATGCGCTGGTCGCTTACCTCGACGGCGCGAAGAAGCGTCATGTTATCGGTAGTGATCCGTTCAATACGGAGGACCTCTACCTGCGGATGTTCCGTAACGATTATGGACGTGCTGGGGAGATTGCGGCAACGGGGATTAGTGTTGTTGAGATCGCGTGTTGGGATATCATCGGGAAGGCGCTCGATCAGCCGGTCTATCGGTTGTTAGGCGGTGCGTGCCGCGATAAGCTGAAGGCGTACGCCAACGGTTGGTATAAGGTTGAACGGACGCCGGAGGAGTTTCATACCGCCGCGAAACAGGTGTTGGAAAAGGGTTACCATGCCCTCAAATTCGATCCTTTCGGCGCCGGTTTTTACGAGCTCTCTTACGAAGAGCGGCTGCGATCTGTCTCGTTGGTTGAAGCGGTTCGCGATTCGGTGGGTCCGGAGGTAGAGATTTTGGTTGAGATGCACGGACGTTTCAGCCCGGCGATGGCTATTCAGATAGCGCGTGAATTGGAACCGTTCGAGCCGAGCTGGGTCGAGGAGCCGGTTCCGCCCGACAACCTTGCGGCCCTGGCAAAGGCGGCAGATAGCATCAATCTTCCGGTGGCGACGGGTGAACGGCTGCACAGTAAATTTGAGTATCGTGAACTGATTAATCTCCAGGCGGCGGATATCCTGCAGCCTGACATCACGCAAACAGGCGGTTTATTGGAAGCCAAGAAAATCGCAGCGATTGGGGATATGTGCTATATGTTGGTCGCCCCGCACAATGTGGGTGGACCTGTGTCTACAGCGACTGCGCTTCACTTCTCCGCGTGTACGTCTAACTTTAAGATTCAGGAACATTTCAACGACTTTTCGGAAGCGTGGGTCAAGGAGGCGGCGACCGGTTGCCCCGAAGTGATTGACGGGTATTTCAGTTTGCCGAACGGTCCGGGGCTCGGTATGACGTTGAACGAAGACCTGATTGCGGAACACCCTTATCGTGAGGGGTCGTTTAATTTGTGGGAGGATGATTGGCATCGTCGCCAATATTGATGCGTGGAACGTGAAACGTGAAAAGAATATCAAATGCAGTCAGATAAGCTATGAAGAATGGGAAAATTCGGTTCCTGATGAAATCACTAACGATTCCTTATGGAAAATGGAGGCTTATCGTTTGGGGTTATTTGCCGCGGACGTGGGGTGGGGCACAACGTAACTAAGTTGAGGCGGGATAAACGGACGGTTGAAATGTCAAACCAACTCTACCGCGCCCTAGGCTCTATCAGTACAAACCTCGCTGCAGGTTACTCACGCGGCACCGGCAGGGATAGAGCCCGCTTTTATGAATACGCACTCGGCTCCGCTAGGGAAAGCCGGGATTGGTATTACAAGGGAAGACACATACTGGGGCTGGTGGTCACTACCCATCGCCTGAGCCTTCTGACCCAAATTATTCGGCTGCTACTGACACTGGTTCCACAACAACGTCAGGGGATTGTGCGTGAAGCGGGGCACACCTATAAAATGGAGAGCACAAATTCCATTTTACAAAATGTTCCTTTTTCCTAGGTTCTGTTGACATTTCATTGCAACCAGATAATAGAGAGACAT
>JAJEAL010000030.1 GCA_022822785.1 Candidatus Poribacteria bacterium
AGAAAGCCATAAATTGGTTCACTGAGGTAGAACCCCCAGACAAGAAACCGAGTTTTGAAGAAAAAACTCGGTTTCTGGCAGCTTTTCCAGTGACTCGAGCGTTTCTCGCGATAGCAAAAGCAAAATGTCAACACGCCCTAGACACTTTCGCTCCCCATGTTTGGTAGGCGCTGTTTTCAACTGCGCCGGTACAGAGTGTCCAGTTAATTCTAAACTTTACCATAAAAGGGTTGAGAAACGCGAATCTCTATTCGCTGTATAACTCCCAACCCCCATACTTGTCCTTATAGGTTAAGCCTATTTGTCAGTGTTGTCAGATTTTTGTAGATATTCGGGTTCTCGTTTTGGGGTCTCGTCCGTCTTCTCTTTCATACTCGGTTCAACCAAGTATTCAACCCGAAAGTCTCGGACCGAGATAACGGGATAAACGCCGTCAAAACCTGCAATCTGGCCTTTGACTTCGACCCCATGAGCACCTTTGCCCGCTTCTTGGACTAATTCATCAAATTTATCACCACCGCTAAAGACGACCTTCTGGTCCGAACTCACAACCATTGCGTGGTTGATTTCTGATGTATCAGCGCGCCAACGTCGCCAAAAAGGAACGTTACGTATGTAGCTCCGTGAGAACCCCGGATGTGCATAGAGATTGCCCGTGATTGTCGCTTCGGATTTGGCAACCCAAGCCCGACCGCCAATCTGACTGCCCCGAAAACGTTGATCGTTCAGTTGACGGGTTATGTCGTAAATGTCAAAGGTACGACCCTCGTTATACAGGGTCTTACCCCGTCGCGGGGTCACTTCAACGACAGTTGTAAAGAGGCGTTCGCGCCCATTCTTGTCGACAGGTGAGTGAAAACTCACATTTTCCGGATCCGCCCACGGCTTCAACAGACGTCGAATCTGTCGGGCGTCGTCATCATTGACGAAACCGAAAAGGTGAATTTGAATATTCTCTACCTCTGAATAACTGAGAGTGGTAAAACCAGCAAACACAACCATGAAAACGATGAGGAGGGTGAGATGAAACTTACAGGGTAACATTTTTTGTTCACTCCTTTAATTGATATCGCCTGGTCCTGACAATTTTTCCGTCAAGATGTTTGAAAACAATCTAAGGAACCCAATGTCAATGTGCACGAGTCCTTGGTTGACACCCGACAATCACAGCGATATTCTAGCAAATTCTGTACCACAGTATAAACGGGGAAAGCCTCTCTTGAGATGACCTACGACAGCCATCACAAATCGATGATTCACATTCTATTCTGTATCATTTTGATAACACAGTCGCTAGTCGGACACAACTAGCTACTACTACGGATTGACGCTTCTTAGGACAGTGAAGTTTACTTCACTGTCCAATCACAATCTAACCATTTCTCCGACTTTTTCGTTTCGTTTAATCCGTGAAATCTCTTAATTCGTCCAAATTTACAGTAATGTATCGGTTGCTTTGTCACAGAATTGATTGTCGAAATCTAGTCAAGCGCAACCAATGAGTGTTCTGGTTCAAGTCGAGAGAACCTATGAGATTAAAAACCATTTTACATCAACTATACAATTCTACAGGGGTCGAGGCGCATGGACGAAACCCATCTGTCTCACCGTATACAACTCGTAATTAAGGAGAATATCTCGTGAGGTATCAACGGAACTTCATCATCGCGATGATTTCGCTGATCGTTCTTTTCATCACTGGGGTTGTCGGGTATAGGGTCATTGAAGCGGAAAATCCAGACCATGAGTGGACAATATTTGACGCCATTTTTATGACCGTTATCACACTGACAACGGTGGGATACACCGATGACAATATGTCTGAGATGGGCAGGATTTTCACTGTCTTTCTATTACTCGGTGGATTTGGTCTCTTCGTATATAGTGTCAGTGTGGCGACTGCCTTTGTTATTGAAGGACAATTTCGCGAGGTGTTTCGACGAAGGAAGATGAGAAAATCAATCGATAAACTTTCAAATCATTATATCGTCTGCGGCATCGGAGATACAGGTGTTCATGCGCTCGACGAAATGCTCCAAATGAACATGGACTTTGTTGTTATTGAATACGAGCAGGAACGAATCGATAGTTTGTTGGAAACAAAAGATTTCCTGTGGGTTCAGGGCGATGCGACGGAGGACGAGGTCTTGATTCGTGCAGGTATTGAACGGGCACGTGGACTGATCTCCTCACTGTCGCGCGACCAAGATAACCTATTTGTTGTGTTATCTGCAAAGCAGTTGAATCCGAAGCTGAAGATTGCCTCCAAAGCGGTCGAAGCCAATTCCCTATCGAAGCTGCAGCAAGCAGGGGCAGATGAAGTAGTCTTGTCAGATTATATCGGCGGCATGCGACTAGCTTCGACAGTCACACGTCCAATCGTGGTCAACTTTCTGGACATTATGCTCAGGAGTCAAGTGACAACACGTTTCGCTGAATCGGTGATACAACCGGGGACACCACTTGCCGGGCTCACTTTGGAGGAGGCACGTATTCCGGATCAAACGAACCTGATAGTTGTCGCAGTCCACAAACGGGAAGGGGATTTTATTTATAACCCCTCCGGTAAGTTAAGGTTGGAAGCTGGCGACGCCTTAATCGTCATTGCAGACAATGAGCAGCTACAAAACCTTAACAAGCTGACAGGCGAGACCGCTTAATCGGCAAGCTGTCCGTACTCCTTCATTACACCCTTCAATCGATCCAAAGGGATAGCGTGGATCGTGTTTCCATTTCTGCCGGCGGTCGTCACGGCTGTCGTCATAGAGTTCAGGATTGCCTCTTCCGTCGCTTCAATGACCGCTTGATACAGCGCATCCATCCGACGGTTGGCGAGCATTGTGATCGGAAATGTGCCATCGTCTGTCCGACGTGGAATCGTATTAGCGGTCGAAAAAGCAATTACAAATTCACCGCTGCTAACCGTGCTTGGCGTTCCGGTGCGGGCAAGTCCATGGGTTACCCGCTTGGCCAGCTGCATCAGCTGACGATGTACCAACGGCGCATCTGTTGCGACAACGATGATGAACGAACCGTCCCGCCCCCGCTCCGGGGTGAGCTCCGTAATTTCTCTGCCGACAGGGACACCGTTGATCTGTAGTTGATGGCGCCGGCCACCGTTGGAGTTGACTAGCACACCGACCGTATATCCGCCCCGATTGTCGGGCAATACCCGTGAGGATGTTCCGATGCCTGCCTTAAAACTGTAACACCGCATTCCTGTGCCTGCACCCACGCAGCCCTCTGCAACGGGACCGTCCGCAGCGTTTTCTATCGCCTGAACCGCGTGGTCTGCAGTGACGTGCAGGCCACTGATGTCATTCAATCCACCGTCATAGCACTCCGCAACGATTGGCAGAATAATGTGGTTATTTGGGTAGCGTTTAATCATATACCGCACAACGCCATCGTGAACGGGCCCAACGCTGAGCGTATTTGTCAGCATAATTGGGGACTCGATCCACCCCGCTTCGTTTGCCCATGCTAACCCCGTTGCCTCGCCATTACCATTAATTGCATAACCCGCACCAAACAGCTTATGCGTCCAAATATCGTCACGCGGAATGACAGCAGTAACACCTGTCCGAACATTATCACCGCTTTTCAATGTAACATGTCCTACCTTCACCCCCGCGACATCCGTGATTGCATTGTGTTCACCGGGCTCGTAGATGCCGATTTTAATGCCAAGGTCTCGTGCACGGGCCCTACCTTCAGGAACGCCAGTGCTCTGGTCGGGGTTAGCAGGTGCCAAATCCCACATTAAACACAAGCACAAGCAGAACCATAATCCTATTTTTTGTCTCCCCATGTTTTATTCCCTCGCTATTATACTTCACTTCAACTCAGGCTTTCCTGCGCGAAGCCATGCAGTATACCAGTAGCTTGCTGTTGCTGATGCCGCCTCGCTCATACGTTGCACCGCTATCCAACCACTAAATCGGAAGAACTTCTCAAGATATGGGGTGCCGTAGCTATCTTCGCCTAATTTTGCCTGGCGATCGGCGTGGAGAAGGTTATCGGCGTACACATAGCTGTCTAGCACAATGTCGAAAGCGGTTTCCAACGGGTCTTCAATCTCTGATGCCATTTTCGGTGTGAGGTGGATCTGTTCTGTATAAGCATCCACCATATCGTCCTCGAAGCGTTGGTGCACACCATGCTGGTTGGTCAATTGGCCATTGTAATTTTTGACCACATGCAGCGGCATGTGGATATCCTCAACGTAGTGAGCGAGCGCGCCGGCGGTTTGCACAATCTTTTCGGCGTGCCCCGATTTCATCGCCTCAGATAGCAGTTGTGTGTAATTTGCGATACGCCATGTCGCCAAACCGCGTTTTATAACGGTTCCCTCGCCAAATTTAGCAACAGCGTCGTCATAATTATGGGGAAGCTCTACAAACGGGTAGGGACCGTACAAATCAATATCAAGAAAATGCCGAGGGCCTTCGGAAGGATCTCCCGTTTTGTAGACATTTAGACTAGTTAAAGATAGCAACTTCTCCTTTGTATCAAGTACAACGTGGGTGCCTTCCTCAGATCCGAGCAGCACTGGTGCCGCACTCCGATTTTCAAGGAGATTTATTTTATCTCCTAGCAGATATAGTTTATCCGACTCTTTCCGAATCGGATATTCCTGCTCATCTACCGTTATGAACCATCTACCATCTTTGCCACGAAGGGAGACCGATGCGTCTTGCGGAAATTCAATACCATGTGTCTCAAACAGTTGACGTAATTCCGCTGTAAACTGTCCGCTGTTCAAATCTTTTTCATATTTCAACCCAATCCGAAACAGCAGCTCCCGTCTCCATCGATCCGGATCGTTTGCATGGTAGGCGAGTTCTTGGCGATGTTTAGTGAAAAACGAAGAGATTTCTGCAGGTAGGGAATCGCAGGCAGCATCCGTCATTCGCTCGTGTGCATTGCTTCCCCACGGAAAGGCTTGAGGCGTGTGACAAATAACCGAAATTAAGAACACAAATAACCAAATAGCGGGTGACCAGATTTTTGGTTTCATCATTAAAACGGGTGAGGGCTTAGCCCAGCTGCCCTCAGCTGCTCCATATAGATATGACGGATGTGGTTAAAAATGTCTATGTAAGTGGACGTACGATAGTCGGGGTAAGTCCACTCCCAAGCTTGGAAAGTCTTACGGTAAAATTTGAGCGTAATCTCAGCATAGATGCCATCTTGAAGATAGATACGGTGTGCGTGGTCTTTCGTCGAGGCGAGAACCAACTTTGCTGCCGAAACGTAGCCCGGATCGAGATTAACCGGACGGGGAGCTGTCTCACCCTTTGCAAACTCGAATTCCACTGTGTTAGAAAAATGTTTAGCGGACGTGAGCTCTTCGGCGGAGATAAGTCGATCAAAACTCACGAATTGACGCTTCAAATCTGTCCCCATCTCCGCCTCATAGTAAGCAGTATAATCAAAAGGTAGCACATCACTAGCAAAATCAATCCGTCCAAATTGTTCTGAGAGTCTTTGATGCACGATGGCAAGTATATCAGATGCCGCCGTAATAATCCCAACAATCAGCTTAACGGGTGGATGTAATCTGATTTGCCCCATAGGCATGTGCCCTCATGAATTGAGCCTATTGGCATGAGGTGAGAGTCAAGCCGCGACTACTTCCTTTCCTAACTGTTCCGCCAGCCATAACTTCAACGGTACATCTTCATCAGTTGGGGATGTATAACCGTGCCAACTCGTGCTAGCGCCCAGCAATTGCCGTCGAATCGGATCGCAGCGATCGATAAAACTCCCAACGGTCATGTCGTCCCGTGGGCGTAGCCACCGGTAGCTGTAGCCATAAAATAGGACCTTGCGCGTAATATCCGATTCATTTGGGCTTCTTGAATGCCAGATACGCCGATCGAAAATGACAGCTGTACCGGGTGGGACACAAACCGGAGTTGCCTCCTCCGGATCTGAAACGCCATCGGAAGGGTATTCGAGTTTGTTCTGGGTATGGCTTCCCGGAATGACATAGAAATTTCCCCGACCTGTTTCGGTCGTATCGGTAAGGAAGTAGCCGATCTTGACCGAAATTCGTGGACGGGGATCGGTTTCCAACTCGGCGTTCAAACGTCCACTGTCCTGATGCCAACCCAACCGTTTCCTCTCCGCCACTGCGTCAGGTGAAGGTGGCGGCGTAATATCCATGTGGGAAAGGTAAAGCTGAATGTTCCACCCCAGTATCCCCCACACTTTGGGGAAGGTCTTGTGCCAATCGAGGAGCTCCAGAAAGATCTCGTCCTGTCCCACAAAGTCTATCTTGTGCACCCATTCGTGAGCATCAACCTTCGCTTCCGCACGGTGTTGGGCATCAATCCGATCCACTGCCGCCTCAACATCAGCGGTCATCTGTGGTGTTAGCGCATCAGGAACGATTAGGAAACCGTTACGCTCGAATTCAAGGTGCTCGTCTTCAGTCAGACAGTAGTCCAAACATGCAGTGTCCATATATGCCTCCTTCCGTGTTTTGCCTGTTTCGCTAGCCTCATGCCATTTCCGAATCCAGTAATTGCCTATGAAAGACAAGTAGGTATGGCTAGTAATCGATTAGAATTGATACGACAAACTGTTGATCACACCAACCGAGGCTTACCATCCGAAACATAATATTGGAGTTGTCCGTCCTATTCAGTATAGACTGCCTCAATCAATCCCTTCATATAACCGATAGCGAACAGCCGTTCCATACTATGTTCATCTGGGATGCTAGCATCGCCCATTTTCGGAAAATGGTCTGGACGGGCAACCCCTGCATAGCCAACGTCGCGGTAAGCGCGTACGCATTCTGCCATGTCAGCTTGTCCATCGTCATGGAACACCTCGACAAACTGTTCAGGTGTGCCGCGTACATCTCGGAAATGAACAAAGAAAATCTTTTCCTGTCCCCCAAAATGCCGAATCACTTCGGGCAAGTTGTCGGTCATTAGGGAAAAGTTGCCCTGACAGAGCCCAATCCCGTTGACAGGACTTGGCACCAAATCTACTAGTCTCTGATAATTCTCCACACTACTCATGATCCGGGCGACCCCTCGGATGGGCGACAGCGGTGGATCATCCGGATGCATCGCCAATTTGACGTTGGCTTTCTCTGCAACCGGAACTACTCGCTCCAGAAAATATTTCAGATTTACCCATTGGTCCTCTTCGCTGATGACACCGTGGTCGGTTAGAGGTGCGTTCTTCAAGTAATTATGGTCGTAACCACTGACCTCAGACCCACCGCGTGAAGGAATTGTGAATGATGTTCGGAGGACAAAAAGAATCGGCATCCACGCAGGACACCACACCGGAATCCCCAATGCACCCATGTTGCGGATAAATTCACAGATAACTTCAATTTCTTCATCGCGTCCCGGCAAACCAAGCTTAATTTTCTCCATCGGGGGACGGCTCTCAATCACCTGTAGGTCAAATCCGCCATCCTCGTATGCCGCTTTCGCGCGCGCCAGTGACATATAACTCCACGGCTGCTGCTCAGGACTGGCATTCGGTATCGGATTCAAATTCATGCTACCAACCGCATATTCAACCCCCGCTTGCTTCGCTAATGTCCAGACAGGCGTCGGTTCCGGCCCGAGGGCTAAAGCAATTTTTACCATTTTTCGATCCCTTTCTTCTCAAGTGAAAAATCCGACTGCATGCTACCACATTCCTATGAATTAAAATAAATTATATCACAATCATCAACGGCTTCAATCGAAAAAGTGTCCTGACATCTACAGGAATCAACCTGACGAATCAGCGTTCAGAAGTTTAATACAGAAGTCCTCGAAGCGGATCCAATGTTCCGCATTCGGTGGACCGTTGTAGCACTGGATGCTGACTTGGTCTTCACCCGGCGGAGGCAGTTCGCCCGTTGCCGCTGTTTGGAACGCTGTATCGCCTGATGGACAGTACTGCGCTTCCCACGAATCAGCGGTAACCAATAGGCGCAGCCGGACACTCTTTGCTGGCATCGCTGCCCTGCCGGGGATGATGTAGAGATCTCCATCAATCAGCTCCTTGACCTCCTTAAAAACCGGCGTACCGTCGTTATACCACGTAATACCGGCTTGCTCATACTGCTGAGTGGGAAGGGTATGATTAGTGACAGTCACCTCAATAGCGTAGGTGCCATTACTGCGGTCTGGTGCGGTTCTCAACAGCGCATTCCTAACTGTATCCGCCACGCCGGGTTGGACGCGAATTTCCAGACCACCATCCCGAATACGCCAATCGTCCGGGTCTTCTCGCAGCCACGACCAACCTTCATCAAGCTGACCGTTGAAGTTATCCTCAAAGATAATCTGTTCATTAGATGAATTCATGCCAATACCTCCATTTGAGTGTGATCGTCAGGTCCCGGTCAGTACCAGTGTTAGACCTTAGCCGGACGCTGAGTTAGATTACAAACTTTTTTTACCCGATACGATTCCACGTGCTTGCAAGCGTTTTGATGCAACGTTCAATGCTTCAGGGCTTAATCCCCAACTCGCGGTTTGCAACGTTCTGATAGGTGTTGAGCTTCCCCTCTACTACTTCATCTATCCGGACAGTTCGACCTGCCTCAGAGGATTCATGACATGCCATGACCAGAGCGACAGCGGCTAACCCCTCCTCCGCTCCAACCTCAACTGACGTTCCATTATCGATAGCGTCCAAAAGTTCTGCAAGCTCCATAGCGAGGATGTTTAAGTCACCGCCACCACCCACACCCGATCCAGACTGATCGTAGCGTATAAGTCGCTCCCCGCCAAAAAACCGAGCGGTACGCTCATCGAGCGAGAATTCCGGGACAAGTGCCAACACAGCGTCATCGTCAAGCGCGCCCTCCCGGTCATCCTGATAGAGACGTAAGGGTTGACCTGTGCGTACGGACGGCAGGTCTATCTGACCGTCACTACCAAAAATTGTGAAACGACGAAATCTGGGTCCATGCGCTGCTTGGTCATATAACCACTGTCCTAACGCTTCGCTCTCAAACTCAAGGGTCGCCATCATTAAATCCGGCGCATCTGCCGCCTGAACGTCGGGATAAGTGTGAGCGTAGTGATCGTGAAATCCTTTTACGCGTGTTCCCTTGAAAAGTCGTTCGCGTTCTTGGAGCCTGACCTTCCCGGTTACCTGTCTAACAGGACCAACCAAATAAATCTGCATATCAGCATTGTGGACGCCAGACTCCAGAATCGCCCCACCCTGTTTGCGAAGATATTGCCAACCACCAGCGGTCGCATTCCGTCCGCCACCCGCTGAAAAATCTAGGACTGTGCGGACCTCGCCGATGGCACCCGCCTCAAGCAGTGCCTTCGCTAGACGACTTATTGGATCACGCCGATAGTTTTCCGCTATAGATAGCACTGTGCCATGTTGCTGCGCGGCGGCTTGCATCGCCCGGCAGGCTGCCACGGTCGGTGCCATCGGTTTCTCGCACATGACGTGCACACCGCTTTCCACTGCAACGTTGGCAATCGAGTGGTGTGCGGATGCCGCAGCGACGATGTCCAGCACCTCCAGCTCACTCGAACCTGCGAGGGCATCTTCCAGCGAACGGTACACCTGTGGTCGATTACCAAAGAATTGCTCTACTTCTCCAGCGACGAATTCGGCACGCTCTAACTCCGGATCAATTAAGGTAGTCACCTCAATTCGTCCGGGCTCGAAACTCTCCAAAACACGATATCCACGCAGGTGGCGGCGCCCCATACCGCCGCATCCCGCTAGGGCAAGCCGATGACATTTATACATTTTTTTCCTTCTTCCGAGACTAACTCAGATTGCTAGTGGTACCTATACGCCGTGTGCCGTAACTTCAAAAATTCATTGATGGCACCTGTTGGCTGTGAGCAATGTAACATTCGCAGAATTATTCTGCACTGCCTCTCCGCTGAAGGTCCGCATTCTCACCATCGCTTAAACGCATAGGTCGGTATTCCAGTTACTAATCCAACGATTCCCCAAATGCTGCCTATAGTAAATGCGCCCAAGACCAGTCCCAGAAAGAACGGGAACATGCGACGATACGTCTGTATGCCGCCATGTCTGAGAATTAGTCCCTTTACCACCCAACTGATGAGAAACGGGAACCACAAGTGTTCAAAGGGTATATACCCCGTTATCGGATAGGCTAACGGATGCAAGGGCCACCATAAAAATCGTAGCCGCAATACTGTATTGATAAACACAACCAATGCGCCAATACTAACCGCACTCAGCGACTGTGCATCCGGTTCTAGTGGACGTACGAGCCACCGCTCGATTACCGTATAAGCGCCAATACCGCGTCCTTCGCTGATGCCGCCCCATTTGTAGCTGAATTGCAAAAACGTCCAGAAGGTTATGATGATACCCACGATAACGGAGAACATGATGACTTTCCCCAGTTTTTGAATATCCATACCCGACCGGTCTGCCAATTTGAAACTTTCAAGCATATACGGCATCGGATGGTTCCTGAACTGTTTCGTGAACGTCCAGAAGGGTGCTGCTGCCGTCAATGTCTGGCTTTCGAGCTTACGACTGCCCACCATCGCGATGAAGAGTTGGAGTGGACCGTAGTGGAAAATCCCATGTATCGGTGGACCAAGCTCCGCTCGGGTCCGCGTGTGTGCGAACGCAATGACGAAGTAAACGCTGAAGAACGCCAATCCGAATTGAACCGTTGTTCCTGCTTGGTACGAAAAGAACACCAGAAAGCTAATCCCTGCGATTATCCCAAGCACCGCTGTCCTATACTTCATCGGCTCCCCGGAATCGTCCGCCTCCGACCTTGCGCCGATAGCCCGCTTTATAACCTGCCAAATCGGTTTTCGTCCTAACCAAAAGGCAACGATGGCAATGCCCAAATATCCGCCAAGTACCTGCTGGGCGACAAATGGATAGCCGGGCATGTTGATCCCCGCTATACTCCCTACCACGCGCTGTGCCTTCCAGAGTAGGAAGAAGAACCAACACGAAAAGAGGAGGTCGAGCGGAATCGCGAAAGCAAGGCCAATCGCAAAAGGATTGAACTGAGCAGGGAAGTTACCTATCGCGTTGAGCGGACGCTCTGTAAAATACGTGTTTAGATTGTATCCGAGTGGAATCTGAGGAAGCACAGGGTACAGATAGGTTGCCCCGTTAATCAGGTTGATACCAGCGGCTAACCCAAAACCCAGCCAGAGCAACTTGTTTCTGAAGAACGGGTGGTGCCCGTTGCCCTCGCGGCTCATCTCATAGGGCAGATGAACGAGTGGATAGGTCAACTTCTCCTGCTCAATCCACTGTCTTCTGATGATGATGTTCAAGCAGAACATGGTAAACGCGACCACCGAGAGGAAAAGCGTCCACCATATCATCGGTTCAAGCCAACCTCTGATGTGAGCTGCGGTATAAAATGTCGATTCTCCTTTGTAGAACCCGTAGAGCACCTGATCATCGTTTACAGTCAGCCGCTGTGGTAGGTACTTCCAAAAGAGATTGCTCCAATCGTTCTCCGGGGTCGCAGACCAACGGGCAGTACCGAGCGTGCAAAATATGGATTGGCTAAAATCGTGACCACTAACACAAACTGCCAAGAGTAACATCGTATAAACTGTCAGCAGCTCCTGCTGGGTCAGTGCAGCCCGCGGCAACCACCGTTTCAGCAACATGTTTACTAGGATTAAGGACAGGAAAGTGAAAACCGCGTTATAAAATATCGTCATCGTGGTCGGGTACTGAGTATTCCAAACCGTCTCCCACTGCACAACGATATAGACATTGATTGGTACAAGTGCCAAGCCGACGAGCACCGCTCGTAAGGTAACGTTGCTTGTGTTATCATTTTTCGTCGGATGCGCCATGCTTTCCTCAATCCCGCAAACAGTCCAAGATTCAGCGAGAGCCAAAACCCTAGAATCCGCTTGACTCCAACTACGCTATTATATCCATTCCTTTCTGCCTGTCAATCGAAAAGTGTTTGTCACTGACCGCTTTAGTCATTCGGAGATTTCTAGGTTGACGGGTAGGGGATCGATCTGCTAAACTTCTAGGCTGTGGGGCTATCGTACCGGAGAAAGATGTAGCAGGGGTTGCTTAAGTTTGGAGGGCATCATGATTATTGACGTACACACACACCTTTCTACCCGTGAGCAGTGGGGCAAAGTCTTTGTCGAAGCGTTCGATCGGGGATACACCAATTACACCGGGATCGACTTAGAAGTCACACCCGAAAAACATTGGGAGGCTGTGAAGACGGCTTCGCGTGCAATTGTCTTTGGTATCAACTCTATCGCGCTAGGTATGCACACACCGAACGATGCCATCGCCGCCTACGTTAAAGCACACTCCGAAAAAATCATCGGCTTTATGTCAGTTGACCCGAACGATCCCGCTGCGTTGGAGGAGATTGATCGGTGCGTCAACGATCTTGGGCTCAAAGGCATAAAGATGAGCCCGGTCTATCAGCACTACGACCCCAACGGTGATAAGGCACGACGGGTGCATCGCCGTGCGGAAGAGTTGGGGCTCCCTATCCTCACACATGCAGCCTACCATGTTATCGCCAATACGCCGATGGAGTGGGCAAACCCGCTGCTCTACGACCCGGTCGCGCGTGAATTCCCACACTTGAAAATTATCCTCGCTCACATCGGACTGCCCTGGTACATTGATGCTATGGTAATGATCCGCAAGCATCCAAACGTGTTTGCCGATGTCTCCGGTGGCGTTCCCCTGCGACCGTGGTGGGGCTATCAGGCACTAGCATTCTGTCATGAGAACCGCGTGATACACAAACTCCTTTTCGGCAGCGATTTCCCCATAGCCACCATTGAGGAAACTATCGATGCACTCCGCACCGCGAACCGGTTCGCTGAAGGGACCGGTATGCCCCAAGTTCCGGAGGAGGACATCGAGGCACTCATCCATCGCGATTCTCTCTCCTTACTTGGGTTGGAGTAGCTAGGTTGAACCTATCAAAGGCTGGTGACAGCGCACGGTTGATTTACACTGTTTAAGGAGACGGAGCAATATGATAGGAACACAGTCTTACAGTAACAATCAACAAAATACAGCGATACGGCTATGCCTGCTTTTCTTAATATCTACCTGTATTTTCACTCCTCTTACAACGCTTGCCCAAGACCCACCTATTAGAGAAGATCGCATCGCTATTCAAAACGCCCACGATTTCTACTACTCCCAAGAATATTCTAAGGCAGTTGAAGCGTATGAAGCGTTACTAGAAACGCCGCTACGCCAACATTCAACAGATGCAATCCGTATGAATTTAGGGCAGGCCCATGCCAAACTTGGTGATGATGCTCTCGCACTCCAAAATTTCTACGCAGTAATTGATGATAATCCAAACGGTTCCTATGCGAACCAAGCGGTGCACCGAATTGGAACCCTTTTTCGTGATCGGTATCAATACAAAGAGGCGATTGCGCGATGCCGGCAGCTCGCCAGCAAATACCAAAAAACGCAAACCGCTGCAATCGCACGCTACCTAATCGCCCAATATACCTTCGCAGACGGAGGACATGATGAGGCGATCGAAAATTATCGTAGCTTCCTAAATGATTTTCCGACCTCTCCATACCGTAATAGTGCACTCAATAGCCTTGTTCGACTATACCGGATTCGCCATAGATATACTGATGCGGAGAATCTGATACAGGATGAAATTCGCCGGAAACCGGAGGATATCAATCTGATGGAACAGTTGGCGGACCTTTATAAAGCGCAGAGGAAATACGACGAGGCGGCATCCCTATACCGTGCTGCCCTTAATCACAATCCGAAAAATTCAGATATTCTGAAAAAGCTCGGGGAATTATACGCAGAACGCGGTGAGCAAGAGCTCGCAGCTGAGCAGTGGGCAAAAATTGTTCAAGATGATCCTGATCAAGCCTATCGATACCAACAGCTGGGGTCAATATATACATCTCACCAGATGTATGAAAAGGCTGTCGAGGCGTATGAAACAGCGATCACTCTTAATCCCAAATCTGCTCAATTCTACAACCGGCTTGCAGATGTTTACAAAATTCAAGGACAGATTGATATGACGGTGGACACCTATCTGCGAGCATTGAGTGTGGTGGATATTGGATACAGTGGACGCGATGTACTTGTCCAAAACATGGCGGAAATCTATGAGGGGGCGCAACAGGCACGGCTATTTGAAGGAGTAATTGACCGACTCCGAGGAATGTTGCTAACAGATTCACGCAATCCGAGCCTTGTTCTCTCTTTAGCAGAGGTCTATTTTTATAGTGGGAATTTGGATCTAGCTCTCAAAAATTTTAGGATGCTGCACCAACTATACTCCGCTGACCGTGGGCGCATCCTCGAAAAGTATGCACAAATTCTGGAACGCAACAAAAACCCGAAAGCCGCAGATTTTTACCGGGCAGTTGCTGAACTCTTTCCGAATATGCATCTGGCGTGGACCGCACAGATGAAGTTAGTACGATTTTATGAGCGGTGGGGGCGGTGGGAGGATGCATTGGCCGTTTTAACCAATATGACGCAGCGAAGCAACCAACCCGCTGCACAACTGCGCTTAGGTGAAGTGTGGTTACGCGGAATACGGGATGCAGAGGCTGCGCTGCAAATTTACCAAAAGCTAGCCAACCAACCGCTGCCGATTAACCAAGCAACACAGGTTCAAATCGGTATAGCAACGTGTTACATCTTGCAGGGAAAATCTGACGTGGCAGAGCGCACACTTCGTCCAATCGCTGACGGAAATAGCAATTTTAAGGCGGAAGCCCAAAAACTAATCGGAGATGCACGTCTGCTTCGGGGAGATATCCAAGCCGGGATTGCCGCATATAAGCGCGTACTTGATATTGCGATGTCCAATCCGCTGAGCAACGATTCGCTAGATAGAATCGTCCTAGTCCAGTCCAACTCAGATTACAGCAACGAACCCCTTAAACGTTACCTTGAAGCACTCCGCAGCGATTTGAGCGGAGAGACCGATGAGGCATTACAGCTCTGTCAAAAGACGATGAAGGAGTATCCGACAGCACTCATCGTTGATGACCTCTGGCTGCTGATCGGTGAAATTCATCAGCGTGAGGCGCGATACTCCGACGCTATCGCCGCATTTCAGCAGGTTGCCGCTGTGGAAGGCAGTCCAATTGCTGCGGAGGCAGCAGCGAAAATCGCAGACATCTACCGTTGGCACCTGAATGAGCTAGAAAAAGCACGGGAGACCTATTCTGCGCTTATTCAAAATTATCCTGAGAGCGTGATTGTCGCCTATGCCCGACAGCAGCTTGACGCGCTTGGAAAAGAAAGCAAGTGAGGGATAAGGAAAAACACCTCGCTACGAGAGCACAAAAAGGCAGGAAACATGACCCATGTTTCCTGCCTACATCTACGAAACACAAATCCGATTCATACACTGAACGATTCACCACAACCACATTCGGACCTTGCATTGGGGTTGGTAATCTTAAAACCAGATTCCATTAGACCATCCTTATAGTCCAAGATTGAGCCCGCAAGATAGAGGGTACTACGTGAATCGATGAAGACTTTCAACCCATGCTGTTCAAAGACTTTATCTCCGCCCCGTTGCTCATCAAATCCAAGGTTGTACTGAAAACCGGAGCAACCTCCACCGACAACCTGCATACGCAGACCGTGCTCCGCGCTAGCATCCACACCCTCTTCTGGCATTGAGCCTTGCATTAACAGTTGTGCTTTTTTTGCCGCAGCTTCAGTGACTGTAATCATTTTGATTCTCCTTCTTCATTCAGATGTGAAATATAATTATAGATTGCGGTCTTTAATACCTTCTCAGCAAGCTCAGCATACCGAGCTTTATCCGGCGGCAATCCCCCAAGCGCCTCGTTAACCTGCTGATTTGTTACCTTCAATGCTTCTTGAATTGTACGGTCCTTGATTAGTTCTGTGATGAGGGAGCTGGCTGCGATTGCGGTTGGACAGCCAAATGCCTTAAACTTCGCATCGACAACCCGCTCTTGAGAGACCTTAATTGTCAGTTTCATCATCTCGCCACTAGCGGGTGCGCCAACAATGCCCACTCCGTCCGCATCTACTATTGTACCAACATTCCGTGGATGCTCATAATGCTCGATAACTTGTGGGCTGTGCATATCCGGCTCCGAAATTCAGAGTGATTCAAAAATACCACTCTATATTATATTGCACAAGTATTGTAATGTCAAATTTACTTTGACCGTGCTAGGCGAAGTTCGCTACGTTTCACATTTTACGCTTCAGCACTGACGACCGCATCTTGCAGCCGACGGAGCTTGAAGATGAAGGAGTCCTCATCAAGCGTTACCATATCGTAGGTTATCGCCTTACCTTTCCTTAAATCCGTCTTCAACTTAGCCCCCGGTGCCAACCCCAAAGGAAGCAAGTTTTCCGCGCGAGCAATCTCCGCCTTTTCAATTAACCCGTTGACTGTATACCCACCGCCACCATCTAAAATCTCTCCCTGCCTCAGATCTCGTTTTGCGACACTGATCACCTCTGCGGTCGGTGTGGCCAAAGGGGTGCCGGTGGGCTGCCCGTAGAGGGCTGCCTTGACTATGGAAATAGGTGCCGCAACTGCTACAAGGTGATAGGGTCGATAGAGCAGAAAGTTCTTGCCGTTACCACCCGGATAGAGATGGTAGCCGGCCAGATCTTCTTGAGTGAAGGGATGGTCAGTGCGGATAACCACAAAAACCCCCATCCGAAGCGGTGATTCCAGCATAGTAACTCCATCCTCCGCCACACTATTGGCTAACTCAACTACCCCATGCCGGCTCAAGAGCCCACCCTCTTCTCGTAGACTGAAAGCTTGGGGAATATAGGAGAGATTGAGAGACGGTTCGTGCATACCCCGCACATCAGGCGGTAACCCGGTCATATTAGCTAAAGCAGTCATCTCAACCTGTGCCTTGGTTCCGTCTCGGAACGAATTAAACATTTTCAAGTTAATTGTCCGTCGCTCGATTACCTCTTCGCTGAAGCCGAAGCGCTGCGGTACTGTATCCGGTGTTCCCTCTCTGTCATCACCGTAAAAAATTGTGCCGCGGCCAGCGGCGACAATTTCAAATCCGAGTGCCCTTGCCCAGTCCACGATGTTCATCGTCACACCGGGTTGATCCCCATCTACGAGAGTGTAGACGACGCCAGCGGTATCCGCTAGGCGGCTTAGATAGGCACCCACGGTCACATCAGCCTCTACATTGACCATCACTAGATGTTTGTTATGGGTCAACGTATGATATGCCATGCGAGCACCGACCTCTGGAATCCCGGTAGCTTCGACCACCACATCTATTAGATCAGATTGGGGTAGGAGCAGCCCATCTTCGGTTATCGCCCGTTTGCCGCTGTAGATAGCGTCGTTCAATCCCTCAACGGTGTTTACAACTTTTATAGCATCCACTGGTACACAACTCGCTGTGTAGGCGTGCCTCGCATGAGCCAAGTTGATATCAGCAATGGCACAGGCTTCGACGCCCTCCATCTGGGAAAGTTGTGCCACCAGTCCCGCGCCGAATTTGCCAGTTCCGATGATGCCCACACGGATGGGGTTATTTTCTGATGCACGTTTCGCTAATAATGCACTGAACATTGGAGTCTCCTTATTCGTTTCTAAGGCGGCGAATTTCATGCCACAGTCCATCTACCTTCTGTTCCAACTCCTCAAGCGTCCCATCATTTTCAACCAGGAAGTCTGCGTATTTTACCTTTTCGGATAGTGGCATCTGCGAATCAATCCTTGTGTGCGCCTCTGTCTGACTAAGAGAACGATTTTCCAATAGACGCTGCAATTGAATTTGCGTGGAAGCTGTAACCACGACGATAACGTCCACCGTATCTTGTGAGTTCGCTTCAATGAGTAACGGCGCATCGATAAGGACAACGCAATTTTCGTTCTCGGCGACAAGCCTGTTTGCTTCGGAACGCGACTGCTCAACAATTGGTGGATGCATAATTGCGTTCAAACGTTCACGGGCAGCTCTGTCATTGAAGACGATTGCACCGAGCTTTTGACGGCTGACATCACCGGATTCGTCAAGGATATCCGGCCCAAATGCCTCAAGCAACGCCCCCATGACCGGACTTCCACGTTTGAGCAGCTGATGCCCAATCTCATCCGAGTTGATTGGTATTGCTCCCTTTTCTGAGAGCAGTCTGGATACAGTCGATTTGCCACAGGCGATACCCCCCGTAACACCGACGATGATGCCGCGATTAGAAGCTATTGATTTCATCGGATCTAAAATTTTACCTTGCTAACCTGTTATCCTTTGCGTTACAATCTTACCATCATGACGAAACAAACAACACATACTACGACTGACCCTGTTCCCCGCGCTCCCGTTCTAGTCTCTTGGTCTTCAGGCAAAGATTCCGCTTGGGCGCTTCACACCTTACGCCAACAGAACGAATGCTACGATGTGCGCGGTATATTCACAACTGTGACCAAAACCTTTGATCGCGTCTCCATCCACTCCACGCCCGCTTGGATGCTGAAGCTCCAAGCCGAAAGACTTGGCGTGCCGTTATACGAAATACCGATACCGTACCCCTGTTCCAACGCCCAATACGAAGCCGCCATGCTACAGTTTCTGGATCAGGTGCGTGGGCTGCCCGAACATCTGACGACCTCACATTTCGCATTTGGCGACCTATTCCTAGAGGACATCCGTCGCTATCGTGAAGATAAGCTCAGCGGAACCGGTTTTACGCCAATCTTCCCAATATGGGGACAAGATACGTCTACACTCGCTCAAGAGATGATTGCCTCCGGCTTACGCGCCATCGTAACGGCTCTCAATCCGACCATGTTACCCGCGGAATTCGCAGGTAGATGGTTCGATTGTAAATTCCTCGCTGACCTTCCGACAGGGGTCGATCCGTTAGGGGAAAACGGCGAGTTTCACACCTGCGTCGTTGATGGCCCGATGTTTGCGTCACCCATCGAAGCGCAGCCCGGCCGAATAGTCCAAAGGGGCATTGTTTCCACTGATGATGACGACAGGGAGGACGCGATTCACTCAAGAAACCCATCTCCCACATATATCTATGCCGATGTAGAGTCTACTAACCCACAGCATTGATACCGTCCTTCGTCACGGCTGCCCAAAACGACGGTTCTGATGGTAAACCCACCACTCCACAACAAGCAGCATTAGCGCGAGAAAAACCGCGTATCCCCATACCTCTTTATTCACTTCCGGCAAATTAGACTGCCTCCGTCCAAGATCCATACCCGTACTGGAATCATCCGCTAATTGGGGCGGCGAAAGATCGGATTCCTGTGGATTCAGTAGGTTGGCTGCAAACCTGCCAAGTGGTTCGCCATTAACAAACACAGTATAAGTGCCAACCTGCGTTGTTTCCGTGAAAACAATGCGAGATCCCGGCACCTGTAGATCTCGCACGGTCTTGTCAGGCATCTGGAGAGTTACCCGCTCAACTTCACCGATATGATCAAGGCGAATCTTTACAGGTTCGCCTGCCTTAACAAGGTCAGGTTGGATTACGGAGGTCGCTGAACCTAACCACTCCAAACACTGAGACACCAGAATAGGGGCTGAAGGTATAGATGCCGCAAAGTTTGAAATGTCCAGATCGAACGGATCAAACGCAAAAACGATGATTTTACTGTCGTCCTGTTCTCCGAGCCAAATCAGCGGTGTCTGGTTCGTTTCAACAAGCGGAATTCCCCACAGCGGCAATTGTACCCGCAGCGAGGTTTTAATCTCCAAGCCAATCAATGATACATCGCGCATCACCTCGTGCGTTACGTGTTGATCAATAACCTGAATCGGCTGCCTGTTTGCTTGGACGGAGGTAAAAGGAAGGCCACCAATTGGGTTCAGGAAAACGATATTTCCTTCAGGGAGCGGTTCCGGGGCAAACCGATCAAAAATCAAGATATCGTTATCCCCTTGACCGTGATAATCCGACGGCTGGATCCGGTTCAAGTTGACATACGGATCTGTTTTGAGAATTGCATTCAGCGGTGGCTGATTTCGATCGCTGACAAGTAAAACCCTCCATTGCGGTGGCGGGTGTAAAATCGCCGCAGCGACATTATCAATGGATAGATCGTCATCAACATCAAGGCGGGCGGTGATGACTTGTCCATAAAACCGTTCGTCGTCGTCAAGGGAAAATAGGACGGAGGCTGTCTCTTTCGGTGGGAGAAAGACACTTTTGTCTTCAAAAAATGACTTCCCGTCAATTCCCAACTCCACTTGAAACGCTTTGGGGGTGTCCGCAAAACTTTGTACGCCAACGAGCAGCTGGTAGTGATTCGGTGGGGCTAATGCACGGGTAACGCTAAGCTGGACAATTGCAACGTTCTCGCTCCGATCTCCTAAACCGATTTGTTGAACCTGAACCGGATTTACGGAATCAGGGAGCCCCCGAAAATTGTCGCTGATAAACACAACCCCGATCGCCCCAGGGGCCAGCGAGGCTTGAGTCCCCGACATATCCCCGTAAACAGCGACAGAATCGAACACCGCTTTGAGACTTGGAGCCGCGTGCACCACAGACAGATTCGCAACAGCTTGACGCAATTTTTCCGTATCCGACGTAAACGCTTGACGGATATTGTGGGGTGGGCGAGAGGTATCCATAATCATCATCTGCCTATTTGCGTCAAGCTGGTCAATCAATTTTACAGCCTCCGCTTTTGCTACCTCAAGACGTGTTCCTCCTAAATCAGTTGCCCCCATACTCGCTGATGTATCAATAACGAGAATTGACTGTTCACGTAAGCCGCCTAGCTGGCGCAGCGCTGGACGGGCAACGCCACCTACCACCACTAACAAAAATAGGATTTGAAGGGGGAGTAAAAGCGAGTTTCGCAGACGTTGGAAGGGAACGTTGGCTTTCATATCCTCAATAGCTTCAAGCCAAAGCATTACGCTGGGAACAATATGGCGTTGGCGGCGCAGTTTGAGGAAATGGAGCAGCACCACAACGGGGATAAATGCTAAGAGATAAAAGGCAGAAGGGTTCAGGAAGTGCATTGTTTACATCGTTGCGGCTGCCTCCTCCTCAGATGAGTCGTCTTTGCCGTTCTCTTGATCCGTGAGCTTCTCCAAAACCTCCTCTGCATCCAAACGCCCGGTTTCGCCGTAGTCTGTTTTTAGCTTGTCGCACTCTTCATGGACTTTGTCATAGTCATGCAGCTCATAGTAGATATTCGCAAGGTTTTTGTGCATCTCTCTGAAAACGCCAGGCCAGTTACGCGTGGATTCTAAATTGATTAGTCGTGTTGCCCCTTGGATCGCCTTATCCACGATTTCATCAAGCTCTGCTTTCTCATCGGCCGGATAACGACTTATATCCTCGCCGTTCTCTTGCATTTCCTTAATCCGCTCGTTATATGCCCCCAATCTATTTAGTGCCTTATCGCAATCGTTGTAGGTCCTTTCAATACTGAGTGCACCTTCAAAAATCCGTGAGAGAAACCCCAATTTCATAGATGACCTCCATCCAAACAGTGGTATATTAGTTTTTAATGACCCCGCCTCCCTCAATGACAGGGCAGAGATCGCAGAGCTGGCTGCTACAGAAATTTCGGTGAAGATAAATTGCGCCCTGCTGCTTCTTGGCAGAAGGAGAGATGAGTTTAATCGGTTGTTCTTGGCTGAAAATTTGTGCCTCGATTTTTTGAGTAATACGGTTCTCTTGTAGTTTCGGATAGCTATCGTACAATCGCTGAACCGCCTCTGCCAACTTTGGACTTTGCGAGTGTTCAGCCCAGACTAACGTCATCGGTAGCAGCGTGTTAACAATGATATCGGAGGCGCGAGCAGCACCAATCAACGCTGCACCGCGTTGCGGGATACCTTTGCCGAAATGGGAATGGTCCTCCCAGTAACCGGAAGGAGCAGGGGTCAACCGTTCCTGTAATCGACGCCGAATACGCGCCAAAACACGCCTATTCGCTGCGACTGCTTCCTCAATTAGCGGCAGAAAATCCATCATCAGGGTATCTTGACAGCGACTGACAATTTGAGCGATCGCGGGGATGCGGCGAGAGGGGTAATTGGCTGGACGTATCTTGGCAAAATGCCACTGCTCTGCCGTCATGCGTGTCGGGTTTTTGTACTGTTCAGTAGATTCCCACATTGACTCTAATCGTTCAATGAATTTCCTATCCCCATCATCCCATTCGGTCTCCTGCTGTGACTGCGACGGTAGTAATCCTGACACGCCAAACAGAATCGCTTGAATCGTTTCATCGGGCTTGCCAACTAAATCTGAAAGCGGGACCCGTTGCGCCAATTCACGGAAGGGCTTGCGGTTCTTGGTATAGCCCAACGCCTCCATGACCCCTTCATACAGCAACTGTTCAAAGTCAACTCGATCCAGCAGGTTTTGCATCATGCCTGCTTTTTCTGTCAACCGTTCCTGACCCAGATCGTTGAAGATTGATTGGATACGCTCAATTTTAAGTCCCTTGCCTGTCACCCGACAATCGCCCGGTGCGCTCTGATTTTCCTCTCTTGCGTCGAACAGATCGCCGATTGGTGCATCGAGCCGGTCTAGCAGTTCAAGCGTTGGAATCCGCTTCCCGCTCTGAAGCCGCGTCCGAAGATTGATGTCATCGTTCAAGAAAACGACATGTAGGATGACACGATTGTACCTCGGGTCTAGATGATGCGCGTGATCATACCAGCTCGACGATCTGACATGAATCTCTACATCACCAGCATACAGGTCTCCACCAATCAAAAGCTCTGCCTGCACAAAATCTGGCCCTGCATCGCTATTCCAGAAACCCGGCTTAAGCACCTGAATCGGACGACCATCTGTAGATTTGAGGTCGAAATCGATGAACCGCTGATCGTTCCACACGGTTTGGACAAGATGCTCGTCAATATTCTTGAGGTCTGCCATTCAGCACCTCACCCTAAAAATGGAGTCCTTGCTTATCAACAAGGGGGTTACTGTCCAATTCCCAAGACTATTCCCCACTCACCGACCCCCCATCGACGGGTTTTATCTAGAGCATCAATGGCGTATAGGGGTGAGGAGTTTCCGGTCTCTTCGCGTGTCCATGTTTGTCCACCATCGGTAGTGTGTAAGATGGCCCCAAAATCCCCGACAGCCCAACCTGTTTGTGAATCAACAAAGGCGATATCATATAAGCTATCGTAAGAATTGGTCTTCTGCTTTGTCCATGTCACACCACCATCTTGGGTGTGGAGGATTACCCCCTCTTGTCCCGACACCCAGCCTTTGTTTTCATCGACAAAGTCTACCCCTTTCAGATTGTTGTCAACGCCAGGATCCTGGTGTTCCCATGTTTCACCACCATCGGTAGTGCTCATTATCGTTCCGAACGAACCAACTATCCAACCGCGCGTCGGTGATACAAAATAGATCCTTTCATAATTAGTACGTGGGTACCCAACCGCTACGCGCATCCCCGTGCCAGCCCAGCTTTCGCCGCCATCACTGGTTCTAATGAAGGTGTTGTTTTCGCCAACCATATATCCAATCTGTTCATCCATCATCCATGTATCTGTTAAGCGCCGACGCAGAACAGCCGGATTCCCATCCCGACCGACGCTGCCTTCATTGATTGCTATTCTGTTTTCCCATGTTTGACCACCGTCAGTTGTCTTGAAGATAGTTCCCCTCGTCCCCGTGATAAAACCGACATTTCCGTCCTTAAAATAAACATTCCAGAAGTCAATTGGACGTTCCATCTCGACGGTTTTCTGGATCCATGTTTTTCCGCCATCCGTCGTCTGGAGAATCAATCCGGCAGACCCCACAGCCCAACCACTCATCTCATTGATAAACTCTACATCCTGAAGATGCCCTTCTACACCGTCATTACGCATAAAATCGTCATTCCGTAGAACTGTCCATTTCCCGTCGCCATAAGTGTGGGGGAGTATCAACAACCCAGATATCGTTAAAACCAGCACTAGGCTCAAAATTCTTGTTGATTGCATTGTAGTCTCCTTGCTATAATTGTTTGATGCAAGTCTATTTGACGACCTATCTTGATATACATGAGACCTTGCATCGTCTCACCGGTTTTCCTAAAACAGATGTCAACAAAATTCATTTTACCCCTTTTTTTGCATTACGTCAACAAAAATTTCCCGCTGGACATGTCTACCTAATGAACCTAGCAGATAAGAGGACTTCGTAGAAAGTATTAGGAATCCCATCAAATTTTTAGACAAAGCGTGCAACTTCCTGAATCTATTGGTGTGTTTCTAAGCGAGTACCCGCGGAGGACCGATTATGCCAGATCTGGACGACGAATTGATGAAACAGTGTCAACAAGGAAATATGGAGGCATTCGATCTAATCGTGCGCCGAAATCGGGTCCCTTTGGTCAATTTCATCGCCCGGTTCTTAGACAATCCGGACGCCGCTGAGGACTTGGCACAGGAGACATTTATTCGTATGTTCAAAGCAATCAAACGATACAAATCCGGGGCGGCAAAGTTCAGCACCTGGATGTATCACATTGCCTCCAATCTTTGCAAAAATGAACTACGAAATCGGGGGCGGCGGGGTCGGTTCTTCGTTGATAGTGTGACTACCGAACCCTCCTCCGGTTCCGCACCCGCTGAAGAAGATCTGATTGCGACCGCCCCCGCGCATGTCTCCCTCCAACCCGGAAACCAACTTGAACGGAAAGAACGTGAATACGTTGTGCAAGGTGCAATTTCCGAACTCCCCGAGCGATATCGATTGCCACTCGTTCTACGGGACCTGCAAGAACTGAGCTATGAAGAAATCAGTGATACCTTAGACCTTCCGCTTGGAACGACAAAATCCCGCATCAACCGCGCACGGCTTATGTTAAAGGATAAATTGAGAAGTTTTGTGGAGGCATCATGAACTGCTTAAACACTGAAGAACAGTTTTCTGCGTATCTCGACGATGAGTTAGATTATCAGACGGTTAAAGCATTTGAAGCCCATTTGAGCGACTGTGAGTCGTGTCGCCGAGAGTTTACGTTATTTCGCAAATCACTCAACCTGTTGCATCAATTGCCACAGATTGAACCATCGAGAGAATTCGATATCGCCTTACAAGTCCGTCTTGCGGAGGTCCAAGTCGAAGCAATCCCTTTTTGGCAACGTGTATTACAGCCTCTATACGGTCAAACCTGTCTGGCATTGAGTGGAATCGCAGTGCTGTTTGTCATGGCCACAGGATTTTATTTTTACCAAGAAACGCTGAGCGACCCTCAGTCGGGTGAAATTGCTGCAGCACCAGAACCCTCAAGGCGTATACCGCTTGTCGAAGGGCGTCAGACCGAATGGCAGCGGCAGCAGTTTCCTTTAGCTGTGCCTAGTCGAGAGCTGCAATCCCTAGTCAATTTTCCAGAATCTTCAGTGTTTAATCTACAACCGGTACGTCGAAGTCAACAACCACAATTTTCGGCGTTTAACCTACAACCGGCACACAGAACTCAACAACAGCAACCCCCGGCATTTGACCTGCAACCGGCGCGTCGAATCCAGCAACCGCAGCGGCTAGAACAGAACTATATTTTGCAGACAGTCAACTACACAGAAGCGCCAACAGGTGGAGGCTTGTAAAATGTCCAAAACAATTCAGATACAGAATAAGAGATGCAAGCTGTCTGCCAACTGTTTCTCAATTCACGCCTATCATAAATCACTCGTTTTCACTGTCGCCCTGTTTTCAGCCTGTTTCTTCTCGGCGATTGCGGAAGAAAGCGTGCTACAATCCATGGAACGTGAATTTCAAGCGATAGTTAAATCTGTGCAACCGTCTGTCGTTGAGGTTGTAGCGACATGCACTGTCACTACTCAAAAGATTTCGGAAAGCCAAAAGGCACTGTTAGCTGATGATTCGACCGAGGTCTTCCGGTATGAAAACATTGGGTCCGGCATTATCATCAATTCAGCCGGACACATCGTAACGACCGCAGGAGTTGTTGAAAATGCAGATGAGATTGAAGTCCTATTCGCAAATGGAGAGTGCACAGCGGCGACACTCTTCGGCGTTGATACCCTGACGGATATCGCTGTCCTCTCTGTTGAGAACAGTTATCTTCCCCAGACGAAAATTGGCGACTCCGATCAAATCCATACAGGCTCGTGGGTCATCACCGTCGGCAGCTCTTATGGACATTCCCCAACGGTCTCTTTTGGAACGGTCAGCGGTTTAGAGATTTTACCTACACGACCATTTTACGACGCAATCCGAATCAACGCTTCCGTGAATCCGGGCAATAGCGGCGGTGCCGTCGTTAATACGTCGGGAGAAGTTGTCGGCATCATCGCGGCGAAGATGGAAGATCCTTACCTTAAACAGATAACACAATGGCTCAATTCGCCGACTCTCGAATTGTCCCAGCGACAAGCCACCATGCCAAACGCCGGAACCCACTTCGGACAGATCTGGACGCGAAGCGAGATCGGTTTTGCTATTCCGATTAATACAGTGAAGCAAGTCGCCGAACAGCTAGCTCAGCACGGTAAGGTGTCTCGCGGCTGGCTTGGGGTGTGGCTTGAACAAGAACAGGAACGCACCACCGATGTTGGAGTCCGTGTCACAAGGGTTGCCGATGGGAGTCCCGCTCACAAGTCTGGTATCAAGCACCAAGACGTTATCGTTGAATTTAAGGGCAAGCCTGTTCGCACATTCCTCGATCTCAAAAAACAGGTCGCAAGCTTCCCACCCGATACCCGCGTTACCGTTAAAATTTATCGAGATGGACAATTCCTTTTACGGGAAGTCGTGCTAGGAAACAGAGAGTAGCCCACCTTTCTCAGCCTTGTTTCACGCATATCACCAACCTCTCCACAACTCTGTAATTCCCCTTCTTTTGTATGTTTTCATAAATTTCTTTGACAATTTTTTGATAATTTGCTATAATTGATGTTGCTTCAAACAGAATCAAAGAAGCATTTCAAAACTGCATATTTGTCGATTCAGGTGCCGGTAATTGATGAAGATTGCCGGAGAATAGGGAAGCGCGGTGAAAATCCGCCACGGCCCCGCCACTGTAAACGACGCAAAACCGTGTCCAGAATGCCACTGTCCCAAATTGGGATGGGAAGGTGGGCGACGCGTTGTCGTAAGTCAGGAGACCTACCTGAATCTGATTTCATATGGTAGCTTTCGCGGGAAGGCTGTGAAACGGGGTTCTTTGCCAACGCATTGTGAACATACCTGCATATTATTAAGTGTGAATGGCGGACCGTACCCCAGCTTTCGGCGTGAAAGCTGGGGTTTTTTATTTTTTGGTTGTAAAACCTACAGCTGACACCGCTATATCATTGATGAAAGGAAAGTTCAGTTATGTATATACGCAGGTTCACATTCACATTTGTACTCACAATCTTAATGTTTGCCGTCCTAAGCGTTCATGCTCAAGAAGACGTGCAAAATCTAGCTATCGTCGCTAACACCTTACGGAAACCAGAAGCTGACATCTCCCCAACGCTCTCATTTATCGATCTGGATGAGCCCGATGTGAAAAAGGCTGTCGAGAATGAGATTCTTCCTCTTGGGCTTGTTATACCAAGCGATCTAGAGGTACAGGGAAATCTCCTCTACGCGCTTAACCAAGAACCGGACCCATTTTTTGATCCGCGCGGTGGGGCTATCGAAATTATTAATCTGTTGACCCGCTCACATGTCGGCAGCATCCCCATCGATGCCGATACCACGCCAAAACAGATTGCCCTTATCCCTCCCTCCAAAGCATACGTTACAGGCTTATACAGCAACGTAATCCATGTGGTAGACCTGAACCAGAAAAGCGTTGTCAAGCGTATCCCCTGCGGTCCCATGCCCGATGGGATAACTATTCTTAACGGGAAGGCTTACATCGCCAATTCAGCGTATGTTAAGGAACCAGGTACCTGGAATGTCAGCTATGATGATACGAGCAGTGTCACAATAATTGATATAGAGACCGACACAGTCCTAAAAACCATCCCAATGCCGCTAAACACAAATGGTATTGGAAGCGATGGTGAATCTAAAGTCATTGCTGTGTCGGCAGGTATAGGTGCGTGGAATCCTCAAGGACCTGTCTCAGGAACGGTGGTGTTTATCGACGCAGTTACCGACGAAATCGAAAAAACAATCGAACTCGACGGTAGAGCAGGGGCCCCCGATATTGACAGCATGAAACGTCTCTTTATCAGCTCAGGTGGATTGCTCGTGTACGATCTGTTCACCGAACAGTGGACACACGATGCCGACAACCCACTTACCGACTTGGGTGGTGTGGGGGCAATCGATCAGAACGATAACCTCTATATCACCCGTCCGGATTGGACAGGCGGTAGGATGGACGAGTTATATGTCGTTTCCCCCGATGGAGTACTGCTCAATACCTACCGCATTGGCCCGGGGGGCTCTGTCGTTACTGTTGCACAGGTCCAGGCGATCGGGGTGGCCGCTGCCAATGTGAACCACGATGGGATAGTCAATATCCTCGATCTTGTTATCGTTTCGAGCAACTTCGGACAGACAGGTAGAAATCTCCAAGGCGATGTTAATCGGGATGGAATTATCGACGTCTTCGATCTTGTCCGTATTGCAAGGTATCTGGGCCAAAGTGTCCAATGATGAAGATGCACAAAAACATATAGGGAATGCAGATATCGGTTCTGTTTCTTCTCACAGCGGGAACATTACAAAACCGTGCCTTCCCTATAATAATTCACACTCTGAACCATTTAACCTTTAAATCCCAGTCGGTTACCCTTCAAACAATCCGTTAAAACCTTGAATCCTAATATCTTTTACGTTGTGCGTCTGCTATTCTTACTCTTTTGGCTTTTTTATCTCGCTTGCACGCCGACAAGTGTTGAACAAGCCCCGATTTCATGGGCTGTCACCTTTTTTTCGCTCGGTGCAAGAATTGAATTTGACGCTGCAACTCGAGAAAATGTCCAAAACATTACCGCGCTTGATTCGGAAGATAGGGTGATAACGCAACTCAATCTTGGAGGGTATTCGCGTCGCACCGAATCGCTGTACTTTCGGTGGGAAAAGGGGCGTACTTACCGGTTTGCAGTGACCTATCAGAACGGTGAATCCACCACTCAAACGGTGCAGGCACCCCAAACGGATTCGCGAGGAGCTGTTGAAATTGCCATCCCTTACGGCACAATTGAGGCGAAGGAAGCCGCTGATGGAAATGTTGGTGATGACTTAGTTCTACCGGCAGCGCCTACCCAAAAGGCATCGGTGGTCTTACAGGGCATCGAAATGACGGCGACCATGCTGATCCGAAACGGGTGGGAGGCGCCCGTCAGCTTTCACATTGTGCTTGAAGTTCCTGCATCGTTTCAAGTATCGCTGCACGATTCAGCATGGGAGAGTGCGATTGACCAAGTGGCTTTGAGTCCCAATCCAATCGGAGAGAATATTCTGTCTTACCGCTCATCAGGGAAATTCACCGTTGAATCAGAGGCTTGGTACAGCCAACTAACCTTGAAAATTCCAGATGAACCGCTCCCCGCTAATACACAAATCCGTGGTCGCGTTCTCTTTGAAAGTGCCTCGGGAGATCGGTGGGAACGAAGTGTGACGAAGCCGCTGCGTTCCGCTTCCCTCAATGAAATCGCATCGCAACTCCGGATCGAGGATATTACCATGCCGACAGACGCAAGTGGTCTATCTGATCCGCGTCAACGGCCGGACGCTATTTCCTATCCACGTCCCCTCCTAGGCGGACTCGGTAGATGGCTCGGCGCACAAGCGAGTCCTATTGACGAGTTCCAACCCGTCACATATCAAACTGTGCAGATCCACAATCGTGGGCGCGAAACGATTCACGCAATTGTGGCATCGATGAATCGTGATACAAAGGATGGGGAACCAATTCCTTTCCTAGCTCCCCCGGACGCTGTCAACGCTGGAACAAATCGCAGCCTCGCCTTTGTTAGTTTGATAGGAGAAAGCATTACCTCTGTTCCCCTACCAATCTATTTCAATCCACTCTCCAAATCACATCGAGATCTCACCGGAGCAGGGGATTATGAACGTGCAATCGAAGTGAAAATTTGGGGCAGCGACGCCACGGTCTTGCACACCACACGACCCTTGCTGATCGTGACACCGAATTTTCATGCGCTCCTTGTTACAGGATTTGTAATCGTCACAACCGGTTTAGGGGTTGGACTACTGCTCTGTTTTAACCAACAGCTGTTCAGCTACTTTTCAACGAAGCAGTTAATTCTTATCTCCCTGTTTGGCACAACGATATTCATCGCTGTCAACGTACCATCAACGTTATTAGCCAATCTAATCTCTGCCCTGCTTGGTCCTCTCTCATCCCTCGTCACGGGGCTTATCAACGAGATGTTGTACTACGCCTTGTTGACATCGCTGCTAATGCTCATCCCCAAATTCGGGGTGATTACCCTCGTTTCCGCAGTTCGACTCCTGTTGGGAGGTGTCACCTTGGGAATGCTGACGCCCACTGTCCTGCTTCATGTTGTCACCGCTGTGCTGCTACTCGAAGCCGGTTTCCAGATAGCGCGGAAAATGGCTTTGGATTCCGGTGCAATTGGGGGCGCGAATCTGTTGCCTTTAGCGTTTATCTTTGGTTTATGTGACGCACTCATTGTCTACGTTGAATTCCAACTGAGTATGACACTCTACCGCCTCTTCTACGCAGATTGGTATATCCTAACGCGAATCTTAATCGACGGCTTCACCTACACATTTATCGGCGTTCTTCTGGGGAAACGACTGGGTGCTGGGTTGTGGCGGGTTGCGGAATGATAATACAATTTTCTTAACCGATTCAATTTAACTTCCTGATTGGGGGAGAAACAACCTGTGGCAAAGGCTTTTTTCACTTACTTGGTAACATGGTTGATATTTCTATTTTTTCTTGCGAAGTTTGTTTTATTTGTGCAGTCTGCAAACTTCTAATACACGCCAATGGAGGTATATTATGAACATGCAAAAGTCGCGATTGGGTATATTTCTTGGTCTACTGATTTATCTTTTCGTCCCAACGGGTGCTGTGGCGCAGTCCCTTAACGGTAACGTTATTTTTATCCGTGACGGTATCGTGGTTGAACTGGAAGAACGTCTTAAAAGTACCAATCAACCGGATCCGTTGAATCCTGAGCCAAGTTTGGTTATACACGAAGCCTCCCAACTTGGGGAAGAAATCTTTCCCTCCTGGATCGATGACCAACGAGCACTTGCAACTTACGATTGGAAACCCCAAACGGACTATCACATCACGCTCCGATGGACTGACGGCAGTCTATTCGAGATTCACACTACGGCACCGCTCAAGCCCCTCCCGTATCGCATCCGTACTGTCGAATTAGAGGAGCCGCTGTCGCTGCTAGCGAACCTACAACGTCCGGCGACACCGACAACCGTTGCTTTTTCCTCCAATGGTGAGCAACTCGCGGTTGGAACAAACGCTGGACATGTGGCAATTATCAACCCGCTCACGGGGGATCGCATCTGGAAAACACGCATCTCCGAAGGTTACGCCAAACACGCAGCCTTCAGTCCAGATGGCAAGCGTTTCTACATCGGTGAGCAATCCCCTGATGGCTTCATCTATGCCTATGATCTCTCAACGACACAGCCCACGCTGTTATGGAAATATCGCATGGCAGATGATATCGACACCTCTGTCCCGCAGAATCCGGACGATGTGTACGCATGGGTGCAATACCCGGGACCCTATCGAATCTCGGCAACGGAGGAGGGTGACCTGCTTGTGGCGGGAAATCACTCTTGGACGAAGGACGGTGTGGCTTTGAAAAAGGCTCAACTCTACCGCTTCGATGGGGAGACGGGAGCGGTCAAATGGAAGTGGCCCCCCGATCAGACGCTTCCAATGACCATCAGTTGGTTCGATTATAGCCGTGATATAAAAACAGTCGCAACCCTCGGTTACATCAGGGGAGATGGGGACACCGGAGGTTTCAGATCCGGCACGTTGTACGTCATCAACGGTGAGACAGGTGAAATGGCGTGGGAGTATACCTTCGATCCACTTAAACCATACTTTGAGGAGGTGACGTTCTGGCGTGGCGTGAGCGTCTCACCTGATGGTGGATTCATCAATGTCACAGCCGATGACGGACGGGCATTCACTTTTAATGCGGCATTGATGCCAGAAGGAACTAAGCCGCTATGGGAAGCTAACCTCACGACACCGCTTGAAGTCAGCGGCATCCCAATCATCGCCACCAACGGAACAATCGCCGCTACCAACGACTTCGCGCTCTTTGTGACGGGCGACACTTTTATTCCGTACCATTTGCAGAAAGGCGCGCAGCGTCCTCCTTCAGCCCACCCGAACGGGATGACCCTGTTCGCTCACGCTTGGTCAGGAGAAAAGGTGTGGCAGTGGACGTTGGAGAACATGCCTCAAGATCTCGGAGTTGATGGAACCGGACGATATGCCGTTATCAGCGTGTCCAAGCGGGGACAAAACGTTGAGGACCAACTTCACGGCGTTTCTGTCTTTGACCTCACCGCTGAGGGAGGTGGTCTCTCCAAATATCTCTATACCTATCGCACGGAGGGGCAGCTCCCCTACGATACCATCGACATCAGCGCGGACGGACGGTTCATCGCCCTCATCGAAACGCCGATTGCGATGCCGGATGAAACGCTCCGAGGCGGGAATCGGGTGCATATTATTCGATAGGTCACTGCCCCCTCACATCATCCTCAATGTTGTTTTACCGGATACGCTTGACTTTCCCCCATAAGGTTGCCAATTTTCCCTCTGATGCAACACAAGCGTATTGGGTCACCGCAATCACAGCGATAAGGGTAAAGATGGTGTGCCTAATGGTTTTCATCGTTTCTCTCCTTTGTGCTAAGCGCCTTCCACATTTTATTTCGCTCTGTAGGTACTGCTGCATTTAATTCCGCCCCATAAGGTTGCCAATTTTCCCTTTGATGCAACGCTTAAGGTGGGGGCAGGTCCCCATGCAGGGCCAGTGTCCCATGCCTTGTGATTGGTCAAGTTAATAGGATTCGCTCCGTCAGCGTCCATCACAAAAATTTCCCAATTGTCATTAGGTTCCTTTTCCTAATCCCCATCACGATTAGAGGTAAATGCAATCCGTCTCCCGTCCGGCGACCAATCGGGGTGACGGTCATCAGCCAAGTGATTGGTAAGATTGATGGGGTTAGTTCCATCAGCATTCATCACATAGACTTCCCGGTTCCCATCACGGTTAGAGTAAAAGACAATCTGTTGACCGTCCGGAGAATAATCCGGGTTCCGGTCAACAGCCGGGTGATTGGTCAGGTTAATGGGATTGGCTCCGTCGGTGTTCATTACATAGATGTCCATATTCATCAAGTGGTGCTCAAATTCCCAGTCTTTGTTTCGATCAGAATGAAATACAATCTGCGTTCCGTCCGGAGACCAATCCGGAGAAAGGTCTCTAGCGTTATCGTTGGTCAGGTTACGTGGGTTCCCTCCATCTGCATCCATCACCCAGATGTCCCCGTGGTGGCCACCGTCCCTGTTGCGTCCGACTGAACTAAAAACAATCTGTTTTCCATCCGGAGACCATGAGGAAGCACGATCCTTTCTTCCTGGTGATTGAGTCAGGTTAATAGGATTGGCGTCATCGGGGTTCATCACGTAGATTTCCCAATCATGTTGATCCCTATCAGATATAAAAGTAATTTTCTGACCATTAGGGGACCATGCAGGCACCCCGTCATATTGAGGGTGTTTGGTTAGTCGCCGAACCCGTTTCCCGTCGGAGTTCATCAGGTAAATCTCACTGTTCCTCCCGTCGCTGCGGTTGGAATAAAAGGCAATCCTTGTCTCATCAGCTTGTGATAGGCTTGCCGATGCCAAGAAGAAATTCACAGCAAGTGCCAAAAGTCCCCCGCAAAGATAGCAAGTTTGTATCCGTAGTTTCAGCAATGAGACTTTCATCATTTTTCTCCTTTATGCTAAGTTCCTTACAGATTCTACCTTCCACTGTAGGCGTTGCTGCGCTTGACGTTCCCCCATAAGGTCGCCAATTTTCCGTTTGGGGCAACACTTAAACTAGCGGCAGGGCCCCACGAAGGTTCAATGTCCCAGGCACGGTTTTGGGTGAGATTGATGGGGTTAGTCCCATCAGCGTTCATCACATAGATTTCATAATTATAGTCTCTGCCTAGAATAAGATCACGATCAGAGTCAAAAGCAATCCGCGTCCCATCCGGCGCCCAAGAAGCGTGATTGTCTTCAGCCGGATGGTTGGTCAGGTTAATGGGATTAGTCCCGTCAGCATTCATTACATAGATCTCTAAGTTTCTGTCACGGTCAGAAGTGAAGGCAATTTTATTCCCGTCCGGTGACCAATCCGGTCTGCCATCTCTCGCTGGGTGATTGCTGAGGTTTGTGAGGTTGGCACCCTCTGCATTCATCACGTAGATTTCCCAGTTCCCATCACGGAGAGAGGAGAATGTAATACGATTCCCGTCAGGAGACCAGGCGGGGGCCTGATCTAGGGCGTCGTGGTTGGTCAGATTGATGGGATTAGCACCATCTGCCTCCATTACAAAAATGTCCGAGTTGAGGAGAATATTATCATTGAAGAGTTCCCCTGATGAAAAGGCAATCTGTTTGCCATTAGGGGACCAAGAAGAAACTCCATCTGGTCTTTCTGGCGATTGAGTCAGATTGATAGGATTTGAGCCATCGGCGTTCATCAAATAGATTTCACCAAGGAATATTTCACGTTCAGGAATTAGTTCCAGATCCCGATATGACACAAAGGTAATTTTCTGCCCATCAGGAGACCAAGCAGGTTCGCCATCGTATTTGGGCTCATCGGTGAGTTGACGGATTTGTTTCCCATCAGGGTTCATCAAGTAAACTGCGGCCCAATCCACGTCACGATTGGATGTAAAGGCAATCGTTGTGTCGGCAAGTTGTGCTAAACTGGGTTGATGCCAAAAAAAACTCACGGTGAGCACCAAAAACCCACCGTGAAGACAGCAGGCTTGTATCTTGCGTTGGAGCGATGCGAGTTTCATCATTTTCCTCCTTTATCTATCTGCCAAGTTTCTCACAGATTCTACCTCACTCCATAGGTATTGGTGTGCTTGACGTTTCCCCATAAGGTTGCCAATTTTCCCTTTGCGGAAACACTTAGGATGGGGGCAGGTCCCCATGACGGGGAAAGGTCCCAATCATCGGGGTTTTGAGTGATGTTAATGGGGTTCGTCCCATCGGCTTTCATCACGTAGATTTCCCCGAATGGGTCATCCCGGTTAGAGTCGAAGGCAATCCGCGTTCCATCCGGCGACCAAGAAGATCTATTGTCTTCAGCCGGGTTCTGGGTGATGTTAATGGGGTTAGTTCTGTCAGCGTTCATCACGTAGATTTCTAAGTTGCCGTCACGGTCAGAAGTAAATGCAATCTGATTACCGTCCGGCGCCCAATCGGGTCTGCCCTCTCTCGCCGGGTTCTGGGTGATGTTAATGGGGTTAGTTCCGTCAGCGTTCATCACGTAGATTTCCCAGTTTCCATCACGATTGGAGGAGAAGGCAATCCAGTTCCCGTTTGGCGACCAATCTGGGGTCTGGTCTAGGGCGTCATGGTTGGTGAGGTTAATGAGATCCCCTCCATCTGCCTCCATCACGAAAATATCCGAATTGACGAGGGTATGCCCATTGAATAGTTCAGCCGATGTAAAGGCAATCTGCTTCCCATCGGGGGACCAGGTGGAAACCCGCTCCGCTTTTTCTACAGATCGAGTCAGGTTGATGGGATTGGTGCCATCGGCGTTCATCACATAGATTTCCCCGCGGATAACTCCACGTTCAGGAATTCGTTTTAGATCCCGATATGACATAAAGGTAATCCGCTTCCCATCAGGGGACCAAGCTGGTTCGTCATCAAATTTCGGTTCGTCAGTGAGTTGGTGAATGTGTTCTCCGTTGGGATTCATCACGAAAATTTCGGCAGTCCAACCGGACGTGAAGGCAATCCTTGTGTCGTCGAGTTGTGCCAAACTTATTGATGTTAAGAGAAGGTTTACAGCGAGAGCAAAAAGACCTTTATAGAGATAGCCGGCATGTATTTTTCGTTTGAGCCATGCGAGTTTCATTGTTTACCTCCTTTATCTATCTGCCAAGTTTCTCACAGATTCTACCTCCCATTGTAGGTATTGACGCGCTTGACTTTTCCCCATAAGGTAACCAATCGCCCCTTTGAGGAAACTCCTAAGGGACGGACGGATCCCCATGAAGGACTACCGTCTATCGCTGGATGATTGGTGAGGTTAATAGGGTTGGTTCCATCAGCGTTCATCACATAGATTTCTACGTTTTTGTCATCATCTTTTCTGTCACAGTCAGAAGTGAATACAATCTGTCTTCCATCCGGTGACCAATCGGGACTATCGTCCGCAGCGGGGTGATTGGTGAGGTTGATGGGGTTAGTCCCGTCAGCATTCATTACATAGACCTCTGTGTTTCCGTCGCGATTAGAAACGAATGCAATTTGCAGCCCGTCCGGCGACCAAGCGGGTCTACCGTCTCCAGCGGGGTGATTGGTGAGGTTGATAAGGTTTGCCCCGTCAGTGTTCATCATATAGACTTCCCAATTCTTCTCTTGGACATCAAATTCCCAGTCCTTGTTGCGGTCAGAGTGGAAAGCAATCTGCGTTCCATCCGGCGACCAATCCGGAGATGAGTCTTGGGCATGATGGTTGGTCAAGTTATCGGGATTGCCGCCATCTGCATCCATCACCCAGATATCCGAGTGGAAAAGATTATCCCACCTGAAGTAGTTGGCAGATCTAAATGCAATCTGTTTTCCGTCCGGTGACCAAGAGGGAGAACCATCGGGGCTTTCTAGCGATTGAGTCAGGTTGATAGGATTGGTCCCATCGGCATTCATCACATAAATATCACCGAGGATGATTCCGCCCACCTGAATTCGGTGCTCATCCCGAAATGACACGAAGGTAATTTTCTGCCCATCAGGGGACCAGGCGGGTGCGCTGTCATATTCGGGATCTTTGGTGAGGCGACGAACTCTTTTTCCATCGGGGTTCATCTGGAAAATTTCGCCATTCCTTTCGCTGCGGGTGGACATAAAGGCAATTCTCGTGTCAGCAGCTTGCACCAGACTTACTGATGCCAAGAGAAGGTTCACAGCGAGAACCAAAAGCCTGCTACGCAGATAGCAGGCTTGTATCTTCCGTTTGAGCGATGCGAGCTTCATTGTCTTCCTCCTTTACTTATCTGCCAGATTTCTCACAAATTCTACCTTCCACCGTAGGGGCCCGTGCGCTTGATTTTTCCCCATAAGGTCGCCAATTTCCCCTTTGAGGAAACCTTCAAGGTGGGTGCCGGTTCCCATGAGGGGCCCCTGTCTATAGCTGGATGATTGGTGATGTTAATGGGGTTAGTCCCATCAGCATTCATCACATAGATTTCTACATTTTTGTCATCGTCATCTTTCCTGTCACGCTCAGAGTGGAAAGCAATCTGCTTCCCATCAGGGGACCAAGCAGGTCCCTTGTCTTCAGCGGGGTGATTGGTCAGGTTGATAAGGTTAGTTCCGTCAGCATTCATCGTATAGATGTCCATGTTTCCATCCCGGTCAGAGGAGAATGCAATCTTCCTCCCGTCTGGTGACCAATCGGGCTGACGGTCTTCAGCGGGATGATTGGTAAGGTTGATGAAGTTGGTGCCATCAGTGTTCATGACATAGATTTCCAAATTCTTTCTCTGGATATCGAATTCCCAATCTCTGTTGCGTTCAGAGTGGAATGCAATCTGCTTCCCGTCCGGCGACCAGTCGGGATTCCCGTCACCGGCAGTATGGTTGGTTAGTTTACGGGGGTTGTTCCCATCTGCATCCATCACCCAAATATTCCAGCGATATCCACCGCGATGCTTGAAGTGCTCACCGGCTGTAAAGGCAATCTGTTTTCCGTCCGGTGACCAAGAGGAAACCCCGTCCGCTCTTTTTGGTGATTGAGTCAGGTTAATGGGATTGGTCCCATCGGGGTTCATCATATAAATCTCAGCAAGAATCATGCCGCCACCCTGAAATCGGTTCAAATCTCGAAATGATGCAAAGGTAATTTTCTGACCATCAGGAGACCATGCAGGGGCCGCGTCAAATTGAGGGTGTTCGGTGAGGCGGCGCACTCGTTTCCCATCGGAATTCATCAGGTAAATTTCACCATTCCTCTCGTCATGTCGGTTGGACATAAAGGCAATCCTTGTATCAGCGGCTTGTGCGAATCCCGATACATCGGGAAGGAAGCATACAGCGAGTGCCAAAAGCCTACTGCAAAGATACCAAGCTTGTATCCGCCATTGGGGCAGTGTAAATTTCATCGTTTCCCTCCTCTATCTATCTGCCAAGTTCTTCACAGATTCTACCTCTTACCATAGGTATTGCTACGCTTAACTTTTCCCCATAAAGTCGCCAATTTCCCGTTTGAGGCAATGCTTAGGATAGGGGTGGGGCCCCACGAAGGACTATCGTCCCATTCAGGGTGGTTGGTGAGGTTTATGGGGTTGGCACCATTAGCATTCATCACATAGATTTCCCAGTTACCGTCACGGATAGAGGAGAATGCGATTCGCAGCCCGTCCGGTGACCAAGAAGCGTGATTATCTTCAGCTGGGTGGTTAGTGAGGTTAGTAGAGTTAGTTCCATTAGCGTTCATCACATAGATTTCTAAGTTTTCGTCACGGTCAGAAGAGAATGCAATCTGATTCCCGTCCGGTGACCAATCGGGTCTACCGTCTCTTGCTGGGTGATTAGTGAGGTTAATAGGGTTAGTCCCGTCAGCATTCATCACATAGACTTCCCAATTGCCATCACGGTTAGAGGAGAATGCGATTTGCAGCCCGTCCGGTGACCAATCTGGAGTCTCGTCTAGAGCATCATGATTGGTGAGGTTAATGAGATTGCCCCCATCTGCATCCATCGCGAAAATATCCGAGCTGGCGAGAATGTCCTCGTTAAAGAGTTCGGCAGATGTAAATGCAACCTGTCTTCCGTCCGGTGACCAAGAGGAAACACCATCTGCCCTTTCTGGCGATTGAGTTAGGTTGATAGGATTGGTGCCATCGAGATTCATCAGATAGATTTCACCGCGCCAGATTCCACGTTCAGGGATTTGTTCTAGATTTCGAAATGACACAAAGGTGATCTTCTTCCCATCAAGGGACCAAGCAGGCTCCTCGTCATATTGAGGGTGTTTGGTGAGTTGGCGGATTTGTTTCCCATCGGGGTTCATCAGGTAAATTTCGCCATTCCTCCAGTCACTGCGATTGGACATAAAGGCAATCGTTGTGTCAGCGGCTTGCACTAGACTTGCCGATGCCAAGAGAAGGTACACAGCAAGTGCCAGAAGTCCACGGTGAAGACCAGGTTCCGATTTATCGAAATCCTCGTCGTTGTTTGGACCCCGATTCCACCAGGATAACGTCGGAACTTGTGTATTCTGTTTGAACAGTGCAGGTGTCATTGTTTTCCTCCTTTATCTGTCCGCTGAGTTCCTCACAAATTCTACTTCACACCGTAGATATTGCTACGCTTGACTTTTCCCCATAAGGTTGTCAATCTTCCGTTTGGAGCAACGCTTAAGTTTGGTGTCAGTTCCCATGAAGGCTGACTGTCCCATGCAGGGTGATTGGTGAGGTTAATGGGATTAGTCCCATCGGCATTCATCACATAGACTTCCCAATTATCGTTAGGTTTCTTTTTCCAATTCCCGTCACGGTTAGAGGAGAATGCAATTCGTAGCCCATCCGGTGACCAATCAGGGTAACCGTCTAAAGCATCATGTGCTAAGAGGAAGCACACAGCGAGCACCAAAAGTCCGCTATGAAGATAGCAGGCTTGTATCTGTCGTTTGAACCATGCGAGTTTCATCGTTTCCCTCCTTTATCCATACGCTCAAAGTCAGACGAATATGAACCGTGGAATCGGTTCAAGACCTATCTGTTCCCATTGTAATTATAAGAATACCAATCAATCACACAGAAATTCCAGTCCCTTTTGGAAGTATGGACATGATATGTCCATACTTCTAAAAAACTGGTTGCAAATCGAAAGCAAGGAGGTTTATACTGTGAACTGTTTTGGATGGAGGCAATCAGGGTCCCCTTGACATGGAGGGTTGTCGAAACGCTGTTCCTATACAGATCACCGTTGACAAAAACCAAAAATGTCTAGAAATTCGGTCACTGATATCAGGTGAGTTGCCCTATCTGTGGGAGGATGTTTCCAAAGATGGGGTTGAATTGGTAGGTGCACAAATGTCCAAAGTCGATACGCTTCTCAAACTCATTGCTTATCAAAAACAGCACCCCCAAGCCGACGATGCGGAAATTGCCGAGGGGATTGGAATTTCGTCGCGACATGTCAGACGCTGCAAAAAGGAGGTAAATCTGCTCAGACATCAGTTGACTAAACGCTCCTTGCAGCCGGGGCAGATCCAATTTCTGCTATCACTGCTGAATCAGTGGGCACCCGATCAGCAGGAGATTGCCCAACACCTTCAAGAGCAAATCGGTATCTCCTATACCGGAAGCCTTCGTATCAAGCACCCCGACGAGTGGACCCCTCTGAGTTGGCTCGAAATCGGGGAATTGACGGACATCAAATTGGGATCTTTAGACCAACCGGACCCGATGCTGTTTTCTTGGCTTCAGTTCCTATGCTATGAGCCTCTCCTAATGTCCTACCAAAACGGGGAGGTCGAAGAACGGCTTGCAATCGGTTGCGAAGCGGTAAAAGGACATTCGGAGTGGCAGCTGACCTTGAGAGAGGATCTTCGTTGGAGCGATGGGAAGCCGATTACTTTTGAAGAGGTCATTGAGGCGTTTTCCGCAAGCCGTATCGCTCCGATTATCACAGAGATTAAACCTGATGGCAAGACCCAACTCCGCATTCGACTGTCCCAAGCGGAGGCGCTCTTTCCCTTTTGGCTGCGCTATATCTGCCCGGTCCCTTCCCACTCAACCCAACCCTATCGTGTGACTTCCGGTGCCTATCGATTGAACCGTTACCGTCCGGATACCATGACCCTTTACTTCGAGCACAATCGAGATTATTATCGTGGCGAGAATACCTGTATCGATTGGTTGACCATGAAACGTTTCACACGACCCGCCAATGCCGTTAAGGCAATCGAGGATGGGACAATTGATCTGCTCTATCTCTATATCCATGCGCTACAGCCGCTCTACCAATTTTCAACGACAGCCCCTTGTCAACAGTGGACCTTTTTTCAGGATAACTACTACGCCCTACTTCTTAACCGTCACCACGGCCTTTTCTCGGATAAACGGAACTGTAGTTTGCTTAAGGGTGCCATTGATTATCGAGCGATCAACTTTTATCTGCGCATGGGCGAAGTCACTGAGGAACCGGAGATTGTACCGCCTTCTCAGTCTCTTGATATTCGGGTAGCCTGTTCGAGGGTGGAGGACGCTGCGGGAGGGACGTTACGCCACTTGGCTCAACTCATTGGACAATCAGCGGGCTCCACTGTGGAGAATCCTATCTCTGTCAAAGGAGAGATGCGGGAAGAAGTAGATGTCCTTTTAACTCAACTCTTTTTGGGTTTGGAGTACAACCGCCTGTCACGATTCTTCCATTCCGATGGGAAGTATAATTTTTTTCAATACGCCAACCCCCAGGTTGATGCGCTGCTCTCTCAACTGGACCACACTACGAACATGGCAGCAAGAAGGAGGATTGGGAGACGCGTGCTGTCTTTGCTGCAGGAAGATTTTGCGGTGATTCTGCTGGCGCCCTGTTTTGAATACACAGTCTCGCCGTTAGAAATCCAGTTCGACGATAACCTCACCAGTCTCCTTGATTTGCTTCAAAATATGAACCAAGTTACCGTTGAGCGCCATCAATCCAGTTAGCAACCGCGCTCCAAGGCGATGGCAGCCCATGAGCGAATGTACTGATTCTCGTCTTGCAATGCTTCTTCCATTACAGGAATGGCACTCTGAGGGAGTTTCCCCATCTTCGCCAATGCGATCGTAGCGTTTTCCCGCAACGGTGCATCCGAGAGAGACCAACGCGATACCGGTCTGTTATCACCCCAAGCCTCGATCAGTGCTGGCACAGCCGACCGAGCCGACGGACCGATATTCCCAATTGTATCCGCTGCATTTCGGCGAACCCACTCAGAATCATCCTTCAGAGCCTCGATTAACGTGGGGACAGCACCGTGTGCAGGTTCACCCATACACCCCAACGCGGCAGCAGCCCCTGCACGTGTCCACCAGTCTGCATCAGCCAACGCTTCAGTCAGTGCAGGCACGGCAGACTCACCTACGGCAGCCAGTCCGTAGATGGAATCGAGTTGGCTCGGATTGGTAAAGTCTCCGCGGTCTATATTCCGATTCCAAGCGGCTTTCGACTCTTGTCGTAGTGCCTCTATCAATGTCGGTATCGCAGGTTCGCCAATATTTCCCAACGCATACGCTGAATTGAGACGCGTCGCCTCATTTTCATCGTTCAGCCCGTTCTGCAACCTCCGCATCAATTTTGAAAGGTCTTTGGGAACGGATCCTGCTGTCGGATGCCTCCCCCCGTTTTGCACCCCATGATGCCATTTCCAAAGGTGCTCCCATACCTCTTGATGTTCGATAGGAGCGGTCTGATTGGGTTCCCAGTTCGGATTTTCCGTATTCCATGAGGGTTGTTGCGGCTCCTCTGTACGGCAAAAGAGAAACTTCAGCATGAACCGAACCTTGTCGCTTCGATTTTCCGTTGCTCGATGCCAAAGTTCATAATGCACGATTGTCACTGTGCCCGCTTCACCGCAAAGAGATAACCCGGCATCCTCCGATGGCGTCATATAGTATTGTGTAGCAGGCTGAATCGCTGTGGGTCCCATATCTGCGGTGACATCTTGCGGATAATAAAAAGCCATCGCCAATCGTGTCCGGTGGTATCGCACATTCCCACCTAACGGATAGTCCTTATGCCAGTCTTGCGCCTGACTGCCCGGTGGGTGGTAGTGACAGGCGCAGTGTTGATTCATGACATAGTTTTGGCCCAGAATGCTGATGAGCGTGCCGTGGACTGTCGGATCGTCGAACACCTGCTGGAGCATGGGGACTTTGGAAAGCAGCAGATTATTCCCCAGATGCTCTCCTTTTTCAATTGCCGCTAACGTCTGCTGGAAAGCAGATTTGTGAAAGTCAGGAGGGAGCGCCGGCTTCACTACCACATACCCGTTGATAATGAAGTCCCGCATCGCATCATCGTTCAGGAGGTACTGCTTATCAACCATGTTTTTCCCTTCCTGCTAAGTATAGTTTCGTCTCAGGCTGAATCTAAGTCTGTAGCTAAACATCTATCGTCGTTGGATGTCGTAGCCGAATTCGCCCGGATTGATAAACAACAATTCGTGGTGGTGTCCAATCGATTTCCGTGTTGAGAAGATCTTGCAAGGCACCTCTCTTGAGAAATTTTAGGTTATGATTTCCGCCTTTAATGGTAACACAGACTTAGTATCAAACGTTAGATATTTTTCTTTTTATCATGTAAGTTCAACCTTGCACGGTCGCTCTCAGCCACAGGGTGAAGGTTGCACCACCGTAATCGGGTTCAGCGTCCTCAAGGCGAATATCTCCACCGAGATCTGTCATCACCTTCTTAACAATCGCCAACCCAAGCCCCATACCGTCCCGCTTGGTGGAAACGTGCGGGGTGAACAACTTTGGTCGGACTTCGGGGGAGATGCCCGGTCCGGTATCGGTGAATTGCACGAAGACTTTGGATTGGTCGGTTGACGCAAAAGCACGAATTGTCAAATACCCTTTCTTCTCTCCTTCTTCCGACATCGCTTCAAGGGCATTATTGATAAGGTTGAGAAATGCTCGCTTGAGGTGGTCTGCATCTGCGCTGGCGGGAGGGAGATCAGCGGGGAAGTCGACTTGACAATCGATATGCTCGGGGAATTCGTCGAAGAGCATTAATGTCGCATCGAGCGTCTCGCGCAAGTTGACGGGGGAGAGCTCCGGGGCGGGCATCTGGGCGAGCACAGAAAACTCATCGAGCAAACGACGCAATCCCTCAACTTCAGTAATGATTGTTTGGGTGCAGCGTTCCAGAAGTTCGGAGAGGTCGTCAGGGTTATTGCGGTAACGACGTTGCAGCCGCTGCGCCGACAACTGAATCGGTGTCAGTGGGTTCTTAATTTCATGCGCCAATTTCTGTGCGATATCCTGCCACGCCGCGATTTTTTCGGCACGCCGTAACTCCTCGGTACGTGCTTTCAAGTCGGAGACCATCCGGTTGAAGGCATCGGCTAAGAGGGCGAACTCATCATCAGTCTGCACTGCTACCTGATAGTCAAGGTTTCCATTGGAGATCTGCTCTGTGCCAGTGACTAGTGACCGAATCGGCGTGTTAATTCCCTTTGCGAGAATCCTGCTGACAAAAAAGGCAACGACGACAATCAGTGCTGCCGTAATCAATAGTGCAATAACGGTTGTTCGTATTTCCGTTCGACGGTACGCGGTGCCTTCCGCATCAATATCCGTTTCCAGACGGTTTAGTTTGTTTTGGACGGCTGACATCTGGGCTCGCATTTGGGCGGGTGTCAATGGCATAGATTTCCCAACTACTATTGCTCCCAAGCGTTTCTTTCCATCCTCTGAGAAGATTGGCACCCCACATATCAAAAAGCCGTGGTCTGCCAATTCGTCCGAAATGGTTGGGCCATCGGGCAGCGCGTCCAAGGGTCCTAAAAAAGTGGTGAGTGTTTCGGGCGGGTGATTCGGGTCGGTGCTAAAAACGAGATGGCCGTCCCAGTCATAAACAGCGATGAGATAACCGCCATAATTATCTGCAAGTTCTGTTGCCCGTATCTGGATAGCTTCCGAATCAAAAGCATCCAATACGACAACTAAATCCTCATCAACTGCCAAAAGCTCGGCGGTATCCGTCAACGGTAGGTTTTCATAGAGTTCTAGCGTGTGCGCGAGCTTACCGGCATCTTCGATAATCGCCGCGGAATTCGTAAGCATCAACGCAATCTGATGGTTCGCCCAACGTTCCACGCTTCGACTAATAAGATGATAGGAGACGAGGAGGAGGATCACCGTGGGTAGCAGCGCCATTCCCACAAAAAGAATCATCAGTTTGCGTTGAAACTTCAGGCGATTCATGACCATAGGACGTGGGGATAGTTTACACACATCTTGGTATCAGAATTCGTTCTGCAATCGCTGCAAAATGTGCGGTGGCAGCGCGGGAAGGCCTGCTGTGGCAACGCCATCGTCCACCTGTGCGGTCGTCATCATGCCGGGGACAACTGCGCTGATAGCTGGATGGGCAAGGATAAATTTGAGGGCAGCTTGTGGAAGGGTCTCGGTTGCGTCGCCGACAATCTCTTTGACGGTCTCCACCTGTTGCAGGTCGTTATGAAGCTGTTCAGAGCCCCAGGTTTTTCGATAATCATTATCGGCAAATTTTGTGTCCGGCGTTAGTTGTCCAGACAGCAGTCCCGATGCAAGCGGTTGTCGGATGATGATACCCACACCTTTGGATTGCGCTGCCGGCAGCACCGTTTCAGCCATAGATTGGTTCAGGATGTTGTAGGTCAGCATCATTGTGGAGATGCCGGTCTCCTCAATTGCTTTCAGGGCTTGTGCCTCGCTACCGAGGGCCATGCCGTAGAAACGTATCTTCCCCTCAGCTTTGAGTTGCTCCATTGTCTCGAAAGCTTCAGCCCACTGTTCAGGAGCCGGCGGCGCGTGAAATTGATAGGTGTCTATCGTTTCGCGTCCCAATCGTTGTAAACTCCCTTCCACGGAGGTGCGAATATAGTCACGGGAAGCGCTATACGATGGTCGTTGTTCCCACCCCTGACTGACCCAACCATCGGAGTCTATTTCATAGCCGACCTTCGTGGCGATAACCACTTTATCCTGCATGTTAGCGAAAGCCTGTCCGAGCAATCGTTCAGAGCGACCGCCGCCATACTGATCAGCAGTATCGTACAGAGTGACCCCCTGTTCATACGCATACTGAAGCAGACGGATTGCTACTGTTTCGTCTATATCGCCCCATTCTCGTCCACCGAGCTCCCACGTTCCCATGCCGATTTCAGAAACGATCAAGCCTGTCGTTCCCAACTCACGATATTGCATTGCTGCTTCTCCGATTGACAATTCGTCAGATAGCCTGTCAATCTGTTCCCTAACGTTGACCGACAGGCTATCGATATTAAGTCAAAGCTAACCCATTACTAGTCAATCAAACCCGCATCTTTCAACGTTTGACGCAGCGTCTCTTGATTGGCAGGAGTAAGTGGTGCAAGCGGGAGCCGCAGCTTGCCGTTGAGTTTCCCCATCAGCATGAGAGCTGTTTTCGCGGGGATGGGATTGGTCTCAATAAAGAGGTCTACCGCTAACTGCATAGTTTTATAGTGGAGTTTTCGAGCGAGCTCAATATTGCCCGCTTTGAAGGCGTTGCACGTTTCAGCAATATCGGCGGGGACCACATTCGCAACGACCGAGATTACCCCCTTTCCACCGACAGAAAGGATTGGCAGGGTATTGATGTCATCGCCTGAAAGTACGACGAAATCGTCGGGACACATTGATACCAATTCGCTGGAACGTTTAAGCTCACCGGTTGCCTCTTTCAGTCCCACGATATTCGGATGCTCAGCGAGTTCAGCGACAGTGTCTGAAAGAATGTCTGTCCCACAACGGCCAGGAACGTTGTAGATAATAATCGGGATGTCAACACTATCGGCGATTTTCATGTAATGCGCGTACAATCCCTGTTGGTTCGGCTTGTTATAGTACGGCGTTACAATAAGCGCAGCGTCAGCACCGGCGGCGGCAGCGTGCTCCGTTGCGCGTAACGTCCGTGCTGTCGAATTAGAGCCGGTCCCCGCAATGATTGGCACCCGACCATTTACTGTCTCAACGGTGAGTTCTATCACCCGGTCATGCTCATCCTCTGAAAGGCTGGGAGACTCACCAGTAGTACCACACGGAACGATGCCGTGGGTGCCCCCATCGATCTGAAATTCGATTAGCTCTTTGAGTTTGGCTTCATCAAGGGATTCGTCATCTTTGAATGGTGTCACGAGCGCGACAAAGGATCCTTCAAACATTTTTTTCTCCTTATAGTCAGGATGGTGTTTTGGCGAGTGAATTTTACTAACCTCTCGGTTTTTTCAGTATTGACTCTCAAGCAACTCGGGGTTCAAATTGGGGTTATTTTAACCCATCTTAGTTAGCGTGTCAATCCTAATGTTAGTTTGATTCCTAACCTTCCCGCCCTAGAAAAACAGCGTGTAAGAAGAAATCGTCTAGGCATTACGTACTGTGCATTACCGCGTTAGTCGTAATCTACATTATTGTGTTTGGCTTTTGAGGGCACGTCTATCTATTGTCTTATTCTTGCTCCATATATTGTCCATCCAGATACCCAATCCCTCCAAGTTCTGTTGGAACGTGAATAAAGGTAACTGTATCCGCAGCTAACCCCCGCTCAATCGCCGGTCTAAGCTGGTCGGGATGCTCAATATATACCCCGCGCCCACCAAGTGCTTCAGCAACGCGGTCAAAACGGATTTCGCCGAACACTGTTCCCATGCGACGCTCCGGCGAACGAGAATCCGCTTCTATGCCCCATGCACTATCGTGTGCAACAACGGCAACGTAAGGCGTATTGAACCGCAACGCCGTTTCGATTTCCGTAATCGTAAAGCCTGCCGAACCATCTCCACTCAAGAGCAGCACCGGCTTTTCCGGTCGCGCCAACTTCGCAGCAACCGCCCCCGGTACTCCCCAGCCGACAATTCCACTTGTGCCACAGGTGAACCAGTGCGCGGGGTGACGGTTCCAGAGGGTCATGTGCGCCCAGCGTCCGATGTTTCCGCCATCGAGCAGAAAGGTCACGTCCTGATCCAGAAACGGTTGAATCTCCCGACAAATTCGTATTGAAGCAAGTGGGGTTACATCCTCACGTCCGCGTGTCGCCCACTTTGCTAATAGCGTTTCGCGGCTGTGACACACCTTTGCGAGCCACGCTTGATGGTTCCACTGACGACTTTTTCCTGCATCGTTCATCTTCTCAAGGACGGATCGCGGATCGCCGACAATCCCAATCTCCGGCTCAATCGTCTTTGACAACTCATTCGAGTCCACATCAACACGGATAAAACGGGTCGACTCAGAAAAGACAGGCGGACGACCATATCCCAACCGATAATCGACCTCCGTGCCCAACACCAGCGCAAGATCAACCTCCGCAAGGCTAGCGAATGCGCCGTTGGTTTCGCCGCCGAAGGTTGTACCAACATACGCATCCAACGGCTTTTCAATACACCCCCGCGACCACATATTTGAGAAAATTGGAATGTGCGTTAAATTAGCGAATTGGGCAAGAGCATCACCGGCATCAGCGTAAAACGCCCCATTGCCGACAATAATGACGGGTTTCTCTGCGTTATGTAACTGTTCGACTGTATCGCAAATCAAATCTGAATCGCCGGCAGCTTGTGGGTTGACATGGCTGATAGTGGGTGGGGCGCCCTGCAAGCGAGCGGCGGCTGAATCCGGCATTTGTGCGCTAAAGACATTACTCGGTATAGTCAGGTGCACCGGCCCCGGACGTCCAGCGAATGATGCCCCTAAAGCATTGGTAAATTCATGCTCCAAGACATCAACACAATCGACGAACCGCGCATATTTACAAATGGGTGCTACCATACCGACCTGATCCAACTCTTGGAAATGTCCCATACCGCGGGTGTCCGTGGTAGCGCAGCCGCTAATCAGCAGCATGGGTCCACCGTCCCAGAAGGCGTTGGCAACTCCGGTGAGTGCATTCGTATGTCCTGGTCCGGCGCTTACCGCGACCACCCCAAGCCGTTTGGTCATCCGTCCCCACGTATCCGCCATATACGCGGCGGATTGCTCGTTCCGCACGTCAATCACCGGCATCTGTAAATCCACACATGCGTCGAGAAACGGTTTGAGTCCGTTGCCACAAAGCGCGAAAACATATTCCACACCGCGCCGTTGAAGCGTTTCAACCAACCAATATGCACCGTTCATATAACCCCTCCTGATAATCCTTCCAGAAAAGTTAGAGTTCAAGAATTTCAACGCTGCGTTTCATTGTGCCGCCCCACGAAACGCTTCCACCTGTGCCGCAGTTGGCATAGATGGAGCTGCACCCAGCATAGTTACGGCTAGGGCAGCGGCGGCGTTGGCAAAAGCCACCGCATCCACAAGATTTTCACCCCGTCCTATCCCTGTTGCTAGTGCACCGCAGAAGGCATCCCCCGCTGCGGTCGTATCCACCACCGCGACAGCATAAGCTGGAACCAGTTGCGTCAGATCGGAGGTCAACAGTAGTGCTCCTCGCTCGCCAAGTGTCAAAATTACGGCAGAAAGTCCCCTGTCTAACAGCACTTTGGCGGCGCATTCTGCGTCCGTCGTAGTGGAAACCCTGATACGTGACAGCGATTCAGTCTCCACTTCGTTGGGAGTGAGAAGGTCTACCTGCGCCAAAAAGTCCGTCGGCAATTCCTGTGCCGGAGCGGGGTTGAGCACCACCGTTGCGCCATTGGCTTTCGCAATCTCTGCGGCACGTTGGGAAGCGGCAATCGGCACTTCTAACTGCAAAAGGAGTACATCCGCATCAGCAATAGACTCTGAAGCACGTTCTATATCCTCAACGCTCAGACGCATATTCGCCTGCGGGACTAGCACAATACTATTATCGCCGTCAGCGTCAATCCATATCGACGCAACCCCTGTTCCAGCCTCCGTGTCTTGGATGACATAATCCGTGCAAATCCTCTCCTCCGTGTGGGCAGCCATTAACGTATCTCCAAAAAGATCCGTTCCGAGCCTGCCTATCATCGTCACATCCGCTCCTAAACGTGCAGCAGCTATCGCTTGATTGCTACCCTTTCCCCCAATGAACATGCCAAACGCTTCCCCCATAAGCGTCTCGCCTGTTTGTGGACGGCGTCCCGCTTTAACCACCAAGTCCATGTTAAAACTTCCGACAACCACAACTTTTGGATTCCGTTTGTTCATCCCTGCCCTCTTCCATCAACGGCGTGCCTAAACCTATGCAACAATCAAACTGGGTAGATTATAGTCTGACCGATTCCGTTTGTCAATAGCGTTAGTCGGTTTCCGCTAACCCCTGTAAGCCCAATACCTCTGATATGCACAGCAAAAAAAACGCTTGTCGCACACGCCTGATTGTGATAGAATGAAATCACAGTTGAGCGTTATAGATCTGGAACTTGGAGGCAATTATAATGAATCTCATCGTTATTGTACTGGATAGTTTCCGTCAAGACCACGTCAGTGCTTATCACAAAGGCACTCCCCCATTTGAAGGCATCACACCGTGTCAAACCCCTAACATCGATCAGTTTGCGGAGGAGTGCATTGTTTTCGAGAACGCTTATCCCGAAGCTCTACCCACAATCCCAATCCGCACCCAACTGATGACAGGACAGCGGACGCTCCCGTATCGTCCTTGGCAGCCGTTGACCCCGGAAGATATAGCAATCGCACAAATCTTAAGCCAAGAGGGGTACGTTTCTGGACTCATCTCGGATACCTATCACTACCGTGCGCCGAGAATGAATTTTCACCGCGATTTTCATTCCTACCGTTGGATCCGCGGACAGGAGTACGATCCCTATGTATCTGCCCCACTAAAACGGAATCTCAATGACTATGTCAACGAGAATTTCCCCCAGCAGTGGTGTAATCGTATCACTCAGTTTCTGGCAAACACCGACCAATTCGCAGGTCCAGAAGATTGGTTTGCCCATAAGGTGGTGGATGAAGGGGTTGAGTGGCTTGAGAGTAATCGTCCACATGAGAAGCTTTTCCTCTGGATCGATTCCTTTGACCCCCACGAACCGTGGGATCCGCCGGATCCGTGGGATACCTATACCGATCTGAATTATAGTGGGCCCCGTATCGTTATGCCGATGGGGGGTATGGCAAGCGATTGGGCGAGCGATGCAGAGATTAAGCATATCCAAGGGCTTTACGCTGGCGAGGCAGCTTTTGTGGATCACTGTCTTGGCAGACTTTTTGGCCAGTTGAAACAGCTTGGATTTTACGACGATTCGTTAATTTTCCTGCTCGCAGACCACGGGCATCCCCTCGGAGATCATGGAAAGTTCCTCAAAGGTGCAGACCGGATGTACAACGAGCTCCTCAAAATCCCCTTTATGGTGCGTCTACCGAAAGGCGAGGGTGCACGCCGAACCGATGCAATTGTACAGTTTCAAGATTTCCTTCCCACAGTGCTCGAAGTACTCGGATTTGGGAATAACATCTCGTCGATGCACGGGGATAGTTTCCTTAGTGTCCTTAAAGGAGACAGTGACTCGCACCGTGATACTATTATCACGGGATACCATGAGGGGGCGGATCGGTGTGTGCGGGATGCGACATGGAGCTACATCCAGCGCCCCGAAGGCGAGCCCGATGAGCTCTACAATCTCATTGAAGACCCACGTGAGCGGAACAATCTTATCGATCAGCAATCGAATGAGGCTCTCCGTCTAGCATCACAGTTTGGGAACTACTTCTGGCGGCACGGCAGTGCAACTGCAGTCAAAGGGATCCAAGGCAAGTACGAATTGGCTTCCGGGCGAGTAGAATAGAAAACGGTTGTTAATTCCGATAAACAAAGACAGGATTCACACCTTGCGGTTCACCTCTCACTTCCCCATACCAACGCCACCATTCTACGGGGCAAGGGTCGTCACTGACATCTCGTTAGATCAGGTCTACAACTATATCAACCCTGTGGTCCTGTTCCGTGTCCAATGGCGCTATCGCCGTCAGCAAGGCATGTCACAACATGAATATGACCGTTTTATCGAACGGGAAGTTGTGCCGATATATCAGCATTACAAGCAGCGCTGCATGGATAACGGTTGGTTACGCCCATTGGTAGTGTACGGCTACTTCCATGCACGGTCAGATGGCGACGACCTCATTATCTACCATGCTGACGCCCAGACCGAATGGGTCCGTTTCACCTTTCCTCGTCAGACGCATACCGAAGAGCAACGCTGCATCACCGATTATTTTGCCAGCGTTGATTCTATTCAGATGGATGTTGTGGGGTTTCAGCTTGTCACCGTTGGCTCCACAATTACGGAGGTGATGCAGCAGGCGATGACTGAGGGCAACGAAAGGCAATATCTGCATCTACAGGGGATGGCTATCGAAACGACTGAAGCCCTAGAGGAGTATGCCCACAGACAGATTCGCCTCGAACTTGACATCGCTGCAGAAGATAGCCCTTATGTTCTTGACCTTTTTCACGGGAGCTATCAAGGAGCACGTTTTCGTTTCGGGGATGCCGCCTGTCCGGACTTAGCAGCACTTAACAAACTATGGCGCCTGCTTGAGCCGGGACGGATTGGTGTCGAACTTTCGGGGGATTTTCAACTAACACCTGAGAATTCAGTCGCTGCGATTATTCTGCATCACCCGGAGGCGAGAATTTTCAACGTAAAGCCATCTTGAGCCTCAAACTTGTCCCTAAAGGAACGAAAAAAACCATGAGAACATCTCACAGATACCTGGACCCCACAGCCCTTTCCCGACTCGGCGGCATGGAATTGGTCGCTCGGCTTGTTGTGGAAGGTTTTATCACGGGGCGGCACAAGAGCCCCTATCAGGGGTTCAGCGTTGAATTTGCGGAACACCGCCAATACATGCCCGGCGACGCTATCCGTTACATCGATTGGAAGGTATACGGCAAATCTGACCGGTACTATATCAAAAAGTTCGAGGAGGAAACTAACCTCCGCGCCTATATCCTGCTTGATGCTAGCGGATCCATGAACTACAAGTATGATGACAACGGCATTACCAAGTTTGAATACGCCTGTTATCTCGCTGCGTCACTGACGTACCTGATGCTCAAGCAGCGGGACTCTGCGGGTTTAGCGGTCTTTGACACACATATCAGGCAATATATCCCACCGCGTGGGGCTGCACACCACCTGCACGCCATCATGTCCACTTTGGAAAGCATTCAGCCGGGCGAAGAAACGAGCATCAGCGAAACATTCAACGAACTTGCCAAACGAATTATTCGTCGTGGATTGGTTATCGTAATCTCTGATCTCCTAGATCAGCCATCAGAAGTTCTCTCCGCCCTTAAGCATTTTCGCCACCGCAAGCACGAAGTCATTGTGTTTCATCTGCTCGATAGAGCCGAGATGACATTTCCATTTGAAGGTCCAATTGTCTTCAGAGATATGGAGACAGATAGCACCCTCTCAACACAGTCAGAAGCACTCAAAGCCGGTTATCTGGAACAACTGAATGAGTTCATTCAAGCCTATCGCCGGGGATGTGGTGCCAGTTTAATCGACTATGTGCAAATCGATACAGCAACGCCGTTTGATTATGCGCTATCATCCTACCTGTCACGCCGAAAATAAAAAAGATGGATACAATAGAAACAGTCTCACAGCTCCAATACATTGAAGATTCAGAACAACTTGAGGAAGTAATGTCCCGACCGACGCCGGAGGTCGTTGAAGCAATAGGGAGAATAGCGGGCGACCTGCTTATACTCGGCGTGGGTGGAAAGATGGGGCCGACGCTGGCAAAATTAGCAAAACGTGCCATTGACGAATCAGGTTCAAGTAAGCGGGTGATTGGGGTGTCCCGTTTCTCATCACCGGGCTTACAAGCAGATCTGAATCGGGCTGGCATTGAGACTATTTCGTGTGATTTACTCAATGAAGCTGAATTGCAAGCGTTGCCGGAGTTCCCCAATGTAATCTTCATGGCAGGCAGGAAATTTGGTGCTACAGGGAATGAATCCCTGACATGGGCGATGAATACCTATCTGCCCGGACGGGTTGCCGAAAAATATCGGAACTCTCGGATCGTCGTCTTTTCGACAGGCAACGTCTATCCATTAACCTCCATTTCCCACGGCGGCGCAACAGAGACACATCCTGTCGATCCCATCGGCGAGTATGCACAATCCTGTCTCGGTCGTGAGCGGGTATTTGAGCATGCTTCTAATCAGTTTCACACCCCCGTTGCAATCCTCCGTTTGAACTACGCCATCGATTTGCGGTACGGCATCCTGCTGGATACCGCGGAAAAGGTTTACGGTGAACAGCCTGTAGATCTGACGATGGGTGCCGCTAACGTTATCTGGCAGGGAGACGCAAACGCAGTCGTGCTGCGGTCCCTCCGCCACTGTCAAAGCCCACCGATGCTTCTCAATCTCACAGGACCGGAAACCGTTTCGGTTCGCTGGCTTGCTACCCGGTTTGGTGAAATTTTCGGGAGAACACCTGTTTTTACAGGAGTGGAGGCGGAGACCGCACTCCTAAACAATGCCGCTCGCTGTCATCAGCTTTTTGGTTATCCACGAATTTCACTTGAACAGATGGTACAATGGGTGGCGCATTGGGTAGAAATCGGAGAGGCGACTCTTGGAAAACCGACCAAATTTGAAGTGCGAGATGGCAAGTTTTAAGTTTCGGAACACCTAGCAAAATTGAAGTCATCATGGTGATTTTTGGTGCACCTTCGAGGATGCTGTACGTTGACATCCATCACATTGATTTCAACTGCCTTTCTCTATCATACACCGACTGAATCTCTATATGCGCGATAAACCTCACTAGCAACGACCTCAGGCCCAAGTGTGCTTAGTGATTATCCTTAGATTTTTCTTGATCGCTTCACAAATATATGCTACATTGGAATAGTGTCTGGAGAGGAGGTCGTCCAATGAGGGAATCGCAAGCCATTGTCGAAAAACGCTATCGCGATGCACTAGAAACCTTGGTTGCACAGGTCAAGAAAGATCGAAATATTATTGCCGCTATCCTGTGCGGTAGTATGTCCTACGACCAGGTCTGGGATAAGTCTGACATCGACCTACTGCTCGTTCAACGGGAGGGAAAGGGTGACCCCAGAGGTTACACGTTAGCAGAAAACGATGTCAATATCCATGCGGAAGTTGTTCCAAGGAGTCAATTAAGACGATGGCAGGAGGCAGCACTTCAAGGTTCATTTGACCACTCCTTCTTTTCCCGCAGTACCCTCCTTTTCTGTAGTGATGAATCTGTCAAGACATGGTATCAAAATGCCAACCTACATAACATCGGCGCGAGAGATAGGACACTTCTGCTCCTCATTGTTGCCACCGGATTGCTTCCCACCTTCAAGTATGCCGAAAAGCAGTTCCATGTCAACAGAGACCTCAATTATAGTTTTCTCTCTATTCTACGGACAGTGGAGAGCTTGGCAAGAATTGAAGTCATCCTGAATGATGAGGTGCCGTCACGAGAGGTTATCCAACCTGCACTTGAATACAATCCTGACTTCTTTCGTATCACCTACTCAGATTTGATTAATTGTGATAAAGATGAAGAGGTTCTCCAAAACGCGTTGAATACCATCAATACCTACCTTGATGAGAAACTGTTTATCTTCCAGCCGATCTTAGATTTCTTAGCTGAAGCGAACGGTCCCCGATCTACGACGGAATTGAATAGCTATTTCCAAAAGAAGATTGGTGACAATCGTCTTGACGCCGCCTATATATGGTTAGCGCAAAAGGGTATCATTCAGCAGATATCTGCCCCTGTGAAGCTCACGCTGAAAAGTCAGGTTGAGATGGAAGAAGCTGCCTACTATTACGACCGGGAAACGGCTACCACAATGGGCGAATTGCATCCCTCGCAGTTGAAAAAGAACGCCCACCCACGGATCATGAATGCGCTGAGGACCTTCGTGGATAAAGTCAGGAACGATCGGTATATCATCGCCGCAATCCTTACCAGTAACCTTGCAGTTGATAACGTTTGGGAGCATACCAATATCAACCTCATCCTCGTCGGACGAGATGACGCGAAATTTGATGAACGCTATAGCCTCGTAGAAGACGGTGTGCATATTGATGTGACGATATACCCGCGCAAACGATACCAACAGATAATAGAAGGTCGGTTACAGGGGTGTGAATTGCATTCGATTCTGTCCAGAAGTCGGGTGCTCTTTTCTAGAGATGAAGCCATTGAGGAATGGCATAGCGATCTGAAACACATCGGTCAGAGAGACCAAGAAACACAACTAATAAACGCCGGCAACGGTATTTTCGCCCTATTGACGAAGGCAGAGAAGTGGTGCTATGTGAAACAAGATTTCAACTATAGCTTCTTATACATCATGTCTGTGGTCGAGCAGCTGGCACGTGTTGAAACCATCATGCACGGAGAAGTACCACAACGAAAAGCCGTTTATCAAGCGAGGGTGCATAATCCCGATTTCTTTGACGCAGTTTTTACGGACCTCATTGATAAAGACAAAGATGAGAGGACAGTCCGTAGGACACTTGAGATGATTGATCGCTATCTAGAAGATCGAACCTTCACCCTTTTCCAACCGCTTTTCGATTTCTTGATGAGTGCAGGCGGTACGCGCACCGCCACTGAGTTGAGTGACCACTTCGGGGTGCGGCAGGCTTGGGTCGGGCTGGTCTGCGAATGGTTGGCTCAAAAGGGAGTTATCGAGCAGTTTGCTTCCCCGCTGCGGCTCACCAAAGAGAGTCAAATCTCGGTTGAAGAAGCTGCGTATTACTACGATGAGGCCAATCCTTTTTTGCAAGAAATTAAGGGGTGACGTTGCTGTTCCTTTCAATTTACCGATGGTTTGAGCGGTTTGTACCCAACGTCCTATGTTCAGGGCGTATTTAGTAGTCGCTTTCAGTGTTCACCTATGTTATAATGCCATAATTTTTCGAGATAAGCCGGCTAAAGTTACCATGGCAAGGCAATCTCAGCGCATTTGGATTTGGTTTGAATTTTTACCTATCATATATCACGTATCAAAGAAAATATGAAAATCACCGAAGTCAAGACCTACAATCTCAGGTATCCCTTGGTTCAGCCATTTGCCAACTCACAAACGTGGTCAAAGGCGAGGCGTGCTGGTATTGTGGAGATTCGCACCGATGCCGGTATTACGGGTTGGGGAGAAGGATCAAGCACGCCATCGCAAGCTGCAATCGACACCTGTTTGATTGGAAAAGATCCATTTGATATAGAGGTCATCTGGAATACGATGCACCAACGCGGCGGGAGCAATCCGGCTGCTATAAGTGGCGTAGACATTGCGCTGTGGGACATTCTAGGCAAAGCATTAGACCAGCCTATTTATCGTCTTCTCGGCGGTGCGTTCAGAGATCGTATGCCCGCCTATGCCTCCGGGCTTTTCAAGAAAGCGGTGCCCGACATCACCCAAATCTTGATGGACGAAGCGAAAGCCTACGTTGATCAGGGGTTTTCCGCCGTGAAAATGAAAATTGGATTCGGGGAAGCTTACGATGTTAAAAACGTCACCGCTGTGCGGAGAGCGGTTGGAGATACGATTATCCTTGCAGTCGATGCTAATTGTGGTTATGATGTTGGGACAGCCATTGATATTGGGCAGAAAATCGCTGCCAATGACCTCTTCTGGTATGAGGAACCAATCACGACAGATGATGTGGATGGGTATGTTGAGATTCGCCGGGCGCTCAACATGCGAATTGCCGGTGGCGAGGGATTGCAAGGCCGCTGGGCGTTCCGGGACCTTATCCAAAAGCGGGGATATGACATCGTGCAGCCCGATGTTAGTATTGCCGGCGGGTTCACGGAGTGCCGCAAGATCGCGGCGATGGCAAGTGCCAATCATCTCCGTGTACTGCCGCACATGTGGGGAAGCAGCATCCGTCTCGCTGCCACATTGCATTGGCAAGCGACAATTCCAGATGCACCAGAGGTGCTGAACCCTATTCCTTCGCTGTTTGAGTTCGACATGACGGAGAACCGTCTCCGCACTGATCTCGCGGAAGTACCGATTCGGGCCGTTGAGGGATATGTTCCTATTCCGCAGGGGCCGGGCTTGGGAATTGAGATTAATCGCGCTGTGCTGGAGAGATATGCGTCATAAATGGATTGAGATGAGATGTCATGAAATCAACGACACGCTGGTTAATTGGTGGGGTTGCCCTTTTATGTGTCTTGGGTGGGCGATTTCTGTATCAGTATCGGGTAGAAACCGAAGAGCGGGTCGGGCAAAATACTCAGGCAGTTACAACTGAGGGTGAATTCAGCCACCAGTTGTTTGACCAAGTCTTACAAAAATATGTCAGCTCGCAAGGACGGGTGGACTACGCGGGGCTCAAAAGTAATCCAGGAACTTTAGAACCCTACCTAGATTTACTTGCCGTGAACGTGCCCGACGATGAAGCAACCTTTCAGACTGGACTTGCCTTTTGGATCAACGCCTACAATGCACTGACAATAAAGGGCATCCTAGATCGCTATCCAATAACAAGCGTTCGTAAAGTTAAGCCATTTAGCGGTTTCTTTTCCCGTATCAAATTTGAAGTTGGTCGGCGTAGCTACACCTTAGATGACATTGAACACGGTATCATCCGATACGAATTTGGCGATCCGCGTGCCCATTTTGTGCTCATTTGTGGGTCGATCGGATGTCCGATTATGGAGAATCGGGCGTTTTTACCAGAAACGCTTGAGGAACGGCTCGATATCGCCACGGCGAATTTTATTAATAATCCAGACAAAGTGCGTTTAGATCGTGAGAACGGTATATTATACCTTTCACAGATTTTTGAGTGGTACGCCGAAGACTTCGAGGAGACCCACGATAGCGTCATCGATTTCATCACGGAATATCTGCCGGAAGGTGATGCTACTTTTCTTAAACAGGAAACGGTACAGATTCAATATTTGCATTATGATTGGGGACTCAACGCACAGCCAGAGGTAGAATCAGAACAAAAGTGATTACAGTTTGCGTTTTACGCTTACACCTTATTCTAGTAGTTGAAGGGCAACCGGCGTAGGATTATACAGTTTTACGCCGCTGTCGCCGTGACAACTAAATTCTTCCCAAAGTCAGAATGACGATTGAGAAGGGAAAGATGGCTACACAATATCATTTTCTTGTTTCTTGCAAAAAAATAACAGACACAGAATGGACGATGGAAATGCAAGCGGACAGCGGAGAGATTCCGATGTCAATTGCTCAACCGGACTCCGATACAGATGCAGTGTTAACAGCAAATCCAATCACACAAACGATTGCCTCACCAGGGGCTATGACGAACTACCTTCGTCAATTAAACCGTCATAGCGGCAGAGGGACTGCTGGGCACAACGACTCAGTAATCCGGAACATTAACCAACGCCTTTCGCAGTTGCAACTTGGACAACAGCTTACCGTAAAAATCTCTTATTTCGAGTATAAGGGATTAAGGTCAGGGCTATACGAAATCAATTCGCTTGGCGTCTTTCCCCCGGTCAACCGTGCCCGGCCCCTAATAGCACCACTTTCACAGGAACAAAGGGCACGGGTTCCCCAAGCAGTCGTTGATGCGATTACTAGCTTAGGAAGCCACGTTGAAACCTTGCAGCGAGAGCTTCACGCGGCACAGAGAATTTTACGGGAATATGGCATGCAGCTAGAAGCACAAGAAAAACAGATCCAACAACTGACAACTGAGAATCGCCAACTGAGAGAAAACCAGGCTTCACAAACAACGCCCACCCAATCAAGCGGCCCACGCCCCCAAGAAACAGCTGCATCACAACCGTCCTCATCAGCTGAGGAGGTGGATGAGGACTACACTGATACCGAAGCCCAAGGGCTATTTCCGCAGTTTATCAAAACCTCAAAGTCCTCGAAAACTCAGAATGCAGCCGATTCTGTCCCCAAAAAACGCGGCACAGGGAAATAGTGCCCTATCGTTCGCGCCGTCAAGCAGATCGCTTGCGGATTGTGTAGTGATCCCCTATTTCTGTTCCTCAACCAATTTAGCTATAAATGCCACGATATCGGCGATGTCCTGATCTGATAACCGATCTTCCGCGAAGAAGGGCATGACAAAACCACCCTTGCGGACGTAAGTGGCGATTTGGTGTTTACGTTTCTCTAAGTCTCGTGGTGGTCTCCTTCTGACAAGTTGAGAACCGATACCTGACTTTTTAGCCGTTGGATGGCAGACGTTGCATGCCTGACCATATAATTTCCAGCCTCTCTGTGAGTCTCCTTCCATTGCAATAATCTTCTCGGCAGCTGCGCTCGCAGCGTCTTTATCTAGCATCGCAATCTCGAACTCAGGGCCTCTATTATCTCCCGATACATGTCCGAAGTAAGCCATTAAAGCTTCAGCTTGATCTTCTGGAATTGCAGTCGGGTCAACTTTGTCGGAAGGAATTTTCTGCAAAAAATGCTGGTAACAGAAACCACCACCACCAGCAGTCCGTGCGAACATTTCCGCGGTAATCATACCCCCTTTTGCTTCTCCACGATGTGGTACACCGACGATGCTGTGTCCTGCGCGTATCCGACCGTCCGGGGTTGCCGATTCGTCAAAATCTGCATGGCAATCTGAGCAGGACATCCCACTAGCTTTGGCAGGATCGAGCGTTCCGCCAAAAGATGGATCGCTGAAAAGTTCCCGCCCCATCTGGGCTTTTTCAGACATTTCCGCGTTTGCTATTATTGCGAGTGAAAACGTTAAGAGTGCTGTTAAGCCAAAAACAACAATGCGATACATTCAAAATCTCCTTTCGGGTGTTATAAGTTCCAATTCGAGTAGTAGACATACTCCGTATGCTATGCTGCGTCCAAAACAATCGTATTAAGTTGTGCATTGGTCGTCAATGCAAATCAATTGAATCTACAAGGTAATCGCATCTAAATACTGTGAAGAACTTACGCACTCAGACTGCGAGACCCTTATCCTATTGCGGGCAATCGCTGCCCATGACTTTATCAATCTTGCTGACAAACCCGCGCAGTCCAAACCCTTTAGGGTGTGGGAGTACGTCAAACGACAATGATAATCTAATCATTGACATAGAACTTGCGCTTGATGAAATTGGGGTTAGCACGCCCTGATTGGGGAGGAAAAACTGTTTCCACTTCGTTTTCCAAGTGTTATGGTGTTGCATTCACCGCTTGGATGAGCGCAATGATATAGCCGAACTGAAATGCCCACGCTTGACGCACTCGACCCGAAACCCCCGGCGGGGAGGTGTCATCCGGATGGTGCGGTGCATGGTCAGGCATCAGCATGTAGGGGTATCCCACATCTCGAAGTACCTGTGCTACTTTGTGCATGTCCACATCCCCTTCATCGGGCCAAACCTCCTGAAAGTTGTGCAGACCACCACGGATATTACGAAAATGGATGTTAAACAACTTCCCCCGTTCTCCGAAATACCTTACAATCTCGTACAACTCTTCGCCCGGTTTGTCCAATCCTTCCGAAGCGGTTCCACAACAGAAGTTGAATCCATGGTAAGGACTATCCACTAGTTCAACAAAACGCTTTAATCCCTCAAAGACCGGGTAATTCCACCGTTCAACACCCCTTAAAACCGGAGCCGGTGGATCATTAAGGTGACAAGCTAGCTGTACCTTGTTCGCCTCTGCCACCGGAATCACCCGCTCCAAGAAATAGGCGATCCGTTCAAACGCTTCATCTCGACTTACCCGACCGGCTTCAGTCAACGCTTCATTGTCGAACTCTGAAAGGTTGAAGGTGCTGTAAGAAGTTCCACCCCGTCCGGTTGTGCGTTCCGTCCGTTGATGTTGAACAATACAGAAGTTATAGTTTAATCCACGAAGCCCAGCTTTGCCTGCGTTTTCGATAGTTTCGCAAACTGTATCGAGGTCACGGTCCCGCTGCGAATCTTGAGCAAGAGGGATACTTCTCGGGAGACCAATGTGAATCATCTCAAGGCTAACGCCTTCGGATGCAGCTGCTTCCTTGTGTCGAAGCAGTGTTTCTGCCTCTGTGTCCTCAACCGAGGCATCCATGTGTGTTACACCATGCCGGACAAGAAATTCCAATTCTAGCTTTGACGTTCCTATACCTTGAACGCCCACGTGCATTTTCGCTTTCTCTGGTTGTGGTTGATTCATGGTTGAGTTCTCCTTTTTTTTCGCCGGTAGACTTATCCAACCGGCCTTAAAAGCTGTTTCGCTATCAGGGTGTGTTTAGCGCGTCTAATTGCCAATTCCTATTGTATCTTCAGCGTCAAGCTAAGGACATGGGGTTGACAACCGGGTACTCATCAGTCTTCCCATAGATGAAAACCGTAAAATATTGTAACCAAGACCTGCTATTGGCGTCAATAAAAAAGAATTGACCTTGATTGTAAGGATATGATACACTCGTCTACGGTGTTTTATGGAGGAGACTATGGACGTTGATATCAAAATGGGAGGGTGAAACGTATGGACATTGAACGGTTGAAAGTCGAGCTGGAGGAATATGGCTTCGTCGTCATACATAACCTAATTCCTACCGATCAAGCAGAACACATGACGAACCGTCTGATAGAAATCATGCGTCAGCAGCCGGACAGAGATATGCCCAATCAGAATCTGCGCGGTGTGTTTAATTATGACGATCGAGATACGTTCATCCCACTCGTTACCCACCCCGTTTACTTGGAGCTAGCAGCACATATGCTCGGTCCCGGTTTCCAGATGGCAGAGGTCGGTGCTCGTTGGATTAAGCCGGGAGCAGAAGCGCAAAATCTCCATGCAGATGTACCAATCGGTTGGTTCCCCCAATCCGGCTTAGCCATACCGGACGCCTGTTTCCTTGTCAACTGTATCTGGATGCTAACCGATTTCACGCTCGAAAACGGTGCCACTCAAGTGATGCCGTTCAGCCATCATTCGCGCCGAACCCCACGTTCGGGAGTGGACTACAACTATCTAGTGACCGCCGAAGGTCCGGCAGGATCCATTGTTATCTTTCATGGAGCCATCTGGCATCGTGGAGGTGCCAACATCACTACGGACGAGCACCGCATGGGGGTATCGAGTGGATTCCACGCCTCCTGGATGGATCCGGCAGCCGGCGGATGGTATCTGATGAAGAGAAGTGTGCGTGACCGGCTGCCGCCAGAAATCCGAGCGATGAATCGGCATGTGGTTGAGGATGAACACTGATTCGCCTTGATAGTTGAACCATGGGTTGCTTTGAATCCGGTTTTATCGGGGATAAATCGACAAGGAATAGGTCATGGCAGCACAGCAAGCATGTTGGGGATTGTTAAGTACTGCTCGAATCAATGAGCGATTGATACCTGCCATCCGTGCTTCGGAACGAAGCGAACTCTTAGCGGTGGCGAGTCGTAGTAAAGCAAAGGCACAGGCTTATGCTCAACAGTGGGACATTCCCCAGACCTACGGCACGTATGAACAGATGCTTGCCGATCCAGCAATCAATGTGGTTTACCTCTCCCTGCCCAACCACCTGCACGCCGAATGGGCTATAAAGTGCACAGAAGCCGGAAAGCATGTTCTGTGCGAAAAACCAATCGCCCTTACAACTGCGGAAGTGGCGCGTATGGCACAGGCGGCTGAGAAAAACGGCGTCATCATACAGGAAGCCGCGATGATGCGCTTCCACCCGCAGACCCAGTATCTACGCGAGTTGGTTGCCAACGGGAGCATCGGTGAGGTCCGTCTGATTCGGGGCGTTTTCACCTTCACCCTTGAAAATCCGGGGGATATCCGATTAGACGTGAACATGGGCGGCGGATCACTGTGGGATCTGGGTAGCTATTGCGTGAGCTTTGCACGGACGGTGTTACAGGCGGAGCCGATTGAAGTCAGTGCCTATCACGTCGGTGGCGATACCGGCGTTGATTTGAGCTTCACAGCACAGATGCAATTCTCCACCGGTACACTCGTCCATTTTTTTTCTAGCTTTCAATCATTTGCTCATATTGAGGCTGATTTGCTTGGTGCTCAAGGGCGGGTTTATGCGGATATACCGTGGGCTAACCATATCGGTGCGTCAGCCAACGTGTGGGTTACGCGAAGCGGCGCTATCGAAGAAACATCGACTTTCAGTGACAGTATGGAGAGTCACACGACTGATACAAAGATATATGAAAATATCAACGCCTACCAATCCGAGGTAGATTCGATGGTGGAGAGTGTTCTCGATGGTGGAGAGCCGGTAATCTCGCTGGCGGATAGTTGGAGGAACGTCGCCACAATAGTTGCACTGCATGAATCGGCGAGGACAGGCAAACCGGTCTGTCCGTTAAAGCTGACCGATGAGCTCACACGTCGTTGCTGAGAGGTGCCGATAGAGAACAACAATTCTTGTCCCCTAGCACCCTATTGATATGCTGTTTGGAGGTTCTTATGAGAATTAAGGAAATTCGTGCTGTCAACGTGAATATCCCGCATACCCCACCAAAAACCAAGCCACGCCGTCCGACATGGAATAGGAGTGCGCCACGTGCCTTGCCTATCAACAAATATTCAGAATTCTCCCGATTGCCGAGTCAGATGCCCGGCATGGGCGGCGGACAGGTGTGGGTGCAAATCACTGCCGAGGATGGAACTTGGGGGCTTGGGGCGTGCAGCTTTGGGGATTCCGTGGCGGTCTTAATCGATAATGTCTTTGCGCCGCTGTTGGAAGGTCGGGATTGCCTTGCCGCCGAATTTCTCAACGACCTGATGTGGCGTGCCATGCAGCGCCTCGGTGCCGCGGGCCATGCCGCAGTAGCACAGAGCGGCATAGATCTAGCGTTATGGGATCTTAAGGGTAAGCTGCTCGATTTACCGGTGTATCGGTTGCTCGGTGGCCCTTGCCGAGATAAAATTGAACTCTATGCCACGGGCGATGATCTAGACTGGAGCATGGAACTCGGTTTCAAGGCTTTCAAAGTCACAAATCCCGCACATTACGCGATGGGCATCAATGGATTGAATGTGGTTGAGGAAAAACTCGGAACGGCTAGAGAAACCATCGGTCCCAACGCTGAATTGATGCTCAACGCAGTTATGTCGTACAACCTAGAGTTTGCAGTACAGATTGCTGAACGCCTACGTCCCTTCCGAATGCGCTGGCTAGAAGAACCTTTGATTCCTACAGACCTTGAGGGACATATCGAGTTGAAGAAATCTGTGCCCTGGATGCCGATAGCAACCGGCGAGGATCACCACGGACGACATGCATTTCGGCAACTTGTTGAGCACCGATGCGTGGATGTGGCACAACCCGACCTGAAGTGGTGTGGTGGACTTTCCGAAGCAGTTAAGATATATACTATCGCTGAAGCAGCAGGCATTGTAACTATTCCTCATGGCGGCGGGAATACACCTTTCGGTCAGCATTTCGCTATGGCGCTACCGGAATCGCCAATGGCTGAGTACTGGCTCGGCACAGACCCCGGTATTCCGCTCTCTGAAGTGCGGTCACTCCCCGGCGTGGCGATACCGGAGGAGGGCTGCCTGATTCCTTCAGACGCGCCAGGATTCGGTATGGAGATCAAAGCGGAATGGATAGAACCTTGGCAGCACAAGTAGATCTCGTTGACCGCCCACAGCGGAGAGAAATGTTGTTATGAACATAGATCGGGAGCAATTCCTTATATCCCTTTTCCCGGCGGCGTTCAGACTCACCTCAATGCGGGTGATGGCGTGGCTTATATTCTACCGATTTTGCATTGGGGGAGCAACTATAGCACCAAAATGCGGCGTACAATTCACGGCGGTTTTTCAACTTTCACCCAGTACCAAAATCAGAACTATATTAAGTATCTATCAACCGCGGCGCAAGAGATATTTGAACGCTGGATACAGCGTAGTGAACAGATGATAACGCATACCGAGTCCGTGCTTCGAGCCACTATTGAAAAGGATGTTGATGCCTACCATGCCGGTCTCGAAAAACTCCATCCGGGCAGAGGCGAAAAGGGGAAAATGCTCTCAACAGTGTACTTGAGCAAAATCGCCAAGCGCATATATGACTGTAAAGGTCCTGATTTTGACAAACTACCGCAGGAAACTCGCGATTCAACGGTTCGATCACATCCAATAACGCTCCAGTGGGGACTGCCCCTTGTGGACCGATTTTCTTTTGAGGAAGCGCGAAGCCTATGGGATCGGTTCAAGCCCGTTGACGATCGTATCCAGTCGGGTGTTGAGGCTGCCGCTCCCGGATATGAGAATCGTCCGTCACGGTATCACTTCAATGAAATGCCCACTGATTTCAGCGTCCAGGATTTCACTACTAGCTGGAGGCAGTCAATGTAACAGCGTGAGTTCGGAGTCACCAATCAGTCGGAGCTATATGCTATGACTGGATTGCCGTAAGTTTGAAAGTAGAGGAGATTGTATTGCAGAAAGAACTCGACATTGCCAGAGAAGCAGCCGAGGAAGCGGGAAAAATCGTGATGCGGTATTATCAAGGCAGCTACAAAGTGCTTGAAAAAAGTCCCAATAATCCCGTTACAACCGCCGACCTAATGGCAAATCATCAGATTCGAGAAATAATCTGCCACGCATTCCCGGACGATGGGTGGCTTTCTGAAGAAACAGAGGATTCTCCAGATCGATTGGCAAAATCGCGTGTGTGGGTCATTGACCCCATTGACGGTACAGAGGAGTTTATCGCAGGTACTCCTGAATTTGCGATTTCGATTGCTCTCGTGATTGAAGGCACGCCAGTAATCGGTGTGTTGCATAATCCTGCTACGGCAGAACTTTTTTATGCGTATACCGGCGGCGGTGCATTCTGCAACGTAACCCCGATTCGCTGCTCACCACGCCAAAACCTCAAACAAGCATCAATGCTTGTTAGCCGATCAGAACACCGAAAAGGTTTATTGGCGGGACTAGTTCCACTCGTTGCAGAAATTCAATATATCGGCAGCGTTACCTACAAACTAGCAAGCCTTGCAGCAGGCACAGCCGATCTTTATGTTACCGTGCGTCCTAAAAACGAGTGGGATTTTTGTGCCGGTGATCTTATCCTGCGTGAAGCGGGGGGCGTCTTGTGGGATAAGACAGGTCAAACCATAAGGTATAACAAAAAAAGAGTTGGGCAACCTACGGGTCTGTTCGCAGGCAACCCAACTCTCGTAAAACAGATTATCAATCACTACTCAGGCGAGTCTTAATCTGCTGATTCGGAATGTTTCAGGCAGGGCCTCCAAAGATAAGACGCCTTCAGAGGGCTAGAGGAGCTCTTGAAGGTATTGCACTCGCGTGTGATGGCGCAACTTCCGAAGGGCTTCGTCTTCAATTTGGCGTACCCTTTCCCTGCTAATTTCAAGCTTCCGTCCAATCTCGGCGAGGGTGTGCTCTGTGCCATCCATCAAACCGTAACGAAGCTTGATTACAAGCGTTTCACGGTCTGCTAGTGTATCCAATACCCTTTCGAGTGATTCCTTCTCTGAATTTGAAAGCAATTCCTCTTCAGGGGTCACCTGCGAGTCATCAGCCAGCAAATCAGAAATCGTTGCATCAGGTGAAGATTCACTTAAGGGAGAATCCAGCGAGATTGTTCCCTTCGTGCTTTGAAGAATTTCGATCACGCGATTTTCAGACATCCCGACCTCTTCGGCTATATCTTTAATGCCCGGCTCACGTTCGAGATCCCTAGCAAGTCTACTCTGCGCCTGTTTGATAGATCGCCGAGTTTCCCCAACGTAACACGGAATGCGAATTGTCTGGCTCTGCTGGTCTAAGGCGCGCTTAATCGCCTGCATAATCCACCATGTCGCATAAGTACTGAAGCGATATCCTCGTGTGAGATCGAATTTTTCCACAGCCTTCATCAATCCAACACTCCCTTCCTGCATGAGGTCGAGGAAGGAAAGCGATGACTTGTTGAAATTATGCTGTTTGGCAATACTTGCAACAAGCAGTAGATTAGCTTCAACAATTTGCAACTTCGCGTCTTGAATTATTTGAACAGCGTCCCCTAAATCTATCCATAGGGTTGCTAGACGTTCATATTCTTCAACTTGATTGTTTAACGGTATGGTAACATCTGTCTCAACACGCTTATAGTACGCCTTGATTTCCTTTTCAATTTGCTCCATAAGTGTAGCAATGTGCATTGGACTCCACCAAATGCCTTGCGTGTCCTTCTGCTTGGCGCCTCGGCGTCGACCGGCTTTCGGACGTACTGCCTCTATAATACAGGGTGGAAGCTGATCCAATAATGCTGTTACCTTCTGTTTTCCCACTTCAAACTGTTGAAAAAGTTCAACCTCTTCTTCAGGGGTGAGCAGCGGCGTGCGAGCAATCTCCTGCAAATAAGAAAACGCTTCATCGCGGTTGCTATCAGCAACATCGCTGCGTCGTCGAAACGAAGATATCATACTGCCTTCTGTTGTATCTTCCGTAATATTATCTTCCTCTTCATCAGTTTCGTTCGTTTCATCAGTGGGAACTGACAGGAATTCATCGTTGTCCTCAAGATCCAACTCTTCCGTTTGTTCATCGTCAGATCCGCTATGTGTGAATTTACGTTTTTTTCTCATTTCTGGTTCATCTCCATTCTGCTTAATTCTGTCAAACCTCAAAAAGACTCAAAATATACAAAAATCCATAAACCTCCTGCTATTTATCGGTCACATTTACGCAATGAACATGATGTATGAAACGCGATATGTTATAATAAGTATCAGGAAAAGTTAACTTAATTATCGAAAATCATACCGGTGTACTACTGTTTAACCGTGTGACCTGAAAAATGTGCTTTACTTATCATTCAAGTGCCATGGGGATGAAATGCTAAACAATTCTATCCAACCACTTACCTAATTATCCATCAACTCGGAGATCACTATGAATCAACTTACCAAGACCGATGTGCTCAAACGCCTTCAGCAAGGCGAATCATTTATTGGAGAAGACTTGACGGGTATCGATTTGTCGGGGGGCTCCACTGATTTAACGGAAGCGAATTTTAACGCAGCAAATCTTTCCAATGCTAACTTTAAAGGGGCAATAATGAAAGGCGTTTTCCTTGTTGGGGCAAATCTAACCAACGCTAACTTTGAAGGGGCAGACCTTGAAGGTGCGTTTCTCAGCGGTGCGGTGCTTTCTGGCACAAATTTTCGCGATGCAAATTTACGCAAAGCCACAATTGGTGCTCCAAATTGGGTCCTTTCAGATGCGTTTGGTAACCTAACCAGCTTTGAAAATGCCGACCTCGAAGATGCAACTTTCGGTGAAACGGTGATGCAAGGCGTTATCCTGTTTGGGGCGAACCTCAAGGGGGCCTATTTATATGAAGTAGACCTGTCAGAAGCCGTGTACAAACCTTCAGATCTTGAAGGCGCAGTTACCAAAAAGGCATTCCAAGAATCAATTTGGGATTGAACACCGAAGGGTGTAGATTAATACCATATTCATTTGACCATCATTGAGACGTTTATTCTCTCAATTCAGTTTAGAAATAATTGACAAGAAATTTTTTTAATTCCCAGATATCGTGCTGTCGACGCGACGGTTCCCTAAAATCTGCCAGTGCTTCTATTGGTGCACAGCGGAATAGCATCCTTTCAGTACCGCCAAAACACGGTTCATCGTCTAAACTGTATCTGGCACAATCTCTGATACAACCCGCCATTTGCCAACAACTCTTGGTGGGTACCGCTTTCGACAATCTCTCCACGGTCCAAAACAAGTATTTTGTTCGCGTGTACAACCGTCGAAAGCCGATGCGCGATAACGAAGGTTGTCCTACCTTGCATCAGATTTTTAAGGGATGCTTGAACAAGTGCCTCCGACTGACTGTCAAGGGCTGAAGTCGCTTCATCCAGCACTAGGATGGGGGCCCCTTTCAAAATTGCTCGCGCAATTGAGAGACGTTGCTGCTGACCAGTGGATAATCTGGCTCCGGACTCGCCAACCTGTGTCTCATAATCTTTGGGCATCTCAATAATAAAATCGTGTGCATTTGCCCGTTTTGCAGCTGCAATTGCCTCCTCCCGTGTCGCTGCCGGCGCGCCATAGATGATATTCTCCATCACCGTCCCATCAAATAGGATAGTATCCTGCGGCACAATTGCAATCTGGCGTCTGAGATCAGTCAATGTTACTTCAGATGTAGGTATCCCGTCAATCAAAATCTCGCCGGAATCCACTTCATAGAAACATGACAGCAGATTGAGTAACGTTGTTTTTCCACTGCCGCTCTGACCGACCAAGGCAACAACTTCACCCGCTTTCGCATGAAAACTTATATGTTTAACGACCGGCTCGTGCTCATACCCGAAAGAGACATCCCGAAATTCAACTTCCCCATGAACCGACGGTAGCTTCAACTGTTTTTCGCGCTCGTAGGCTTCCCGCTCAAAGTCAAGGACAGAGAAAATTCTTTTAGCGGACGCAAGGCTCTGCTGGAGAACGTTGTTGAAAAGTCCGATGGTTTTAATCGGCTTAAACATCAGGCTGGCAACCGCAATATACCAGATGAACCCACCGGTTGTAAGTTGCCCCTGAACAACCTGCCAGCAGCCAAACCCAAAAACAGTTGCGACACCAATTGCACTGATAAACTCCACAAGCGGAGGCAACATCGCTGTGAGTCGTACACGACGCATCGATGCGCGATACTGCCCCTTGTTGGTGGTAACAAAGCGGTCACGTTCCATCTCTTCCGCAGTAAAACTCTTGATAATTTTCAGACCGAATAGGGTCTCTTTCAGTTGCGAGGAGATGTCCGCAGTCTGTTCTTGAATTTCCGAGCTCGTGCCGTGGATATGTCGCCCGGACCGGTTAATCAGATGTGCGAGTAGTGGAAAAACGAGTAAAGCAAGTGCCGTCATCCCTGCACTTTGGAACAGCATAACTGTAACGAAGACAGGGATACAGACCACCGCACGAATGGTGTTTGCTGTAGATCCAATCGCATACTGCCACGTCCGGACATCATCCGTGACGCGCGCCATTAAATCTCCTGCCCGATGCGATTTCAACATCCCTAACGGCGCAAAAAGGATTTTTTCGTATAACTCGTTTCGAATTCGGGTAATCAGTTGATATCCAACGCGCGCCATTAGGTAATCGTTACAGTAAGTAAACGTCCCTTTAATGACAACAAGAGTAAGGATACCTGCCAACACCCAACCGATAAGTGTGAATGCCTCGCTCGCGTCTGCAATCGTAATTTGGACGCCCTCAAGGACCTTTTCAAGATGGAAATATTGTACCTGAACTGGACCATCTTCAAAACGCTGGGTCGCAATCAGCGTGAGTGCCTCAACGGTGTATCCGAAAATGTGAGCGTAGCCTGCATCGCAGAGGGAAATTACGAGCGCACAAACTACTGCGAGTACAATTGAACCGAGATGCGGCGATAGATACTTTGCGAAACGCGAGAATGTGGACATTGTTAGCATTTTTCCGCAATCGTTATGAGCCGCCTCGATTCCATCACAAACGGACTATAGTCAAAATCGCCGTACATCGCGCGTACCTTCAAGCCGGCTGACGCTAGCATCGCTTTCAACTCAGTTGGAAAGTAGAACCGAATACGATTAACCGATTCCTCAGCAGCGCCGGTGGAGATATCTACCACAGTTCGATAGTCGGAGAGGCGTCCAGACGCCGAATCATATTCAACCTCGGCGAGCGCCAGCAGCGATTCGGACATCCACCACCAGTTCCGCGTCCGATCCAAGTGAAGCACTGTGTAGGGGTTCCAGTATTCTAGCAAAAATTGTCCGCCTGGCTTAAGCGCTGCTGCGACCCCTGTAATAACCCTTTTATTTTCGCCATCTTCAAAAAAACCGAAGCTAGTAAAGAGATTGATGACTGCATCACAAGCCGACTTCACAGGGATATGACGGGTATCACCTTCAACGAGATGTAGGCGGTGCTGACTGGAAAATCCGTTTTTCCGCGCTTCCATCAACAGGAAACGAGAGCTGTCTAAACCGACAACTCTCATACCTCTGTCTACCAAGAGTTGGCCATGGCGTCCCTGACCGCAGCAGAGATCTAAGACAGTTGCTTCTTGTGTAAGTTCTAGCACCTCACAAATGAATTCGACCTCTTCTGCTGTTTCTGCTTCCGGAGGGAGTTCGGAGAGGAGGTAGGTCTGATCCCACATGGTGCATCACATTCTATACCGTCCAAACTGGACGGTTTTTGTCCGAGCCGTTGTTCCTACCTTGCATCGTATTTTCAACTGCCTGGCGTTAAAATCCACAGCGTCGATTACCCCAATTGAAATCGTTTTACCCAATCCATCGACTAATCCAACCAAGCAATGTTCAAAATAGTGAGGAGTTTCGGCAGCTACATTCTTCAAACTCAAATGATTTTTTAGTCGTGCTTGGACCAGACTCGGCAGCACATCTAGCGTGACCAAAGCCAACGATCGATGCACCCATTCCGCATAAAGAATATGATCGTCGACAAAATTGGAGAGCATTTCTTGCTCTTTCGGGTTTGCCTGTCGCCCATTGAAAAAGGGGGTCCGTTGTCCACGAATCTGATCGAAGGGGAGTATCTCCTGAACGCAGTCCGAAAAGTAGTGTGCGAAACTCGACTCCCGGTGCTTCCTACGAAATGTCTCGTTCTTGGCTGTGACGCTCCTATGCGGCAAAAGCCGATGCGTCTCTACGGTATCGTTATCATCGAAGATACCAACAATTGCCTCTAACTCGCGTGACCGATGGAGGCCAACCAAGTGTGTTGGCTTAACCAACTCGATTTTGTGCTGCTTAAGCACAACAGCAGTATCCCCTTCTATGTAACCTGTCGTATCAACCACAACGAAATCTGAACTCGATTTCCGGGCAGCATCAACCATCAAACGTGTCCCGACTGCACATTGCAGCAGATGACGTTCTGGTGAGGTCCATCCTACAAAATAAAGTGCATCGGGGTCACCATCATTCGCTTCAAGGCTCTCTGATGCACTATTTGGTGCGAAAACCTTCAGTCCAATCGTGGTTGGGGGGCCAATCTGCGACTGCCCTACATCCGCGTCAACGAAGCCAACCCTCAACCCACTCGCTACGCCTCGTTCAATGAGAAACCGGCAGAGCGTTGATTTACCAACGTCGGTTGCACCAATTACGACTACAATCTGTTGAGGGTGCACTATCTGTCGGGCAAGGCGTTCCCAATCATGGTTCGGTTGGTAAGAATCTGCCATCTATTTAATGTGGCTATTAATACTAATCGCGCAGCGACTTTACCGAATATGGAGCTCATACCGGAATGTAACACCGGCGTTGTCAAGCAACCTATCTAAGTTTTCTTTCCCTTTAACACCTAACATCCGCTCAAGCATTGACGGTTTGCGTTTCGTACGAAGGACTTTCGGTTCGCCTGAGATGCCACCGAGCTCACCCGCACGGTCAATCGCATCGGGCAGGTTGCCCAGCTTATCGACTAGCTTATGTTCAAACGCTTGCTGTCCCGAGAAAACACGTCCGTCGGCGAGTGCGACAACGTCCTCTCGTGTCAAATGTGCTTGCCGTCCTTCAAAGACGGCATCAATGAACTGACTGTGAACGTCATCGAGTGTTGTCTGTAAGAGCGCACGTTCTTCGTCCGTCATATCCCGTATCGATGATCCTGTATCTTTGAACTTACCACTCTTAACAACCTGTTGTTCTAAGCCAATCTTTTCGTAGAGACCTTTCAGCTTGGTAAATTGCATAATTACCCCAATGCTACCTGTCAAGGTGCCAGGGTTTGCAAATATTTCATCGGCAATCGCGGCGATATAATATCCACCAGACGCCGCGGTGCTGCCCATTGAAGCAACAATCGGTTTTTCCAACTTGTTCAATTCGCTGTAGATTTCTTGAACGGGGGCGACACTTCCGCCAGGCGTGTTAATTCGCAAGACGATTGCCTTGACTGTCTGATCATCACGATATTGATGAATCTGATCAATAACTGGATCCGTGCGCGAAATAACCCCCATAATGTCGATTACCGCAACCTTATCTCCAATCGGCGCACTTTGCACCAACCCTCGAGCAACTAACAACAAGAATAGCAATCCAACGCCAACAATCAAAATGAGCAGTATTTTTTTTCGACGAGTCATAGGTTATCTGGTAAATTTCCTAATCTGTTTTTTTACAGGTATATGTTAAAAAGCCGTAAGAGCAGGACCACGCCGTGGCTGCTTACAAGCACTCAGTGTCTCTTAGCATTTTACACTTCCTTTTTTTTATGAGCCTTGTAGGTCGGGTCCCAATAAAAAAATGGTCATCACCTGTCGTGTCCTTCACGCGTAGTATCTTCGTCTGTCATGAACCTTTTTAATTACGGTTTATCTGTCGGCATCTTCGCCTCGCCGATTAGCATGACTGGGATGCCATCGCGGATGGGGTAACGTCGCCTGCACTCGCCGGTACAAATCAGCTGCTGATTCTCCTGATCGTACTCAATATCGCCCTTACAAGCCGGGCATGCGAGGAGGTCAAGTAGTTCGCTGCTAATTTCTTGTGCTTGTGAACTCAATTGGGTGATCCTTCACTAGAGCGCTTACAGATTTTTTAGAGCTTACCCGCTAGTGTTATCTGCCGTGGCACCTTTTGTATTTTTTGCCGCTCCCACAGGGGCACGGAGCGTTGCGTCCAACTTTCGGTACTCCACCGGCCGCTTGACGAGACGCAAATTCAGCGGCATCGCTCGCTGATTGCCCGTCAGGTGCTCCTGCAATCGCACCATGCGTGTTCGCAGCAGCACGACGACGGGAAGCACGTCGTGGTCGATCGCTTGGGATGGTCGCTGTCTCAATACGTGCTTTGAAGATATATTCGCTAACCTCTTCTTCAATTCGCTGGTGCATCGCTTCAAAAATACTGAAAGCTTCATTTTTGAAAACAACAATCGGATCTTTGCCAGCATAGCCGCGCAGATAAATTCCCTCTTCAATATAATCAATGTTGTACAGATGATCTTTCCAGTGGTGATCGATTCGGTCAAGCAGAATCAGTCGTTCAAGCGTACGCATTAACTCTGGACCCATTTCCGCTTCACGCTGTTCGTAACGCTGACGCAACAATTTGAGAAGATGTTCCCGCATTTCGGACTGGCTCATGTTCAATGGCTGCTGCAAATCCGTGGCATCAATCGTGAAAGTATTCGTCAACCAAGTCTTAAAGCCCTCAATGGTACCGTCGTAGATATTAAGATGATCGCCCTCTTTCCTGATGACATATGTGTTCTGATCTTCATCATCAGAGACCAACCATTCGGTACTCTTTTTAGGGATTGACACAGTGATGCTTTCCGACAGAGCCAGTCCATTAGTCCTAAGTTCCTGCAACAACTCGGGGGAAATCTGTTCACTGCTATCTAGCTCCTTTTGGAGCTCTGAACGGATACTGGATAATCTTACGTCACTAATCTCATCCGGCAAATGTTCCTCAAAGTAATCATCCAACACATTTTCGATCATCTCCCAAACTGTCTCTTTGAGGTCGTCCCCTTCCAAAATACTATCACGCAAGCTATAGATGCTTTGACGTTGCGAATTCATTACGTCGTCAAACTTAAGTCGGTTCTTGCGCATCTCGAAGAAAACTTGCTCAACCCGTTTCTGTGCTTTTTCAATGGCGTTGGTCACCGCTTTGTGTTCGATCGGTATATCTTCTTCCATGCCCAACCGATCCATGATACTCGACAAACGTTCTGACCCAAACTTCCGCATCAAGTCATCTTCGAGTGAAAGGTAGAAGCGAGAAGAACCCGGATCGCCTTGACGTCCAGCACGTCCACGCAGCTGATTATCAATCCGTCGCGATTCATGCCGCTCTGTACCGATGATATGCAAGCCGCCCGCCTTCAGCACCTGTTCACGATCTGGAGCGCAGATGGTTTCGGCGTCAGTAAGAGCTTCCTTCCATTCCGCTGAACCTTCGTTAATAGTAGAAGAGTCTCCTTTTTTCTTTAGAAGAATCTCTTTAGCTAAACCCTCCGGATTTCCGCCAAGCAGGATGTCCACACCGCGGCCCGCCATATTGGTTGCGATGGTCACGTTGCCGGGAATACCCGCTTGGGCGATAATTGTTGCTTCGTGGGCGTGTTCTTTAGCGTTCAACACCTGATGTTTAATATCGCGCCGTTTCCTACGAAGCATCTGACTCAATTTTTCGGAGTTTTCGATTGAAATAGTGCCAACAAGTACGGGCCGTCCCTGCTCATGCTGCTCAATGATATCTTCGAGAACTGCTCGGTATTTTGCTTCTTCGGTCTTGTAAATTACGTCTGAGTGATCTGCCCGGATCATCGGCTCGTTCGTAGGGACAACGACGACATCCAATCCATAGACATGTGCAAATTCGGCGGCTTCTGTCTCTGCCGTGCCGGTCATGCCTGCTAGTTTCTCGTACATCCGGAAATAATTCTGATAGGTGATGGAGGCACCGGTTTGGTTCTCCTGCTTAATCCGCACCCGCTCTTTGGCTTCAAGCGCTTGATGGAGGCCTTCATTAAATCGTCTGCCTTCCTGCAACCGTCCGGTAAATTCATCGACAATAATAACCTCTCCGGCTTGCACAACATAGTCCACATCCCGCTTGTAAAGGGTGTGTGCAATTAGTGCCTGATTAACATGGTGCACCAAGTTCATGCTTTCATGACCGTAAAGATCGTCTACACCTAAGAGGCGTTGAATCTCTTCCACACCCTCTTCAGTTAATGCGACCGTGCCACGTTTGCTACTTTTTTCATCGCGCTCATAGTGTCTTTCATGCTGCAAGCGTCGCACCGCAGTGTCAATCTTTTTATAAAGTTCGACCGGTTCCCCTTGAGGTTCAGCGATAATCAGCGGAGTCCGCGCCTCATCGATTAAGATACTATCCACCTCATCAATGATGGCGAAATGATGACCACGCTGCGCTTTTTCCTCAAGCATTTGTCCTTTATTATCCCAAAGATAATCAAAGCCAAATTCACTGTGCACACCGTAGGTAATGTCCGACTTATATCCAAGTGCCTTCAAGTTGTGGGGCAACCCACTGTAAGTTAGACCCACACTCAGTCCGAGGAAAGTGTAAATCTTTCCCATCCATTCTGCATCACGCTTGGCGAGATAATCATTGACGGTCACAACGTGCACACCCCTGCCTGCCAAAGCGTTCAGATAAACAGCGAGCGTCGATGTTAACGTTTTCCCCTCGCCTGTTTTCATTTCAGCAATCTTGCCTTGATGAAACACAACTCCGCCCATGAGCTGCACATCGTAATGGCGTTGGTTCAAAGTGCGCACCCCTGCCTCGCGCACCGCAGCGAACGCTTCGGGCAAAAGCGCATCAAGAGACTCACCGGCATCCAATCTTTCTCGAAAATGCGGCGTTTTTGATTGAAGCGCAGCATCAGATAGGCGCTGCATCTCCGGCTCCAATTGATTAATCTTATCCACAATTGGTTGGAGCTGCTTCATATCCCGGTCCTGTTTACTACCGAAAACCTTAGTCAAAACTTTCTGAAGCATGGAACATCATCACCCTTTACAGTTTATAAATTCTCAAATTGCCTAATCCTATTCGCTTTTGACGCTTGGCACACGATTTAGTTACATCTCACTGAGCTTTTTCTTCAGTCCCAGTTGTCTCGAGGTTCACATCAGCTTGGGAAGATAGTGCCTCCGTACCAATCGAATCAGACCTAGCCGCTTCATCCTCAACTTCCAATAAGTTCTCTCCATCAACCCGTCTTCTTAGTATTGTATAGATGACGGTGTTGCCGGCTGAAGCAATGGAAAATAGATAAGCAACAATCAAACCGGCGATAAATAACAGAGACAGCGTCATAAAAATCGCAGCAATATCGAGCGTAATCGGGAAATTAGTAGGTTCCGTGCCAAGATTAAACACGCCGAATATCTTGAAACGCTCCAGGTACGGTAGCGCAGCGAGCTTGTCAATTAAGCCGCCAAGCCACCGATCTGCCCGCCACATAATGTGCTGCATATCCATCGGAATGAGAAAGTGAAGTGGCTGCATCGCTAAAGCAAAGCCAACCAAGCAAAAGATGCCCCAAATCGGGATACAAATCACTTTCACGCCAAACAGAATACCTTCGTAAATAAAAACCCGCCACGATTGATTCCAAATTGTCGTAAGATGCTGATAAGCCGTTTCAAAAGCATCCGAATCTACAGTGGCAACCACAGCAGGTGCGAAAAACAGGCTTATCCCTAAAACAACTAGGAAGTAAGCCATCAGCAATCCGATAAAAAAAGCAACAGGGGTCAAAACCGATGTGAACATCAGGATAACTCGGCCCACCATCGGAATCTTGCCTAGTAGACCAACGAAAATCGGTATTGACGCCAAAAGCAGCAAAACGACAATCAGGCCTACAAACGTCCCGAAAACCGCTCTCCAATGTTGCCGCACAAAATCCCAAGCCGCCTTCATCGAAAAAAAGTGGTCGCCCCGTAACTGCTCGATTGTGATTTTCGAGACCATCGTGCTCATTAAGTAAAAGAGCACGAACAGGACGAATGTGCCGAGCCACATTGCGCCAATTGCAATATCTTCAAATGCATAATCGGCAAAGGGGCACACAGGCAGAAGCGCGTAAGTCTCCCAAAATTGTTTGACTGCGCCACCCCCTACGAGGAACAAGCTGGCATATACCAGTAGCTCGTAGATCAGATAAGCGAGAACAAGCCCGAAAAGATGAACTACAATTTTCTTTGGGGTAAAGCCGTAGCGTCCGGCTCGGAAAATATCTCGAAAGTCAAAATGCAATTCAGTCATGTTTTTCATCCAGTTGTCGGGCAACTTCCTAACGGATTATATCTCAGTGCCAACCAACTATATATCAGTCCGTAATCGTCCAGAACTTTGATATATAATACATCAACTACAATTGCCTGTCAACAACAGAAATCTAGGAATTTTAACTTGACTTCACCTAGAAATCTCAATACAATGCCGTTGGGATGCGGAAAGTAAAACAACTCAGTTTTTAAGGAGACTATCAGAAATGGCAATCACAAAGCTAACCGATGCAGAAATTAGCGCCCAACTTGAAGGACTATCGGGGTGGACAGTCGAAAATGGAAAGCTGCACAAAGAGTTTCAGTTCGACTCGTTTGTGGAAGCCTTCGGCTTTATGGCGCGCGTTGCCCTGATTGCAGAATCAATGAATCATCACCCGGAATGGTTTAACGTCTATAATCGCGTGACTGTTGACCTCGCAACCCACGACGCCGGAGGGATTAGCGCGCTGGATTTTGAATTGGCGAAAAAAGTTGATGCGCTTCCCTAAAACTTACTAAAGTTAGTACAATTTGCTTTTGGTTCAAGCAGCGTTATCAAGTGTTTGTTGAATATCGTGGGAGTACGTATCATTGTGGTTTGTCTGCGAAAATAACCGCCTCTCGATGAAGGCAGACAGATACTGTACCATCAACCCGCGTGTCAATTTAGGGGGTCGATACCAATCAATGCCTAATTCCTGACACACCTTTTCAACGGGTATCGACCTGCCGCTAGCCGAGTCCGTGTTGAATACCCATTGTGTT
>JAJEAL010000141.1 GCA_022822785.1 Candidatus Poribacteria bacterium
ATTGGAAATACCTCTTTTTTTGTAGAATTAACCACTAAAATCCTTTCTACATTATACAAGAGGTATTTCCATTTCATGGCATTTTTCTCACAAGAATACTCTTATATTTCTACTAAATTGACACCTATGGTGCGGTTTTCAACCGCACCTACCGGGGGGCGAAAGTGTCTATTTATCTTTAGCATTCACCATAGTTCGTCAATCGTACCATGTTTCTGGGAATTGATCAATCATCCCCTAATATTTTTGGATCTTGATTCATCCAGCGTTGTGCGTTATACTCAAGCTCAAAAGGATAGATGAGGAGGACACATCAATGGACTTAGGATTGAGTCAGAAAGTCGCTATCGTCTGTGCAGCGAGCAAGGGTTTAGGACGAGCATGTGCAACAACGTTGGCACGCGAAGGTGCAAGCGTGGCTATCTGCGCCCGCAACGAACAAGGACTTAACGAAGCAGCGGCAGCAATGCGGGCGGAAAAGGACTCACGCGTACTGCCCATCCCTTGTGATCTCACAAGGGAGGAAGATATTGAGCGGTTAGTAGAAAAGAGTGTAGCAGAATTTGGCACCGTTGATATTCTTGTTACCAACGTTGGGCACCCACAGATGGGTGCATTCGCAGATTTAACAGAGGCAGATTGGCAGCGTGGCTACGAAGGTGTTTTGCTCCCCGTTATTCGGCTCTGTCGCACCGTCATCCCTCACATGGAGCAGGCGAATTGGGGACGCATCGTGCATATCACCAGTATTGCTGTCAGAGAACCCGGCACGCCTTACCTCATCTCCAGCATTTTTCGGGCAGGGGTAGCAGCGTTGAGCAAGTCGCTCGCCAACGAGCTGGGTCATGCGGGGATTTTGGTCAATACGGTTTGTCCCGGACCGTTTCGGACGCCCCTCGGTGAAGAGTTGATACGACAGACAGCGGCAGCAGAGAAGAAAACCTATGCAGAGGTTGAATCAGAAACGGCTCAAGCTTCCGTTATCGGTCGGATGGGTGAGGCGGAGGAATTGGCTGCACTTGTCGCCTTCCTATGCAGCGAACAGGCTGGAAACATTACCGGGCAGGTGATGTCTGTGGATGGAGGGACGGTACGTGGATTATTTTGAGAGATCGCCGTTGAGTCAAATTTCTACACGTCCAACAACTGGTTAAATAGTGTCCGCGTGGTTTCTGTGCACCAATGGTAGTCCTTCAAAAACCGCTGTGTCCCATCTTCGTAGCCGAGTCGTTTAGCGAGCTGTTCCAACGCGATGTCTGTATCTGGCAGCGCGTCCAACGGTCGGTCATGAACGATTCGCAAGCTATTTTCCACATTCCTCAGAAATTCGTATGCGAGGAGGAGCTGCTCCCGCTGGTCCCGGGTTAACGCTGCAACTTCATGCAGCCGGTGAATCGCCTCAACGGTGTTCCGTACCCGCACCTGTGGATGCGTCATACCGTGCATTAACTGAAGCGTCTGAGCTACAAATTCGATATCGATGAGTCCCCCGTATCCAGACTTAACATCGATCTGCTGTTTTCTTCTGCGTCTCCGGCGGCGTGCGGTAGCTGAGGTAAAGGCTCGGCGCGTCGTTTGTGCTTCTTTGCGCCGCCGATTGTGGACAATATGCGCGATTTGTTCAGCGGTCAGTGGTTGACCGTAGGCAAAGGCATGTGCTTGTTTAATAAACTCTTGACCTAACTCGATATCGCCAGCAACGGGGCGGGCCCGGATCAGTGCCTGACGCTCCCAAGTCTCCGCGTCTTTGTTGTAGTAATTTTGGTAGCCGTCCAGAGACAACGCAATCGCCCCAGCTGATCCGAATGGACGGAGCCGCAGGTCGAGTTCATAGATTTCGCCGCCCCCCGTATTTCCCTTCAGTCGATTGACTAGTTCCAATCCGAGTCTGCTAAAATAATCGGTGTTGGATATGCCTTGTGTTGTTTCGCCTTCAGCGGAGTAGACAAGCATCAGATCGAGATCCGCGCTGAAATTGAGTTCCCGGCCTCCGAATTTCCCCATACCGATTACGGCAAAACGCGCCACAGGCAAATCTACATCCGTCTTTTTGTTTATGGAAGAAAGCTCCCTTTGATTTCCCTGCTTCTCCAACGGCTTCCCGTACTCGTTTTGCAATTCCGCATTGATGTGGGAATACATTGCCTGCAAGGTCCCCTCCGCGAGATCGGAGAGTTCAGTCGTTGTAGCCCACAGATTTGCCTGTCCCAGAATGTTCCGCATACCGATTCGCAGGACTTCGCTGTTTTTATACCGCCTTAATGCCTGAAACACCTGATCCGGTGTTCTATCTGTAATTTCCTGAAGTGCCTCCCTATAGATTTCGGCTGCTGTCTTGGGCTGGTCCATCACCGCCGGGGCAGTCAACACATCGAAGGATTCTGGATGCCCGGTGAGCAACTCAGCTAAGAAACGACTGGTTCCACATAGCCGGGTTAATAACTCAAGGGCGGAGGGGTGTTCATTGAATAGGGCGTAGTACGAGCTACGCGCCCCTACCTTACTTGCGAAGGTTTCGATGTAATGAAGTGCCATGTCAGGGTCAGGAGATTGACCCAATAGACGCAGCAGTGTCGGCGCGAGATCGACAAACAATCGGCGGACATGCGGTGAAAACCGTACACCATCGGAGCCTTCTGCCATTCGCTTCAATCGCTGATGGGCTTCTGGCACATTAGCAAATCCAACAGGCCCCAAGAGATTGTCTATTATCCGTGGTTTCGTGGCGATGAGCACGGCTTCTATATCCACTTCGCCATCTGAAACCGGCGATGTTAAAACCTTGCTAAAAATTGACCGAACTGCATCTGTATGTAGCGTGTAGTCCATCTCAAATGCTTCTAAAGCAGAAGCGGCCTCGCTATCCTGATACCCAATCCGTTTGGCGAGTTTGATCAGTTCCGGTTCCTTTGCCGGCAGAGAATAGCGCTGCAAATCAGCTAACATCTGGATACGATGCTCAACGGTCCGCAGGAAACGGTAGGCATCAATGAAGATATCCCGATCCATCTGATCAAGCACCCCATGGCGGTAGAGCAGATCAATAGTTTGCAGTGAGTTATAATTCCGCAACGCTGGGGTGGGCCCCCCGTGAATGAGTTGGAGGCATTGGATGGTAAACTCGATATCACGAATGCCGCCGATACCGAGTTTAACATGTGTCATCACGTCATCGCCCTGTTCCCGGAGTTGACTTTCAATCCGCGCTTTCGTCTGGCGAACCTCGAGTTTTATCTCCGTAATGGAGGATTCATCAAGGTATCGGCGATAGACAAAGGGCTGGATAGTACGAATAAACCGCTCTCCCAGCTTAAGATCCCCGGCAACCGCACGGGCTTTAATTAACGCTTGCCGTTCCCAGGTCTCACCCCAGCCTTCGTAATACGCTTCGTAACTGTCGATGGAACGGGCAATCATGCCCGCCCGGCTTTCAGGGCGCAGACGGATATCAACGCGGAAGACATAGCCCGCCTTAGTGACTTTGCTCATCCCGTTGATGATAAATTCGCAGAGTTTGGCAAAATATTCCCCGTTCTCAATGCCTTGATCTGTTACCCCATCGTGTGAGTAAACAAACATCACATCGATATCCGAGCTGAAGTTGAGCTCATATCCCCCAAACTTACCCATTGCTATCACAGTGAGTGTACTCGGGACCTTTTCGCCGTTGGGGAGTTCTCCCCACGGCGTGCCCATTTTGGGGATCAGTTCAGCCTTACCGATTTCATAGCAGACTTGTAGTGCTGCCTCCGCGAGGTTTGTCAACTCCCGTGTTGTTGTTTCAAGATCGGCATCGCCTAGCAGATCACGCAGTCCTAGTCGTAAACTCTCCTTCCGCTTATAGCCGCGAATTGCGTTCAACTTCTGTTCTGCCAAATCAAATGGACGTACCGCTTGAGACAGTTCACGATACATCGTCTCACGGTCTTTCGGGTCGTTCATCACTTCAGCATCAATGAGCTCATAAAAGTATTCAGGATTCCGCACTAAAATATCTGAGAAATAGGTACTGGAACCAAAGCAGGTTGACAGTATTCTCAGAAGGAAGGGCGCATCATGAAGCAGGCGATAGAGCCAAAGCCGATCAAATGTTGCGTTGACGAAACGTTCAAAATTGTTCAGGGCCGCATCGGCGTCTGGTGAATCCGCGGATGCGCTCAACAAATGGCTGACAATTTCGGCAAACGCTTCACGATATGGGGGTATGTCTGCTAAGTTGTCGAGGCGGCGATTTACACCTTGAACATCTTGGAACCCATACGGTCGAAGGATTTGATTAACTACTTCCGGCGAGAGGTCATCGGGGGAAAGAATGAGATCTTTCGGAGTAAGATTTGAGGTCATATTGTTTCCTTTTGCTTGTCAGGAATTGAAACAGATTCTTCGACAAACACGTTATCATCGAATGCACGATAATAAATATCGGGTGAAACAACAGCGTAAAAAATAAGAACTGTGAAAGAGGAGTAAATGATGACAATGGCTAACACATCACTTAAACCGACAGAAACCCTACAAATCACACCAATATCAAAACGAAGTGATTTGGCGCATCAGTTGCCATTAAGGAATAACGAACTTGCTCATTTGAAGGTGCAGATGCGCGAAAAAGCGGTACTGATTAAAAAATTGACGGCCGAAAACCGGTATCTTCAGACCCAAATTGAGCAGCTCGAAAAACGCATAGAATCGGAAATTAAGCGATCTGACACTATGATTGAACAGATGCAGACTGCTTCTGAAGAATCTAGTAAACGCGCTCAGACAATTATTATGCACTTGAGCCAACAGGTTGAGCGGCAAGCGGAACAGATTGAGATTTTGCAGGAGTTGCAGGGCGTTAGCGGCACTATCCGCCAAACTGTTAGGCAGCTGAAATCACGCCTTCTGCGCGAACCGCTCGCCACAGGACAGCAATATGAATCCGAGGCTTAGCGATCGTGTATTCAATGTTTCACAGCACGACAGACTGCCTCTGCCATGACCTCCGCTGCGATAATGCCAACGGTATTGACCGGCGCACCGTGCGTCCCCATTGAAAGCGCGAAAATTGTGTCGCCATCAAACATAGTATGCACTGGACGAATCGTCCGCGCCAAGCCGTCGTGCGCCATCTGTGCAACTTTCGTAATTTCTGTCGGAGAAAGGGCGGCGTTAGTAGCAACGACACCGATGGTTGTATTTGTATTGGGCACTTGAAATTGGTCATTCTTCCTCGGTTCAGATAATCTCTCTGTAATATTCACAAATTCCCCCAGCTCCGGGTCTTTTGCACCTGCGATAATCTTTCCTGTCGTTGGGTCAACAATGTTTCCGACTGCATTGACGATGACAATCGCGCCGACCATCAGTCCCGATTTCAGCACTCGGCACGCCGATCCGACGCCCCCGTTTGATGGCTGGAGTCCTGGTCCTTTGCCAACGGTTGCGCCTGTTCCAGCACCGATCTGGCCCATCGGGACTTGAGCATTGGTGGCGTTCACGCAGGCGCGATAGCCCATCTCCCGGTCTGGACGCACCTTTGGGTCTCCAACACCTAGGTCGAAGATAACAGCGCTCGGCACAATGGGGACACGGACTGGTCCTGCCGGGAATCCGACGCCACGCTCCTCAAGAAATTGTACCACTCCACCCGCTGCGTCCAATCCAAACCCGCTGCCACCCGTGAGTAAAACTGCATGGGCTTTCTCCACCAATCCTCCCGGACGAATCGCATCGGTCTCTCTGGTGCCGGGCGCGGATCCTCGGACATCAACACCGGCAACGGCTCCAGGCTCACAAAGAATTACCGTACAGCCCGTGCGCGCCTTTTCATCTGTTGCATGACCGACTTTGAAACCGTTGATAGCGGTGATTGTGTTGTTTCTTAACGGCGTAGCCATTTTAATCGCATACTGTGTTGGATAGAAGCTAAATCAATGCGTGTAGATCTTCAAAATAAGCACGGATACCAGCCATCCCCTGATGCACATCTACACCCAACTTTTTTAGCCCCTCGGAGCTTATCGCTGCGGGTTTTGGGAGTTTGGATTGAACAATTGCTGCTTTACCATCGGTCACCTCGCGTGCCAACTGCGCCAATTCTTGGTTATACACAAACATGTCGCACAGGTTGAAGACTTGACCGAATGCCGCGGGGTTATCCACTGCTGCTGCCAGTGCTTTTGCAACATCATCGGCAGCGACAACATCGCATCCGAATGTGCTTTCGTACCTTGTATCCGTTTGGACTGTTTCAAAGATGTCACGCCAGACGGTTTTCTTCAGATTCGGATGAATACCATATATCCATGCACAACGGAACGCGGTTGTGTTCATGCCGAACTGTGCATAGTACGTCCGACACGCCGATTCTAAGACGGTGTTGTGCATGACATAGCTGTTTTGAGGAGATACCAGCGGTGAATCCTCTGCAATGGGCGTCTGACATACGTCCGCCGGTGCATAAATATCGGAACGGAGGAGATAGGTGCTTGTCGTGCAGATGAACTGACGGACAGTGGCACGACGAGAAAACTCAAGCAGCGTCAGTGATCCGAAGATATTAGAGCGAAGGTAGTTAAGTTGTTCACTCTCTGCTGTGGAATCATACGCGGTATGGATGACGGCATCTGCTCCTTCAACTAATGCGTATAGTGCCTCCTCATCGGTCATTTCTCCCCTGCATATCTCGATCCCCAACTCCTCAAGCCAAGAGGTATCTCTTGTCGGTCGTACAAGCACACGGATACGGTGTCCTGCCCCGACAAGCGATCTGACCGTATAAGAGCCGACAAACCCTGTGGCTCCTGTCAGCGCAACGTACATACTACCTCCCCTCTTCTAAAGAAAGGCGATTGTTTCGACCGCTAATATGTGTCAAATGTATCATATTTGGTGGGAAATGTCAATGCTCCAATATAGAGAGCGTAGGGTCATTTAATTCTTCGGACGGGGCAGGTTCGAGAGGATCTCCGTCCGATTCTCGTGACCAGGGATGGATCCCCGATGAATCGGGATAGGCGGAACGGCACGAGAGGATCCCGTGACCAGGGACGCCCCGCCTACGGTGTGAGGGGTAATTTGCTGTCTACCCGCCAAAATCGGTCAAAAAGCGGAAAACTAAACGGACCTGCTATCTCTACGACTTACGATTGACAGGTTTTTGGCTAGGCTGTATAATATGTGCGTTTTACGCAATTCATAATAACTCCAATCAACGAGGCAACCTATGCCAACTGAGATCAAACCCTTTGTTGAATCGAATGACGTGCTAGATCAACCCGATATGCTACGGGACCGCGCGAAACGAGATGGGTATCTTTTTTTTCGTAACCTGATTGACACCGACACGGTTCTCCAGCTCCGCAGAGATTTTCTCGAAATTTGCGACAGGCATGGCTGGATCAAAGCGGGAACAGATTTGATGGACGGCATCCGAAACGGAGGACCGTTCCGGGAAGGTCAGGAAGAATATTGGCCCATCCTCGACGATTTTCAAAGTTTGGAATCTTTCCACGCCTTTGCTCACTATCCATCAATCCTTGATGTCTGCGACAAACTGTTTGGCGAACCGACACTTCCCCATCCACGCAATATCGGGCGAATTATGTTTCCCGAAAATGTAAGGTATACGACACCTGCCCACCAAGATTATATTCACATTCAAGGCACGGAGGAGACCTATACCGCTTGGATGCCTTTGGGCGATTGTCCACAATATTTCGGCGGCTTGGTGGTGCTTTCGGGGTCTCACAAGTTTAGCGTTCTACCCACAAAGCGGGCTGATGGTGCTGGTGGGTTAGGGGTGGGAACCGATCACTTGGACCTCACATGGGTCTCGGCGGACTATCGAATTGGCGACTTTCTGCTTTTCCAAAGTCTCACCGTCCATAAGGCACTTCCCAATCAGACGAAAGACCGCCTGCGTCTGTCCGTCGATTATCGGTATCAGGGTCAATCTCAGCCAATCACTGAGGGCTCGCTCCTACCGCACTTCAATCGCATGTCATGGGACGAAATTTATAAGGACTGGAAATCAGAGAAGTACCAATACTACTGGAAAAATTTAGATCTGAAGTGCGTACCTTTCACCAGGAAATATCACGCAGCCAAAGATTGACCTACCCCGCAATCTAAAGAAAAAAACTCGTCAAGGAGAAACAAATGAAGATTACACAGATCGAAACTATCCGTGTCAAAGCCCAGCCGCACAACGTCTGGGTCCATATTCACACCGATTCCGGTATCGTCGGTTTGGGGGAGACCTTCTACGCCCCATCGGTCGTTCAAGCGGCGATTCACGACTTTTTCGGTCCTCTCCTCATTGGCCGTGACCCATTCGAGATTGAGCGTCATTGGGAGGCGATGTTCCGCCTGTCTGACCATGCCGGGTACGGCGGCGCGGAGATGCGGGCGATTTCAGCACTCGACATCGCCCTCTGGGATATAAAAGGTCAGGCGGTTGACTTGCCGGTCTATGAACTCCTCGGCGGTGCAGTTCGCAAACGCATCCGTGTGTACGCCACCGCGATGCCCTATGAAGGCGCGGGCGAAACGGCAAAACAGCTGCTTGATGAGGGCATCACCGCAATTAAGGGCGGACCTACCATCCCACTAGCGATTGCGAGCGACGGTCAGTTCCTTTCGCCAAAAGACCTTGACCGGGCGCTCAAACCAATCCGCGAGATCCGAGATACGGTTGGCATGGAGATGCAGATTGCCAACGACGGTCACGGCAAGTGGGCACTGCCCGTAGCGATTCGGATCGCACAGGCGATGGAGCCGTATGACATGATGTGGCAGGAAGATCTGATGCCGCTGCTCAACCCGGAAGCCCTCCTACGGCTCCAAGAATCCACGAAAACGCCGGTTTGTATTTCCGAACGCCTCCTCAGCCGGTGGCAGCTTCGGTTGTTCATTGAGAACGGCTCCGCCCGTATCGTTATGCCGGATTTAATCTGGACCGGCGGCGTTTCAGAAACACACAAGGTTGCCATTCTTGCGTCGGCGCGTCAGGTGCCATTTGCGCCGCACGACGCCACAGGACCCGTGAACATCTTTGCCTGTTCTCATATCTGCATGAGTTCTGCAAACGCTATGATACAGGAGCATGTGCCCGCTTTCTACAAAGGTTGGTATAACGAGTTTGTTGACCCGAACCTTGACATCCGTGATGGCTTCCTCTATGCGCCGCAACGACCGGGGATTGGCACACGGTTGAAGCCCGACGTCCGAGATAGATCGGATGCGATTGTGACGGTGAGCGACGAGCCGGGTGTGAGCACTATCGACCATTGGGGACCAACGCCGGTACGTAGTGAGGAGACAGAGGCTGAAGTTCAGCGGTTGAAAGAGGAACGTCTTCCATAGTCCATATCGTGAGCTCATATTAAGCAGTTTATCACGTACTACACAAAAGGAATCTAATCATGAGTATTAGAACGAATAAGTTGAAGCAGAAATTAGCGGCCGGCGGATTGGTGCTAAGCGGTGGTGTGCGCCTTCCTGAACCGGGGCTTGTTGAGGTGATGGGATATGCCGGTGTTGATTACGTCCTGATTGATGCAGAGCACGGCTCCATGGGCTGGACGGAGATAGAGCGGATGGTGCTTGCTGCTTACGCTGCGGATACCACACCGATTGTTCGCGTTCACGAGAACGATGAAGCGAGGATTATGCGTGCGCTCGATCTCGGCGCAATGGGGGTGCTTGTCCCGCACATCCGCAACGCAGCGGAGGCGCAACATGTGGTGGACGGTGCGTACTATCCGCCGCAGGGCAAACGCGGTGTGGGACCAAGTCGAGGCATCAAGTTTGGGGCGGTGTCGTCCGCAGATTATTATGCCAATATCAACAATGAGGTCTCGGTTTCATTGATGATTGAGGATGCGGAAGCAATTGACAATATCGACGAAATTGTGGAGGTCAAAGGCATTGATGTCCTGAATGTAGGGACAAGCGATTTGGCGGCTTCGCTGGGTGTACCGGGTCAGCCGCTGCATGAAAAGGTCGCTGAAGCGTCTGAGAAGGTGCTCGCGGCTGCAGCGCAAAAGGGTATCGCTGTCGGCTATCCCACCCGGGGTATAGAAGATGGGATTGAAGCGGTAAAGCGTGGGTTCCGCGTGCTGTCCTGCGGTAACGCAGCGCCGCTGTTATTTGAAGCTGTCCAGCAGAAATTAGAGGTATTACGAAGCGCGGAGTAATTCGGATAGAAAGGCGAAAAAAGTCATGGAATATGTGAACTTCGGGCAAGCTGGCGTTCAGGTGAGTCGATTGGCACTTGGCTTAGGGTTCAGAGGACAGGGCGATGAAACCGCGGCACAGCGGGTGATCGAACACACGATTGATCAGGGAATTAACCTGATTGACTGCGCCAACGTATACGGAACAATGGATGATCGCGCTAATATCGGTCGCTCAGAAGTTATTCTGGGGAAAGCGCTGAAAGGTAAGCGTGACGATGTTGTAATTACCTCGAAGGTTGCTAGCCCGATGGGCGCCGGACCAAACGACGAGGGATTGTCTAGATATCACATTATGCGCGAAGTCGAGAATTCGCTGACCCGCTTGGATACAGACCACATTGATGTCTACCTTGTCCATACATTCGATGAATCGACACCACTTGAGGAGACGATTCGTGCATTGGATGACCTTGTTAGATCGGGCAAGGTCCGCTACGTCGGCTGTTGTAACTATGCAGCATGGCAGGTCTGTAAGGGCTTGTGGATTGCGGATCGATACAATGCAACGCCGTTTATGTGCGTCCAGAACCAATACAATCTGCTGACCCGGCAGCTTGAAGATGAAATGTTTGCGCTTGTACGGGATCAAGGGTTGGGGGTCATGGTCTACAGTCCGCTGGCTGTGGGACTTTTAAGCGGCGTTTATTCGCCAGACCGTCCTGCCCCGGAAGGCACGCTCTGGGGGACCCGGATGCGGGATCAATTTCCATCGGCTGTACAGGGTGCCGCGAGTGAGGTAATATCGACCGTGATTAAACTTGCGGGAGAATTGGGGATAACCCCCGCGCAATTAGCGCTCGCTTGGGTACTATCCCACCCAGAAATTACAGTCGCGATTACCGGTGGAGACACAATCGAGCATTTGAACGATAACATAGGTGCGGTTGGCTGGACACTTGACGACTCGGTGCGAGAGACACTCGACGCTGTTTCAAAGCCGTTCAGGGCCACGGCATAGGAATGCTTATAATATTTATGACGGTATTCAAGGGAAATCCTCTTGGAAACATCCATTTGTCGTAAACTCTCAATAGTGTATGGTCGGAGATTATGAACTCAACGAAAAATAGAACCGAACCTATCTGGACGACAATAGATGAGAAAGTCAGGTATCCTATCTATATTGGCACCGATATCATTCCTGAATTTGGGACTTTCTTTCAGGAACATCTGCCGCGTTGCTCTCAGGCGTTATTGGTGACCAATCAAACCATTGAAGAAGTTCATGCCGTTAGAATCGCCCAGATCTCTGAGAACCTCGCAGATATAGGAGTAGATCTGATCGTCGAAGCGATCCCAGAAGGGGAAAGAACAAAGTCCTATTGGGGGCTGGGGATGTTGTACGATTTTTTTGCGGAACATCAGTTGGACAGACAATCCGTGATTATCGCGATGGGTGGCGGCGTCATCGGCGATCTGGCGGGGTTTGCTGCGAGTACGTTTTTGCGTGGACTTTCGTTGGTTCACATTCCCACGACACTCATCGCTCAAGCGGATAGTAGTCTTGGCGGGAAGGTTGCTATTAATCTAGCTAGGGTTAAAAATATAGTCGGCGGATTTTATCATCCAAAAATGATTTGCATTGATGCTAGTTTTCTTCAAACACTCAATGTGCGAGAGTTAAGAGCAGGTCTTGCCGAGGTGGTTAAGTATGCAGTGATTATGGACAGTGAGTTATTTTATTATTTAGAGACTAACGTAGAAAACATAATCGCAAAAGATCCCGATGTTTTAGAAAAGATTGTCAGAAGGTGTTGTACACACAAAATTGCGGTTGTGGAGGCGGATCCGGAAGAACGGACGGATCGCCGGGCGATTCTAAACTATGGTCACACGATTGGACATGCCTTGGAATCACTCTATCACAGATATTTGCATGGCGAAGCGGTTTCTGTGGGCATGGTCGCTGCTTCGTATCTTGCAGTCAAAACGGAAATTCTCCCGCTCGCAGATGCTGAGAGACAATTAAAGTTATTATCCAGAATTGGCTTGCCGATCGAGGCACTAGGCGTTTCGATAGATCCACTGCTTCAACCGATGTTACATGACAAAAAGCGGCGGGGGGACACTTTACGATTTATACTGCCGACGAAAATTGGGGATATAACCATAAAGGAAGTCCCCAAAAACGATCTCCCGGATTTACTTCAGTACTTGGTAGAAAAGGGGATTTTTAGCCCATCGGAGGAGGCTACTGCTACCGATGAGGGATAGTTATAGATTTAGATTGAAATCGCATTGAACTATTATATAGAATCCCAAAAAATCGACATTTAACAATGGAGGAATCTAATGTCCGAAACAACGCAAAATAGTTTCGATCTGTTACTCAAAGGCGGTCATGTCATTGATCCTAAGAACAACATCGATCAGGCGATGGATGTTGGGATTGCGGATGGGAAGATTGCTCGCGTGGCGGAGAACATTCCGGACGCGGAGGCGGAAAAAGTTATCAATGTGGATGGACTCTATGTCACGCCCGGTTTACTGGATATACATGTCCACGCCTACGCCGGCACCGGTCAGCGGAACGCCTACTGTGGGGACAATTCCCTGTATCCCGATGGATACAATTTTCGTACAGGTGTGACCACGGTTCTTGATGTCGGGAGCTCAGGCTGGCGAAACTTCCCCGATTTCAAGGACAGGGTCATTGACCGGTCAAAGACCCGTGTGTTTGCGCTGCTCAACATTGTGGGACACGGCATGGGTGGCGGCGCCATCGAGCAGAATATACCGGATATGGAACCCGAAGCAACGGCGAAAGTCGCTGAACGCTATCCCGATATTGTTGTGGGGATTAAGACCGCGCACTACGCGGGTCCTGAGTGGCTAGGCGTTGACCGTGCTGTGGAAGCTGCGAGATTGACGAACTTACTAGCTATGATCGATTTTGGTGCATTTCGCCCGGAGCGCCCCTATCCGGAGATGATACTTGAGCATATAGGCCCCGGCGACATCAGCACTCACATGTACCAAGCGCCGATACCGATGTTTGATGAGAAAGGGAAGTTACAGCCTTATTTCGCTGAAGCTCGCGATCGCGGCGTCAAATTTGACGTAGGACACGGGGCTGGGAGTTTTGTATGGAATCAAGCCATACCTGCTGTCGAACAGGGCTGGATACCGGATTCGATTTCGACAGACCTCCACACCGGCAGCATGAACGCTGGAATGAAAGACATGGCAACAACAATGTCAAAGATTCTGAATATAGGTGTTTCTCTGTTCGATGTCATCAAGATGTCAACGATTACCCCAGCACAGATGATTAATCGCCCGGCATACGGTCATTTAAGTGTTGGTGCGGTGGCGGATGTTGCTGTGCTAAAATTAAATGAAGGTGAATTCGGTTTTCTTGATGTCAGACGGGCACTCTTTGTGGGAAATCAGAAGCTAGAGTGTGAGTTGACTTTGATTGATGGACAGGTTGAGTGGGATCTGAACGGACGCGCTGGTGTGGATTGGGAGGAGTATTACGCGACGGCGTAGGCGTATCAAGAAATTCTTTCACTAAAAAGTTGATTGTAGGGGAATGCTGCCTACCAAAAACTCTGTTCCTATCTGGTGGACAGCTGCCCCTCATTCAAGATTAATGGATACCGATAGAAAACACCCTAAATCTATTACTTCCCCTCGGTCTTAATTTGCTCCCAATATGTTGCGATATTTCCCTCCAGCGAAACCGACAGAGCATGAGCGGACCAATCGGGGGCGATAGTGTCCCATCCTTCAAGATCGGTCAACTGAACAACCTCCCGAGTCCGAAAGGTGTAACGATAAATATTAAAAGGAATACGTGGAGGCTCTTTATCACCCGCGCCAAAGAGGAGATGCTCCCCATCGGGAGACCAACAAACTGTGTTCAACGCAAGCTCCTTCGGCAGCGGCACCCGCTTGCTCTCCCAAATGTTACCTCTCACTCTTGTGGCAAGCATCATATTTGAAAACTTGGCACTATGGTTTTTCCAAGCGAAATACACAATCTGTTCCCCATCGGGAGACCATTGGGCATGGCCCTTTCGTATATCCTCCTCCGGTGGACTGACGGGGTGAATATCTCTTCCATTGGAGTTCATCACATAAATCCCACTCCCAAGAGCTTGTACCCATTCAAAGGCGATGTGCTCCCCATCCGGAGACCACGCCGGTCCATCGGCAAATTCGCCCTCGGGCGGATAATCGGTCAACCGACGGACATTCTGACCATCGGCATCCATGACGTAAGTATTGATACCACCATCGCGATTACTGAGAAAGACAATCTGCTCCCCGTCGGGAGACCAATCCGGTTGCCAGTCGCCAGCGTCATGGTTGGTCAGGTTACTAACATTGTCGCCTGAAGCCTCCATCACATAAATATCATCGTTTCCCCGGCGGTTACTTATAAAGACAATTTGCCTCCCATCTGGTGACCAGTCGGGACGATAGTCACGAGCCGGATGTTGGGTGAGGTTACGCAGGTTGCCCCCGTTGGTATCCATCACATAAACCTCATCGTTTCTATGGTGGTAGGTTTCAAAGACAATTTTACCATTTAGGGCGGTTACTTGACCCACTATCACAGTGAAAAGTAGAAACAGTAGTAAGAGAAAAACGACGCGTTGCATGACACACCTCCTTGTGGATTGAGCAGGGGATGTCAGGTAATGGGCAAATCCTGTGCCAATCACCTAATAACGCATCTATTGGCTTTCACAGCAATATTGTCCACCCTAGTGTTCAGTAAATGAGCGGGAGTGTTCATAAAATAGCCACGACGAAGCAAACTTTGTATGTGGTCTTAAATCCCACACACATGCACCTAACTTCCGGTGAAGGCACTTTTCCGCTCAATGATGTATTCTGTCAATGGACTGGGGTTAGCCTGAATCCGCACGTTGACTAACGCGGGTTTGTTTGAGGCGAGAACACGCTCTAGCGCGCCGGGTAGTTGATGTGGTTCTTCGACATATTCGCTGTGGGCACCGAGTGCTTCCGCCACCTTGTCGTAGCGCGAGGGCAGCAACTCGGTTGCTACACTTTTTTCGAAGAGTTGTACCTGTTAGTGGTAGCCTATTCCCCAGACATTGGAGGCAATCTATGACCAAATCAACGACTGACAAAGGAATTTACATTATCCGTCATAAGAAATCAAGGAAATGTTACGTTGGACGAGATGTACGACTGCCGGGACGGGCTCGCAGCCACTTCCGCGGAGGTAGCCCAAACTGCCCTCTCATTCACAATGCCATCCAAAAACATGGACCCGAGGCGTTCGATTTGTTCGTTATCGAAATACCGGGTGCCGACCACCAGATGTTGGACGCGTATGAACAAATCTATATCCGCCTGTTCCAATCTCAATCGCCGGGCGGCTATAATCTGACCGCCGGAGGTAGTACCGCGTCAAAGTCAACTGAGCACAAGCGAAAGGTCGCGGAGGCCCGACGCGGCAAACCGCTGTCCGCAGCGCACAAACAGAAACCTAAGTGATTTCAGGTAAGTAATTGGACATTGGACAAATGTGTTTGTCCCGTTGGCATATAGGTGAACTTGTTTGGGGCGTTTCATCATATCCCTCCTCTTTATGCGAAAACGGTAAAAAGAAGGATACTATCGTCAAACTCCATTGTCCAGAAATTAATCTGAAATCACTTAGCAACGCAAAACGAGGCAAACCGTTGTCCGCAGAACACAGGCGGAAAATATCGGAGAGCGTTCGGCTCACACATGCCCGATGCGCTGCTTCGCCCTAATCAACTATCAAAATTGGCTAATTACCTTCTCCTGCACCCTTTTTACGCAGATGCTTGTGGACGGACATCGCGTGTAATGGGGTGGAGGCCGTCCCCGTCCGCCCCACGCATTTGTCATGTACACCGCAGCCTGTTCGTGACGGGTATCAATGAATTTGAACTCCGCCGCCGCCATAACATCCATCAAATGTAGGGTGTGATCGCCTGCTAGGGTAAAGATCTGGTCTATCCCTTCCGCCCGCAACGCTTGGACGATAAGGTGTGACCCTGTAACCTTCATCAATTTCTCCTTGTGTAGGGAACGCAGATTTGCGTTGCCTACGAAGTACGTCAAAAGTTCCTAAACCTCCACCCGCACCGCCCGGCCGGATTCTCCTGACTCGATGACGGCGTTCAAAGTAGCGAGGACCGGTAGGTTGTTGCGACCACTGGTCTCCGGCTCGGGTCCGCCGTTTACCCAGTCGGCAAACGTGGAAGCAACGTGTTGGTCAAGCTGACGTGAGCCGGTGAAGTCGGGATCAATCTGTGCTTCGCTCAATCCGGTTTCCCGGTCGGTCCCGATGAGTAAAATCTCCTGACCACCGAAACCTCGTGGACCTTGCAAGACGATTGCGCCGCGTTCACACTCAGCGCGGAATTCGGAGCTGTTTACACGGGCATCGGAGGTAGAGACGATCACGAAACGGGCCCCATTATCGAAGGTAATTTCGGCGGTGGCGGTGGATTCGCGATTCCATGTGGTTGCTGGCGGTCGATAAGAATGACCAAATACCTCTACCACACGTCGGTTCACCATCGCAATCAGTGAATCAATCTCGTGGACGGTCATCTGCCAGAGTTGTGAGTGTTCGGAGTCGGGATACTCAGCGCCACGGGCTTTGTAGGTGAACATGTGCCCGGTCTGTGGCTCGCCATAAGCCTCCTCGGTCATCAAACGTCGCACCGTGCGCTGTCCGGGCAGGTATCGCCATTGCTGCGTTACAACGATTTTTAGTCCACGCGCCTCCGCCATCTCGGTCAATCGTTTCGCGGGTGCTAGTTCCAGCGTGAACGGCTTCTCTACCATGACGTGCTTGCCGGCTTCGATTGCCTCCTCCACCAGTTCATCGTGCGTACGCGCCCAGGTGGCGATGACGACACCGTCACAATCCGACCTCTCCAACGCCTCCGGGTATGAAGTGTAGGCAAGATGGCCCGGTAATTCGAGATCGCTAATAGCGGCTTTGAGACGCGGTTCATCAATATCGACCAAGCCGACCAATTCAAACCTGTCGGGTCGTGCCAGAAAGCTGCGTGCGTGTGACTTGCCTCTGCCACTGCCCACGACAATCATACGCAACGGACTGATTGATTCTTGGCTCATAATAACCTATCCAATTAGGAGCTACGCAGTTGACATAAAGTGGCGCAGATTGCCCAATCTGCGATCGGATCACAAGTTAGGCACCCTGTGTCTACGATTGAATTTCCATTGTTATGTGCGTGGTAAACACAGTACGGTGTTCACTACAACCTGAAGTGCGTAAGTCCTACCAATATTCGACTCCACAAATCTTGGGGGAGTTGTGAGGTATCAAACACGCTAAAGACCCTGCCCCACCTACTCTTTCAGCGCTTGGATGCTTGCACACGGAAAGGCAGCCACTTTCGCGTTCTGAGGCAACTTCTCCGCAAGCATATTGACAAGCGTATCCCACTCACGAAAGAGGAGGTCGCCGGGGTGATCCTTGTAAAACTCATCTGCCGGGAAATTCTCCGACCAAACGAGCGCTTGGTTTGGAGATTCGATTTTCGGTGCGGGTAACGGCATCGGGATTTTCCGCGCCCTCCGCCTAAGGTAACGTGGATAATCTAACAGATCGTAAAGCCCGTGATAGCAGAACCCATCACTTGCGGGATTAACGGCAATCGTGTAAACATCATCAAAATACCGTCGTGCCCAGAATGTTTTGGTGGTTTGAATGGCATCCGAGTCAATCGGATAGCAGTTTAGTAAGATCACATCCGTTTCTTGGCGAACTGCCTGTGGAATCTGTGTCCCATAGGTTTCCAAGGCAAAACGTGCACCGGCTCGGTGCGCCTTCACCAAATCACCGACAAAGAGGCCGGCTATTTCGCGTCTGCTGTTGATGACGAGGTTTACAATAGCATCCACGCCGACGACTCTGGCAGCCGCTTCTGCAATGTCCCGTGCATCAGTTTTGTCGTGCTCCCGCTCAACGGCTGCATGGCCTCGGCCCGGATAGTAATTGTGGAAGTGGAACATCGTGGAAAAACCTGATACGCCAGGAACAATCAACTTTGCGCCACCGCCAAATCCGACCGATTTGTGAGGGTAAATTCCGCCTAAGCAAACTTTGAAATCAGCGTCTGCCACAACTGGGTTGATATAGATTGGCATACCTTCATTTAGGTTCCCCAGTGCCCGGAGATTACCGCTCATAAAATCGTGGTTTGTTACTTCATAAGCCGCCGCAATATCAGCCCCCACTTTCTTCACTATCTCCTCATCCGTGAGCGGACGATGTGAACCGGGCCCAACAACAAAGCGAATTTCGTTTTTGGGGATGCCCGCTTGGTGCAGTTCACGGAGTAGGTAGGGAATGATCTCCGCCGCAGGCGTGGGTCTGCTAAGATCATCTACGATGATAACGGCGTTGTTTTTGCCTCGCGCCATTTCTTCAATACGTGGTGTGCCGATGGGTTGACCAAATGCAGCTTCGATCGCTGCGTCCGATAACTTGGGCGCGTCCTTGGGAGCCACCACTGTGACTTCCCAATTTTCAGGGAACGTTAATGTAATCTCCTCATCACCATACCAAGCACGAGAGTACATCTTAGCGTAGTTTTTAGACATAACGGACCTCCAAATTGTGGAGGCGGGTGAGCGAGTGAGCGAGGAGGCGGGTGAGCGTGGAAAACACTCACATACTCGCTCTTTCCGTTTTTCCTTCGCTCACTCACATACTCGCTTCCCCTGTTTTTCCTCGTTTCCCCGCTGCTGTTGGTACTGCAAGGCAGCACGGATAAAGTCACGGAATAGTGGATGTGGTTCAAGCGGTTTGGATTGAAATTCGGGGTGAAATTGCGACCCAACCATCCACGGATGATCAATAACTTCAGTGATTTCGACTAGATTCTCGTCGGGCGATACCCCGCTGAAACATACCCCTGCGGATTCGAGGATTTCTCGATAATCGTTGTTCAGCTCATAGCGGTGACGATGGCGCTCTAAGATGATTGGTTGCTGATACGCTTCATAGCTTTTTGTGTTTTCCCTGAGGACACACGGATAGAGTCCAAGCCGCATTGTGCCACCAAGGTCGCTCCTTTCTCGCTGGTCTAGCATCAAATCAATAACCGGATGAGCTGTTTCCTCATCAAATTCGGAGCTATTTGCGTTTTTCAGTTTTGCGACGTGTCGCGCAACGTCAATCACCATGCACTGCATACCGAGACATAGCCCAAAATATGGAATCTGCCGCTCCCGCGCATAGCGTGATGCAACAATCATCCCTTCAATGCCGCGGTAGCCAAAGCCGCCGGGAACGAGGATTCCGTCAACTCCCTCGAACTGCTCATCCAAGTTTTGGTCGTCACTTTCAATCCATTTGACATCTACGGCTGAGTCATTGGCAATACCACCGTGCTTGAGTGCTTCCTTCACACTGAGATAGGTATCAGAACCTTGGACATATTTACCGACAATCGCTATCTGGGCCCGGTGTTTGGGGTGCTTTAGTTTATCAACCATCTTTGCCCACTCAACATCATTCGACTGACGTTCTTCTAACCCAAGTCGCTTTATCACCAAACGGCCCATGCCTTGTCGCTCAAAGTTCAGTGGAATCTCATCAACCAGCTCGGTGTCAAGCCCTTCAACGATGTATTCCTCCTGAAGCCCACAGAGGAGCGAGATCTTCTGACGTATTCCTTCTTCCATCGGTTGACTTGTGCGGCAAATTAGAAGATCCGGTTGAATACCGTACTCTTGTAACGTACGGATGCTGTGTTGGGTCGGCTTACTTTTGCTCTCTCCGTTGGGCAGGGTGTAAATTAATGAGACATGAATAAACAGTGTATTTTCGCGTCCCACTTCTACTGCCATCTGTCGGATAGCCTCGACAAATGGGGGTGTCTCAAAATCTCCAATGGTTCCGCCAATTTCTGTAATGACCACTTCGGCATCGCTATCATGCCCTAGCTGATAAATGCGCTCCTTAATCTCATCGGTGATGTGCGGAATAAGTTGTACGGTGTCGCCCAAATAATCCCCGCGCCGCTCTTTGGCAATGACCGCGTTGTAGACCGAACCCGTTGTGAAGTTGGAGTATTGATTGAGGTCAATTCCCAAAAATCGCTCGTAATTGCCGAGGTCAAGATCCGTTTCCGCGCCGTCCCGCGTCACAAAGACCTCACCGTGTTGAAAGGGGTTCATCGTGCCAGCATCCGAGTTGAGGTATGGGTCGATTTTAACGACCATAACCTTGAACCCACGATTGATGAGCAAGCGACCGAGCGATGCCGTCGTTATTCCCTTTCCGATGCCAGAGATTACACCGCCAGTTACGAAGATGTACTTTGTCATCAAAAAACTCCTTTTATCAATTATAGTGAATTATAGAAATAAGTAGACATTAATAGTAGTAGGCACACTCCGTGTGCCGTA
>JAJEAL010000115.1 GCA_022822785.1 Candidatus Poribacteria bacterium
AGCTTCAACAGCAATACTAAACTTGAATTTCGCCGTATGACGAATCCGTTTGGTTGACATTTTTAGGCCTCCATTTCTGGCTGTGAGTTAGACGTTAAATCTTACTTAACTCCTGGCCCAAATATTGGGGACCATTATAAAGTGTCCGTGCAAATAACCAGTACCCGGTCAGAGTCTATAATGCCACGTTCCATGAATTGTGTTACATCATCGCCCGGCCCGAGGTCCCACTGATCGAGTATCGCATCAATCCCGTTGTGACGCAGTTTTGCACCAAGCTCTGATACCCACCGCCTATGCTCTGGCGAATCGTGAGAATATGAAATGAAAACTTTAGGATGTTCCGCCATCTTTTACCTCCAATCTCTTATCTATATCGTCCACACGAATTTCCCCGGACAACAACTTCGGCAGCAATGCGTCCCGGATTTGGGAAAGGGTACGGGATTGATTTTCATTATTTTCAATAGATTGATCCAAAGGGTAAACCAAACGTTCAAATGCTTCAATGATCCCATCGGACGGTCTGAGTTGAGAAAGTGTTTGAAAACCTGTCTTGTTGATTGCTCCGAAAACGGTCCCTTCCGCTTCGTACAGAGCGAAATCTTCCCTCAAAAACTGCATGGCGTAGTAGGTATAGGACCGACTCCCCGTTTTATGTCGTATCGTTGCAACACCGCGACCTATACAGCACTTCTCCCCAACCATGTTAATATCGCCCACAGGAGCGCGAACACTTACGAGCGTATCATCTTTTTTAGCTACCCGTGTCGGTGCGTTACAATAGACCCGTCGTGTTGGATATCGAAAACCGAAATCCTTTCGCCCCTGATAAAATGGGAGCCCGTCTCCATTCTCGTTGTAAGTTGATCCGGGTGGCGATAGCCCCATTGTCAGGTTGAATTCTTCACCAACAGTGGTAATCTCCCACCCCTCCGGAATCTTCCCCAACGGCGAATCTTGGAATGCCGAGGGGAACAGAGTAGCGGTTGCGGCATCCATACCAGCGGGCATGCGTCCCTCCATCTTTGCCCGCACCGGATCAAAGTCCACAAACCACGACTTAAAAATCGCCCGCGCTATTGCTTCTAGCGTCTCATTCATCTGTCGGTTGAGTTCGATTTTTTCGTCAAGTGTGCCGAGAACATGAGCGATGCGGCTTTGTTCATCAAGAGGCGGAAGTGGAATTTCAACCTTTTTAAGTTCGCTCTGCCGAATTCCTAGCACTGTTGTCCCTGTAGATCTCGCCTGCAACTGGTTTTGCACAAACGCTGATTGCATTGCAAACTTGAGGTAGGTATTGTCTATCAGATCAGGCTTACCCCTCAAAGTAATGAGTCGTTGACCCAGAGCGATTTTACGACTGTCAAGTTGTGCAACCTCACCTAAGGGCGCTTCTGTCGTCATAACGACATCGCCCGGCTCTGGTATTCCTCGGCGCATCCACAGTTCATAATCTTCGGAAGCTATGAATTCATTTGGCGTCATTATCCGACCATCTTTGACGATCTTCGCTGTAATTAGCGGAATACCAAATAGGGTTTTACGGGGCGTTTTACCGCGATAATCAATGATCGCTTGCATACTGTCTTCTACAGATCGAAGTTGCCACCCAGCCGGAAAATCAAACATCATATCCTGTTTCTCGCAAATTTCTTCAGATTGGGCGCTTTCTGTATCACTGGACATTCCTCCACTACCTACCTCTTTGGGTGCTTCCTTCATTGACGACGCAAAACCAGAGCGCCTACAATTTCGACATCGTCAGCTGTTTCTGTCTCCGAACCATGAAAACCGCTGTGTTGGCCCTCCCAATCATGGATTTGGGTGTCCAGTTGGATCTTTATGACGGCGATCCGCTCTGGCGATAAATCATCGAAGCCATCCTCATAGCCATTGACAACGACCCGCAAATCATCAGGATACTTTCCAAGATATTCCACTAATTCCTTTACCGTCATTTGCTATCTCCTTGCTGAAATTCATGAGTTATCTCCAATCCCAACCAATTCCAAATTCTCACCGATTACCGTATCCAACTGCCTCCCCATTTTCATTCGATTGTGTGTCGCGTCTCTTTTTCGCCATGTCATTGATTGCTTTCTGTAGGGGCAACCCTTGTGGTTGCCCTCGTGATTTGGGCAGGCACAAGACTGCCCCTACGTTTTGCCTTTGGAATAAGGGTGATACTCCACCAGCGTAGATCTACCGATGATTGCGACGATACGCGCCACCAGTTCTCTTCCGTTGGCATCAGTGAGACGCAAATCCTCGCCGGGCATGAAGTGAACCGGCTGCTGTTTGCCTCCGTTGATGGCGATATTAGAGGCATAGAGGTAGGTACGGTCACGGGTGTCGCGTATGGGATTCAAACGCCCCGACAATCCCGGCAGTAAGCCGGCATCCTCCGAAAAAATCACCGCGCCACCTTCGGGCAGACTTTGCATTTCAATTGCAAGTGCCCCCTGCGTGGGCACCCACTCATGTTCAAGGTGTGCAGTATAGCTTGTAGCAGCTGCGAACACCGTCATGGGAAGGTGCGTAGAATGCAGGTTGACTTGTGCCACCCCATTTTCGTCGGTGGTTGTTTGTTTCCATGTCTTATCAGGAAACAGTGCCAACAACTCGACTCCCGGCACAGGGTTACCGCGATGGCGACACATGATGATAGCCGTTGCCGGTGTCGCATCCGTGAGAGCGGCAGGGATTGTGAGAACAAGGTCCGAATCATCAATCAACCGATACACCGGGAGTTTCCCGCTCAAGGCTTCCGTTTCACGAAGGATGATTGGTACACCGTCCCCGCGCCGCTCCATGAAAAATTGCCGATCTCCCGAACCCCGGATCTCCCCAACCGGTATTCGTCCAAAGATAGAGGCAAGTGCTTCGTTTCGAGTGGATTGGCGGACATCCATGCTGTCGATCGTCAGGTTGTTTGGCAACCCACCGGGCGAATTTATTTCAACGCGATCTGCGAACATTGAGAGTCGAATCCGGCTGCCACGAATCGAGTAGTCGCGGTGGACTACAGCGTTCACGATCGCTTCAAACAGGGTTGCTTCACTATATTGCGGCAAGTCGGTCCTAGCAGGATTCTTGTACGCACCGACGCGCATGTTGCGGACAGCAAAAGCAACCGCTTCAGTAATTTGTCGGTTCAGCGGCCCAGTAATTGTTTGGGCATCTATCTGCCCGGAGGTGCGATCTTTGCCTCGGTAACAGGTCGCGGTGATGCAAGCGTTGGGAAGCCATTCTTCGGGCGAGCGACTGCACAACAGAACGCCTGCCACCGTAGCCCGTGTTGTCCCATTTTCGTCACTCGTTAAGAGCCCCATCCTTTCTAAGGCAGATTCAGGATCGGCAGCCCCTACGGTGCTCAACAAAGGTTTCCAAAGCGATTCATCTAGAGAGCCAAATCCAGTTCCCTCAACCGGCTGTTTATCAAACCAGAGGAATCGTGCCTGCCCGCGCTGCTGTGCCAGACGCAGCCGCTCATCGCTCGTCATCCGGCGTTTTGAACTGCCAACCCGATGGTAGCTGCCACCGGGGCTGTCATGTTGTGCATGACCTTGGCGCACTTCCACCAGCAAGAACGGCCCCCCTTCCTCTGTCTCTCTGCGAAGGACAACAGGACGGATTGGAGGATTAATCATGTCGGAACAAACGTTCACTATGAGTTGTTCTAAGGCATCCATCTGCTCGCGGGACATACCTTGCACATCGCCGTTGTCGGTCACGCCGCACAGCACCACACCGCCATCCGCATTGGCAAATGCAGCGAGCTCATCCGCTATATCGCCACGACGGGGACTTCTAGGAACATCCCCCGCGAACTCAATCTCCTTGAATTCCCAGTGGCTATCTTCACCGAGACGCATTTGGCGTCTGATATCTTCGTCGCTGAAATTCATGAACTATCTCCAGTCCCAACCATTTCCAAATTCTCACTAATCGCGGCATCCAACCACCGCGCTTCCGCCATCTGCTCGGTCAGTTTCTCCGTCAAGCGTGCCATCGTGTCTTCAAACGCCTCGCTGTCCTCCTCTTGAGCGGCTGCCCCAACGTAGCGCCCCGGGGTCAAGACGTGGCTATGCGTGCGTACCTCCTCTAAGGTTATGCTTTTGCAGAAACCGGGGACATCGACATATTCACCCGCCCCCTCATCGCCGCGCCAAGCCCGATAGGTATCGGCAATACGCGTTATATCCTCCTCCGTTAATTCCCGGTGGACGCGATCAATCATCACGCCGAGTGTGCGGGCATCTATAAAAAGTACCTCGCCACGACGGTCCCGGAACCGCAACTGATTCCCTGTGGGGGCAACCCTTGTGGTTGCCCTCTGGGGTACGATTGGCGCGTTTTCCACGCCGCGGTCCGGATTTTGATTGGTAGGGGCAACCCTTGTGGTTGCCCTATTCACCGGAGTTGTCTTCATACCGGATCCGTGGCGGTTACGGGCGACAAACCAGAGGCAAACGGGAATCTGTGTAGAATAGAAAAGCTGTCCCGGTAACGCCACCATGCAATCCACCAAGTCGGCTTCAATGATATTCTTGCGAATTTCGCCTTCCGTGGCTGTGTTGGAGCTCATCGAACCGTTTGCCAACACAAATCCAGCCGTACCATGTGGCGCGAGGTGATGGATAAAATGCTGTACCCAAGCAAAGTTGGCATTTCCCACAGGCGGTACACCGTAATCCCAACGTCTATCTTGCCTCAACCGATCTCCACCCCAATCGCTGTCGTTAAAGGGCGGATTGGCGAGAATATAGTCCGCTTTCATATCCGGATGCAGGTCACGGTGAAAACTGTCCGCATGCTCCTGTCCGAGATCCGCTTCAATGCCGCGAATCGCAAGATTCATCAGTGCCAACTGTCGTGTGGTTGGGTTCGACTCCTGTCCGTAAATGGCGATATCGTCGCGCTGTCCACCGTGCGCTTCAACAAAAACCTCACTCTGAACAAACATACCGCCGGAACCGCAGCACGGGTCGTAAACCCGCCCTTTGTACGGTGCGAGCATCTCAACAAGGGTCCGCACCACACAGCGGGGCGTGTAAAATTGACCGCCCCTTTTGCCCTCCGCACTTGCGAATTGTGAAAGGAAGTATTCATAGACCCTGCCCAATATATCCTTTGATCGATTCTCCTGCTCTCCTAAACCGATCGTGCCGATCAGGTCAATCAGTTCGCCGAGTCGCTGTTTGTCAAGCCCCGGACGCGCGTAGTTTTTAGGAAGCACCCCTTTCAGACGCGGGTTTTCCCCCTCAATCGCAATCATCGCATCATCAACCAGCGTCCCAATTTCCGGTTGTTTGGCGTTCGCTTGTAGATAACTCCAGCGGGCTTTCTCCGGGACGAAAAAGATGTTGTCTGCTAGATATTCATCTCGATCCCCGGTAATCTGTAAACGGAGGGTTTCATCTGCAATGTAGAGTTCGCTGTGGGGGTTAGCAGATTCCGTAAGCAGCTGATCGCGTTTTTCCTCGAAAGCATCCGAGATATACTTGAGGAAGATCAATCCCAACACCACATGCTTATATTCAGCGGCATCAAGGTTATTACGGAGTTTATCCGCTGCTTGATATAGCTTTGCTTCAAAGCCAAGCGTCGCGCCGTTTTCATTCGATTTTGTGCCCCGTTTCTTTTTCGCCATGTCATTGATTGCTTTCTGTAGGGGCAACCCTCGTGGTTGCCCTCTTGTTTGTATGGTCAATTCTGTAGGGGCAATCCCTTGTGGTTGCCCTCTTGGTTGTGTGGTTGCCCTCTTGTTTGTATGGTCAATTCTGTAGGGGCAATCCCTTGTGGTT